>JBATTJ010000129.1:0-71755 GCA_049670485.1 Sulfitobacter sp.
ATTGATGCACATCTGGCCAAGGACGGGTTTGCCTGTGTCACGGATGCGGTAGGATCACGGCGCGCCGATTGGCTCTAGGCCACAGCGCGCTCCAGCGCAGGGTAGCGCAGCCCGAGGGTCAACGCGCGCACCACGAATGACAGCAACAGCGACAACCAAAGCCCGTGGTTGCCGAGCTGCGGCTCAAGCAGCAGCACTGAAACGACATAAACGGCAAAGGAAAGCGCCATCATATTGCGCATGTCGCGGCTGCGTGTGGCGCCGATGAATATCCCGTCGAGCATGAAAGCCGCACATCCGATCAGCGGCAATCCAATTAGATAGGGCAGATATATCCGCGCCTGCATCCGCACCTCCGCCGAAGTGGTCATCGCGTCGATAATCCCGCCGCCACCGAGTGCAAAAGCCAGCGCCATGAGCCCCACCGCGACGAACCCCCATCCCGCGCACAGCAGAGCCGCACGCCGCAACCGCGCCGGATTGCGCGCGCCCGCAGCCTTGCCCACAAGGGCCTCAGCGGAAAAGGCGAACCCGTCCAACGCGTAGCTTGCGATCATCAGGAACTGGAGCAGCACCTGATTAGCGGCCAGCGTCACGTCCCCTTGGGCCGCACCGGTGAACATAAAGCTCACGAAAACCGCCTGAAGCAGCAGAGAGCGGATCAAAATATCGGTGTTCACGGCCATCATTCGCCGCCAGCGGGCCGCGTTGAAAACGGCAGGCCACGCCCGCCAAGCGCGCCCCGCAAAGGCCACGCGGCAAAACCACAGGCCCATTGCAAAACCGCTCCACTCAGCGATTGCTGTGGCAAACGCCACACCTTCCACGCCCCAGCCCAAACCGATAACAAACCAGAAATCGAGGCCGATGTTCATCCCGTTCATCCAAAGTTGTAGCACCAGCACAGCGCGCGTCCGCTCTTGGGCGATCAACCAACCGGTGATCCCGTAGAGCGCGATTGCCGCCGGCGCAGACCAGATGCGCACCGCCATGTATTCGCGGGCCAGCCCCTCAACCTCCGCACTTGCGGGGGAGACCTGAAATGCGGCCCAGAACAGCACAGTTTGCAAGGCGATGATCACGACACCCGCGCCAAGCCCAATCATCAGCGCGCGGGTCAATAGCGCGGCCACCTCACCCTGATCTCCCTGCCCGTCTGCCTGTGCCGTGAGGCCAACTGTGCCCATGCGCAAAAAGCCGAAGACCCAATAGAACGCGGACAGGATAATCGCGCCAATACCGACCGCGCCGAGGGGTGCAGCCAGCCCCATCTGGCCGACCACCGCCGTATCCACAGCCCCTAAGATCGGCACAGTGGCGTTCGACAGAACGACCGGAATGGCAATATTGAGGACGCGTTTATGCGTAAGCTGCGCGGCGGCAGTCACAGCCACGGGGGGCGGGCATCACAAAATGACCCATTGCTTGCGCATAAAGGCGGTCGCGGTTGTCTTGCCACGCTTCGACCTGCACGGAGGCATATCTGCGCCCTGCCCGCGTGATTCGCGCGCGCGCATAGGCATCGCGCGGTAGGCCTGTGCGCAGATAATCAACCGTAAAATCAACCGTCTTGGGCAAGCGCGGCAAATCCTGCGGCGCGCAGCCCTCAAGGTCGATCTTTCCGGCCTCCAGATCATCCCACAAATGTGCCCAGTTGAGCGTCATCACGGCCGTTATTTCCAAAAATGCCGCCGTCGCACCGCCGTGCAAAGCAGGCAGCAGCGGATTCCCGATTAGCGTCTGCTTGAACGGCATGATACCGGTCAACTCGTCTCCACGACGCTCGAACTCGACCCCTAAAAATCGGATGTAGGGCACCGCACCGGCCAATGCGCGCAAGGCGGCATCACGGCGTTGTTTGATCACCTGAACCGGCTCTGGTTGAGGTCGGACGTTCATTGGCGCATCTCCACGGTGAAGGCGCCAGTGGCAGTGGCCACAGGGTTATCCGTATCCTCGTCCAGTGCAACAGCACGCACAAATGCGACCGAACGGGTGATGTGATAGCAGGTTGCGCGCGCCGTAATCGTCTGGCCCGGCGTCGCAGGCCGCATATAATCGATGCGCAAATCAATGGTGGCCGTGCCACCGCCATTGTCGGGATGGCACATCACCGCCGCGCCGCAGCAGGTGTCCATCAACGCTGACACGGCACCGCCATGAATCACACCGGTGACCGGATCGCCGATCATCTCGGGATTATAGGGCATCGCAATGGCTGCAACGCCGTTGCTCATTTCCTGCGGCTGCATCCCCAACATAACCGAATGCGGCAATGCCTCGATAAACTGGCGGGCAAGCTTTGATTTATCGGCCATCAGACCTCCCCTTGGGCGCGGCAAGGGCGCCTGCGCGTGGCTCCTTTAAGCCTTAGGGTCACACAAAGGGCAAGTGGGCGTTGCACATCGCGCGCAGCAGTTTTAGCCTGCCCTACCGGAGGAGTCCCAGCATGAGCGAAACGAACCGCCTGACCTTCAAAGAGATGTGCGCCCATTTTGATGTTACACCGCGCACCCTGCGGTATTACGAATACATCGAATTGCTTTCGCCTGACCGTGAAGGCCGCACACGCTACTACACAACGCGTGAGCGGGCGCGCATGCAGCTGATTCTGCGCGGCCGCAGCTTTGGCTTCGCGCTAGAAGATATCCGCCAGTGGCTTTTGATATATGAAAACGAAGGCACGCAGGCCCAGATGAACGCATGGGTCGATATGGCGGACGGCCAGATCAAAGAACTGACCGAAAAACGCGATCAGATGGACGAAGCCCTGAACGAGCTGACCCGCCTGCGCGACGTCACGATTGCGGCACTGAACGAGCAGAAGTAGTAGGCGCTACGGACGGGTGCTCCCTTGCAGAAGCACAGTGTGATTTTCTGAAAACTGCGCGCGACATTTTTTTATCCCGGAATATCAGAGTGATCCCAGCGCCTCGCAGTGGCGCGGCATCTTTCATTCCCAGACCTCCAGAGCGTTCACGAATAGTTTACGTAAAGTAATTTTGCGTAAAGCTGGTAAGTGACGTAGGATCGCACTACGTAATCCTGCAAGGTGAAACCAAACCTACCCAATCGACCCCGCAGGGCTCAATCATATAGCAATCGGTGAGAGCATAATGAGCACAGATACACTGACAATCCGCGAGATGTGTGACGCTTTTCACGTCACACCCCGCACGCTACGCTTCTATGAGGCGAAGGAGCTTTTGTTCCCTCAGCGGATCGGGCAAAAACGGCTGTTCACAAAGCGTGACCGCGCGCGGCTCAAGCTTATTCTGCGCGGCAAACGCTTTGGCTTCTCGCTCGAAGATATCCGGCAACTCCTTGACCTGTATTACAAAGGGGACGGGCAGCTGAGCCAGATGGAGCAAAGCTATGACCTTGCGTGCCGACGTCTCGAAGAGATGGAAAAACAGCGCGACGAGATTGACAGCGCCATCGCTGACCTGCGCGAACAGCTAAAATGGGGAGAGAAAATGATCTCCTCGATCAGACAACCGCGAAAAGCGGGCTAACCATCGGTTTCATCATTCAAACATCTGACCTTTCCTAAATTTTTGCAGGGAGACGCAAAATGCCGACCTATACCGCCCCCACAAAAGACATGCAGTTTGTGTTGCATGACGTGCTCAAAGTGACCGAGGCGACGATTCCCGGTTACGCCGATCTGGAACCGGATTTCACCGCCGCGATCCTTGAGGAAGCGGGCAAACTGACGTCCGAAGTCCTCGCGCCGCTGAACGCGACCGGCGACAAGGAAGGCTGTCGTCTGGAAAATGGCGTGGTCTACACACCCACAGGCTTCAAAGAAGCATTCGAGAAGGTCAAAGAAGGCGGCTGGCCCGGTCTGGATATGCCCGAGCAGTACGGCGGCCAGAACATGCCTGCAGTTATCGGCTCTGCGGTAGGGGAGTTGTTCTCGGCCTCCAACATGGCGTTCACTATGTACCAAGGTCTGACGCATGGCGCGGCTTCTGCAATCCTTGCGCATGGCACGGACGAACAAAAGGACAAATACCTGCCCAAAATGGTCAGCTGTGAGTGGACAGGCACCATGAACCTGACGGAGCCACATTGCGGCACCGATCTGGGTCTGATGCGCACCAAGGCTGTGCCGCAAGATGATGGCAGCTACAAAATCACCGGCCAGAAAATCTTCATCTCCTCGGGGGAGCATGACATGGCGGATAACATCATCCACCTCGTGCTGGCCAAGATCGAAGGCGGACCCGAAGGCATCAAGGGTGTGTCCCTGTTCATTGTGCCCAAGGTCAATGTCAACGATGACGGCAGCCTTGGTACCCGCAACGGCGCGGCTGTAGGTTCCATCGAGGACAAGATGGGCATTCACGGCAACTCCACATGCGTGATGAACTATGACGACGCCACAGGATACCTACTGGGCGAAGAGCATAAAGGCATGCGCGCCATGTTCACCATGATGAACGAGGCCCGTTTGGGCGTTGGCATGCAGGGTCTGGCACAGGCGGACGTTGCCTATCAGAACGCACTGGCTTATGCGCACGACCGCCTTCAGGGCCGTGCAGTCACCGGCGTTGAAGCACCTGACAAGCCTGCTGATCCGCTGATCGTGCATCCTGACATTCGCCGCTCCCTGATGGATCAAAAAAGCTTTGCCGAGGGCGCGCGTGCGTTCATTCTGTGGGGAGCCACGATGATCGACGCTGCACACCGCTCTGAGGACAAAGACGCCGACGGGCTTGTGTCGCTACTAACCCCGGTGATCAAAGGCTTCCTGACCGACGTTGGATACGACATGACCGTCAAGGCCCAGCAAATCTATGGCGGTCACGGTTATATCGAAGAGTGGGGCATGTCCCAATTCACACGCGATGCGCGTATTGCGATGATCTATGAAGGTGCGAACGGTGTTCAGGCCCTCGATCTGGTAGGTCGCAAGCTGGCCCAAGATGGCGGCAAGCATGTGATGGCCTTCTTTGATTTGGTCAAAGGGTTCTGCAAAGATAACGCAGGGCAGGATGATGCATTCGACAAAGACTTCCTCGAGCCGCTCAAGGCCGCATCAAAGGATCTGCAAGCTGCGAGCATGTACTTTATGCAAAACGGCATGAAGAACCCCAACAACGCGCTCGCCGGTTCCAATGACTTTATGCACATGTTCGGCCACACCTGCCTGGGCTTGATGTGGGCAATGATGGGCAAAGCCGCACGCGATGCTTTGGCGAATGGCACCACCGACGCCACGTTCTACGAGACAAAGCTGGCAACAGGGCGCTATTATATGGCACGTCAGTTGCCCGCCACGGCGCTGCATCTCACACGCATCCAATCGGGCGCGGATACGGTGATGGCGCTGGATGCGGCAAACTTTTAAGATCGGTCGGCGGGGGCATGTCCCCCGCCCCACCAAACCGGAGAGATTTGTGCCAAAACGCTTTCGTCTGACCCGCCGCTTTCCTGTCGCCATGACCGAAGACGGCTATCGGCAGCTCAAGAAATTCAGCGCCGAGGCCGGTCTTGATGAAGGCGAAGCGCTGTCATTTTTATTCGAGAATTTCTCATCCGTCATGAACGAAGAAAACCTGACGGCACGCTTGCGGTTATTTAACTCGGATCTGGAAAGCCGCAAAAGATGAGTGCGGCCTTTGTTTTCTATCGGTCTAGCACATTGATACGCGACAGAATTTTGCAACCAAGCGCACCGCATTAGCGTTGTGATTTGGGATCAAGCCATGGGAGGTGGTGCGATGATCACGCGGATTGAGAAACCACAGTGCACCAGTGCTGTTTTCGATTTTGCTGGCATGCGTGCAGAAACCTTCACGAAGGTTTCTGCCGGTCCAAGCCGCAGCCCGATCTTCAATTACCATAAACAGCACAGCGCATGCGCGGACCACACTGCCACGCAAACCTCAACAAACGTACAGGGAACCTGCTCATGACAATCAAACTCTACTGCTTTGGCGAAAGTGGAAATGCGTATAAGGCGGCCCTTGCGCTTGAGCTGTCAGGTCTGGCGTGGGAGCCGATGAAGGTGGATTTCTTTGGCGGTGAAACCCGCACACCGGATTACCGCGCGCAAATCAATTCCCTTGGTGAAGTACCGGTAATGGTGGACGGCGATATCACGCTGACCCAATCCGGCGTCATTCAGGATTACGTTTCAGAAAAATCTGGCAAGTTTGGCGGCAAGGACGCAGCAGAGCGGCGGGAGATTTTGCGCTGGGTGCTGTGGGACAATCACAAACTCAGCTCGATGGCAGGCATGACGCGGTTCTTGATGAACTTTCTGCCTGAGGACAAACAGCCAAAAGAAGTCATTGCCTTCAACCAGGGGCGCCTGACCGCAGCTTATGAATTGCTAAACGCCCACCTTGCGGGTCGCGACTGGATCGTCGGAGATAGTATGACCAATGCCGATCTGAGCTGTTGTGGGTATCTATATTATCCCGAGCCGTTCGGGTTTGACCGCAAGAAGCATGCAAATATTGATGCATGGCTCACCCGCCTGTCCAACACCGACGGGTGGAAAGCACCCTATGATCTCATGCCCGGCTCCCCTGCCGACCGCGCCTAAACAACTATAACGGGCAAAATGCCTGACGAAGGAGTACACCATGACCGAAGCTTATATCTATGACGCCCTGCGGACCCCGCGCGGCAAAGGCCGCAAAGACGGCGCGCTACATGAACTGACATCGCTGCGGCTGTCTGCGTTGACACTCAATGCCCTCAAAGACCGCAATAATCTTGAAGGCCACGCCGTTGAGGATGTGATCTGGGGCAACGTGACCCAAGTCATGGAGCAAGGCGGCTGTCTTGCACGCTCGGCTGTTCTGGCCTCCGATCTGGATGAGCGTATTCCGGGCCTTGCGATAAACCGTTTTTGCGCGTCCGGCATGGAAGCGGTGAACCTTGCCGCCAATCAGGTGCGCGGCGGCGCTGGCATGGCCTATATCGCCGGCGGCGTGGAAATGATGGGTCGTGTACCAATGGGCTCGGACGGGGCGGCAATCGCTGCTGACCCCAGCATCGCGATGGAATCGTATTTCGTACCGCAAGGCATTTCGGCGGATATCATTGCCACCGAATATGGCTTCTCGCGTGACGATGCCGATGCACTTGCCATCGCATCCCAACAACGCGCGAAGAAGGCATGGGATGAGGGACGTTTCAAGAACTCCGTCATCACCATTCGCGATCAGAACGGCCTCGAAATCCTCAGCCATGACGAATACATGCGCCCACAAACAGATATGCAGTCGCTTGGCGCGTTAAACCCCGCGTTCCAACAGATGGGCGAAGTCATGCCCGGCTTCGATAAGGTCGCGCTGCTGAAATATCCGCACCTCGAGAAAATCCACCACATCCACCACGCCGGTAACTCGAGCGGGATCGTGGACGGGGCAGCAGCAGTCCTCATCGGCAACAAAGAATTTGGTGAAAAATACGGCCTGAAACCGCGTGCGCGCATCCGCGCCACAGCGAAAATTGGAACCGACCCCACGATCATGCTCACCGGTCCGGTGCCTGTCACCGAGAAAATACTTGCCGATAACGGCATGACCATCGGCGATATTGATTTGTTCGAAGTCAACGAGGCGTTTGCCGCCGTTGTGATGCGTTTCATGCAAGCTTTCGATGTCGACCACGACAAGGTCAACGTCAACGGTGGCGCAATTGCGATGGGTCACCCGCTGGGCGCGACGGGGGCCATGATCATCGGCACCTTGCTCGACGAGTTGGAGCGCACGGACAAGGAAGTCGGTCTTGCGACCTTGTGCATCGCATCAGGCATGGGGGCGGCGACCATCATCGAGCGGGTGTAGCATAGTGGAGCTGGGCGAGATGAAGACAGCAAAAGAGATATCTGAATATCTTTTGGAAAAGACAGCAGCCGCCCTCCTTGCGGGTGATTTCGAAGCTTTCACCCCGTTCTTCAGGCTCCCCCACTTCATCGCCACATCCGAGCAGAAAACAGTTCTGAACACCCTTGAGGACATGCGCGTCGTCTTCAACAGGGTTGTTCAGGACTACACACGCAAGCAGATCACCGATCTGGTGCGTATCTGTGATGTGGCTGAATACCGCACCGAGACCCGAATAGAGGCGACACATACGACACATATGATGTCAGGCAACCAACGCATAGGTGATCCATTCCCCTCTTTCTCAGTCCTTGAACTCGTTGATGGGCGTTGGGTGGTCACTTCCAGCCAATATGCCGTCGATAAAACAACAACTGTCGGCCGCGCGCTCAGTACAACAACCGTGCAACAGCCGAAATAATTTATACAAAATCAGGAACCCACTATGACCGATTTTACAATGAAAACCGATGCCGAGGGCATTGCCACCATCACATGGGATGTCGCAGACAAATCCATGAACGTCATGTCCGTCGACGGTCTTGAGGATCTGGATACACTGACAGATCAGGCCCTTGCCGACGACACTGTCAAAGGGATCATCATCACATCCGGCAAAGACGGATCATTCGCAGGCGGTATGGACCTCAACCTGCTGGCAAAAATGAAAGCCGATGCAGGCGATGATCCAGCAAAGGGGCTTTTCGACGGCACGATGCGCATGCACACCCTGCTGCGCAAGATTGAGCGCGCGGGCATGGACCCCAAGACAAACAAAGGCGGCAAACCTGTTGCTGCAGTATTGCCCGGCACTGCTGCGGGCATCGGCCTGGAGTTGCCGCTGGCCACGCACCGTATCTTTGCAGCCAACAACCCAAAGGCACGTATCGGTCTGCCAGAAATTCAGGTTGGCATTTTCCCCGGTGCCGGCGGGACAACCCGTCTTGTCCGCATGCTGGGTGCGATGGCTGCCTCCCCCCTGTTGCTTGAGGGCAAAATGCTCGCGCCGGACGCCGCCAAGAAGGCAGGCATCATTCACGAAGTGAGCGACGATCCGATGGCCGATGCACGTGCATGGGTGCTGGCTGCGACGGACGCCGATATCCTCAAGCCTTGGGATGCCAAAGGCTATAAAATGCCCGGCGGTACACCCTACCACCCTGCGGGCTTCATGACGTTTGTCGGTGCCTCTGCAATGGTCCACGGCAAGACAAAAGGCGTCTATCCGGCGGCAAAAGCACTTCTGTCGGCGGTTTACGAAGGCGCACTTGTTCCCTTCGACGTTGCCCTCAGGATTGAGGCACGCTGGTTCACCTCCGTTCTGATGAACCCGACGTCCTCCGCCATGATCCGTTCGCTTTTTCTTAACAAAGAAGCGTTGGAAAAAGGCGCCGTGCGTCCCGAAGGCGTGCCAGACCAGCGTGTCAAAAAGCTAGGCGTTCTGGGTGCGGGCATGATGGGTGCGGGCATTGCACTAGTCTCCGCGCAGGCGGGTATCGAAGTGGTCCTCATCGACCGCGATCAGGACGCCGCTGACAAGGGCAAAGCTTATTCCGAGAGCTATATGGACAAAGGCATCGCGCGCAAGAAGGCAACGCCCGAGAAGAAGGACGCACTGCTGTCGATGATCACAGCCACAACGGATCTCGACGCCCTCAAAGGATGTGACCTGATCATCGAGGCGGTCTTCGAGGACCCCAAGGTGAAAGCCGAGATGACCAAAAAAGTCGAGGCGGTGATCCCTGAGGATTGCATCTATGCTTCCAATACCTCGACCCTGCCAATCACCGATCTGGCAAAAGCAAGCAGCCGTCAGGAGCAGTTTATCGGCATCCACTTCTTCTCTCCGGTTGAGCGGATGTTGCTGGTCGAGATCATCAAAGGTGCCAATACCGGCGATCGAGCGGTTGCCAAAGCGCTCGATTATGTGCGTCAAATCCGCAAAACACCGATCGTGGTCAACGATGCGCGCTTCTTCTACGCCAACCGCTGCATCATCCCCTACGGCGGTGAAGCAAATCGCATGATCACCGAAGGTGTGGCGCCGTGGTACATTGACCAAGCCGCACAAATGCTGGGCTTTCCGGTCGGCCCTGTGCAGTTAGGCGATGAGACTTCCGTTGATCTGGCCACCAAAATTATGCGTGCCACGAAGGCCGCAATGGGCAACGCATACCCTGCGTCAGAAGCGGACGAGTTGATTGTCTGGCTCGAAGAAAAGGGCCGTTTGGGGCGCAAAACCAAAGCGGGCTACTTCGACTACGATGAAAAAGGCAAGCGTCTTGGATACTGGAAAGGCATGCAGGACAAATACCCGCTCGCCGAAGAGCAACCGCAGTTGCAGGATGTTCAGGACCGTCTGATGTTCGTACAGGTTCTAGAGGCCGTTCGCGCGCTGGAAGAAGGCGTGCTGATGGACATCCGCGAAGGCGATGTGGGTGCGATCCTCGGTTGGGGCTTTGCGCCTTGGTCCGGTGGGCCACTGTCGTGGCTCGATATGATCGGGACGCCCTATGCCGCAGAACGGTGTGATCAGTTGGAAGCGCAATTTGGCGAGCGGTTCAAATGCCCTGATCTGCTGCGTGAGATGGCGGACAAAAACCAGACGTTCTATGGCCGCTTTGGTCCAAAGGCTGCCAAGGCCGCGTAAGCGTTGAAATCATATGACGGAAAAGGGGCGCATTTTACGTCCCTTTTTTTTGTCCGGCAGCCTGTCGTATTTGACCCCCGAGCACTTCTTTTCAGTGCGTCGCCGTATGCATCGGTGCAGCTTCAGGCTCCAGCATCGTATCTTCGAGATAGATCATATCAGCCAATTCTTCGGCCTGTTCACCGTTGAAAACCTGATAGGTTTGCGGTTCTGCCTCCAGAAACTTGTGCAATGTCGAAGTGTCACGCGGGCAATAGATCAGCGCGCCGCCTTCGGCATAGATCACCTCATCATGGGCGAAGTAGATCGAGATCAACTCAATCCGCTGCATGGGTTGGCGGCGGTAGACGCCACGCAACCCGACCATGCTGTGGGCTGTCAGGATCGCAAAAGGATCGCCGTGCATTTCTTGTGCTGCATCACTCTCGACCATGATGCCCTGATCCGGCAATAATACCAGCTCTTCACGGTTGCCCAGCGCGCCAACTGGCACGACAACCGGCCAAAGTGTCTCACAGGTGTCCGGCGCATCGAGCCACATATGCGCGCGGCGCACTTCTATGATTTTCTGCATGCCGTGATCGAATGTCAGAACCTTGTCGCCCACAGCCAGCGCATCCACAGCGCGCCACCCCAGATTGCTGGCGACGCGTGTACCGGTCATCAAACCGTGGCTCATCGTGGCAATGCCACCGTCATATGCGCCGGTCATCTCGACTATGCGGCGGGCGGGCTGTTGCGCTTTAGATCCCAGTCCAAACATCGTTTCCATTCCCCTTGAAGTGCACCCTCTTTGGGGCGCGTTTATTTTTCTGACACCACTGAGTATGATTCGCGGGGCGGCGAAGGGACATGATCAGGGCAGCATTAAGGCATTGGCACCGGTTCAGGCATCAGTAGACGGTACAGAGCGGCATTCGACACGAACGATGTACAGTCTCACGCTCTTGCAGAATAAAGTGAATAAAGTTTGCTTGAAAATTCCCCGTACAACCGAACCAGCAATAACGCGCTATTACTCAGAATGTGTAGTCAAACTTTGCGATGTCTTCCGCATGCATCCAGGCGACACGCGCAGCACTCGCCTTGCTATAAGCCGCGCGGTAATCTGCGACGCGCGCACTGCGATTGACGTGCGGTATATCAAGCGAAAAGCCCAGATGCGCCTCAAGTGGTGCGATGTCCGCTGCCAGATTCTCAAGCCTGATGAAGAGCTGTGCCCGCATCAAACCCGCCGCATCCGTCACATATGAGGTGGCAGAAGCGTTCGCGAAACTTGTCGCAATTTCGGGCGCCGCAACGAAGTCTTCAAAATCAAGGCTTTTTGCTTTGTGCACGGCCACATGATCAAAGCTTTGTTCTTTCAACCATGAATAATAGCTCACCATGCGGTCCCATGGATTGCGCACCATGGTAAAGACAAACAGATCAGCCAGTTCGTCCGACGTCACAAGCCCGTCGAGATCGGCCAGCGTCGAATGCTTCCAAAGGCGTCCTGCGGTTTGCACATTTTTCATACGTTTGCGCCGCCGCACCGCTTTGGGCGTATCGCCCAGCATGATGTCGTCCTTCATCGCCCGTGCCTCAAGCGCCAACGCCATGGAGGTACCACCCGTCTTTGGTGCGTGCATAAAAAGATAGCGCCGCCCCCGTGACAGGATCATGCCGCGTCATTCGGAATTTTGACTGCACGCAGCGGCACGGCCTCATCGCTGCGCATTGTGATCACTGCTCCTGCGCCTGCGATCATCGACATTCCAGCAAACGCCAGCGGACCTACCGCCTGATCCCATAAAACCCAAGCCCAGAAACTTGCGAACACCAACAAGGAATATTCATAGACCGCGACATACCCCGCCTCCCCCAGCAGATAGCCGCGAAAGATGAGGCCAATGCCAATGATACTGCCCACGGCCTGTACCGCGATCCAGAAAACCATTGCACCAGTCACCGGAACCCAACCGCGCTGCACAAATCCGTCGAACCCCTCGGGCCCGCCCGCAGGCAGGACCAAAAGGCCCAACGCGCCAAACAACGACAGCATCCCGAAGAATCCCGCCGACAATGCGATGGTACTTTCGCGCGCGCACCAAAGCCGCGTCACCACGGCACCCACCGCGTAAAACATCCCCGCCACAATAGGCAAAAACGCAACAAGGTCCAAGGCGCGCGGATCAGGCTGGATCACCAACAACGCACCGACAAAACCAAGCAACACCGCCCCGATGCGAAAGGGTCCGACGCGCGCGCCCTGAAAAATCACAGAAATGAGCAGGACAAAAAGTGGTGCAGTAAACAGACCCGCGACCACAACGCCGATCGGCAGCACCGACAAGCACCCAAAGTAAATCAGCATCGCCGTTGCGGGAAAGACGCTGCGCCCCAAAACGGCGCGCCAACTCACCGGACGGATGACACCTATGCCAATCCCCGCCAGTATCGCCAGCAACACGACCGCCAAAACACCGCGCAGCATGTGAAACTGCCACAGCGACCCCGTCTCAGAGATATATGGGACGAAATTATCGGTGATCCCAAGCGCAAACATGCCCCCCAGAACGCACAGTGCGGCCATGCCGGGGCGCAGTGCTGTATCGCTCATTGCCGATCCTCCCTGCCGGTTTGCATCTTGATGATTGCATATTTTCTCCCTCTGCATATCGTGCTTTGACGCGTGTGCAATATTGTAGTTGCAGTGGGTGCGATGGAGGACGGCAAATGGGCTGGATGAACGACGAGACCGGGTTGGAGAAATGTGCCGCAAATTATGTGGCGCTCACACCGCTGTCGCATCTGGGCCGTGCGGCGGACGTCTTTGCCGACCGCACTGCGGTGATCTATGGCGATCACCGCGTCACCTATGCACAATACCACGCGCGCTGCACGCAACTGGCCTCGGCGCTGTCTGACATGGGCGTTAAATCCGGCGATGTTGTCGCAACCTTATTGCCGAATACTCCCGCACAGGCCGAAGCGCATTTTGGCGTGCCTGCTTGTGGTGGCGTACTCAACACAATCAACACCCGCCTCGACGTGGACACCGTCGCCTATATTTTCGAGCATGGCGGCGCGTCGGTAGTCTTGGCCGATACACAATTCATCGAGCTTACCGAAGCCGCCACTGCACGTCTTAACGGCAATGGCCCGAAGATTATCGAAGTACCCGATGCCCCTGCCGGATTTCCTGCAACAGGCCGCCATCCAGTATATGAAGATATCATCGCCAGTGGTAATGGCAATTATGCGTGGCAGATGCCGAAAGACGAATGGGAAAGCCTTGCACTCAATTACACCTCCGGCACGACAGGGCGGCCGAAGGGCGTGGTGTACCATCATCGTGGTGCGTATCTGATGACAATGGGCACAGTGATCAGTTGGCGGATGACCCTGCATCCGGTGTTTATGCAGATCGTGCCGCTGTTTCATTGCAATGGCTGGAACCACACGTGGATGATGCCCCTGATCGGCGGCACACTTGTATGCGTGCGCGATATTACGGCCAAAGCGATCTTTGACGCAATCGCGGACGAGCGTGTGACACATTTCGGCGGCGCACCCATTGTGCTCAACATGCTGGTGAACGCGGATGCGGCGGACCGACGCGACTTCTCCCATGTGGTGGAGGTGGTCACCGCCGGCGCGCCCCCCGCCCCAGCCACATTGGGCAAAATCGAGGCGCAAGGCTTCAACGTCACCCATGTCTATGGCCTTACCGAGACATACGGTCATGTGACCGAGTGTATCTGGCGGGAAGAGGATTGGGCGGCCCTCGACAAACCCGCGCGTGCGGCGATGAAGTCCCGCCAAGGCGTCGCATTTCCGATGATGGAACATATCACCGTTATGGATGACGCAATGGCACAAGTGGCCCGCGATGCTAGGACACAAGGTGAGATTATGATCCGCGGCAACGCGGTGATGAAGGGGTATTTCAAGAACCCTGCAGCCACCCGAGAAGCGTTTGCAGGCGGATATTTCCATTCGGGTGATCTGGCCGTGCAACACGGCGACGGCTACATCCAGATTGCGGATCGCGCCAAGGACATCATCATCTCTGGCGGAGAGAATATCTCTTCCGTCGAAGTGGAAGGCACATTGATGGGCCATGATGCTGTCATGCTCGCCGCTGTGGTTGCGAAGCCGGACGAAAAATGGGGCGAAGTGCCTTGCGCATTTGTCGAATTGAAACCCGGTGCGCAAGTGGATGAAGCCGCATTGATTGCATTTACCCGCGAAACGCTGGCTGGCTTCAAAACCCCTAAAAAGGTCGTGTTTCAGGAATTGCCCAAAACCTCGACTGGTAAAATCCAAAAATTCGAGCTGCGCAAACTTGCTGCAACACTGTGATTTCCAAAATCAGGTCCCGACGCGATCCGATTGCCCGACGGGGCGCAGAGACCATTGCCCTGCCGCGCGCAAATGTTAGGGTGCAGACCTAACAATCCCAAGCAGACACACAGATGACAGCGCTGAATAAATATGATCGCCTTGAGGCCACTGGCCTATGGCGGCCCACCCCTGAGGGGCAGCGCCGCGAGGTGATTGTATCGGTGGGCAATGCCACGCTTATCATTGCCGATATGAACGATCAGGCCATCACCCATTGGTCACTCCCCGCAGTTGTCCGCGCCAACCCTAATGTAATACCGGCGGTGTTTCATCCCGACGGTGACACCAGCGAAACCCTTGAGCTGCCAGAGCACGAGATGGAAATGGTCGCCGCTATCGAAACACTGCGGCAGGCCATTGCCCGCACGCGGCCCCGCAGTGGCAGGCTCAGATGGCTCGGCGTTGCAGCCTCCATCAGTGCCGTAGCGGCCGTGATCCTGTTCTGGTTGCCCGGTGCCATGCGCGACAATACCCTGCGCGTGGTTCCACAGGTCAAACGCGAGGCGTTGGGCGTGGCCTTGATCGACAGGATGCAGCGCGTCACCGGTCCGCTGTGCAGTGATGCCGCAGGCTTGCGTGGGTTGCGCAGTTTGGGCGCGCGCCTTGCCACACCGGACCTTGCTGTGGTCCGTGCATTGGGCCGTCCGGCCCTGCACCTGCCCGGTGGGGTCATCGTCCTTGACCGGTCAGTTTTCGAGGATTGGGAGGAGCCAGATGTCGCTGCGGGTTATATCCTGTCCCAACTCGCACTCTCCGTTGAGCGCGACCCGTTGGCGGATATGCTCAATGTTGTGGGCCCTTGGGAGAATTTCCGGCTGCTGACAACCGGCGACGTTTCTGGCGATGCCCTTGATGACTATGCCGAGTATTTGATGACCACCCCTGAGCGTGTGCCCGATACCACCAACTTGTTGGCCTTGTTCGAGGGTGCAGATGTGCGCGCGACCCCGTTTGCGCGCGCGCGCGACATCACAGGTGAATCCGTACTCGCCCTTATTGAAGGAGATCCGATGAAGGGCCGCGCGACCGAACCGCTCTTGCGCGACAGCACGTGGCTGCGCCTTCAAGGGTTGTGTGGCGGGTGATCTTGGACGCGGTTGCAACTGCAGTCCTCTCTCCAATTCTACTGCTTCAGGCAGTTCGATTGCGCAAAAGCGCGCTGCGCCTGCCAGAGGCATCGGGGCCACGGCAGGGCAGTCTTGGAAACGGGTCACCTTTGTCCATTCTGATTGTCGGCGACAGCTCCGCCGCAGGTGTCGGGGCGCAAACTCAGGAAACCGCCCTCGCCGGTCAGTTGGCACAATCACTCTCACCGCAGTATCGCGTAAATTGGCATCTGATCGCCCGAACCGGTGCCACGACACCTGCAACGCTTGCCCGTCTGAAGGAACACGACCTGCCATTCGCCGATCTCTGTGTTGTTGTGCTTGGGGTCAATGATGTGACGCGCGGGGGTTCCATGTCGGGTTGGCTGCAAAACTATACTGAGGTTCGCTCTCTCTTGCGGCAGCAGACCGGTGCAAAGCGGATGTATGTCTGTCAGGTGCCACCCCTCGGCAGTTTTCCCTTGCTCCCCCATCCGCTGCGCTGGCTGTTGGGAAGGCGCGCAATCCGCTTTGATGCGGCGCTTGGCCTTGCGCTACGCGCAGAAACAGACACCGAATATGTGCCACTTCCCGACGCGCTGAATGCAGATGATATGGCGGAGGATGGCTTCCACCCCGGCCCCGTAATCTATGCCGCATGGGCAAAAGAACTGGCCCGCAGAATTCTGCAAGGCCAGTCAAATGCTTAGTTTCAAGATAGGTACTTAGCGCGCAACAGCAGTCATACCGGCACTGCGCAGCCGTGAGACGGCACTTTTGGTACGCGCATCGCTGGCAAAGGGGCCTGCAATCACAAGGCGCGTTGTCTTGCCACCGCGTGTCAGAACGCCAACCCGCACAGGCAAGCCCATCCGGCGCACTTTTTGTGCCTGAGTTTGTGCGGCACTTGCGCTGGCGAATGATCCAACCTGAACGAACCCGTCGCCTGCGACCTCACCCTTAGGGGCGGCCCGCTTTGCCGTCGCTTTGGTCGGGACCTTCGAGGCAGAGCGCGACGAAAGTGTCGGCGCGCGCTGCACAGTGGACACACGCGCCTGACCCGGTTCTGGATTTACAACGCGGCGCGCTGAGCGGATGATCCGCTTGAGCGTTTGACCGTCACGCTGAACGATTGTGACCTGACCCAGATCACGCTGTTGGGCCTCGAAATCAGTGAACGGATAAACGAGTGCGACCGATGCCGTCACGTCGCGGCCATCGGCCTGATTTATCAAACGGCGCGGAACTGTGGAGGTCCAGACAAGCGACATGGCCCGGTGACCCGCCAGCGATTGCTCCGCCCGATTGGGGTTCAGGCGGTCGTCAGACCAGACTGTTCTAAACCCTGCGGGCACTTGAACGTTGTTGGTGTTCACGCGGTTGACTGCCACATGGCGTGGCACGATGCGGGTCTGCGGGCTGACACGAATGGGCTGTGCCGCAACAGTACGCGATGTGGGCTGGGCCGTGCCCCGCGGCACCGCTGCGCTTGAGATACGGGCACCGACGATGGGTGTTGTCTGCGGACCACAGCGTACGGCAAGACGGCTGTTGCTGCTGCGCAGATATTGCCCGCTGATGCCGGACACACCAGGACAGGCGGAGGTGCCCTGAGCCACACGCCGTGTAGTTTTTGCGTTAACCGGTGCGGTTTTCACAACTGGCGCCACGGCCGGTGCAGGGCGTTTGGCGACTTGCCGCACGACACGCGGGGCAGGCTTTGGTGCTACGCGTGCAACCTGAGCAGGGGCGCGACGCGGCGCAGGGGCTGCAACCGGTGCAGGTACTGCAGCCGCAACTGGTGGGTTGGAAAGCGTGATTTGCACAGGTGCGGGTGCAGATGAGGACCGCTGCGCCGGTGCGGTGGAGGCGACTTGACCCGCGAATGTAGGTTTGAACCCGCAAACGCCGGTGCGCGACCGTGAAACCCGTGGCACCCAAGATATATTGCCATCAATACCTGCGCGAATGAACACACATCCCGCACTGTCTACATATTGCTTGCCCTTGTAGGACGCAGGCGGAAATTCGGACGGTTGGCTGCCCGGACGGGATTGCGCCAAAAGTGAGCCTGCGCTCACAGACCCCAAGAAAACGGCGATCGCTACAAGTTTAGTAAGTTTCATGTGTGCCCCCACAGGATGTAGTGGCCAGAATGACAAAGGGCTGCGGCGGAGTAAAGCGATTGCATCAACAATCGCCCTACTTTCGCCACATTATCCCGCTGTCGGACTATCCAAGGGTAGATTGCCCTTCGATTGCCTTTCCCGCCTGCAGTAGATCGCCTGCACTGATCTCGTCAAAGCTGCCGAATCACATAGATCGCTTATTTGGTGCCGAACATCCGGTCGCCTGCATCGCCAAGGCCCGGCACGATATAGCCTACCTCGTTAAGCTTTTCGTCAACTGCGGCTGTTACGATCGGCACGTCTGGGTGCGCTTCTTTCATCCGTGCGATGCCTTCGGGCGCGGCAAGCAAGCACAAAAAGCGGATGTTTGTAGCGCCCGCCTGCTTTAGCAGATCAATTGCGGCGACGGACGAGTTGCCGGTGGCCAGCATCGGATCAACCGCAATCACCAACCGGTCATCAAGGCCTTCGGGCACTTTGAAGTAGTACTGGACCGGTTGCAGCGTTTCCTCGTCGCGGTAGAGACCGACAAAACCGACCCGCGCCGACGGTATCAACTCAAGCACACCGTCAAGCAATCCGTTACCTGCGCGCAGAATACTGATGAGCGCCAACTTTTTGCCGTCCAGCGTTGGCGCGTCCATCGCCTGCATCGGCGTCTCGATCCGCTTGGTCGTCATGGGCAGGTTGCGCGTGACCTCATAGGCCAACAACTGGCTGATCTCGCGCAGCAACTGTCGGAAGACCGCCGTTGGCGTCTCGGATTCGCGCATAATTGTCAGTTTATGTTGGACCAACGGATGGTCCACCACGGTGAGATGTTGCTCGCTCATGTCGCGCTCCTCATTCTAATCTGGCACATCTATCCCGAGATGCGCCGCAACAAAACCCGCCACATCGGCAAAGGCAATCTGGCCCAATGCTCCGGCCCCCTGCCCAGCAATCAGAACGGGTACACGTTCGCGCGTGTGATCGGTCCCGATCCACGTCGGATCGTTCCCGTGGTCTGCGGTCAGGACCATGATATCGCCGTCGCGCAAGCGACCGGTCAGCGTGCCAATCTCGGCGTCAAACCATTCGAGCGCGCGTGCATAGCCCGACACATCCCTGCGGTGGCCATAAAGGCTGTCGAACTCGACGAAATTTGCGAAGGTCAGACTGCCATCTGGCGCGTTATCCACCAGATCCGACAGATGCGTCATCAGCGCCGCATCCGGCCCTTTACGCACCTCGTCAAAGCCTTGCATGGAAAAGATGTCGCCAATCTTGCCCACTGCGAATGTGGCGCGGCCTGCCGATTGGACCCAATTGCTCAGTACGGGTTTAGGCGGCATCATCGCAAAATCACGGCGGCGCGGCGTGCGCGTGAACCCGCGCTTCATATCACCGACAAACGGCCGCGCGATCACACGGCCCACGCGCTGCGCATGCAGTTCGGGTGCGATATCGGCACACAGCTTGAGCAGACGGTCCAGACCAAACGTCTCCTCATGGGCGGCAATCTGGAACACGCTATCGGCCGAGGTGTAGCAAATAGGTTGGCCCGTGCGCATATGCTCTGCGCCTAATGCTTCGATGATCGCCGTGCCAGGCGCGTGGCAGTTGCCCAAAATCCCGTCGCAACCGGCGAGCGTACAGACACGCGCCACCAGTTTCGCGTCAAAAGACTGCTCCACACGATCGAAATAATGCCATTCCCAAGGAACGGGCACGCCTGCCAACTCCCAATGGCCAGACGGCGTATCCTTCCCACGCGAGATTTCGGTGGCCACGCCCCATGTCCCGCCGAGTGCGGTGTCCAGATCGACACCAAGCCCGCTCGCCGCTTTGATGGCATGCCCTAGACCCAGAGCGGCAAGTGTCGGCACCTGCAACGGGCCAGTTCGACCGTTCTCCGCGTGCCCCTGCGCGCAAGCACGCACAATATGGCCCAGCGTGTTTGCGCCTGTGTCGGGCACATCGCCATTGAAAAACGTATCCGCATCGGGTGCGCCACCAATACCTGCGGAATCCATCACAACCAAAAACGCACGTGTCATTGGGCTATATGCTCCACAATTAGATCAGGCACCGAAACCTTGTCCGGCCCCAAGGTTATCGCCGCACGTATAGCAGCAGCTGCATCGTCTGCTTGCGCAGGGCGCGCCGCGTGGATCACGGCCAATGGCTGACCTTTCTCGACGTGTGATCCCAGACGCACAACGCGTGACAGCCCCACCGCAGGATCAACAGTGTCACTTTCAATCATTCGCCCACCGCCAAGTGCGACAACGGCAAGGCCCAAGGCTTCGGCATCCATTGCCTGCACCACGCCGCTTTGCTGCGCTGTGACTTCGCGCATCACGGTTGCTTCGGGAAGAAACCGTTGCCAATTTTCGACAAACTGCACCGGACCGCCTAACGCCGCGATCATAGCGCCAAAACGCTCCGCTGCGCGCCCGTCCAAGATTGCCGACCGGATAAAGGCATCGCCTTCGTTCGCATCTTTTGCAAGGCCAGCACCCGCCAAAAGCACACCGCCCAGCGCCGCGCACAGATCGACAAGCGGACCTTGGACCTCGCCGCGCAGCACACGCATCACCTCCGCCACTTCGAGTGCGTTGCCGAGGCTGGGCACCAATGGTTGGCTCATATCGCTGATGATCGCTTGCGTAGGACAGCCCGCCACATTGGCGGTTCCCACCAATGCCTGTGCCAGATTTCGCGCCGCACCGATGTCTTTCATGAACGCGCCAGAGCCGACTTTGACGTCAAGCACGAGCCCTTCCAGCCCTGCGGCCAGCTTCTTGCTCAGGATCGATGCGGTGATCAGATCAAGACTGTCGACGGTCGAGGTCACATCGCGCACGGCATAAAGGCGCTTGTCCGCCGGGGCGATATCGCCCGTTGCACCCACAATGGCGCAGCCGACCTGCCCCACAACGTGACGCAGCCGCGCCTCGTTCAGCATCACGCCAACACCGGGGATAGCCTCTAGCTTGTCCAATGTGCCGCCGGTATGACCCAGCCCGCGACCCGAAATCATCGGGACATAAGCACCACATGCAGCAAGTGCGGGGGCCAGCACGAGGCTCACGCAATCGCCGACACCCCCCGTCGAATGTTTGTCCAAAATCGGCTTGTCGAGGTTCCATTCAAGCACTTGACCCGACGCACACATGGCACGCGTCAGCGCCACACGCCCAGCCTCATCCAGACCGTTGCGACAGATGCCCATGGCGAATGCACCCGCTTGTGCCGCGCTAAGAGTCTGATCGGCAAGCGCGCCTGCGACCCAATTCAACTCCGCTGCGCTGAGAGGTTGATCATGGCGCAGCTTGGCCAGTATCGCACGCGCCTCCATTCAGCGGCCCAAAAACGACGGATCAAACGCGCCGGGCAACAAATCGGAAATACTCATCACCTGCTCTACGCCGGCAACCGTGGCCATGGTCACCGACACATCACCTGCACCAAATTCCGCCAGCTTCTGACGGCAGCCACCACAAGGCGTCACGGGCAGAGGAGATCCGGCCACAACATAGGCTTCCACAAAACTTCGCTCCCCCGCTGCAACCATTGCCGCAATCGCGCCTGCCTCGGCGCAAGTGCCTTCAGGATAGGCGACGTTCTCTACGTTACAGCCGCGATAGATTGCACCTGACACACCACGCAACGCAGCACCAACCTTGAAATCCGAATAAGGCGCATGGGCATTTTCGCGCACATCCATAGCCGCCTGCCGCAGGTCTGACATCACATTCTCCCCTTCATTGGCCTTCCACCCTAGCCGCGCGTAACACAAGATGCGATGGTTTTCGACAACGCCTGCAGAACCGATTTCGGCTATGTACAAAAATCCGGCTGGCGCCTGATATGAAATAGTTTAACACTAAACTAAACTTAAAAGTGAGGCTTACTGCATGACCGATACCACCAACAGCCGTCAGGCCGCACTTGATTATCACGCCCTCCCCAAACCTGGAAAGCTTGAGATCCGCGCGACCAAGCCGTTGGCCAATGGTCGCGACCTGTCGCGGGCCTATAGCCCCGGTGTGGCAGAGGCCTGCATCGAGATACAAAAAGATCCCGCAACGGCCGCGCTCTATACGTCGCGCGCCAATCTGGTGGCGGTTATCACAAACGGCACCGCGGTCCTCGGGCTGGGTAACATCGGCGCACTGGCCTCCAAACCGGTGATGGAGGGCAAGGCCGTGCTCTTCAAAAAATTCGCGGGCATCGATTGCTTCGATATCGAGGTGGACCAGTCCGATCCTGAAAAGCTGGCCGATATCGTTTGCGCACTTGAACCTTCGTTTGGCGCGATCAACCTCGAAGACATCAAAGCGCCCGATTGCTTCACCGTCGAGCGTATCTGTAACGAGCGAATGAATATACCGGTCTTTCACGATGACCAGCACGGCACTGCAATTGTCGTCGGTGCCGCCGCAACGAATGCCCTTTTCGTGGCGGGCAAAAAGTTTGAGGACATCAAGATTGTCTCCACCGGTGGCGGTGCTGCGGGCATTGCGTGCCTGAACATGCTGCTCAAACTGGGCGTAAAGCGTGAAAACGTCTGGCTGTGTGATGTGCACGGGTTGGTTTATGAAGGCCGTGAGGTCGATATGAACCCGATCAAATCGGAGTACGCGCAAGCTTCCGATCTGCGTGTGTTGGACGATGTGATCGACGGAGCAGATTTGTTTCTGGGACTGTCCGGCCCGAACGTCCTCACACCTGAAATGGTCGCGAAGATGGCCCCACGCCCGATCATCTTTGCGCTGGCAAACCCCAGCCCCGAGATCATGCCGGATGCGGCCCGCGCCGTGTCGCCCGATGCGATCATCGCCACAGGCCGGTCGGATTTCCCCAATCAGGTCAACAACGTGCTGTGCTTCCCGTTTATCTTCCGCGGGGCCTTGGATGTGGGTGCGACCACCATCAACGACGAGATGAAGATCGCCTGCATCGAAGGCATCGCCGCCTTGGCGCGGGAGACGACATCGGCAGAGGCCGCCGCCGCCTATCAGGGTGAGCAACTGACCTTCGGCGCAGATTACCTGATCCCCAAGCCCTTTGATCCGCGCCTTGTGGGCATCGTCTCTTCCGCGGTGGCCAAGGCCGCGATGGAGACAGGCGTCGCCACGCGCCCCATCGAGGATATGGAGGCCTACAAGAATAAACTTGATGGCTCTGTGTTCAAATCTGCGCTGTTGATGCGTCCGGTGTTCCAAGCGGCGCGCGCCACCTCACGTCGGATCGTATTTGCCGAAGGGGAGGACGAACGCGTCTTGCGCTGTGCCCAAGCGATGCTGGAGGAAACGACAGAGCGGCCAATCCTCATCGGTCGTCCCGAAGTTATCGAAAAGCGGATGGAGAAGGCGGGGCTTACCCTAAAGCTCGGCGAGGACGTCGACGTTGTGAACCCCGAAAACGACCCACGCTACCGCGATTATTGGGAGACCTATCACGCCCTTTTGGCGCGGCGCGGTGTATCGCCCGATATCGCCCGTGCAGTCATGCGCACCAACACGACCGCTATCGGCGCGGTCATGGTTCAACGCGGCGAGGCCGACAGTTTGATCTGCGGCACCTTCGGGGAAACTCGTTGGCACCTCAATTATATTGAGCAAGTGTTGGGCCGCGATGACCTGCGCGCACATGGCTCCCTGTCGATGATGATCCTTGAGGATGGGCCGCTGTTTATCGCCGACACACAGGTGCACCAGCATCCCGACCCCGCACAAATCGCGGAAATTGCCATCGGTGCTGCGCGCCACGTGCGCCGCTTCGGTCTGACACCCAATGTTGCGATGTGCTCCCAATCCCAGTTCGGCAATCAGGGGGAAGGCTCCGGCAGCAGATTGCGGCAGGCCATCGCAATCCTCGACGCAGGGGATCATGATTTCTGCTATGAGGGAGAGATGAACATCGACACGGCCCTTGATCCCGATTTGCGGGCGCGGCTGTTTCCCGACAACCGCATGGTTGGCCCGGCCAATGTGCTGGTCTTTGCACATGCCGATGCAGCCTCCGGTGTGCGCAACATTCTCAAAATGAAAGGCGGCGGCCTCGAAGTGGGACCGATCCTTATGGGCATGGGCAACCGCGCGCATGTCGTCTCGCCGTCCATCACTGCACGTGGCCTGCTCAATATGGCGGCCATCGCAGGCACACCGGTGGCGCAATACGGCTAGGGCAATTGCGTTGGGACGGCATCGGCTATGTAAATTAATTTACGCCGTAGCATAGCTGCACGCGCATTTTGCTTGTCGCACACCCGTCTGTGGGCCTAACTCTTGCATAAATATAAGGGGGAGACACCCGCTATGGGCTACCAAGACGTATACGACGCAGCAAAAGCCGATCCGGAACGCTTTTGGCTGGAGCAGGCAAAAGCTATCGACTGGGTTGAGGCACCAAAGCAGGCGCTTTTCTCCAAAGGTGCGGATTTGTATGAGTGGTATGCCGACGCGCAGGTTAACGGATGCTATAATGCAGTCGACCGCCATGTGGCGAACGGACGCGCGGATCAGGCCGCGATCATCCACGACAGCCCCATCACCGGCACAAAACAGACGATCACCTTTTCCGAATTGCAGCAGCGCGTGGCCGCGCTTGCCGGTGCACTGGTGGCACGGGGTGTGTCCAAAGGCGACCGCGTCATAATTTATATGCCCATGGTTCCCGAAGCCATCGAGGCGATGCTGGCCTGCGCGCGCATCGGGGCAGTGCATTCCGTCGTATTCGGCGGTTTTGCAGCAAACGAATTGGCCGTACGAATTGACGATTGCACACCAAAAGCCATCATTGCCGCCTCTTGCGGGTTGGAACCGAACAGGGTCGTCCACTACAAACCGCTGCTCGACGGTGCGATCGAAATGGCCACCCACAAGCCTGATGCCTGCATTATCTTGCAGCGCGAACAGGCGACCTGTGATCTGGTTGAAGGGCGCGACCTTGAGTGGCACGCGGCCATTGCCCTTGGCACACCGACAGATTGCGTGCCGGTCGCGGGCAACCACCCCGCCTATATCCTCTATACCTCCGGCACCACCGGCGCGCCGAAAGGCGTGGTGCGCCACACTGCCGGCCATTTGGTCGCGCTAAACTGGACGATGAAAAACATCTATGACGTCGATCCCGGCGATGTGTTTTGGGCAGCGTCAGATGTCGGATGGGTGGTCGGACACAGCTATATTGCTTACGGCCCGCTAATCCACGGCAACACAACTGTCGTGTTCGAGGGCAAGCCCGTCGGCACACCCGACGCAGGCACGTTCTGGCGGGTGATTTCAGAACATAACGTGCGCAGCTTTTTCACTGCACCCACTGCGATACGCGCGGTCAAGCGTGAAGACCCCAAAGGGCTCGAGCTTGCGAAATATGACATCAGCTGTTTGCGCGCGCTTTATCTTGCAGGCGAGCGTGCCGATCCTGACACAATAATCTGGGCGCAGAACGTGCTGGGCAAACCCGTGTACGATCACTGGTGGCAGACCGAGACGGGCTATACCATCGCAGGCAACCCTGCGGGGCTGGAAGCACTTCCGGTGAAAATCGGCTCCCCAACAGTTCCGATGCCGGGATACAACGTGCAAATCCTCGACGAAGCGGGCCACCCGATGCCTGCGGGTGAGTTGGGCGCAATTGCCATTAAACTTCCCTTGCCCCCCGGCACGCTTCCGACGCTTTGGAACGCAGAGGAGCGTTTTCGAAAAAGCTATCTGAGCCATTTTCCAGGCTTTTATGAGACCGGCGATGCGGGGATGATCGACGAAGACGGCTACCTCTATATCATGGCGCGCACGGATGATGTGATCAACGTGGCAGGCCATCGCCTGTCTACGGGCGCTATGGAAGAAGTCCTCGCCGCGCACCCCGATGTAGCCGAATGTGCCGTGATTGGTGTGGCTGATGCGCTCAAAGGTCAGGCCCCGATGGGATTTGTCTGTCTGACCAAGGGGGTGAACCGCCCCCATGCCGATATCGCGGCCGAATGTGTGAAACTTGTCCGTGAGAAAATCGGTCCGGTTGCTGCATTCAAACTGGCGTTGGTGGTGGACCGTTTGCCAAAGACACGTTCCGGCAAAATTTTGCGCGCGACGATGGTCAAGATCGCGGATAGCGAAGCGTTCAAACTACCGGCGACGATTGATGATCCTGCGACACTGGACGAGATCAAAACAGCGCTTCAAGCCATCGGCTATGCAAAAGAGTAGACGCAAACAAAAACGGCCCCCGCAAGGGGACCGCTTTTGTACATCAAGGTGATGTTTTTAGTGCTCGGCAAGAAAAGCGTCGACCTCTTGCTTGGCTTCTTCTTTCGTCTTGCCGTAGCGGGCTTGGATTTTACCTTCAAGCTCTTCGCGATTGCCTTCGGCTTGATCCAGATCATCGTTGGTCAATTCGCCCCATTTCTGCTGCGCTTGACCTTTGAATTGTTTCCAGTTTCCTGTCACTTGATCCCAGTTCATAACGGGTCTCCTTTTCGATTTTGTTGCATTTGGTGGGGCGTTGAAATGTATCCCTCCGCGTCACCTACTCATGTAAACAACGTGAGCCGCCATGAATTGGTTCCATAAAACTCGGGAACGCTTTTGGTCAGGTGAACTGCTCGGAGATCAACCGCTCTTCAAGTCCATGACCCGGATCAAAAAGAATCCGGTGCGCAATGCTTGGCTCGGAGCGGATCTCGACTGACGTCACATCGCGGTAACTGGTGCCGTCTGCATCCGCCATCACGGGACGCTTCTCCGCTTCGAGTACGTCAAAACGCACGACCGCCGTTTTTGGCAACAACGCTCCACGCCACCGGCGCGGACGGAATGCAGCCATGGCGGTAAGCGCAAGGACATCCGCACCGATGGGCAAAATGGGTCCGTGCGCGGAATAATTATAGGCCGTCGATCCCGCCGGTGTCGCCAGAAGCGCGCCGTCACAGACAAGTTCCTGCATTCGCAATCGGCCATCGACAGTGATCTGAAGTTTGGCCGCCTGTGGCCCTTGGCGCAGCAATGCCACCTCATTGAGGGCCAGCGCGTTTGATTTGCGGCCATCTTCATGCACCGCCGTCATCGACAAGGGATTGATCACCGCCTCTTCCGCAGCGGCGAGACGCGCAGGCAGGTCGCCCTCCATATAGTTGTTCATCAAAAAACCGATGGTGCCGCGGTTCATGCCGTAAACCGGCAAGGCCAACGCCTGTGTTTCATGCAAGGTTTGCAGCATGAAGCCATCACCGCCCAATGCCACAACGACTTCGGCCTTGTCGGTCGGCGTATCACCATAGCGTCCGATCAATGCGGCGCGGGCCGTTTGGGCCACTGGCGTATCGCTTGCCAAAAAGGCTATCTTCTGGGGCATTGTGTTTCCGATCTGCGCCTTGTGTTTACTCAGACAATCACACAATCCGACCGATCACCAGCACGGCACCTGCAAACCGCGCAGGCTGCCCTATTCTCACGTGCATCGCCGTCGCGGCGCATCTATCACAAGCCAAGTCGTTTTCGCATCTTCACGGGGCACCCTGTTTCCGATACGAAACGCGGTAACAGGACACAACGCTCAAGGAGCCACGCATATGTTGACCAAGACATCCGATTTTTTCACCCGCAGCCTTGCCGACACCGATCCGGCGATTGCAGATGCCACCAATAAAGAATTGCAACGTCAGCGCACCGAGATTGAGCTGATCGCGTCCGAAAACATCGTCTCGGCTGCTGTTATGGAAGCGCAAGGCGGTGTGATGACCAACAAATACGCCGAAGGCTATCCCGGTCGGCGGTACTACGGCGGCTGCCAATACGTGGACATCGCCGAAGAACTGGCGATTGAGCGCGCATGCAAACTGTTCTCTTGCGACTTTGCCAATGTGCAGCCTAATTCAGGCTCGCAAGCCAACCAAGGTGTATTCCAAGCGCTGCTGCAACCCGGCGATACAATCCTTGGCATGTCCCTTGATGCAGGCGGCCACCTGACCCACGGGGCCAAGCCGAACCAATCTGGCAAATGGTTCAACGCCATTCAATACGGGGTCAAGCGCGAAGACAACCTGTTGGACTATGACGAGGTTCAACGCCTCGCGACGGAGCACCAGCCGAAGATGATCATCGCAGGCGGTTCTGCCATTCCACGCACGATCAACTTTGCCCGCATGCGCGAGATTGCCGACAGCTGTGGCGCATATCTGCTCGCTGATGTCGCCCACTTTGCCGGTCTGATTGCGGCAGGTGAATATCCCAATCCCTTCCCGCACGTTCATGTGGCCACGACAACAACCCACAAAACCCTGCGCGGTCCGCGCGGCGGTATGATCCTCACCAACGACGAGGCGCTGGCTAAAAAGTTCAACTCCGCCATCTTCCCCGGTATTCAGGGTGGCCCGTTGATGCATGTGATCGCAGCCAAGGCCGTCGCCTTCGGTGAGGCTTTGGACCCATCGTTCAAGACTTACATCCAACAGGTCATCAAGAACGCGCAGGCCCTGTCAGATCAGCTGATCAAAGGTGGGCTTGATACCATCACACACGGCACCGATACGCATGTTCTGCTGGTTGATCTGCGCCCCAAAGGCGTCAAAGGCAACGCAACCGAAAAGGCACTGGAGCGGGCGCATATCACCTGCAACAAAAATGGCGTGCCGTTTGATCCTGAAAAGCCAATGGTAACCTCCGGCATCCGCCTAGGTTCCCCTGCGGGCACCACACGCGGTTTTGGCGAGGCAGAGTTCCGCCAGATTGCGGACTGGATTATCGAAGTCGTTGATGGCCTTGCTGCGAATGGCGAAGAGGGCAACGCAGATGTCGAAGCCAAGGTGAAAGCCGAGGTTGAAGCCATGTGCGCGAAATTTCCGATCTACCCCAACCTGTAAAACCAATCGGTGCGCGCCCCTACGACATCGGGGGTGCGCGCCCTTAAACTGGAGACGGCAGATATGATTATCCATCCCGCAGGATCGCGTCCAGCAACCCAAGCACCCGCTGCGTATTTCACCGGAAACGTACGTATGGAGCCTGTCATTTCTACCCCCGCACCTGCCCGTTTGCGCGGCGTCACCGTCACATTCGATGCAGGCGCGCGCACGGCGTGGCATACACATCCGCTGGGTCAAACCCTGATCGTGACGGCGGGCGAAGGCCGCGTGCAGCGCGAAGGTGGGCCGATCGAGCATATCAAAACAGGCGATACCGTCTGGTTCGAACCAAATGAGAAGCACTGGCATGGTGCAGCACCAAGCATCGCCATGACACACATCGCGTTGCAAGAAGAGCTTGATGGATCATCGGCAGACTGGCTGGAGCAGGTTACAGATGCCCAATACAATCCGTAAATGCGCACGAACGGGACTGCGTTAGATATAGCCGCGCCACCATAGCCAGACGATAAATACGGCCACCACAACAATGAGGTTGCCCACTACTGCAGCAGCAACGCTCAGCAATCGCGCCTTGCGTCGCTCCCCCACATCAATACCCGCAAGATGTCCGCGCAGATGCTCATACGCGGCATCGACGGCCTTCACATCTACTTGCCGTGCGGTTTTTGGATTGTCGGAGAGCATCTGGGCCTGAACGAGGGTTGCACCGGACGTCCGCACAGATTTAGGCAACTGCCGACCCGCGCGGCCCAAACACTGCGCCAGATTACGGCCGCGCACGTTGAGCTTTTGCTGCATCAACCCGCACAACACCCGCGATTTTGCAGCCATTTCTTGATCCGTCATCATAGCGTATCTCTAAGCGGCTGGTCACGCCGCTGCAATGGCGCTAGGCCTTGAGACATGTTGAGTTATACCGAATTCGGAGATGCGTCTCCCGATATGCCCCCCTTGATCATCGCGCACGGCCTCTATGGCTCGGGGCGCAACTGGGGTGTTATCGCAAAACGTCTGGCAGACGCGCGCCGCGTAATCACGCCCGACATGCGCAACCACGGCGACAGCCCACGCGAAAGCAGTCAGTCATATGACGACATGGCAGACGATCTGGCGGAAATAGCCCGCCACATCGGCGGACCGGTTGATATGTGCGGACACTCCATGGGTGGCAAGGCGGCGATGGTAATGGCGCTCCGCTTTCCCGAGTTGGTACGCCGTCTGATCATCGCGGACATCGCACCCGTCGCCTACACCCATTCGCAATCGCACCATATTGCGGCAATGCGCAGTGTGGATTTATCCAGCCTTACCCGCAGGTCCGAGGCGGCCGAGCAGTTGGGCCATCAAGGAGTCGAACCGGCACTACAGAGTTTTTTCACGCAATCACTGGATGTGACGGGGAGAAAGTGGCGGCTGAACCTTGATGTGCTGGAAGCGGAGATGGATCATATCATTGGTTTCCCAGACGTATCGGGCAGTTTCGACAAACCTGCGCTGTTCCTGACTGGCGCGCAGAGTGATTACGTCCTCCCCGAGCACCGTGCGCGGATCAAATCGCTGTTTCCTGCCGCGCGTTTTGCCAAACTTCCACAGGCGGGCCATTGGCTACACGCCGACCGCCCCCGCGCGTTCGAGGCGGCTGTCCGGACCTATCTAGACGCCTAAGCGGCACCACCGTGCAAACATCACGAACGTCTGGCGAAGCCGTGAGTAAACGTCATTTTAGTTTATTGGCATTCGCGCCCGATCCCTTGCAATTTTCAATTGCTGCTGCCGTACTTGTCCCTGCGCACCATCTGCGGGGCACAAGACGGTGACCCCCTAAAGACGTAAAATGAACCCTAAACAACTTTGCACAAGAGGACTGTCATGACCCTTAAAACCATCCGCCACGGACTTGCTGTAGCCGCCCTCGCCGCCTTTGTTTCAGTTGGCAGCGCGCACGCCGCCGACGAGTTCTTCATCTCCGATACCGCAAAGAACATTGCGATCAACGGATATGATCCCGTCGCATATCACACAGCCGGCACACCCACAAAAGGCACAGCCGAATTCAAATACGAGCACAACGGCGCTGTCTGGAAATTTTCCTCTGCGGAAAACAAAGCGAAATTCAAGGCTGAGCCTGCAAAATATGCACCCGCTTACGGTGGCTGGTGTACCGTGGGTACGAGCAAGGGCAAGAAAATCGCAACCCAGCCCGAACTGTTCAAAATCGTCGACGGCCAACTCTACCTGAATTCCTCCGACGGGGCGCACAACCTGTTCCTCAAGGACAAGGCCGGTACGATTAACACAGCCGATACAACCTGGCCCGAGATCAAGAGCACCCCGGCATCCGAGCTGTAAGTACGGACCCTCTCAAACGCCACAGAACTTCGAAGGGTGCGGAGAACTTCGCGCCCTTTTTTCATAAACTCCGGCCAAAGACTGTTTCACCGCCAACAGCGCGGATGCGTCCCACTTTTCCACAAAGCTTCGTGTCTTAGCCACAAAGGCCTGCGGCATCCCCCAATTCCACCTTGCACCCCGCTGCCCAGCCCCTATAACCACGAAAATTTGCCATTTTCAGGGGGCCACACGCCATGCCAAAGAGAACCGACATCAAGTCGATTATGATCATTGGTGCAGGCCCCATTGTCATCGGTCAGGCCTGCGAATTCGACTATTCCGGCGCGCAGGCATGCAAAGCACTCAAAGAGGAAGGCTACCGCGTCATCCTCGTCAACTCCAACCCTGCGACCATCATGACCGATCCGGGCCTTGCGGATGCGACGTATATCGAGCCGATCACACCTGAATTTGTCGCAAAGATCATCGAAAAAGAACGCCCTGACGCACTGCTGCCGACGATGGGCGGTCAAACAGGGCTCAACACTTCACTGGCCCTTGAAGAAATGGGCGTATTGGAGAAATTCGGCGTCGAGATGATCGGCGCCAAGCGTGCAGCCATCGAGATGGCCGAGGACCGCAAATTGTTCCGCGAAGCCATGGACAGGTTGGGAATCGAGAACCCGAAGGCCACGATCTGTACCGCGCCAAAAGATGCAAACGGCAAGAAAGACCTTGCCGCAGGGGTCGCCACCGCGCTGGAATCCCTCGAAGAGATTGGCCTGCCCGCGATCATCCGCCCTGCCTTCACTATGGGCGGCACAGGAGGCGGCGTGGCGTACAACCGCGAGGATTATGAATTCTATTGTCGTTCCGGCATGGACGCCTCCCCGATGGGGCAAATCCTGATTGATGAATCATTGATTGGCTGGAAAGAGTTCGAGATGGAAGTCGTGCGCGACACCGCCGACAACGCCATCATCGTCTGCGCCATCGAAAACGTGGACCCTATGGGTGTGCACACCGGCGACAGCATCACGGTGGCCCCTGCCCTTACGTTGACGGACAAAGAATACCAGATCATGCGCAACCACTCTATCGCCGTGCTGCGCGAGATTGGTGTGGAGACGGGCGGCTCTAACGTGCAATGGGCCGTCAACCCCGCAGATGGCCGGATGGTCGTGATCGAGATGAACCCCCGTGTGTCGCGGTCCTCCGCTCTGGCCTCCAAGGCTACCGGTTTTCCTATTGCCAAGATTGCTGCAAAACTGGCCGTGGGGTTCACCCTTGATGAGTTGGACAATGACATCACTGGCGTGACGCCTGCCTCGTTCGAGCCGACCATCGACTATGTCGTCACCAAAATCCCCAAATTCGCCTTCGAGAAATTTCCTGGCTCAGAACCGTATCTGACCACCGCGATGAAGTCGGTGGGTGAGGCCATGTCAATCGGCCGGACCATACACGAATCCCTGCAAAAAGCGTTGGCAAGCATGGAGAGCGGCCTAAGCGGTTTTGACGAGGTCGAAATTCCTGGCGCACCTGACCGGGCTGCGATCACCAAGGCGATCTCGAAAACCACGCCTGACCGCATGCGGACCATCGCGCAGGCCATGCGCCACGGCATGTCGGACGAGGATATCCACGCCACGACAATGTTCGATCCATGGTTCCTTGCCCGTATCCGCGAGATTGTCGAAGCCGAGCAAACCGTTCAGGCCGATGGATTGCCGACAGATGAAACAGGCATGCGTCACCTCAAGATGATGGGCTTTACCGATGCGCGCCTTGCGCATCTGACCGGCAAGACAGAACAGGCCGTTCGAAAAGCGCGGCTTGGCCTTGGTGTAAAGGCGGTGTTCAAACGCATCGACACCTGTGCGGCGGAATTCGAGGCGCAAACGCCCTATATGTATTCGACTTATGAGACGCCGATGATGGGCGATACCGAATGTGAGGCCCGCCCGTCGGACCGCAAAAAGGTCGTCATTCTTGGCGGTGGTCCAAACCGGATCGGCCAAGGGATCGAGTTTGATTACTGCTGCTGTCACGCCTGTTATGCGCTGACCGATGCAGGCTATGAGACGATCATGGTCAATTGCAATCCTGAAACGGTCAGCACCGATTACGACACATCGGACCGCTTGTATTTTGAGCCGCTGACGTTTGAGCATGTCATGGAAATCCTGCGGGTTGAGCAGGAGAACGGCACATTGCACGGCGTGATCGTGCAATTCGGCGGGCAGACGCCGCTTAAAATCGCGCAGGCTTTGCACGACGAAGGCATCCCGATCCTCGGCACGACGCCCGACATGATTGATTTGGCAGAAGACCGCGAACGCTTTGCCGATCTGGTGCAAAGCCTCGGCCTCAAGCAGCCGCACAATGGCATCGCGCATTCCGACGCTGAAGCCATGGAGATTGCAAAAGAGATTGGTTTCCCGCTGGTTATCCGCCCCTCTTACGTCCTTGGCGGGCGCGCAATGGAGATCGTCCGCGATCAAAGCCAGTTGGAGCGCTATATATCTGAAGCCGTTGTGGTGTCAGGCGACAGCCCTGTTTTGCTCGACAGCTACCTGTCCGGCGCAGTTGAGTTGGACGTTGATGCGTTGTCCGATGGCACAGACGTGCATGTCGCAGGCATCATGCAGCACATCGAGGAGGCGGGTGTACACTCCGGCGACAGCGCGTGCTCATTGCCTCCCTACTCCCTTTCGCGCGAGATCATTGCCGAGATTGAGGTCCAGACCAAAGCCCTTGCAATGGCACTCAATGTAGTTGGCTTGATGAATATCCAGTTTGCGATCAAAGACGGTGATATCTATCTGATTGAAGTCAATCCGCGGGCCTCACGGACGGTGCCGTTTGTTGCCAAGGCCACCGACAGCGCAATTGCATCCATCGCTGCGCGCATCATGGCGGGTGAGCCGCTTTCCAACTTCCCGTTGCGCGCGCTCTATGATGCAAATGCCGCCTATGAGGATGTGCTGCCACTCGGCGATCCGATGACGCTGGCCGATCCGAACATGCCGTGGTTTTCGGTTAAAGAGGCAGTTCTACCCTTCGCCCGCTTCCCCGGCGTTGACACTATTCTGGGGCCGGAAATGCGCTCAACAGGTGAAGTCATGGGATGGGACCGCGATTTTCCTCGTGCGTTTTTGAAAGCGCAAATGGGCGCAGGCACGATGCTTCCCCGAACGGGGACAACGTTCCTGTCGATCAAAGATGCTGATAAAACCGAAGATGTTCTGGAGGCTGCACGTATTCTGATCGAGCAGGATTTCACCATTTGTGCCACCCGTGGCACTGCGGCATGGCTCACGGAGCATAACATCCCCTGCCAGATCGTTAATAAAGTCTATGAAGGCCGCCCAGATATCACGGATATGATGAAGGACGAGCAGATTCATCTGGTCATGAATACGACCGAGGGAGCGCAAGCGGTCGAAGACAGCAAATCCATCCGCTCCATCGCGCTTTATGACAAAATCCCGTATTATACGACTGCTGCCGGCGCGTATGCTGCTGCACTCGCCATCAGAGCACAGGCGCAGGACGAAGTCGGGGTTAAGTCGCTCCAAGGCTGAATATAGCAGCTGTGGTTTTCAGGTAATCGAGCGCAATCTCTTAAAAAGCATTGCGCCCGATCTTAGGCTCTCCAGCCCGCTACCTTTCGGCGCTCAGATACCAAACCGCAACCTCGGTTCGGTTACTCACGCCCAGCTTGCGGATAAGCGAGTTGACGTGCGTGTTGACTGTGTTGACGGTAATGCCCAGCTTGGCCGCGATTTCACGGTTTATAGACCCGCGACATATCTCGGATGCAATCTCCCCCTCGCGACGTGTCAGTGTGCTGAACTCGGGGGAGAATCCAACCGGGCCGGAAAAATTCGCAGCCATTTCCCAGTTGATCAATTTCGGATCAAAGACGGTCAGACCCTCCGACACAATCGTCAAAAAGGTCGAAGCGCGCTCCGATATCTCGTCCCATTTCACGACACCGCGCAGATTTGACGGCCATTCTGCAGGCCGCAACACCAGGTCAGGATCGCGCAGTGCGAGGATTACCGCGCGGGGCGACAAGCCTTCAACCTGAATGCGCGCACGTGCGATATCGGATGTCTCACTGCTGTCAATAATGACAACTGCAATTTGTTTGTCGTAAGTGGGCTGAAGAGCTGACTTGGAACATTTTGACACGTCCCCGTCATCATCCATCTCTATGACGTGAAATCCACGCCCTTCAAATTCAGCTCTGATCGTTTCTGCAAACCCGAGTTGCTCAAGTCGTCCGCCCCCAATAAGGGCAACGCCACTGCTGTTCTCGCAAATAATTTTGTGTTGCATGGCTCCTCTAACTTTAAAAATTTTTTAAAAATGCGTTTTTGAATATCTTTCCGTTTGTTGATGGTCGTTATGCAAAGCCTGATCAAAATAGATCAATTGTCTGCAGTGACCCTTACACCGCCCCGAACCGATGGGACACTTAGCTTGTTGGTAACACCCGTCTGGCTAAAGTCGTTTATCCGCAGTGGTACCGTTCTGGCGCCCTGACTTGCCAACACAGCTGCTTGCCGCGCTTGGGCATTGCGCTGCCGGTTAGGTGCAGCTGCTTGTTGTCGTTGCCCCATCATCGGGTGCCCCGATGCTTGGTTCACGTAGACAGAATTCGTTTTGCTGAGCTGTTTTACATAAACATCAGCATATCCGGTCGAAGTAGAAAAATAGACTAACGTGACAGTCGAAGCTGCCACATAAATAAGCTTAAACATTGTGGCTCCTTAATCTCGGCATAATTTTGCCGATAACTGGCGATAACCATTAATACTTCTAAGTAACGACTGCCCAAGTTGTCCAGTTATTTCAGGAAATACCTCCAGATTCAGGAAATGCCTCCAGATTCATGCATTCTGACTAGATAATTATGTCTAGATTGAGGCAACATTAGGACTTTTTTAATCAATTTGGGCGATTTCCCGCCGAAGCCGAATCGGTCCATCCTCTCGGCAGGTTTAGGTATTCAGCCTGATCCAATCTGGGGGAACTCCGCCGCCTCGTTTATTTTGAGGCATCGGACGTTTATCTAAAATAACGATTTGGAGATATATTAATATGACACGTTTTCTTATTGCTGCTTCCGCGCTGGCTCTGCTCGCCGGCACTGCTTCCGCTCAAGTCTCCGTTGCCGGCGCAGAAGCCGATGCAGGCGGCCTGACATCCTCTGCTACAAACACGAATGACAATGCGCGCGCCGCCGTCTCCGGCGAATCCGCAAGCGCCCGTGCTGCAAACGAAGCCACGAACGAGTTGGCTTTTGCCCGCGTTGGTGACGGCGTTGCAGCTTTTGCTTTCGGTAACGGCAATGGCCCTACAGACCAAGCAAGCGCTGATGCAAACCAAAGTGCTGCAAACGTCAACGCTCAGTTCCAACAGGGCAATGACAACGACGCGATCAACATGCAGGAAGGTACGTTCCAAGAATCTGCCACTTTGCAGATCGGTAACGACAACAATGCTCTGATCAGCCAAGCCGGAACTCAGAACGAAGCGGCTGTGGCCCAAGTTGGGTTCACCAACAACACTCTGATTGCACAAGACGGGTTTGATAACGGCGGTGTCGTTGCACAAGCTGGCGACAACAACTCGGCCATGATCGCGCAGAGTGGCGGTGACGATAACTATGCTGCCATCGCTCAAGTCGGTAACGACAACAGTTCGCTTGCTCTGCAAGATGGCGCAGACAACACCATCGCGTCCCTGCAGGAAGGCGACGGCAACAGCTCGTTCGTCAGCCAAGGTGGCGGTCTGGCGTTCGAAGTTGCTGCAATCAATGGCACAAATGTAGGTGGTGCTTTGGGTGGTCTGGCTGTCATCAATGGCACAGGTGTATCGTCACTTGGCGCGATCGGTAACTCCGCAGCCAACCTTCAGCTGGGAACAAACAACGTATCCGCGATTGTTCAGACCGGCAACGGCAACAATGCGGTAAACTACCAGAACAACCGCTAAGCAAAAAGATTGGATGCCCCGTCGTCCCACGGGGCACCCAAATTCTATGTCCAGCTTTCGAGAGCCGCCCCACCATCTTTGGCGGGGCGGTATCCTTATTAAAGGAGAACCCAAGTGCTACTTGTTCCGCTCCTACCGCTCATCACGACGCTTTCGCTGGCGGGTGACACGCAACCTCTGTGCCGGATTGATGCGGTGGAAAATGCTGGCGTTTATGATGTCACTGCGAATGTCCAGACACTCAATATCGGCACCTTGACCTACAGGGTCGATACGACCGTGCAATCGGGTGGAAACAAATCCCGCTCCATTAATGGCGGTGAAATGGAAATTCAAAGTGGACTGGCGCCTGTCACTGTCTGGAAAGGTCGTATGGCGGTGACAGATGCATCCCGAATTACCGTCATATTCGACGCAGAAATTAACAATATTGGCTTTTTTTGTGAACTTGAGTTACCGTAATCCTGTCTTGTATTGGAGACTGATATGAAACTGCCATTTTTTAAGATATTGGCATTCAGCGCATTTATTCTTGGCGCACAGAATGCAACCGCTCAACAATTTGACTTTCAGATCGCGAATACGAGTCTGGAACAGATTGTTACGTCCAAACAACAAGGGCTTAGTCAGGCCCAACAAGTCACGATGAGCGCGGAAGAAGCTGCTGCGTCGACAAGCGTAATCCTACAGTCCGGCTCTGGAAACTCCGCAAACAATGCGATCGTTAACAGCCCCGGCGGGTTTGGAGCAGTCTTGCAGTCCGGCACCGATAATGATTCGTCAATCAGCATCGTAAACTCTCCCGAGAGCAGGATCGCAGGTTTGCAAATCGGCAATTCCAACACACTTGGACTGGCAATCGTCGGTGGTTCATCCAACGTTTTGGCCGCTGCCCAAATCGGTACGGGCCTCAACCTTGGCGTCGCTTTGGTTGACAGCGTGGGCACGACGCTCTCATTCGGGCAGTTGGGTCAAGGGACCAGCGGCTCTGTCACATTTGTGAATGCTCCTGCGGGCACCAGCATTCGACTTGGAAGGTAGATAATATGAAAATTCGCAATCTAGCCTTAGTGATCGCTGTTGTATCGACTGCGGCTCCGGCTCTCGCAGGAAATCTGCGGTACACGCCCACCAACCCTGCGTTTGGCGGCAATCCGAATATTAACGGGTTCCTCGTCGGCACAGCACAAATCCAAAACCAGTTTACAGGTAGCGGTGGCGGCGGCGGCGGCGGTGGGGGCGGAGTGCCAAGCATCGACTTCCCACCGATTGTTATCGACCTTGGTGGGCTCGGCGGGGCTGCGACGCCTCCTCCGGCTGACCCTGCCCCAACGCCTGCCCCGACAATGCCATAATTAAGGGTGTAGAAGAAGAACGCTTCGAAGAATTTTAACGAAGCGCGAAGATTATTCGAGCATGAAAGGCGATTGAACATGAAATTTATCAGAACGAGAGCGTTTGGCCTTCTCGTTACAGCATCGGTAGTCCTGAGCGGATGTGCTGAATTTCTGGCAGAGCGGGATGATGAGCAGTTTGCTGCCAACGCAGCATCCCTTGGTGTAACCACCGGCGTCGGCCTCAGCTTGAGCGACCTGCTCCCACCAAGCCGTGCAATTGATATCGCCGTTTATGAATTCCCCGACAAAACGGGCCAACAACAGCCCAATGATGATTTCTCCGACTTCTCCAAGGCGGTCACCCAAGGTGGTGAAGCCGTCCTGATCGACGTGCTCCAGCAAGTTGCCGACGGTGAATGGTTCACAGTTGTAGAGCGGTCTGGCCTGAGCAATCTGCTCAACGAGCGTCAGATTATCGACCGCACAAACCAAGCCATCACCGGATCACCGCGCAGCACGCTCGGACCTCTTCGCTTTGCCGGTATCATCCTTGAGGGTGGCATTGTCGAATACGATAGTAATTTCGTAACCGGTGGCGCTGGCGTGCGCTATCTTGGCATTGGCCCCTCTTCAGAGCACCGCAAAGATCTCGTGACCGTTGCATTGCGTGCCGTCAGCGTCGACAGCGGCAAGGTTCTATCGTCGGTTACGACCACCAAAACGATCTATTCAAAGCTGGTTCAAGGTTCCGTCTTTACCTTTGTAGCCGTTGACGAAATCCTTGAAATCGACGTGGGATATTCTCTCAATGAGCTGACGAGCGTCGCTGTGCGCGAAGCCATAGAACTGGCTGTTTTCAGCCTGATCATTGAAGGGGCGCGCGACGGCATCTGGAATTTTGAAGACCGTGAGGCGGGGCGCAAGCTGATCCAGCGGTATGATGAGCGCTACTCCCGTCGGTTGGTTAACTTGCCAAAGGGCAAGCCAAACGAAAAAGACCCAGTGCCGAGCCTTGTCGATGCTGGGTAAATACCTCCTTTCGGCAGTGTCCGCCGTGGTCCTCTGTGCGGCACCTTTGGCTGCGCAAGACACCTTCCGCGAGCCTGAAAGCAAGATTGAAGTCGAGGACTGGTCGCTCGAATGCTACCTGAACCCTGATCGTACGCCGCAGGCCTGCCAAGTCTATCACCGCGTTCTGATGAACAACGCCACAGAGATCGCATTGGTCGCGACATTTTCGGTACCCCCGGAAGGGCCCGGTATCCTCTACCAAATCTCACTGCCTCTCGGCATTGATCTGACTGCCGGAGTGACCTTAGCGGTTGATGTCGACTATTCTGTCAAACTGCCCGTGACGCGTTGCACCGTACAAGGCTGCCTGCTTGAAGGGCAACTTACGGGGGCGCCATTCAACGCATTGATGACCGGCTCCGTGAGCACGCTCACCGTTCAAGTCCCCGGACAAGGCGCCTTGCCGATCCCGATGTCGCTCAATGGTTTTGCACCCGCGATCCGCCGGATCGAAGAAGTTTTTCGCGCCCCACCGCCGCCCGAACCCGACCCTGAACCCACAGAAGTTGAGGTAGAGCCGGCAATCGACAGCACCGTCGACACTGATCAAACCAATGGGATTGATCCAGCACTCGCTCCTGTTACCGGTGTAAGAGAGTAACAAACGGCTATCCGAACGCGGTAAAATCTCAACCTCCAAAAACACGCGGCGCAATCACGTGCCTGGCATCCGTACGGAAGCCGGCTAATTTACCATGGGAACTTGTCTTCAAACCCTTTAAAACAAACCAAAGCTGACCACTTCGTTCAGGGCGGTCAGGATACTTTTGCAACGTGTTCAAAAGTGTCCACAAGAAGACTGCAACCTAAAGGCCTGTTTTGGAAAAGGAATACGAGATGTACACACCTGCGATCACAGGCACCGGCGTTTTTACACCTGAACAGATCATTACCAACACCGAATTGGTGGCAGCTTTCAATGCATATGTGGACCTCTACAATGCAGAGCACGCAGATGAGATTTCAGCCGGACATATTGCTGCAAAAGAGTATTCGTCTGAGGAATTCATTCTCAAGGCATCAGGCATCAACCAGCGGTATGTGATTGATAAAAAGGGCATCCTTGACCCTCATGTGATGCATCCGCTCCTACGCCAACGTGGTGACGACGAGCCATCGCTCATGGCTGAAATGGCGTTGGATGCCGCCCAAAAGGCACTTGCGGATGCAGGCAAAAGTGCTGCGGACGTTGACGCTGTTATCTGTGCGGCCTCAAATTTGGAGCGTGCCTATCCAGCTGTGGCAATTGAAATCCAAAGCCTGTTGAAAATCAACGGCTTTGCCTTTGATATGAATGTCGCATGCTCCTCCGCCACCTTCGGCATTCAGGCCGCCGCCGATATGGTCCGCTCGGGATCTATTCGCAGTGCGCTGGTGGTAAATCCTGAAATTTGCTCCGCACACCTCGAGTGGCGCGACCGTGACTGCCATTTCATCTTTGGGGACGTCGCAACTGCCGTGCTTATTGAGCGTTCAGAAGATGCCACAGGTGCGCATTTCGAAATCAAATCAACCCGCTGTGCGACAGAATTTTCCAACAACATCCGCAACAATAACGGCTTTCTGCGCCGTTCGCGCCCTGATGGCACTGCGGACCGTCGAGACATGCAATTCATGCAAAATGGTCGCAAGGTGTTCAGAGAGGTCCTCCCGCTGGTCTCTGCCCATATCGCCGATCACATGGCCAATGAGACCATCGACGCGAGCGACCTAAAGCGGCTTTGGCTGCATCAGGCCAACAAATCAATGAATGACTTTATCGGCAAAAAGGTGTTGGGGCGCACGCCCGAAGCAGGAGAGCAGCCTAACATCTTGCAAGACTATGCGAACACATCCTCTGCAGGCTCGATCATCGCATTCTCAAAATATTCCAAAGACCTATCAGACGGCGATATCGGCCTCATCTGCTCTTTCGGGGCGGGATATTCGGTCGGTTCTGTCATTCTGCAAAAGCGCGGTTAAAGATCTTTCAGCGATACGCGTTTGTGGACCTCATCAACGCTTTCGACGCGTTCGGAATACCGATCAACCAGATAATCGGACCGCCCGCGCACGAGCCATGTGAATTTCACAAGCTCTTCCATCACATCGACCACACGCGCGTAGAACGGCCCCGCGGGCAGCCGCCCGTTCTCATCAAACTCCAACCAAGCTTTGGGAATGCTCGATTGGTTGGGGATTGTGACCATCCGCATCCAGCGCCCCAGAATTCGCATTTGATTCACAGCGTTGAAGGATTGTGATCCACCACTGACCTGCATCACGGCCAGCGTTTTACCTTGCGTGGGCCTAATGCCGCCCGTCAGCGACAGTGGAAGCCAGTCAATTTGGGACTTCATGATCCCTGTCATCGCACCATGCCGCTCAGGGCTGGACCAAACCATCCCTTCCGACCAGACCGCCAAATCGCGCAGCTCAGCCACTTTTGGGTGGTCGGCGGGCGCATCATCCGGTTGCGGCAGGCCACGCGGATCAAAAAACTTTGTCTCGCACCCCATATGCTCAAGAATACGCGCCGCCTCTTCCGCCGCACGGCGCGAATAGCTTTCCTCACGCAAAGAGCCATATAGCAGCAGAATTCTGGGCTTATGGCCTGCATCAGTCGGCGCTTTCAGCAGGTCAGAGTCGATGTGCGGCAAGGCTGCAAGTACCAGCGCGGGAAGGTCCTCAGACACTTTCATCTTCCAAATGCATCTTCATATCGACCAAGACCTGCTGCAGCATCGACGTCTCTTTCAGCAATCGCTTTGCCTCGTTGATGGTGATTTTTCCGTCGGCAATCGACTGTTGGTATTCGGCCATGAGCATGGCAAATCGCTGGCTCAACGCGATGACATCGGAATTTACGCCACCCTTGTCATTATCGTTTGGCCGCCGCTCATCGAAATCAAGATGCGCCCCTGACAGCTCCGCCAAGGCCTGCGTGACATGGGGATAGCCTGCAGCGATTTCCAATGCCGCAACCGCGTCCACCGGCATGAAGCGATCCGCATGCTCTTCGTGGTCGGAATAATACCGGCCCAGCGTCGCCTTGGATTTGCCAGTCACCTCGCAGGCTGCCTCGACGCCCACTGCTTTGACCAACGCTTCTGTGTGCTTTTTCAGATAATTGCCTGCAGAGCCCATGGGTCTTCCCTATCCGTGAATTGCTTTGTTCAATATAGGGCGCATGCCGTCTCAGGCCCAGCCCATTTTCGCACCACTAGCCCCCTTTGACGCTGGATTGGCTTGCGCGCCCTCACGAGAGGCGGATAAATACGCGGATGGCAAAGCTATATTTCAACTACTCGACCATGAACGCCGGTAAATCGACGGTTTTGCTTCAGGCCGCTCACAATTACCGCGAACGCGGCATGGTCCCCTACCTCATAACGGCGCAGTTCGACAATCGCGCCGGTCACGGCCGCATCGCGTCGCGCATCGGGATCGGACAGGATGCCGACACCTATGACACGATCGAGGACCTTTTCGCCAAGGTGAGGCGCCGCCTGTCACAGGGGCCATGTGCCTGTGTCTTCATCGACGAAGCGCATTTCCTGAGCGATGCACAGGTCTGGCAATTGGCCCGCGCGGTTGATGATCTGAGCGTACCCATCATGTGCTACGGCCTGCGCGTCGATTTTCGCGGGCAGCTTTTTCCAGGCTCGGCAGCGCTGTTGGCACTTTCTGACGAGATGCGCGAAATACGCACGATATGCCATTGCGGGAAAAAGGCGACAATGGTTGTGCGCAAGGATGCAGACGGCAAAATCCTGCGCGATGGCGCGCAAGTTCAGATAGGCGGTAATGAGACCTATGTTTCTCTGTGCCGCCGGCACTGGCGCATCGCCATAGACGAGGCTTAAACGGGGTTTGGCAGTGGATCACCGCGAAAGAATGCTTGTAAATTCTCAACCATCATGAGCCCCATATCCACACGAACCTCCCCTGTGGACGTGCCTAAATGCGGCAATAGCACAACGTTATCCAGATTTCGGAGCTGCGCTGGAACCTCAGGCTCAAACTCGTAAACATCAAGGCCCGCACCGCCGATCACCCCCCGCACCAATGCGTCGATCAGGGCGGATTGCTGCACCACATCACCACGCGCAATGTTGATCAGCCGTACATGAGGCCTCATTGCTGCCAATACAGTCGCATCAATCATGTGCCGCGTTTGCGGGCTGCCCGGAACTGCGGTCACAAGCACATCGACATTTCGCGCAAGCGTTTGGAGGTCGTCGTGAAAGACGGCGTCAAACTCCAACTCCTTCGGACCACGACCAAAGTATTCAACAGTCATACCAAAGCCGAAATGACATCGGCGCGCGATTGCCTGTCCAATACGGCCCATCCCGACGATACCGACCGTTTTGCCCGTCAAGTGCAGGCCAAGCATTTGGGTCGGATGCCATCCGGCCCACCTCCCTGACCTAACCAGTCGCTCTCCCTCACCAGCGCGCCGTGCGCTCATCAAAATCAGGGTCATCGCGATGTCCGCAGTGGCATCGGTTACGGCACCCGGCGTGTTGGTCACACGCACGCCAGCGGCCCGTGCGGCTTCCACATCAATGTGGTTATACCCCACACCGAAGTTGGCCAGAATCTTACACCGCGGCTCAGGCACGTCTGCAAAAACCTCGGCCGAGAATATATCACCCAGCGTACACATCACACCGTCATAATCGCGAAGAGCGGCACGCAGTTCTGTGCCGCTCAATGGCATAGTTTTATCACGGCGGGTGACACTTAGGCCTTCAAGTGACGCATAAACTTCGTCTGGCAAGCCTCTGCCAATCAATACTTTATTCAATGCATGCGCCCTCCCGTTGGTGTCTGTTGATCCGGTCCAATCAGGACGATTGCACCGTTCGCATCCGGCACCCCAAGGACCAGAACCTCAGACATAAAGGGGCCGATCTGGCGGGGTGGAAAGTTCACTACCGCCATCACCTGCCGCCCGATCAGCCCTTCGGGCGTATAATGTACTGTGATCTGCGCAGAGGTTTTCCGCACGCCAATCTCATCGCCGAAATCAATCCAAAGCTTGATCGCTGGCTTGCGCGCCTCGGGGAATGCTTCCGCCTTGACGACCTGTCCTGTGCGGATATCCACCTTCAGAAATTCATCAAACGAGACTTCAGCCACGTGACAACTCCCGCGAGCGGTCAGCAGCTGCTGCAACCGCACGGCGAAGCAGCGGTGGAAAGCCGTCCGTTTCGTTCATCAGCACTTCGAGAGCGGCTTGCGTGGTGCCATTGGGGCTGGTCACATTGACACGCAGTTGCGTTGGATCTTCATCCGCTTCCATGGCCAATGCACCGGCCCCTGCAACGGTGGCACGGGCGAGCTGCAACGCCATTTCCGCAGGCAAGCCCTGCTCTTCACCTGCTGCTGCCATCGCCTCGATCATGTGGAACACATAAGCTGGTCCTGATCCGCTCACACCGGTGACCGCATCAATTTGCGCCTCCTCCGTCAGCCGAACGACCTCCCCGACCGCCGACAAAAGCAGCTCTGCCTCATCCAGTCCCTTTGTGCCTGCGTTCGAGTTGCCAACAATCGCCGTGATCCCCCGCGAGATTGCCGCAGGCGTGTTGGGCATTGCGCGCACGATCGGGGTCTGCGCTCCAAGCGTTCCTTCGAAAAAGCTGATCGGCGTGCCGGCCGCCACGCTCACAAACAAGGTATCGCCATTGCCCATCGCGGCAAGTGTCGGCAAGGCTTCAGTCATCATTTGCGGCTTGACCGCCACCAGCACGATTGCCGGCTCTTTGGGTAGATCGGCGTTGATGTGAACACCGGACTTCTGCAACCAATCAGATGGATGCGGATCCTGAACCCAGACAGATGATGCAGGCAAACCACGATTGAGCCACCCCGCAAGCATGGCGGACCCCATTTTGCCACAGCCCAAAAGCACCAGACCCTGTGCCGCGATACGTGAATCTTTCATGACGTCCCCCTGTTTGTTCGGGGGAAAGGGTTACGCGCGCCCGTAAGCCTCTGCAATGGCGACTTGCAGTGCTTGTTGCGGAGTTTTGTCGCCCCAGACCACCAGTTGAACTGCCGGATAGTAACGCTCAGCGCTTGTAACAGCGGCGGCTATCATGGTGTCGATCTGCTCTTCGCTGGCGACATGACCACCGGCCAGCACTAGACCATAGCGGTAAACCATCATCTGTTGCTCTGCCCAATAGGTGAACGCACCCGCCCAGCACCGGTCGTTTACATCATTCAACAAGCCATAAAGTGCCGGCAGTTTATCGCGCGGTGGCTCCATCTCGAAGGTGCATATGAGGCGCAGCGTTTCGTCAAACGCCGACCATGCCAACGTCACGGCATAAGTGCGCCATTGGCCCTCCACCTCCATCGCGATTTGCTCGTCGGAAATACGGTCGAACACCCAATCATGGTGCTCCGCCAAGGTTTCCACGATGTCGATCGGGTGAACATCATCTTCGATAAACTGCTCTGACAGGGCCATTATGCCGCCTTTTTATTATGTCCATCGCAATAAGACCTGTTCCCGGCCCCTAGCTTTGGGTGCTTTCGCTATGAGACGCGTGTTTGCCTGTGCGTCCTACAATATATGGTGCGCCGACCGATAGAGTCTGGCAAGTCCTTTTCTGGGGATAACTTCGATTTGCGGTGAAAAATCGTGGATTCCGCAGACGGCTGGACAATTGACACGCATATATTCGTAATAAAAAAAATCGCTTCCAGTATCTACCGGAAGCGATCAGATGGCTTTTCATCCATCATCGTTTTTAAATCCGCCAAGTCGCGCGGATCAGATCACTTGGACTCCATCGCGTCCAAGCGCGCCTTGAGCGCTTCATTCTCTTCACGGGCCTTTTGGGCCATCGCGCGCACTGCGTCAAATTCGTCACGGGTGACAAAGTCGCGATCCGCCAACCAGCGGTCCATCATGCCCTTGATAGCGTTCTCGGCCTCGTCCTTGGCCCCTTGGGCCACGCCCATAGCATTGGTCATTACCTGGCTGAGGTCATCAAAAATCTTGTTGCGGGTTTGCATCGACATTCTCCACTTGCTTCATCTTCTATATGGGGCTGGCTGCGCGCCCATGCAAGGTTGACTTCCTCGACCAGCCGCGCTCAATCACCACATGTATGCTTTGATCCCCTTCCCCGACATCTCGCCCGAGATTTTTGCAATTGACCTGTTTGGCCTGACCTTCGCGCTGCGCTGGTACGCGTTGGCCTATATTGTCGGCATCATTGCGGGCTGGCGTCTGGTCCTGCGCGCGGCAAACACGCCGCGTCTGTGGCGGGAGGAAAAACCGGTCATGACTGGTGCGCAGATCGAAGATTTGCTCACTTGGGTCATTCTGAGTGTGATTTTAGGCGGACGGCTGGGCTATGTGCTATTTTACCAGCCCGCTTTCTACCTCGCAAATCCGGTGCAAATATTGCAGGTCTGGCAGGGTGGCATGTCGTTCCACGGCGGTGCACTTGGCGTTATTGTCGCAGCGTTCATCTATACCGGTCGCCACAACATCGCACGGATCAGCGCGGGCGATCTGGTCGCTTTGGGTATTTTCCCCGGTCTTTTGCTGGGCCGACTTGCGAATTTCATCAATGCGGAGCTTTGGGGCCGTCAAACCGATATGCCTTGGGGCGTCGCCTGTCCAGGCGAGGCGGCGCAGTTTTGCCCTGATGTGATCGGCCTTTGCGCCCGCCATCCATCACAACTTTATGAGGCGGCTCTTGAAGGGATACTGCTTGGTGCAATTCTTGTCTGGCTGGTCTGGCGCAGGGATGCTTTCAAAATGCCGGGCTTTGTTATGGGCACTTTCCTCGCGGGTTATGGCTTTGCGCGGTTTGCGGTCGAATTCGTACGACAACCTGACGCCCAATTTATTTCAGAGGGTAATCCGCTCGGGCTAGCGCTGGAATTTGGCGGATATGGGCTGACCATGGGCCAAATCCTGTGCCTGCCGATGATCGTTGTCGGCCTCTTCTTTATTGTTCGGGCGCGCAAAGCGGCATGAGCCTGCGTGCGTTGTTGATATCGCAGATAGTGGCCAATGGCCCGATGCGCATTGATGATTATATCTCAACCTGCCTGCTGCACCCGAGGCACGGATACTATACCACCCGCACACCTTTTGGCGCGTCAGGGGATTTCATCACCGCCCCCGAGATCAGCCAGATGTTCGGTGAGTTGATCGGGCTGTCACTGGCTCAAACATGGCTTGATCAGGGAGCACCGGACGCATTTACACTGGCCGAGCTTGGGCCGGGGCGTGGCACGCTGATGGCCGATGCGCTTCGCGCCGGCGCGCGGGTAAAAGGCTTTGCGCAGGCCGCTCAAATTATACTGCTTGAGGCATCGCACGCCCTCCGCAAGGTTCAGGCCGAAACACTGCAAGGTCACGCGCCCCGCTGGATCGCCACCATAGACGAATTGCCTGCGCAACCGACCTTCATCATCGCGAACGAGTTTTTTGACGCTTTGCCCATCCGCCAATTTGTGCGCGACGGTGCCCATTGGCGCGAGCGGCAGGTCGGTGTTCAGGACGGCGCGCTTACCTTTGGCCTTGGACCGGCTCAACCCCAGCCCGCACTGAGCCACCGGATGACTGACACAAAAGACGGCGACCTAATCGAGGATTGCGCCGCTGCGGCCCCGATCTTGACCACTATTGCCGCACGTATTGCTACCCATGGTGGCGGTGCGTTAATATTCGATTATGGCGATTGGCGCTCGCTTGGTGACACGCTGCAAGCGGTGCAGGACCATGCACCTACCGATCCGCTGTCAGCACCCGGTCACGCGGATTTAACCGCCCATGTGGATTTTGAGGCATTGCTTGCGGCCACGCAGGGCTGCATGGCCAGCAGGATCACCCCGCAAGGCGTTTTTCTTGAGCGTTTGGGCATCACCGCGCGGGCACAAGCATTGGCCGACAATCTTAGCGGTGCGGCGCTGGACGCGCATGTGGCTGCACATCGGCGCTTGACGCACCCTGCGGAAATGGGAAACCTGTTCAAGACTTTCGGAATCGTTCCGAACGGGGCTGCGATGTTGCCGGGGCTTGAAACATGACTTTCAAACTATGACGCTCGAGATCCTCACAAGCGACGCCCTGCCCGTAAAACACGGGTTCTTTACCCGACACGGCGGTGCATCCTCGGGTGTGTTCGCAGGCCTCAATTGTGGACAAGGATCGTCTGACCAGACCGAGATTGTCGCCATCAACCGCGCGCGGGTCGCAGATGCTATGAACGTGCAGCCTGAGCATTTGCTCGGCGTGCATCAGGTCCATTCGGCGACTGCCGTGACTGTCGATGCGCCGCTCGACACCAAACCCCGCGCCGATGCGCTTGTGACCAAAACGCCCGGATTGGCGCTTTCTGTGCTGACGGCTGATTGCCAGCCAGTCCTCTTTGCCGACGTCCGTGCCGGTGTGATCGGGGCAGCGCATGCGGGTTGGCGCGGCGCGCTTGACGGCGTGCTCCAAGCAACAGTCGATGGAATGGAGGCCCTAGGCGCGCAGCGCAAAAATATCACCGCCGTAATCGGGCCCAGCATCAGCCAACGCGCCTATGAGGTCGGACCAGAGTTTCTCGAGACGTTCATGGCCGAGGATTCCGACTATGCCCGCTACTTTGTCAATGGGACGGGCGACCGGATGCTGTTTGATTTGCCGGGTTTTGGCCTCAACCGTTTGCGGGCGGCCGGTGTCGGCCATGCCGAATGGACGCGCCACTGCACCTTCTCTGACGCAGACCGCTTCTATTCCTACCGCCGCACAACACAGGCCAAAGAGGCAGACTATGGCCGCCTGATCGCGGCGATCACGCTCTAGTTTTTGGTCCAAATAGGGCAAATCCTGCCATGCCCTTGCCCCATTTGCCCCAACACGCGCCTGAAACAATCACACACATTGTTGCAAAGCAGCGAACAATCTGGCGGATTAACCATATTTTTAAGGGTGACCTGGCTGAATAAGGCCCACGCGCCATATTCGCTGCCGTGCTTGCCTCAAATTTTCATAAATTTTTTGGATACCGCCCCAAACCCGCCAGATTGAACCAACATATTGGGGGTCAAGAAAGGGTCGCATCCAACGCAGACCCACAAAATAGATACTGAGGACCAGAGTTATGAAAACCAACACACGCTTCATCAAGTCGATCACAAAAACAGCCGCTGAAAACGACACCGTTATGCCATGGGCACGTGGTGCCCGCCGTGCAGCTTTCATCGTCAAACGTCGCGCTGATGAGGCAAACCATCAACGCAAAAGCGCCTGAGCCCGTCCACACAACACAGGACCAAGCTCCCACTAAAGCAAATGGCTGCTAGGTCCCCTCTGCCCCGTTTTGCATCGAATCGCGCAATCAGAGCGAGATGTTCATGCACCAAAATATGGCACAATAGAACAATTTGATGGAAACAAAGCCGTAGCTGCCATCCCTATTGAATGGTTAACGGCGTCAAATGTTGTTTAAACTTTGACAATTCGCCCGTCCCATGCCGAACTAGGTATCAATAAAGGCCGAGATGACACTTTTTCGTTATTTCCGTCGTTGTCGGTGGGGGCCGACGAAGGATGTGATGAACCACGATAGGTTACACACATGATACTGACTGCAAATCCGAATGCGGCACGACCCGCCGCGCAAAACTCAGGGTACGGAATAATGGAAGCGCCTACACTCGCATCCGCGATCCCGATGGGCGCGGCACAATTGCCCAAACGCGTGTATGAGGTCGCCGCACTGCGCATGGATGGCTCGCTCTATATTGGCCAAAGCTCCGAGCCTGCCTTGCCATTGTTCGAGAGCGCATTTTCCGCACTGTCGCATGGCAGCCTTGTTCAAACGGAAATGGGGCCCGTCGCCGTGGAAGACCTACAACCCGGTGATCTGGTCAAAGTTGTGGGCGGAGATGTGGCCGAGCTTGTCTGGATCGGAACATCGACTTTCTCTCTCACGGATACGGGCAAGCGTATGCCACTATATCGCATCATGCCCGATGCACTGGGCCAGTCGCGGCCAGAGCGGTCGCTCACTGTCGGACCGGGCGCGCGCATCCTGCACACTCCCTCGAGCTTGCGTGGGATCAGCAACGGACAACCTCTTCTGACACCTGCATCCATGCTTGTGGATGGCGAAAACGTCATTGAAATCACACCGCCCACGCCCACACGGCTGTTCCACATCAGTTTGTCGCGTCATGCGGTGATCACAGTGGACGGGATCGAGATGGAGACATTTCATCCCGGCGCCGACGCTGCCCGTAGTGTCAGCCATTCACTGCGCGATAAATTTCTGTCTTTGTTTCCTCGGATCAGCCATTTGTCCGATTTTGGCCCTTTGGCACATCAACGCGTCCCGAACATTGACCCGCGATAGACCCCGGGCAACCTGACAAAACGTCTCTCAGGCCTTTACGCTCAGCCGTTCTTCCAACACGTCAAACGGCACACCGGGATCGTCCTTGGCGTTGCGAATGACAAGCGATGTTTTCACACTTGCAACATTGGGTGCAGTCAAAAGCTGCCCTGTGAGGAAGCTTTGAAACCCTGACAGGTCGGGCGCCACGCATTTGAGCATGAAGTCGACCTCCCCATTGAGCATATGGCATTCGCGTACCAGCGGCCACGCGCGGCAGCGGTCTTCGAACGCGGACAGGTCTGTTTCCGCCTGACTGTTTAGGCCGACCATCGCGAAAACCTGAACCTCGAATCCCAACTCACGCGCGTCCACTTCGGCATGATAACCGCGAATGAACCCCTGTTCTTCAAGCGTGCGCACACGGCGCAAACAAGGCGGAGCGGATATTCCCACACGCTTGGCCAACTCTACATTGGTCATGCGTCCGTCGGCCTGCAACTCCGCAAGGATTTTACGGTCAATCGGATCAAGACGTGTACCTGCCATATGGCCCCCAAGAGATTTTCGATTGTTATACCGAAATCATAATTCTGCGCAATAATCTTTCACTTGGGCGCAATATTGTGAAAGTACAATGCCTAAATTTATCGCAATGGACTGCACACCTGAATTTTACCCCCGTCTGCGTGCCCTGCCCGAGCGAAGGGGTTTAAGACGCCACGCCCCGCGTATATATCTTGGCTGCAACAGATTCCCTTCCAAAAGGACGCCCCATGGCCGAGACGCGCAAAACGAAGCTTTTGATCATCGGCTCCGGCCCGTCCGGCTATACCGCCGGCGTCTATGCCAGCCGCGCGATGCTTGATCCGATTTTGGTGCAAGGGCTTGAGCCCGGCGGGCAGCTTACGACAACCACGGAAGTCGAAAACTGGCCTGGCGACACCGAAGTGCAAGGCCCCGACCTGATGGTCCGGATGGAGGCGCATGCAAAAGCGGTCGGCACTGAGATCATCGGAGATATTATCACGGACCTCGACCTGTCCAAGCGCCCGTTCACAGCCAAAGGGGACAGCGGCACGACATATGTAGCCGATGCCGTGATCCTCGCAACAGGTGCGCGGGCAAAATGGCTTGGGCTGGAGAGTGAAGACAAGTTCAAAGGCTTTGGCGTATCCGCCTGCGCGACCTGCGACGGTTTTTTCTATCGCGGCCAAGAGATCGTCGTGATCGGCGGTGGCAACACAGCAGTTGAAGAAGCTCTGTTCCTGACGAACTTCGCGTCGAAAGTAACGCTTGTGCACCGCCGCGACGAGTTGCGCGCCGAAAAAATCCTGATCGACCGTCTGATGAAAAACCCGAAGATTGAGCCCCTGTGGTTCCACCAACTCGATGAGGTTTACGGCACCGATAACCCGTTGGGTGTCGAAGGGATCAAGGTCAAGCATGTGAAGACTGGCGAAATCACAGACATTCCGTGCAAAGGTGTGTTCGTGGCGATCGGCCACGCACCGGCGAACGAGTTGGTCAAAGACACGCTCGAGACGCATATGGGCGGCTATGTGGTGACCAAGCCTGACAGTACACAGACCTCCATCCCCGGCGTCTTCGCAGCAGGCGACTTGACGGACCACATTTACCGTCAGGCTGTCACAAGTGCCGGAATGGGCTGTATGGCGGCACTGGAAGCAGAACGTTTCTTGTCCGAAGCAGGTGATGATGAAGGCAAGGATACTTCACTGCCGCTGGGATATGGCGCGCCGTTGCCCGAAGAGGTTTAGCACGATCTGGACCGCTTGAGGCCGGATTGCGTGCAAAAACCACCCAAAGAGGGCATAAATGTATCTAAACTGCGTCTGGCGCTTGATTTTGGCACCGTGCACCGGATAGGACGCGCCCAGATAAACCGAATATTTCAATAGAAAAGATGTGGCATGCAAAGCGCAAACCTCGCCCCGATCCCCGAGCTCTATGTATCATACGACTCCGCCCAAAAGCTGAAGTCTGAAGCGACCAATCTGGTAAGTCATGATCTGACGCCGCGCCAGATTTGTGACCTTGAGTTGCTACTGAACGGTGGGTTCAACCCGCTCAAAGGGTTCCTGTCGCAGGCCGACTATGAGGGCGTCGTAGAGAACATGCGTCTTGCCGACGGCAGCTTGTGGCCCATACCAATCACGTTGGATGTCTCCGAAGATTTTGCGGACAAGATCACCGAAGGGCAAGACATCGCGCTGCGCGATCAGGAAGGTGTCATTCTCGCGACGATGACGGTCAATGATTGCTATGTCCCCGACAAAGCACGCGAAGCGGAAATGGTGTTCGGTGCCGATGATGATGCACATCCAGCCGTCAACTATCTGCACAATCAGGCGGGTAAGGTGTACCTTGGCGGGCCTATTACCGGCATTCAACAGCCGGTGCACTATGATTTCAAAGCGCGCCGCGACACCCCGAACGAACTACGCGCCTATTTCCGCAAGATGGGCTGGCGCAAGGTCGTGGCCTTCCAAACGCGCAACCCGCTACACCGCGCGCATCAGGAACTCACATTCCGTGCCGCACGCGAGGCGCAGGCCAACCTGTTGATCCATCCCGTCGTTGGCCTCACCAAGCCGGGCGACGTCGACCACTTCACCCGCGTGCGGTGCTATGAGGCGGTGCTTGACCAATATCCGCAAGCGACGACATCAATGTCCCTGCTCAACTTGGCGATGCGTATGGCAGGTCCGCGTGAGGCGGTTTGGCACGGCCTCATTCGCAAAAACCACGGTTGCACCCATTTCATTGTTGGCCGCGATCACGCCGGTCCGGGCAAAAACTCCGCTGGCGACGATTTCTATGGCCCTTATGACGCACAGGACCTGTTCCGCACGCATCAGGAGGAAATGGGCATCGAGATGGTCGATTTCAAACATATGGTCTGGGTGCAGGAACGCGCCCAATATGAAGCCATGGACGAGATCAAAGACAAAGACAGCGTTACCATCCTCAATATCTCTGGCACGGAATTGCGCCGCCGGTTGCAAGAAGGACTTGAGATACCCGAGTGGTTCTCCTTCCCCGAAGTGGTCAAAGAGCTGCGCCGCACCAAGCCACCGCGCGCCAATCAAGGCTTTACCGTGTTTTTCACAGGCTTCTCTGGGTCGGGAAAATCCACCATCGCCAACGCGTTGATGGTGAAACTGATGGAGCAAGGCGGGCGCCCTGTGACATTACTGGACGGTGATATCGTCCGCAAAAACCTCAGCTCTGAGCTTGGCTTTAGCAAAGAGCACCGCGATCTGAACATCCGCCGCATCGGCTACGTCGCTTCCGAGATTACCAAAAACGGCGGTATCGCCATTTGCGCGCCAATCGCACCCTATGCCACCACGCGCCGCGCTGTGCGTGAGGACGTGGAGCAGTTTGGTGCGTTCGTTGAAATCCACGTCGCGACTTCCATTGAGGAATGTGAGCGTCGGGACCGCAAGGGGCTTTACAAGCTTGCGCGCGAGGGCAAGATCAAGGAATTCACAGGTATTTCAGACCCCTACGATGTGCCCGCCAATCCTGAGCTGAGCCTCGAGACTGAAAGCGTCGATGTCGACAACTGTGCGCATCAGGTGCTTCTGAAGCTTGAGAGCATGGGCCTGATCAAGGGCTGACGATATTATCCCCAAGAGCGGCGCGCCACGGTGCCGCTCTTGGGCTGTTGATCAGATATTCCACCCAATTGGACCACTTGGCTTCTAATTTCTGCCACTCTAAGTATAGATATCGGAGTTTACTCAACTCCTATTTCTGATTTGGATATTTCATGTGGACGGATACAGCGCTTGAATTTGCCAGTTCCGCGGGCATTATTGTTATCATTGCTGCAGCGCTTCAAACTGCTGCATATTTGTTCTCGAGCCAGATCACATTGCGCTTTTTTTTACTGCTCGGCACGGCGTTTTACCTTCTGTATTACTTTGTCGCTGCGGATGATCCGCTCTGGCCTGCGATATTCGGTACCGGCTGTATCGCTACGACCTCGATTTATGGTCTGGTCCGCACAATCGCCGACCGCTCCCGCTTTACGATCTCGAAGGCGCACTTGCCGGTTTTCAAACATATCGGAGAGATTGAGCCGGGTGCATTTCGCAAGCTAATGAAGCACGGACAGTTCAAGACCTTCACCCAAGATATCCCAATGACAAAAACCGGCATCATCCCCGATAATGTTTATTTCACGCTAAGCGGTGACGTCGATGTGGTGAAGAAAGACCATAAATTTGCTGTCGGGCCGCATAATTTCATCGGTGAGATTTCAATCATGGGAGGTTTTGCCGCCACTGCGGACGTCTATGGCCGTGCAGGCACGACTGTAGTGGTCTGGAACCGGAGTGCACTGATGCGGCAAATGGAAAAAGACGAGCGGTTCCGCGTCGCCGTCGAAGCGGTGTTTGCACGGGATATGGCGGTAAAACTGTCTCAAGCCGTTCAGATAGGCTGAGAATTTGGCTCGGGAATAGCTTTGCCGCAGTCGTGAGTTGGTGAAGCCAACCTGATCCGGCTGATGCACGCTAGAAAGGCCGCTGCTTCCAACGGCCTCTCCTTTTCTTACGTATTCTCGTTAGTGTACCAGAACGGGCGCGTAATTATGCTCGCGCGCCAGCTCAAAGGCGAGCTTGCGGTCCCCGACCAATGCAAGCTGCTGCCCTTTGGCATCATGAACCGCATAAAGCTGGTCGAGGCCCTCAGCCTGCTCACGCACTTCACGGGGCAGATCGGTCACCAGTATCGTTTTGACATATACAGTGCGGTCCTTCGGACCTGTCAGATCGGTATTTTCCATCTCTTACCCCTTTCGGATATTGATTGTTTGCACGACAGTTTCAGGCTTGGCCTGTGTCAGGTCCACGTGCAGCAGACCATTCTCCATCAGCGCTTCCCCCACTTCGACACCATCTGCGAGCACAAAGCTACGCTGGAACTGGCGTCCCGCAATGCCACGGTGCAGGAAAACGCGGCCATCGCTGTCGTCTGTTTGCCGCCCACGGATCACCAATTGGCGGTCTTCAACGGTGATCGACAAATCCCGTTCACTGAAACCTGCCACAGCTAGGGTTATGCGGTAGCTGCGTTCGGATGTTTGTTCGATGTTAAAAGGCGGGTAGCCTTCGTTGCCGGATTTCGCACTGCGTTCCAGCACCCGCTCAAGCTGTTCAAAACCCAGCATATGCGGGTAAGAGGCCAATGTTAGTTTTGTCATTTGCGACACGTCCTTATATTCTCAAGCGACAGTCCCGTGCCGCCCCGATATTGGCTGCGTCACCTAATTAATATGGGAACCCCCTTCCCGCTTCGCAAGGGCTATGCGCTTTGCCCAATCGTGCTTATGATTAAAAGCTGAATTGATAAGCAGAATCAGAGCCACCATGAACGCATCCGACAACCATGCCATGAAAACGGACGATGTTCTTCGGGTCGAGCTTGAGGTATTTCGCCGTGAGCATCGCGACCTTGATGATGCAATCCGCGCCCTGGACGAGCGTGGCACAGCGGACCAGCTTACTCTGCAACGTCTCAAAAAACGCAAACTGCTGCTCAAGGACCGGATCGCCCTGCTCGAAGACCGGTTGACCCCTGATATCATCGCCTAAACCGCCTGTTATTGTTCGAATTTTCGAATTTGGATTCTGTGCGGCGCGCGACATTGCCCCGCCCCATGAATTGGGTATAGTGCGCGCTTACTTCTCTGACGCAAAGGTTCAGGCGCAATGAGCACCCCACCCGTTGGCATTATCATGGGCTCTCAATCCGACTGGCCGACCATGGCCGAGGCTGCCAGTTTGCTCGACGAATTGAGCGTCGCGTATGAAACGCGCATTGTGTCCGCGCACCGCACGCCGGACCGGTTATGGGAATACGGTAAAACTGCCTCTGCACGTGGTCTGCAGGTTATCATTGCTGGTGCAGGCGGTGCGGCACATCTGCCAGGGATGATGGCCTCCAAAACACGCGTTCCGGTCATCGGGGTTCCGATTTTAACAAAAGCGCTTTCTGGCGTGGACAGCCTGTATTCGATCCTGCAAATGCCGCGCGGCTTTCCTGTAGCGACAATGGCGATCGGCGCGCCCGGTGCCGCCAATGCGGCCCTGATGGCTGCTGCGATACTCGCACTCCAGGATGCAGACCTTGCTGCGCGACTTGAAACGTGGCGCGCAGACCTGTCCGCCTCTATCCCCGAGGAGCCATTACGTGACTGATCCCCTTCCCACAGGTGCTACAATTGGTATTCTTGGTGGTGGACAGCTCGGGCGTATGCTTAGCGTTGCAGCCGCCCGTTTGGGACTGCGTACCCATATATTCGAGCCCGGTGAGAACCCACCTGCCGCCGATGTCGCCCACCGCGTAACTACAGCCGGATATGATGATGTCACGGCCCTCACTGCGTTCGCGCACGATGTTGATCTGGTCACCTACGAGTTCGAGAATATACCGACCGAGGCCCTTGATATTATTGAGGCCATCAAACCGATCCATCCCAATCGTCGTACGCTGGCCATCTCGCAGGATCGCGTCGCTGAAAAGGAATTTCTGCAACAAATCGGCCTTACCGTTGCGCCATTCCGCGATATCACCGACGCAGAGAGCCTGTCCGCAGCCGTTGACGTCATCGGTACACCCGCCATTTTGAAAACCCGCCGGTTCGGGTACGATGGCAAAGGGCAGGCCCGCCTGAAAGTGCCGGAAGATACCGAAAACGCCCTCGCTGATATGGCGGGTGCGCCCAGCGTCTTGGAGGGATTCATCACTTTCACTGCCGAGATTTCGATCATCGCAGCGCGCAACCCACAAGGCGATGTCGCCTGCTATGATCCCGGTGAGAATGTGCACCGCGATGGCATTCTGCACACCACGACTGTGCCTGCCAACATTCCCGCGCGCCTGCGCACGGATGCTGTGCTTTTGGCGGCCAAAATCCTCAATACACTTGATTATGTGGGCGTCATGGGAGTTGAGCTTTTCGTGACACCGCAAGGTCTTATCGTGAATGAGATTGCACCGCGCGTGCACAACTCCGGTCACTGGACGCAAAACGGATGTGCCGTGGACCAGTTCGAGCAGCATATCCGAGCCATTGCCGGATGGCCTTTGGGCGATGGCAGCCGCCATGCGGATGTGGTGATGGAAAACCTGATCGGTGACGACGTAGACAGGCTGCCTGATCTGGCCAAAGAAACGAACTGCGCCGTCCACCTGTATGGCAAGACGCAGACCAAAGCAGGTCGCAAAATGGGACACGTGAACCGCATCAAACGCTAAGTTGTCGCATTTGGTTGCCAGCAGCTAGGCGATGAACCGTGCAGCCGCTTCGCCGCTCATATAGCTTACTCGCCCCTGCACCAGCGTCGCGGCAACCCGCAGGCTTTCCCGCTCGAGCACAGTAATATCTGCGCGTTTGCCGACCTGAAGCACACCACGATCCTCCAACCCTAGGACCGACGCAGGGCCGGATGACACAAGTCCCCACGCATCGCGCAACTCCATCATTCCGTTTTGCCACAACATAAGGGCCGCGCGCCGCGCGCTGGGGTAGTGGTAATCGGAGGCAAGTGCATCACAATACCCCATTGCGATGAGATCAACTGCAGACACATTGAGGTTATGTGACCCACCGCGCACGACATTCGGTGCACCCATAATAACGATACCGCCCTGCGCCTTTGCTGCCTCTGCTGCCTCCACCGTTTCAGGGAATTCAGCAACCGTGACCCCGCGCGCAGCCCATGCCGCCCGCTCCTGTGCAGTGCAATCATCATGACTGCCCATCGCGATCCCTGCGGCGGCCAATCGTGCACAGACCCAATCCAACGCTGCGGGCACTTCTTCGCTTTCTGCTTCCAACGCCTGCATGAGCGCCAGATGCGTCTCCGGACTGCGCCGCGCTTTCAACGCTTGGGAGACCAACCGCCTTGGCTGCATGCCCGCCTGCAAACGCTCATGGGGCAGATGATCATTAAAGACGATATATCTCAGCCCCCATTCCGCCATCTTGTCGGGAAGGTCTGAATAAAATTCGAGCAGATGGGTTTCAAACCGCAATTGACCGTGCAAATCAGTCACCAGATCCGGCCCCACGTCACGCAGATGCGAAAACACTTGCTCCGCGAATTCAAGACCGCGCACACCGCCCTCCCAACTGACGAACTGCGCCAATGTTGCCGTGGTGATCCCGTTCGCCGCCAGTTCAGCCTCAACTGCGATGAGCCCTTCTGCCATTTGCTTCATCGCGCCGCGCCTCGGCGCCAGATGCCGCTCAAACCCATCGCCGTGAGCGTCAACAATGCCAGGCAGGATCAGATAGCCGGAGAGATCAACCCTGCGCCCGACGACCGCATCAACGATAGTGCCATCAGCAAAGGAAAGCGTATCACGGTACAGGCCTTCAGGGCCCAGAACCTCGGCACCCACTAAATCAAGGCTGAGCACCGGAAGCCTTTATTCCCGGGATGCATCCCCCGTCAGGGCACCCCAGTTGTTCTAAAACCGAACCCAGAAGCGTTAGTTCAGGATCAAATCGTCCCGTTTTCAGAAACTCCATCGCTTGCGAGATGACGCGCGGATTGTTCATCATAAAGGTGTGGGTTACCGGCAACGTTATATGCGACTTCATGCCTTTGACCTTTGTCGAGGCGACGGACACCTTGCCGTCATCAGGGCCGGGTAACAACGTCGAGAAGTAGGGGTTGAGAGATTGTGAGCCCGCAATCACGCCCAGCTCAAAATTCACATCCGGCAATCTACGCGGCAATGAAGCCGGCCCAGTTCCCATTTGCAAACCCGCAGGGCCATTGATCCAATCGAATGCAATGACGTCGCGCAGTTCGTCGACAATCTCGCTTCCTTGGTTGGGCGGTCCCAACATCACCACACGGCCAATCCGCTCTGGTCCCGCCTCCGTCACCCACTCGCGGACAAGAATACCACCCATGGAGTGCGTGATAAAATCGACTTTATCCGTGCCGCAGGCGGCGACTGCGTCGGGCAATGTGCGTCGCGTCAACTCGTCCACAGGCGCTTCCGTCGACGGGTAACTCGGCACGACGACCCGCCAGCCTTCAGCGCGCAATGCGGTTTCCATCAAAACAAAAGACGTCTCGGTGCGTGCAAGCCCGTGCAACAGCACAACGCAGCGCGCACTCGCCGCACTTGCCGTCAGCATCAGGGCCCATATGATCAAGGTCAGTCTCATACTTGGCGATATAGTGCGTCGCGCCAAACTTGTAATCCCTCAACGCACATTCACTCGGAAAGATACGCGCCATGACGCCGACCACGCCCCCCCGCCTTGCTGTGCGCGCTATTATTCTTCACGAGAACCGTCTCCTGCTCGTCAACGCATGGCCGGAGGCGAAAAGCGATCTGATGTGTGCCCCCGGCGGCGGTGTGGAACGGGGCAGTTCTCTGCCAGATAACCTCGTGCGGGAGGTTTATGAGGAAACCGGTCTGGATATTACCGTCGACGCACCCTGTCTGGTAAACGAATTTCACGACCCCGGCGGTAGTTTTCATCAGGTCGATGTCTATTTTCGATGCACCTTACTCAGCGCGCCGACACTTGATCCCACATGGGAGGATGTTGACGCGATTGTGACAGACCGTCGGTGGGTCACGCGTGCGCAGATGCAGAATATCAAGGTCAAACCCGACAGCCTCGCAGCTGTTGTATGGGGGGACACCGGCGCGGTCCTTTATGACCCGCTCGAGCCGCTTATTTCCTAGCGGTCACTGCCCAGCCAATACCCCCTACCACCAAACCGGCCGCGATCAGGATCACCGACGAGATTTGCTCACCCAGTAAAATAGCGCCCGCAATTATGGCAATTACCGGCACGCTGAGCTGCACAACCGCGGCTGTACTCCCGCTCATCTGGCGCAGTACGCTATACCACAAGGCATAGCCTAGACCGGAGGTCACTGCGCCGCTTACCACCGCCAACATGACACCGAAGGCGTCCCCCTCAAGACCGCTGCCAAAAAGTAAAATGGCCGACAGCGGCAGGCAGAGCAAAAAGCTTGCTCCGGTGGCGGCCAGCGGATCAGACGCTCCCCGGCCCGCAATCGTATAAGCCGCCCACCCGAGGCCCGCGATGATCATGAGCGCCGCCCCCAACGGATCAGTCTGGCTATCGGCCCCTGGCCAAAGGACCAATACCAACCCGCTAAATGCGACGGCCGCACCCGACATTTGCCGCCACGTCGGCGGCTGTCCCGTTACGGCACCGTGAGCAAACATCGTAATTTGCGTGACGCCAAAGAGGATCAATGCGCCAAGGCCCGCATCAAGCGTCAGGTAGGCCAGAGAAAACCCTCCCATATACGCTGTCAGGCTGATGGCCCCAGGCAGGCGCGCACGTTGGAAAAGCGGTAGCGACTCGCCGCGCCAGCACGCAATCATACCCAGCATAGCAGCCCCTGCCGCGACCCTGAGAATAGCGAAAGCGCCAGGTGTCAGATGCCCACCCTCCACCGCAGCGCGGGTGAGTATGGAGTTTGCCGCAAAGGCGCACATCGTCACGACTGTCAGCAAAATAAGACGCATTTCTCCGCTTACTCCGCCGTGTCGTCAGCGCCAAGATAAATCTAACCTAGGTGGTTCAATTGAAGATGAACTCGTCATCCTCCCCCAAGGTGGCAAGCAACGCATCAAGGTCGCCACCTTGCTGCAAAGCAAAGGTGGTCGGCAGGCTATTCCGGACCTCGTTGAACTGGTCTTTGAACAAAGCAACAACTGTGCCTTGCACTTCGCTGTCCATCAGGGCAGCACACAGCCCTTGCCGTATGATCTCCCGCTGATGGCTGCTTTGCGCAACCATATCGCGGTGGGCACGCGCGGTTTGCATTGCTCCCATCATCGCATCGCGCAATTGCGGGGCCGTCATCACATCTTTGGTCAGGAAATCGTGGCACCCACTGCGCATCGCGGCAACGGCGGTGTCTATATCGCCATTGCCCGTGATCATGATCGTCGCCGCATCGCTGTTGAGGGGGCTTTCCTGAATATGGGATAGCACGTCGAATCCGTTCCCTTGAGGAAGACGGAAGTCGATCAGGATGAGGTCAAACACCTCCCGCGCAATCGTTATTTCCAGCTCGGCAATGCTGGATACTTCGGTGATATCCAGCAACAACTTGGTTTTCTCGCTCAACCGGCGAATGCGGGCGCGGTCAAACGTACTATCGTCAAGCAACAGCGTTTTGATGATCTCCGGGTTTGTCCCTTTGACAGGACCTAAAACTTCAACAGGTATCCCCATTCTTTCATTCTCCCCTAGATATCCACCGTCCTCAGGATAGGGTCGCGATGCCTACTAAAAAGTGAACACATGCCCCAAGTGGCGGATGAGTGAGTCGCTATGAATGTCGATTTGGATTTAAATTAAAGCGATGGCACGCCTTTCCAGCTTCCGTCAGGCCGAATATCGGCCGCTGTCTCAGCATCCGTGCGGTATGACGATATCGACGCGCAGACCGCTGCTGTCTTCGCTGGCGTCAGAAAGGGTCATTTCCCCACCGTAATGTGCAGCCATCTTGCGAAGGTTGGCAAGGCCCATACCGGTCCCCTCCACCTCGTCGCGCGGGCGCAGCGTGGTCATTGGTGAAACGGCTTTGGCGCGCATCGCGCTTGGGATACCGGGACCATCATCAACGACAGTGAAGCGGATCATCGCCCCTTCAGTCTGCGTGGAGACATGGATGCGGCCCGCCTCACCAGGCCGGTGTTTAATCGCATTCCCAATGACCGCACTCCACAGTGTCAGCGCGTCCTGATCTCCCATCACAGCATAAGCAGATGCGATGTCGCGAGTAAGCTCTATCCCCTCGGGGATGCGCAAGGCGGCCAGCACATCGTCAAGTGCAGCTTCTATATCGACGCGCAGGACGTCCTGCATCCGACCGATCCGCGAATAAGCCAGTAGATCAATCAACATGCGGTCCAGCCGTGCAGTATGACGGTTCATCATCTCCACCGATTGCGCGACAGAGCCGTTGATCTTGATCCCCGCTTCCTCAAGGTCCTCGACAATCCACTGTGGCAGCTCGATCAGAGCACGGACCGAGGCGCGCACATCATGACTGATCAGATAAATAAAATCGTCGATGTCTTGTGTGTCTGTGCGCGTGTCCTGTTCATCAACAGGGACTTCCGAGACAGCGGTGCGCATTGATAGAACCTTTCACAGACCTGAACTTCGCCTGTCTAGCAGCCCATCTGTTGAAGCTCCGTTAACACCTTCCAGATGGTTACCTCCAAATGCAACAAAGGGCCCCCGAAAGGGCCCTTTGCGCTACCAATCAAATGGCAGGTTCTGCAACTGCGGAACCGTATTACATCATGCCGCCCATGCCGCCCATGTCGGGCATACCACCGCCCATGCCGCCGCCGTCTTTCGACGGACGATCGCCAACCATGGCTTCGGTGGTGATCAGCAGACCTGCAATGGATGCCGCGTCCTGCAGAGCAGTGCGCACAACTTTCGCGGGGTCGATCACGCCGAACTTGAACATGTCGCCATATTCTTCGGTCTGTGCATTGAAGCCGAACTTCAGATCGTCGCTTTCGCGGATTTTGCCCGCAACGACGGATCCGTCCACACCAGCGTTTTCAGCAATCTGACGCAGCGGCGCCTCGAGTGCCTTGCGTACGATTGTGATACCGACATCTTGATCAGCATTTTCGCCTTTGAGACCGTCGAGGTGCTTGCCCGCTTGTACCAGAGCAACACCGCCGCCAACGACGATACCTTCTTGAACAGCTGCGCGTGTGGCGTTCAGGGCGTCATCGACGCGGTCTTTACGCTCTTTCACTTCGGTTTCTGTCATGCCGCCTACACGGATCACAGCAACACCACCGGCCAATTTGGCAACGCGTTCTTGCAGCTTTTCACGGTCGTAGTCGGATGTGGTCTCTTCGATCTGGTTACGGATCTGTGTGACCCGTGCTTCGATCTCGGCTTTTGCACCGCCGCCATCAACGATGGTAGTCTCGTCTTTGGTGATCTGCACTTTCTTGGCGGAACCCAGCATGTCCATGGTCACGGACTCAAGCTTCATACCCAGATCTTCGGAGATCACCTGACCACCGGTCAGAACTGCGAGGTCTTGCAGCATCGCTTTGCGACGGTCACCAAAACCTGGTGCTTTCACAGCTGCGATTTTCAAACCACCGCGCAATTTGTTAACCACGAGGGTCGCCAGCGCTTCGCCTTCAACATCTTCCGAAATGATCAGAAGCGGTTTTTGCGACTGGATCACCTGCTCGAGGAGCGGCACCATTGGCTGGAGCGAAGAAAGCTTTTTCTCGTGCAGCAAGATGATCGCATCTTCCAATTCGACGGTCATTTTGTCGGAGTTGGTGACAAAATAGGGCGACAGGTAGCCGCGGTCGAACTGCATGCCTTCGACAACATCAGTTTCTGTTTCTAGACCTTTGTTCTCTTCGACAGTGATCACACCTTCGTTGCCGACTTTCTGCATCGCATCCGCGATTTGGCGACCGATTTCGGACTCGCCATTTGCAGAGATCGTGCCGACCTGAGCAACTTCGTCGCTGTCGGATACGGGGCGTGCTGCGGCGCGGATGGCTTCGACAACCTTCAGCGTGGCCATATCAATGCCGCGCTTGAGGTCCATCGGGTTCATACCCGCTGCGACTGATTTCATGCCTTCTTTGACGATGGCCTGAGCCAGTACAGTCGCGGTTGTTGTGCCATCGCCTGCTTCGTCATTGGTGCGCGAGGCCACTTCTTTGACCATTTGTGCGCCCATGTTTTCGAACTTGTCTTCGAGTTCGATCTCTTTGGCGACAGATACACCGTCTTTGGTGATGCGCGGGGCGCCGAACGATTTGTCCAGAACCACGTTACGGCCTTTGGGGCCCAGTGTTACTTTGACGGCGTCTGCCAGGATATTCACACCCTTAAGCATTTTGTTGCGCGCGTCGGTACCGAATTTGACGTCTTTTGCAGCCATTTTCGAAGTCTCCTAAATTAAGTTGATGTGAAGCGTGTCATATCGGGCGTTTGTGCCCGCATATTTAAGGTCAGGCGTTGCCGCCCGCCTATCCTGTGATCAGGACAAGATCCCCATGATGTCGCTTTCTTTCATCATCAGCATTTCTTCGCCGTCGACAGTTACTTCTGTGCCGGACCATTTGCCGAACAGAATTTTGTCGCCTGCTTTTACCGCTGGTGCGATCAATTCGCCGTTGTCTTTGCGGGCGCCTTCGCCAACGGAAACAACTTCACCCTCTGAGGGCTTTTCTTTTGCGCTATCGGGAATGATCAGCCCGCCAGAAGTTTTCTCTTCGCTCTCTGTGCGCTTTACCAGCACGCGGTCGTGAAGCGGTGTCAATGCCATCTTTGTAGCTCCTTGATGCTCAAAGTTTATCTCTATGACCGGCCCTTCACCTGAAGCGACCAGCCGTTATCACTCGCCTTGGGTGAGTGCTAACGAGCTTTAATTAGGGATGATGGTATGCTGAGTCAACGGGCGCGTGCGGAAAATTTGCAGGCTACAGGCGCGGCGTCAATCCGCACCTAGGATGGCACCTGACAGCTGTGCGGCTTCCGCGCCTGACGGGCTTACGCCATAGACGCCTTTTTCGACTTTTTCAAACCATCCATAGTGATTGGAGCGCATCATTGCCGTGGCCCGCACTACGCCCGTCTCGCGGGCCACATCTGCGCCTTTACTGGCCCCAACCTCGAATAGGTACACCACAAGGCGCAGGGCATCCTGCCGGTAGGCTGTCACCAGCCCTGCCCGAGTCTGCCCGCCCTCGTTAGGGTCGCCCTGCCGTCTGGCAAACTCCCGCAAAAGCGTAGCTTTACGCTTGGTGTTCTTGCGCGGGGCATAGGGTCCGGGATCGCAATGCACTGTCACCAGACCGTCATTCATCCGGACCGTCAAGAGACCCAGACCCAACCGGCGCGCCAGCGTGGTGTTGGCCTTTACCGCCTTATAGAACGGCTTGCCCGGCTTATGCGCAACGGCAAGATAGACATCATCACTGACCTTGAGCCGCTCGACACATTGATGAAACAGCGCCAACGAAAATCCGAGCTTCAGCTCGACCACCACAGGCGGCTCGCCGCCGCGCACCGCCACCACATCCGCAGCACCGACTTCGGACTTCACGACATAACCCTGATCCTCGAGAAAGGCTTTTACGGGGGGATAGAGATCGGTTTCGCGGGGGCTCATGACACTGACACTATCACCATTCTAAAACCGCGCGCGACCCCATATGATGCGCCCATGATCCGAGACGAGCTTACCTCATTTTGCGCGGCCCTGCCTCATGCAACCCATGTGGTCCAATGGGGCAATGCCGATGTCTACAAGATCGGAGGGAAAGTGTTTGCGATCATCGGAATGGGCGACACCAACGCGACAGTGACGTTCAAGACAAGTCATCTGGCGTTTGAAGTCCTCTCGGACAGTCCGGGTTTGCGGCCTGCCCCCTATATGGCGTCACGCGGGCTGAAATGGATCCAACACTACGCGGCACTCGGCCTGAGCGATCAAAGCCTGCGCGAGCATATCAGCGCGTCCTACGACATGGTTGCATCGGGTCTGACTAAGAAACTGCGCGCCGATCTGGGCCTTTAGCGCGGGCGCGCGTAATTGCCCCCCGTGACACGGCAGGCGTTCCTGCTATAAGGCCCGCAAATTGAACCACAGCTTTTCAGGAGCGCCCCATGACCACCCTCGTTTTCGGCCACAAATCCCCTGACACCGACAGCACCGGCAGCCCGATCATCTGGGCCTGGTACCTTACCAATATCATGGACATCCCGGCCAAACCTGTCCTGCTCGGTGAGCCGAACACCGAAGCATTGTTCATGTTGGAGCATTGGAAGTTGGACAAGCCCGAGATCATTACAGGCATTGAGGCCGGTCAGGACGTCGTCATCGTCGACACCAACAATCCGGCCGAACTGCCCGCCAACATCAATGACGCGAACATCACAGCAATTATCGACCACCACAAACTCGTCGGTGGCCTTGAGACGGCTGGCCCGATCCCCATAAGGATCGAGCCGATTGCCTGTACCGCGACAATCATGTGGAAGATGATCGGCAAAGACATTGCGCAGATGCCATCCGAGGTGAAAGGCGCGATGCTGACCTGCATTTTGTCTGACACCCTCGAGTTCCGCTCCCCCACCACAACCCAAGAGGACAAAGCCATCGCATGGTCGCTGGCCGAGGACCTTGGCGTCGATATCGCGGAGTATGCGGCGCAGATGTTTGCCGCAAAATCCGACGTCTCCTCCTTCTCTGAAGCAGAATTGCTCCGCATGGACAGCAAGGAATACGAGGTAGACGGCAAACAATTCCGCGTCTCCGTTTTGGAAACTACATCACCCGATGCGATCCTCAACCGGAAAGACGCGCTTATCACGGCCATGCCCAGTGTGGCACAAGAAGACGGGGCCGATCAAGTTTTGCTGTTCGTGGTCGATATTCTGAATGAAGAAGCGACCATGCTCATACCGAACGACCTGACCAAATCTGTCGCAGAAAAGTCATTCGGCGTTGCAGTCACCGGCGATACGGTCGTACTGCCCGGCGTCATGAGCCGGAAAAAGCAGATCATCCCGAACCTCAAGGTCTGAGCAGATCGTCTGAAACACGCCAAGGCCCCGCGCACCACACGGGGCCTTTTTCCTGAGCGCTTCACAAAGGGGCCACACTATGACCCGTATCATCACTGCCCTCTCCGAGGTTTCCGCCGATTATGAAGCGCTTTTCGTCGACTTGTGGGGCTGTGTGCACAATGGCGTCACTGCAATCCCAAGCGCGGTAAAAGCGCTACAGGACTACCGTAAGACCGGCGGCATTGTTGTCCTCGTGACAAACTCTCCGCGTCCACGTGCGGGAGTCGCAAAACAGCTGGTTCACTTCAAAGTGCCCGATGACGCCTACGATGCCATCGCCACATCCGGTGATTCCGCACGGTCGGCCATGTACCGCGGCGTGGTGGGCAACGCCGTTTGGCACTACGGGCCAGTCACCGACAGCCGCTTTTTCGATCCGATCAACGTGGTAGAAAACCCTTTCGAGATCACACGTGTGCCGCTGCAGGAAGCCGAAGGTATCGTCTGCACCGGCCCATTTGATGCAGAAGCCGATCCCGAAACATGGCGCGCAGACCTTGAGAAAGCGCACGCGCGCAACCTCAAGCTTTTGTGCGCGAACCCTGACATCGTCGTAGACCGTGGCGATGTGCGTGAGTGGTGTGCGGGTGCGGTGGCCAAAATGTATACAGAAATGGGCGGCACCAGCCTTTATTTCGGCAAACCACACGCGCCAATCTATGACCTCGCGCGCAGACGTCTGCATGCGTTAGGCAACGAGATTGCAGATGACTGCATTCTCGCAATTGGTGACGGCATCCTCACAGATGTCAAAGGGGCCATAGACGAAGGGATCGATTCGCTGTTCATCTCCGGGGGATTGGCCGCTGCAGAGACTAAAACAGTAACCCAACCTGATCCGGATGCGCTAACATCTTACTTAAATTCAGAGAAATCTAATCCCCCCTTTACGATAGGTCACTTGCGCTGACCTATATACTGCTTGCAATTACAGTCTTATGACATAATTAAGTTCCAATACGGGATCAATTCCCGCACTTTTATTACCAAGAGGCTCTGATGTTGGACAATCTTCCGCGCGGCACAATCGTTATCGAAGACATTGAGATTGGCATGTTCCGCTATATTCGCAAGCAGGTGACGGATGAAGACATCGAGATGTTCGCGACCATTTCGACCGACCGCAACCCTGTACACCTTGATGATGATTATGCGCAGGACACGATTTTTCAGGGCCGGATTGCCCATGGCATGCTCACCGCGGGTCTGATCTCTGCCGTGATCGGAGAGCAGTTGCCGGGACATGGTACAGTTTACTTAGGTCAATCGCTCAAGTTCTTACGCCCTGTTCGACCAGGCGACACTGTCTATGCAGAGGTCAAAGTCACCGACATCGACCCCGCAAAACGCATCGTTAAAATGGATTGCCACTGCTCTGTCGACGGGAAAAAAGTTCTTGTTGGTGAGGCCACGGTTCTGGCGCCCTCACGCAAGTTCGACTGACCTTGCACTGATCCGCACACGCGGCTAGTCAAAGCACCATGCGGATCATATCAGATTACCAGTTTGTAGACGAAACAGATTGCGGCGCCACCGCTGCTATCGGCAATTTCGACGGCGTGCATCTGGGCCACCATTCCGTGATTGATCTGGCGCGCGACGCAGCGCCGGATGCCCCCCTTGGCATCGTCACGTTCGAGCCGCATCCGCGCACCTATTTTGCTCCAAACGCACCACCCTTCCGCCTCATGAGCAGTGCGGCCCGCGCCTCGCGCCTGTCCAAGCTTGGCGTCAAAAAGCTGTATCAATTACCGTTCAACACCGCACTCGCCTCGCTTAGCCCGTTTGATTTCGCGGATAAAATACTGCACCGCGGTCTTGGCCTGCGCCATGTGGTCGTGGGTGCGGATTTCTGTTTTGGCAAAGCGCGCGCCGGCACCGCTGCGGATTTGGCGGAGTTTGGCGCACGCTTGGGCTTTGGCGTAACTACCGCGCCTCTGATGGCGCATTCGGCGCAAACCGTCTCCTCGACCGCCATTCGCAAAGCATTATCCGATGCACATCCACGCGACGCTGCCGCCATGCTGGGACATTGGCACCGTATTGAGGGCCCCGTCATCGGCGGAGAGCAGCGCGGGCGCGAGCTTGGCTATCCAACCGCCAACATGAGCATCGACGGCCTGCACCCACCCGCATTCGGGGTCTATGCCGTTCTGGTGGATGTCCTTGAGGGGGCACACAAGGGCAGCTACCATGGCGTGGCATCCATGGGTGTCCGGCCGATGTTCGGGGAAAACAAGCCGAACCTCGAAAGCTTCATCTTCGATTTCAAAGGCGACCTCTATGGCACGCCGATCTCTGTCGCTCTGGTAGAGCACCTGCGTGGGGAAGAAAACTTTGACAGTCTCGATACGCTCATCGCGCAAATGGACCAAGACAGCGCCCAAGCACGTCGTATTCTGGCGGCACTATGAGCGACCCGATCGACCGCGCCGACCTTAGCCCACGTTTCTGGGAACGCAAGCCGCTCAAATCTCTCAATAAACGCGAGTGGGAAGCTCTTTGTGACGGATGTGGAAAATGCTGCCTCAACAAGCTTGAGGATGAGGACACAGGCGAGGTCGCTCTGACGAACGTGGCCTGTCGTCTGCTCGATGATGCGACATGCCGCTGTGCACAATACGAGATACGCCATCAGTTCGTGCCTGACTGCATCGTGATGACGCCCGAGAACATCGACGATCACGCCTATTGGATGCCGCAGACCTGCGCCTACCGGCTGTTGTGGAAGGGCAAGTCCCTGCCCGATTGGCATCCGCTCCTCACTGGCACTCATGAGAGCGTGCATGCAGCGGGCGTTTCCATGCGCAACCGCACCGTCAGCGAATGGGAAACCGTGTTTGAAGAGTGGGAAGATCATATCATAGAGGAACCGACATAGATGTTTTTCGCATCCGATAACTCAGGCCCGATACATCCCAAAATCATGCAGCGTATCCTCGACGCAAACAGCGGCTATGCCATGCCATACGGCAATGATGACATCATGGAAGACGTGCGCAGCGCTATCCGTACCACGTTCGAGGCACCTGACGCGGCGGTCTACCTCGTATCGACAGGAACGGCGGCCAACGCACTTGCGCTCGCCTGTTATACGCAGCCATGGCAAACGGTTTTCTGTGCTCAATACAGCCATATCGAAGAAGACGAATGCAATGCGCCCGAGTTTTATGCAGGCGGCGCCAAGCTCACGCTGATCCCCGCCAAGGATAAAATGGCACCCGACACCCTCGCTGAAGCCATCGCGCATCGCGCTGGCAAAAACGTGCATATGGCGCAATCAGGCGCGGTCTCAATCACGCAATTGACCGAATTCGGAACTGTGCACACGTTGGATGAGCTACGGGCGTTGACGGCTGTTGCGAAGGATGCCCTACTGCCTGTGCATCTTGATGGTGCGCGGTTTGCGAATGCGCTTGTGGCTTTGGGCTGCACACCTGCTGAGATGACGTGGAAATCAGGCGTTGATGTTGTAAGTTTCGGAGGTACGAAAAACGGGTGCATGGCCGTCGAAGCAGTCGTCTTTTTTGATCCGTCAAAGGCGTGGGAGTTCGAACTGCGGCGCAAACGCGGTGCGCATCTGTTCTCGAAACACCGTTATCTCAGTGCGCAGATGGCGGCATATCTCAAAGATGATCTTTGGCAGGAGATGGCCAAAAGCGCCAATGCTGCCTGCGCGCGGCTTGCAGATGGATTGCGCGCCAATGGCGCTGAAATGCTCCACAATCCCGATGCGAATATGATCTTTGCCCGCTTCCCACGCTCTGTGCACCAAAAACTACGTGCTGCGGGTGCGAAATACTATGTCACCGACGGCGATGTCGACACTGGGCCCGATGATGAAATGCTCAGTGCGCGACTGGTCTGCGACTGGTCCATGACCGGCACGCTCATCGACAAGTTTTTGAGCCACTTCTAACTGCGTGCCAGTAACGCGCGGATCGGAACCGATACTTCCTCAGGGTGGGTCACGGGCAGCATATGTCCCGCGCCAGAAATAGAGG
>JBATTJ010000130.1:0-2467 GCA_049670485.1 Sulfitobacter sp.
TCTATAGCGTGTATTCTACGTATGTTGGCGGAGGTAAGCATGACGCACCTACATAGATCTTGGACAGGGTTGAACGACTGGTTCAGTTCCGACGGACGCGAGCAGAATATCAAGGACTACATCGTTCTCGCCAACCAGCTTATCTGGAAGCGGCAGGCGAGCTTCCTATCTGCCGCCGTACTGGCAGCGTTCTACTTCGACCCTGTGTCAATCTTTGCGTGCTATGTTGTCGTAGCTCTTACTGAAATGCTCGATATACTGCTCGGCCGCCGGTCCAAAGCCTGGGATGGCAAGGACCCGGTCGTGGGCCGACAGATCCTTAAACGGATCACCGTCAATACCGCCATAAGTGCGATTGCGATCAACGTTTTCATTATCAACATTGCAGTTCAAAAGACATCGGGCGGGCACTTCACTCCACTTTTCTTCCTATTCTCTGCCGCGGTCTTCGCAGCGATGTACAATAGCCAAATGAAAGGTGTTCTACTCCTGCGTCTCTCGATCTACGGTCTCGCGTTTCTATACATCGCGTTTCTCGACGTGCTTCGTTATTTTCCGCCACTCAGTTCCGACATCTGGTTGGAGTTCTTCACGATCATCTTCGTGCTATACTTCATTGCTGATATAGCAGTGAAATTCTATGTTAACTACCAAGAGCGGCTCCAACAGATGAAACTGATTAAGGAAGAAAACAAACGTACTAAGGATGCCTTGGAGATTAAGACGCAGTTCTTGGCCACGGCCAGCCACGAGTTGCGTACACCCCTGACTTCAATCATCGGATCACTTGAACTCATCAAGAGCGACAAACTAGGCCCACTCCCCGATAGCTTTAAGCCTATGATCGGAATCGCTACTAGAAATGCGCAACGTCTCGCCAGCTTGGTCGAAGACATTCTCGACATACAAAAGCTTGAAGCCGGCGAGATGGTGTTCCAATTCAAATCAATAGATGCGAACGATCTGGTAGACGAAGCCTTGGACTCCATCACAGGTTATGCAAGCAAACTCGGCATCCATGTCACTACAGACCATTGCGGAGAGGACTGCCACATCAAAGGCGACCGCAACCGCCTAGTCCAAGTGATGAATAACCTGCTGTCGAACGCTCTAAAATTCTCCGATCAGGGTGGCGCGGTTAAGGTACGCGTGGAAACACGCGGTGACCGCATCCGTATTTCGGTCGATGACGAGGGACAAGGCATTCCGAAAGACGCCAAAGACCGCGTATTCGGTAGGTTCAGCCAAGTTGATTCCTCCGATATTCGCAAGGTGGGCGGCACCGGCCTCGGCCTCAACATCGCCCAGCAAATAGTGGAGCGCCACAATGCGACCATCGATTACGTCAGCGAACTGGGCGTTGGTTCAACCTTTTATATCGAGTTCGAAAGATTAACGGACCGAGATGACCGTAAGCCCGTACTCGAACCACTCACAAAAGCGGCCTAAGGGGATGATTTCCTCGAATCCACGGTAAACTCCTGGAAGTCATCGGGAGGCCGCAGCAAAAATAGTAATCTAAAACTTGAGTGGCGATTTATATTTTCGTTTCTCCCAACACCGGTTCTATACTGCGGTGCGACATAGCCCTCGTGTGTCGGTGGAGGAGCATAAGCTACCATTGGCAAACTTGCAGCAAAAGCTAACCTTGTCCCGCACTGCGGACATCAAGTATCAGTAATTTGAATGTCTGTTTCAACGATAGTTTTCATATAAACTGACAAAACATGCACATAAATCATGCACATTATTGACGCGCATGTTTTTAAGACATATTATTTGTTCAGGAGGCAGACTCATGAATTCGCATACACGAAAGCCTACAAATCTGTCGTTAGACGCTAATTTGCTTGCGCAAGCTAAAGCATTAAAAGTCAACCTGTCTCGCGCCGCAGAGGATGGTGTACGACTTGCGGTTTCTGTAGCTCAGGCACAGCAATGGAAAGCGGAGAATGCAGCGGCGATCCAAAGTTCCAACGCGTACGTCGAGAAACATGGATTGCCGCTCGATAGTTACCGTCAGTTTTGATGCCTAAATTTGACGTATTTCCCAGCCCGTCTGGTGATGGTTATCTTTTGAATGTCCAAACGGATCTGTTGAGTGATCTCAACACCAAGGTTGTCGTGCCATTGCTGCCGATATCAAGCGCACCGAAACCCGCAACAAGGCTCAACCCGATTTTTGATTTCGAAGATCAACCAGTCGTGATGGTAACTCAGTTTATGGCGGCGGTACCAACTAGTATCCTCAAGACTTCAATTGGAAAACTCGATGAAGAATTTGAGAAGGTTACATCCGCAATCGACATGCTTATCCAGGGGCTTTAAGCGCTTCAATTTATTCTTTGTTTATTTAACATAATGAACCTTATGCGAATTTTATCAATGTAGCCGCAAAGCGATAATGTCACCCCTGTGCAAAGCAGGAATGTCGCTCTCTTGTTCAAATGAACAACGGGAGTTTGGA
>JBATTJ010000131.1:0-76306 GCA_049670485.1 Sulfitobacter sp.
CTGTTGGCGTTTGACCGGCGTGGCGGTCGTCTGGGCTATGGTGGTGGATATTACGACCGCACCCTTGAAGGGCTACGTGGTCAGCGCGCGACATTGGCCATCGGTTTTGCCTTCGCGGGTCAAGAAGTGGACGACATACCGTTGGAGCCGACCGATCAACCCCTTGATCTGGTGGTGACCGAGGCGGGCGTGATCGAGATTGGCTGATTGATCCGCGTTACTTGTGTGGCGAATTGCACCGGCAGGAGCCTTGGCTCTTGCGGCGCACGGCATGGGGCCGTAACGCTGGGCGGATGAAAATACTCTTTCTTGGTGATGTGATGGGCCGCGCCGGGCGCCGCGCCATTACTGAAAATCTCGCACAGTTGCGCAGTGAGCTTAAGCTCGATTTTGTCGTGGTGAACGGGGAAAATGCGACCTCTGGCATGGGTCTTTCAGGGGCGCATGCAAAGGATCTGCTGGACGCCGGCGCGGATTGCCTGACGCTGGGCGATCATGCGTTTGATCAAAAAGATATGCTTGCCTTTATCGAGCAGGAGCCGCGCATCATCCGCCCGCTCAATTTCTCCAAAAATGCACCGGGCAAGGGCGCACGTTTGTTCAAGACGCGCACGGGCAAACAGGTTCTGGTGACCCAGGCATTGGGTCAGGTGTTTATGAAACGCCCGTTTGATGATCCGTTCTCCGCGTTGGATGCGGTGCTGAAAACCCATCCGCTGGGCGGGCTGGCAAATGCGATCATCGTTGATATGCATTGTGAGGCCACGTCGGAGAAGATGGCCATGGGCCATTGGTGTGACGGGCGTGCCTCGCTTGTGGTGGGTACGCACACGCATGTGCCGACATCCGATGCGATGATCCTGCCGTCGGGTACAGCTTACCTCACGGATGCGGGCATGTGTGGCGACTATCATTCCGTTATCGGCATGGAAAAGGCCGAACCGCTGCGCCGCTTCATCACCGGCATGCCAAAAGACCGCTTTACCCCCGCCAACGGTGAGGCGACGCTGTCCGGCATCTATGTTGAGATAGACGATAAAACTGGCCGCGCGACACGCGTGGTGCCGTTGCGCCGGGGCGGTAAACTGCAACAGAGCATGCCATGACATCCCGACCGCTCAGCCGTCGCGACGCGCTGTGGTTTAGCGGGTTTCTGGTGGTACTGGGCGCAGGATGGGGTGCGACGCAGCCGCTGACTAAAATCGCAGTGAGCACCGGCTACGGGCATTTTGGTTTGCTGTTCTGGCAGCAGGCTTTGGGCGCGTGCCTGATGCTGGTGATCTGCACGTTGCGCCGCAGTGGTCTGCCGCGCGATGCGGCATCGGTGCGCGCCTATGTCGCCATCGCATTTATCGGGGCGATTTTGCCCAACAGCTTATCCTATCAGGCCGCTGTGCATCTGCCGTCAGGTATCATGTCGCTGCTGCTCAGCATTATTCCGATGTTTGCTTTTGTGATCGCGCTGACGCTCGGCAATGACAGCTTTGCGTGGCGGCGGTTGGTGGGACTATTTTTTGGGCTAGCGGGCGTGATGATGATCATCGTACCTGCGGTCGATCTGGGGGCGGCAATTCCGGTGGGCTGGGCCGCGACCTATCTTATTGTGGCGCTGTTCTATGCGTTTGAGGGGAACTACGTGGCCCGCTGGGGTGTAGCGGGGCTGGGCCCTTTTCAGTTGATGCTGGGCGCCTCGCTGGTCGGGCTGGTGGTTGTAGCGCCGCTGATGCTGCTGACGGGTCAAACGATTGCACCACAGTTTCCATTGCCCACAGAACAGGCCGCTTTGATCGGCGCATCGGTGATCCACGTGATCGTCTATGCTGGCTATGTCTGGCTCGTTGGGCGTGCAGGTGCTGTATTCGCGGTACAGGTGAGCTATATGGTGACGGGCTTTGGCCTCTTCTGGGCGTGGCTGGTGCTGGGAGAGGGGTTCTCGAACACGATATGGCTGGCGCTGGCAGCGATGTTTGCGGGCATGTATCTGGTGCAGCCACGCCCCAAAGCAGTGCTTGCGACGTCTCGCACAATGGGCGACACTTAGTGCTTCCTCTGGGGTAGTGATATGCAACTCTTTGAAATTTCCCAATTCTCTCAGGCCATACTGTCGCTCGCGATTGTCGCGGCGATGTTCATTATGTTCCTGCGTGAAACACTGCCCACCGAGGTGGTCGCCCTTGCGGGTGCGGCGTCGTTACTGGCGCTGGGTTTGTTGCCCTACGACGATGCGCGCATGGTGCTGGCCAACTCCGCCCCGTGGACCATCGCGGCGATGTTCATCGTTATGGGCGCATTGGTGCGCACCGGCGCTTTGGCCGTCCTGACCGCCATGGCAGAGCGGTATGCCCGCACCAACCCCAAGCTTGCCGTGGTCGGTGTCATCATCTCCGTCATGGGGGCAAGTGCGGTGATGAACAATACGCCCGTCGTTGTCGTGATGATCCCCGTTGTGGTGCAGCTGTCCAAGACATTGGGCACCAAAGCCTCAAAATTGCTCATCCCGCTAAGTTATGCGGCGATTATGGGCGGCTCGCTGACCCTCATCGGGACGTCGACAAACCTGTTGGTGGATGGGGTCGCGCGGTCCCAAGGGATGGAGCCGTTCGGCATTTTCGAAATTTTGCCCATCGGTCTGGTCGTTTGCGCATGGGGCCTTTTTTATATGGCAACCATTGGCCGACATCTGCTGCCCGAGCGGGACAGCATGGCAGGCATGCTCAGCGACCGCTCCAAAATGAAATTCTTTGCCGAGGCGGTGATCCCCGGTGAAAGCAACCTCATCGGGCGCGAGGTGCTTGATGTAAAGCTGTTCAAACGCGATGGCGTGCGTCTGGTAGATGTGGTGCGCGGCGATGCCTCGCTGCGGCGCAATCTCAAGGATGTCGTGCTGCAAACCGGTGACCGTGTGGTGCTGCGCACGCAAATGGCCGAGCTGTTGAGCCTGCAGGCCACACCCGAGCTCAAGCGCGTCGATCAGGTATCAGCGGTTGAGACAACAACCGTGGAAGTATTGATCACACCAGGATGCAAGATGATTGGCCGGTCCTTGGGCGCGCTGCGCCTGCGGCGTCGCTATGGCGTCTATCCATTGGCTGTGCACCGGCGCAACCAAAACATCGGACGGCAGCTTGATGATCTGGTGGTGCGCGTGGGCGATACGCTTTTGCTGGAAGGAGCGGCTGAAGATATCAACAGGCTGTCCGTGGATATGGATATGGTCGACGTCAGCACGCCGTCACAACGCGCATACCGACGCGGCCATGCGCCCATTGCAATCGGCGCGCTGATCGCGATTGTGACGCTTGCTGCATTGAACGTTGCACCAATTCTACTGCTGGCGGTGATTGCCGTTGCAGTAGTTCTGGTAACAGGGTGTATCGACGCGGATGAGGCGTTCTCGTTTGTCGACGGACGCTTGCTTGCGCTCATTTTCTCGATGCTCTGCGTGGGCGCGGCACTTCAGCATACCGGTGCTGTGCAGCTCATTGTGGACGCCATCTCCCCGACACTGGGCACGCTGCCGCCTGCAGGTGTGATTTTCTGCGTGTTCCTGCTGACCACGATCCTGACGGAGATTGTCTCAAACAATGCGGTGGCGGTGATTATGACACCTATCGCGATATCGCTGGCAGCCGCACTTGGGATGGACCCGCGCGCGTTGGTGGTGGCGGTAATGATTGCGGCGTCTTGTGCGTTTGCTACGCCCATCGGATACCAGACCAACACGTTGGTTTACGGGCCGGGGGGGTATAAATTCACGGACTTCATGCGGGTTGGTATCCCGCTCAACCTGTCGATGTCGATCATCGCCAGCGTATTTATCCCGCTCATCTGGTAGGCGCTGGGGCGGCGCCTACAGCGGCCAGAACACCATGATGGCAGGGATGCTGACGGCGACGATAATGATCTCCAATGGCAGACCAATGCGCCAATAATCGCCAAAGCTGTAGCCGCCCGGACCCAGAATGAGCGTGTTATTCTTGTGACCGATGGGTGTGAGAAATGCGGAAGACGCGGCAATGGCCACAGCCATCAGAAACGGATCAGGGCTGACCCCGAGGGTTTGAGCCATCTGGATGCCCACAGGGGCCGCTACAATCGTGGTCGCCGTGTTGTTGAGCACATCCGAAAGCGTCATAGTCACGATCATCAGTACGGTCAGCACAGCCCACGCAGGCAGCCCCTCTGTGAGGCTCACGAGCGATCCGGCAATCAGCTCTGTGCCGCCCGATTTCTCCAGTGCGGCACCAAGTGGGATCATAGAGCCCAGTAGGACCACGACCGGCCATTCGATATGGGTATAAAGCTCCGATAGCGGGACAATCTTGACCAGAACATAGGCGATAACCACGATGCCAAGGGCAATCGGCAGATAAATCAGCCCCAATGATGCGGCGGTGACAGCACCGGCAAACAGCCCGATGGCCAGCCAGACTTTGCTATTTTCAGTGACGGCAAGTCCGCGATCGGCAAGGGGCAGCACGCCCAGCCATTCCGTCACATCCGCGCCCGTGTCGCGCGGCACCAAAAGCAGAAGGATATCGCCGGTTTCCAGTTGCGTTTTGCGCAGTTGTGCCGTGATTTTACGGCCACGGCGCGAGATGCCGAGAAGCACAGTGCGCTGCCGCCATGCAAGGCCCACCGCCTGGGCTGTGCGGCCTGTCAGCCTGCTTTCTGCGGTGACGACAACCTCGATAATCTCGACACCGTCGCCATCAGCATGCAACCGCTCTTCACGGGCACTGTCCGCCACGGCCAGATCAAGGGTCGAGCGGAATTCATCAAGCGCGTCTGGCGTGGCCTCCAGCACCAACGCATCACCGGCACGCAGCTCTGCATTCTGGGCGCGGCCATAGCGGCGTTTGCCGTCACGCATAAGGCCGATAATGATAACGTCTGCCTTATCTGCAATATCTTCAAGCTCGGACACACGTTTACCGATTTGTTTGCTGCCCTCGGGCACGACCAGTTCCGCGATATAGGCATCCAGATCTTCGGCGCTGATCACGCCGTCGTCGCGCGCAGGGATCAAACGCCAGCCCACCAGTGCGACGAACGTGAGGCCCGCAATGGCCGCAATTCCGCCAACGGGTGCGAAATCAAACATCTTGAACGGCGCGCCAAGGCTTTCTTCGCGGATCGCGGCGATGATGATATTCGGCGGTGTCCCGATAAGTGTGACCATCCCGCCCAGAATGGTGGCAAACGACAGCGGCATCAGCGACAGACCGGGCGCGCGTCCGGCTTTGCGTGCGGTCTGGATATCTACCGGCATCAGCAGGGCAAGGGCTGCCACGTTGTTCATGAACGCCGACAGAATACCGCCAACAGCACCCATCAGCGTAATATGCGCACCAAGCGAGCGGGACGCATCGACCAATGTGCGCGTGATGAGCAACACTGCCCCCGAACGCACCAACCCTGCGGAGACCACAAGTACCAGCGCCACCACCAGCGTGGCAGGGTGGCCAAATCCGGTGAAAGCGTCTTTGGTGTCGACCACGCCAAGGACCACACCGGCCATAAGGGCGGAAAAGGCGACGATATCGTACCGGAACCGCCCCCACAGCAGCAGGCCAAAGACAGCGCCGAACAGGGCGAACAGGATAATTTGATCTTGATTCATCGGCGCACCATGATCGCGTGCGTGCAGATGAACAAGGGGAGAAAGGCAGCAGGTGCGCAGGGTGATCTGTTTGAAAACCTGCTCAGGTCCGCCTTGCGGCTCCTGCGCGCGATACCGTATAAGCGCGCCAGAAATAGCATATCGAAAATACCAGACCTCAGACGGAGAGACTCCATGGCAGGCCATTCCAAATGGGCAAATATTCAGCACCGGAAGGGGCGTCAGGATAAACTGCGCTCAAAACTGTTTTCCAAGTTCTCGAAGGAAATCACCGTTGCAGCCAAGATGGGCGATCCCGACGTGGACAAAAACCCGCGTCTTCGGCTGGCTGTCAAAGAGGCCAAGCAAGCATCGATGCCCAAAGACAACATCGACCGCGCGATCAAAAAGGCCACGGGTGGCGATGCGGAGGATTACGAAGAAATTCGCTATGAGGGGTATGGCACCAACGGCGTTGCGGTGATTGTCGAGACGATGACAGACAACCGTAACCGCACGGCGTCGACTGTCCGCTCGACGTTCACTAAATATGGCGGCAATCTGGGTGAGACGGGCAGTGTGGGCTTTATGTTTGACCGTAAGGGGGAGGTCACCTATCCGCCCGAGGTAGGCGACGCTGACACTGTAATGATGGCCGCGATTGAGGCCGGAGCAGAAGATGTCGAGAGCTCTGAAGACGGGCACGTGATCTATTGCGCCGATACTGATCTGAATGACGTCTCGAACGCGCTTGAGGCGGCTTTGGGCGAAAGCGACAGCACAAAGCTGATCTGGCGTCCGACCACCACAACAGAACTTGACCTTGAGGGCATGCAAAAGCTGATGAAGTTGATTGATGCGCTGGAAGATGACGACGACGTGCAGCGCGTCACGGCCAACTTCGAGGCATCGGACGAAGTCATGGAAGCGCTGGAATAATAGCGCCTATCAATGGAAACCGCAGAACGCCGTTGCATGAGAATGTGACGGCGTTTTTTGTTCTAATGCGTGACTGATGTATTGGGTGGCAGACATGAAAAAACCGCCCCGAAAGGCGGTTCGTATCGTCATTTAAGTCCTGTCGTAGTTCTAAACTGCCTCACCGGCTGTGCGGAACCAAGCGCCCCATTTGCTACCCGTTGCTGCGCGGCCTGTATCGCGTTGGCTTGCGACTGTGGCAAGAACGCGTTTCACTTCGTTCAACTGCTCACGTGCACCGTGGCCACCTGCACTTGCCTGCATCCGCAGGATTTTCGCTTGGGTCTCAAGTGCGGCCTCAATAAGATCCATCTCGGTCTGGCTGATTTCCAGCTTCTTCATCGTATCCATCATCTGCTTCATCCTTCATCAATGTAGTGCAGGTAGTCTCTCACAGAGAGATACGCCAGAGGGGCCGCTTCAGTTTCGTGTGATCGGTTGAAATAATTACAATTGAGGCCGAATTGTGGCAACCTACTGAAATCTTGATTAAAACCGTTTCGTCTGTTCTTGAATTAAAACTAACTAATGTAGCGTTCACACGCAAAACGCATTCCCGTGAGTGGTCCGTGAGAAGTGCTGTGATCGGGCAAAATTGCACTGTATGGACAGTCCGCTTGGGGCAGATTAGGAGACGTGTGGTCCGCAGCCCGCAGAGGTTCATGTAAGGAAGCCACCCCATGATGTCGTCCTTTGTTCCCGGCTTTTTGCTCAGCTTGTCATTGATCCTCGCGATTGGTGCGCAAAATGCATTTGTGCTGCGTCAAGGATTGCGTCGGGAGCATGTGTTCTGGGTCTGCGCGGTTTGTGCGATCTCTGATGCGGTTCTGATCGCGGCGGGGGTGGCCGGTTTCGGAACACTGGCCGAAGCGGTGCCGTGGTTCGAGACAGTGATGCGGTACGGCGGGGCGGCGTTCTTGCTGGTCTATGGCGCGCGGTCCGCGCTGAGCGCGTGGCGCGGCGGCGGCACACTCGAGGCAGCGGGGCAGGGCGGTCAATCTCTCAAAAGCACGGTGCTGACACTTCTGGCGATTACGTTCCTCAATCCGCATGTCTATCTTGATACGCTGGTGCTGGTTGGCTCTATCTCGGCGCAATATCCTGACAAGGTGGCGTTTGCCGCCGGTGCGATTTTGTCAAGTTTGGTATTCTTCTTTGTTCTGGGCTATGGCGCGCGTTTGCTACAGCCGGTGTTTTCGCGGCCGATCAGCTGGCGCATCCTCGACGCATTGATCGCGATCACCATGTGGGCCATCGCCTACAGTTTGCTGGCCCACTAACCGCTTGCGCCTGCTGCACAACTGCGCTCAAGATATGTGATGGTCACTCGAAATCCTTCACGCCCGCTGGTCGGTATTTTCTGGATGCTGGTGACCGGTGTCTGTTTCATCATGGTCACGGCACTGGTTAAAACCATGGGCCCGCGCTTGCCCCCCGGTGAGGCAGCATTCCTTCGTTATGCCATGGGTTTGGTGTTTCTGCTGCCGGTCGTGCGCAGCTTGCAAAACGCGCATCTGACACGGCGCCAATGGACGCTTTTCTCTTTGCGCGGGTTCTTCCATGCAGGCGGTGTGATTTTGTGGTTCTACGCCATGGTCCGCATCCCCATCGCCGAAGTCACCGCCATGAACTACCTCGCTCCGATTTATGTGACCATCGGTGCTGCGGTTTTTCTGGGGGAGCGATTGGCCGCGCGCCGCATCATTGCTGTGCTGTTGGGTTTGTTGGGGGCCGCGATCATCCTGCGCCCTGGCTTTCGCGAGGTAAGTGAGGGGCATCTTGCGATGCTGTTCGCGGCGGTCGTGTTCGCGGGCAGCTATCTGGTGGCCATGATTATGGCTGATGAGGTCAAGCCGAGCGTCGTTGTGGCCATGCTGTCGATATTCGTGACCATCGGCCTTGCGCCGTTTGCCTATGCAGATTGGGTGACGCCAAACGGGCGGGAGCTGTTGTTTCTGGCCGGTGTTGCCGGATTTGCCACTGCCGGACACTATACTATGACGCTTGCGTTTGCCGCCGCACCTGTGACCGTGACCCAACCGGTAACTTTCCTACAGTTGATATGGGCCACACTCCTGGGCACGCTGTGGTTCTCGGAGGAGATCGACATCTTTGTCATTATCGGCGGCATTGTCATCCTTGGATCGGTCACATTTATCACGTGGCGTGAGGCAATGCTCAAGCGGCGGGTGACACCGGACGCCCCCGCGATGAAGGGGTGATTTTTATTGATTGACCAGTCAATTTAAATCAAGCAATTTGGCGCAATGTCAAAACAAGTCCGATTCTGATGCCTAAACTGGGGATGGAGCCTTTGCGCCGTGCGTCACTGGTGCAGGCCACGATCACCGAGATCGGGCGCGCGCAATCGCTTGACGTGACGGTCGGGCAGATCGCTAAGACGGCCGGTATGTCTACTGCCCTTGCACATCATTACTTTGGCGGTAAGAACCAGATTTTCCTCGCCGCGATGCGCCACATCCTCAAGGAATACGGTGCGCAGGTTCGGTTGCATCTGGCGCGTGCAGAAACCCCGCGCGCCCGTGCCGAGGCGATCATCACCGCCAGTTTCGACAAAACCTGCTTTGCACCTGCGACGGTGGCGGCATGGATGACACTCTATGCGGCGGCGGCCACACAACCGGAGACGCGCAGGCTGCTGACGCTGTATCAGCGACGCTTGCGTGCGAACCTCACCCACGCCTTGCGCCCACTGAGTGCGAACCCGCGTGCACATGCCGATGTGATGGCGGCCCTTATTGACGGGCTGTATCTGCGCGCGGCTCTGTCGGATGCGCAGGCCGGTAGCGTGGCCAAAGACGCCGCATTCGACACCCTGTCCCATCTTCTCAAGGATGACCCCGCATGAGCCAACCCAACATCCTGATCCTGATGGTCGATCAGCTTAACGGGACATTGTTTCCCGACGGTCCTGCCGATTGGCTACATGCGCCCAACCTCAAAAAGCTGGCTGCGCGCTCCACGCGGTTCAAAAACGCCTATACCGCCTCACCTTTGTGCGCACCGGGGCGGGCGGCGTTCATGTCGGGCCAGTTGCCTTCGACCACAGGTGTGTATGACAATGCGGCTGAGTTCGCGTCCTCTATTCCCACCTATGCGCACCATTTGCGGCGGGCGGGATACTATACCTGTTTGGCGGGCAAGATGCATTTTGTCGGACCGGACCAGCTTCACGGGTTCGAGGACCGCCTGACGACCGACATTTATCCCGCCGACTTCGGGTGGACCCCGGACTACCGCAAACCGGGGGAGCGGATTGATTGGTGGTATCACAACATGGGGTCGGTCACTGGCGCGGGCGTGGCTGAAATCTCCAACCAGATGGAATACGACGATGCTGTCGCCTATGAGGCGACGCGCAAGATTTACGAGCTGTCTCGTGGCCTTGATAAACGGCCATGGTGCCTGACTGCGAGCTTCACGCACCCGCATGATCCTTACGTCGCGCGCAAGAAATACTGGGACCTCTATGAGGAGTGCGCGCATCTGCTGCCCGATGTTGCGACGATGCCCTATGAGGACCATGACCCGCATTCCCAGCGCATCCTTGATGCAAATGACCGCGATAACTTCAAGATCAGTGAAGACGACATCAAACGCTCCCGCCGCGCGTATTTCGCCAACATAAGCTATTTGGACGATAAAATTGGCGAAATTTTGCAAACGCTTGAGGATACCCGTCAGGAAGCGATCATCGTCTTTGTCTCCGACCATGGCGATATGCTGGGGGAGCGCGGCCTATGGTTCAAGATGAGCTTTTTCGAAGGGTCCTCCCGTGTACCGATGATGATCTGTGCGCCGCAGATGGAGGTGGGTCTGCACACGACACCGGTGAGCAACATCGACGTCTGCCCGACCCTGTGCGATCTGGCGGGCGTCAGTATGGATGAGGTCGCGGAATGGACCACCGGCCAAAGCCTTGTGCCTATAGGGCAGGGGGAGGAACGGACCGAACCTGTAGCGATGGAATACGCCGCCGAAGGATCATATGCACCGATGGTCTCGCTGCGCTATGGCAAGTGGAAGTACAACCGCTGCGTGCTTGATCCTGACCAGCTGTTCGATCTGGACGCCGACCCGCATGAATTGAGCAACCTCGCGCAGGTGGCCGCCCATGCCGGTACGCTGACCCAGCTGAGGGCGAAGTCCGAGGCCCGTTGGGACCTTGAAGCCTATGACGCGGATGTGCGAAAATCACAGGCACGACGGTGGGTCGTGTACGAGGCGCTGCGCTCGGGCGGATACTATCCGTGGGATTACCAGCCGCTGCGCGACGCATCAGAGGCCTATATGCGCAATCATATGGACCTCAACGTTCTGGAAGAAAACAAACGCTTCCCCCGCGGGGAGTGAGACATACCGGCGGCCCCGAAGGGTGCAGGACCACCGGCATAAATCACGCATCCGACGCAACCGATAGGGACTAACATGTTAACCTCAATCATCTCCTTCGGAGTGATCCTTGCCTTTGTGCTGGTGATCTTCTGTACGATCAAATGGTGGAACCTCGAACTCACGGGGACCAATCCGCAATCACTGTTCGTGTTCATCGCAATCTTGTTCACTTCCGGTCTTGATGTGGGGCTGATCATGTTTCCGCTGGCATTCGATTATCCGCTTTATGCCGATACCGCTGCCAATCCGGAATATGCATTTACCAATCCGCTGGCGCTTGAATTCGGGTTCTGGGGCTTTTTGATCTGGGCGTTCTACTTCCTGACGACCTTCTATTTCTGCGCGATTGAGCCACGGGTGAAGTTCTTTGAAATTCCGGCTGTGAAAATCCTTAATAATGTCGTCATCATCACAACCTGTGCCTTCACCGGTGCTTTGTTCCTGATCTACATGCCGTATTACATCGCCGAAGTGGGCGACGGGGAAACGATCCTGCCGGTCTTCTACCTGATCTGCTTCCTTGTGATCCTCGTCGCGGCGTTCAGCTCGACGGATATCAAATTCGTGCGTGTCCTCTCGGTCAGCTCGACCGTACTGTTCTTTGGACTGATAGCATTCATGTTCTTCAACGCAGGCATGAGTGCGGGTGATCTTGCCTCAACCGGCAGTAACATCGGTGGTTATTTCACCAACATTCACAAGTTCATCACGCCGCTGACGGATTATCACGAGTTCTATCTGTTCTGGTGGTTTGCATGGTCGATCATGATCGGGCAATTTGTTTCGCGCTTTGTGGGCGGCCTGAAAACTTATCAACTGCTTGGCGCACTCCTGATTTTCCCGTCTATCCCCTTGGCGCTGTGGTTTACGGTTCTTTACTACTACCACCTCAACGGCATCGGCACCGAAGGTTTCCCGAACTGGGCGATGACCATCGTGGGCATCGTGTTCGTGATCAACTCCTTCGACAGTTTGATCCGGCTCTACACCGACAACCTCAACCTCACGACAGAGCGTTTTGGCACGGTGTCTTATGTCTTTGCCAACGCCATCGGGTTGTTCGCGCTGACGCTGCTTTTCCAAAGCCAATGGTTGCAGATTCAGTGGGTCGGCACGCTGGTGATCGGCATCTACCTCGCGGCGCTGGCTTATATGTTCTTTGTCAAACGCGGGAACCTGACCAAGCTTGACGGTCAGGCCGCACCGCTGAACTAAGCCACCATAAAACTTCGGTTCCGCCCGCACATAGGGCGGGACCACCACAGATAAAAAGAGAATTTTATGTACACCCAACCCACTGCCAGCCATTTCATCGACGGCGCCTATGTCGAAGACAAAAGCGGCGCACCTATCGAGGTTATTTATCCGGCGACAGGCGCAGTAATCGCTACGGTCCATGCCGCAACGCCCGCGATTGTCGAACAGGCGATCACGTCGGCAAAGCGCGCACAAGTTGCTTGGGCCGCGATGAGTGGAACGGAACGGGGCCGCATCCTGCGCCGTGCGGCAGACATCATGCGGGAGCGGAATCACGATCTGTCGGTGCTGGAAACCTATGATACGGGCAAACCCTATCAGGAGACGTCCGTGGCCGATGCCACGTCAGGGGCAGATGCGCTTGAATATTTTGGCGGGATGGCCGCCACCATCACAGGCGAGCATATCCAGCTGGGCGAGGATTGGGTTTATACTCGCCGCGAGGCGCTGGGCGTGTGTGTCGGTATTGGCGCGTGGAATTACCCCACGCAAATCGCTTGCTGGAAGGGGGCGCCCGCCCTTGCATGCGGCAATGCGGTGGTCTTCAAGCCGTCCGAGACGACGCCGCTGTGTGCCCTCAAAGTTGCGGAAATCCTGCATGAGGCAGGCCTGCCTGCGGGGCTGTATAATGTCGTTCAGGGCATGGGTGATGTGGGTGCCGCATTGGTCACAGACAGCCGCGTGGACAAGGTCTCGCTCACCGGATCCGTGCCAACGGGTCGCAAAGTCTATGCCGCTGCTGCCGGAGGTATGAAGCACGTCACGATGGAACTGGGCGGCAAATCTCCCATGATCGTGTTCGAAGATGCGGATATCGAAAACGCGGTATCCGGTGCCATTCTGGGCAATTTCTATAGCTCGGGACAGGTGTGCTCGAACGGAACGCGGGTCTTTGTGCACTCCGATATCAAGGAGGCGTTCCTTACGCGTCTGTCCGCGCGGTTGGCAAATGCCGTGATCGGCGATCCCATGGACCCCGCCACCAGCTTTGGGCCGATGGTGTCCAAACGCCAATTGGACATCGCGCTGGACTATATCGCGCGGGGGCAGGCGGAAGGCGCGCGTCTGGTCTATGGCGGCAAGGCCATTGAGGGCGATGGCTTCTATATGGAGCCGTGCGTGTTTGCCGATGTCACCGATGACATGAGTATCGCGCGGGAGGAGATTTTCGGCCCCGTCATGGCGGTGCTTGATTTCACGGATGAGGCCGATGTGCTGGCGCGTGCCAACGATACCGAATTCGGGCTGGCCGCCGGTGTGTTCACCCGCGATCTGACCCGCGCGCACCGCGTCGCGGCAGGGTTTCAAGCAGGGACATGCTATATCAACACCTACAATGATGCCCCGGTAGAGGCGCCGTTTGGCGGTGTCAAAGCCTCCGGTGTAGGCCGTGAAAACTCCAAAGCTGCGATCGAGCACTATAGCCAGATTAAATCCGTCTATGTGCGCATGGGCGATCTGGAGGCCCCCTTCTAGGGGCAGGGTGGACAGGCCCTGCGTGTACTGCGCAGGCCAGAAATTCGAGTAGTATAGAAGCGGTTGCAAAAACGGCAGTGGCAGTCAGTGGCGGCACGCCCGATTTGGAGAGCTTTGAGGAAATCCCAGCTAGGTGACAGGACCTAAGGCCGCTTTGGCGTGTTGCGCAATTAAGTGACTTGAAAGAGAGAATAATGGAAGCTGATTTTGTAATCGTCGGTGCGGGTAGTGCCGGCTGTGCGATGGCCTACCGTCTGGGTGAATCCGGTGCATCCGTGCTGGTGATCGAACATGGCGGCACCGATGCCGGCCCCTTTATCCAAATGCCTGCTGCGCTCAGCTATCCGATGAACATGAAGCGTTATGACTGGGGCTATATGTCCGAGCCTGAGCCGCATCTGAACGGACGCAAGCTTGTCTGTCCGCGCGGCAAGGTGATCGGCGGATCTTCCTCGATCAACGGCATGGTCTATGTGCGCGGTCACGCGCTCGATTTCGACCACTGGCGCGATAGTGGTGCGGAGGGATGGAGCTATGCGGATGTGCTGCCCTATTTCCGGCGCATGGAGACGTGGCATGACGGCGGCCATGGCGGCGATCCTTATTGGCGCGGCACGGGCGGTCCGCTGCACGTGAGCCGTGGCCCGCGTGAAAATCCCCTGTTCGAGGCCTTCGTCGCCGCAGGCAAGCAGGCAGGATATCATGCGACCGAAGACTATAACGGGCGACAGCAAGAAGGCTTTGGCCCGATGGAGCAGACGGTGCATGACGGGCGGCGCTGGTCTGCCGCAAACGCCTATCTGCGGCCGGCACTCACCCGCAAAAACGTGACCCTTATACGCGCCTTGGCGCAGCGTGTGGTGATCGAGGATGGCCGCGCCGTGGGCGTCGAGGTGAAGCGAGGCGGCAGTACCCAAGTGATCCGCGCGCGCCGTGAAGTGATCCTTGCCGCATCGTCGATCAATTCGCCCAAATTGCTGATGCTGTCGGGCATTGGTCCTGCGCAACATCTGGCGGAGCATGGCATCGACGTGATCGCGGACCGCGCGGGCGTCGGGGGCAATTTACAAGACCACCTAGAGGTTTATATGCAGATGGCGGCGAGCCAGCCGATCACGCTCTACCGCTATTGGAACCTTGTTTCCAAAGGTATCATTGGCACGCAATGGCTGTTTTCCAAGCGGGGCATGGGCGCGTCGAACCAGTTCGAGAGTGCCGCCTTCATCCGCAGTCGCGCGGGCGTGCAATATCCCGATATCCAGTATCACTTTTTACCCATCGCTGTGCGGTATGACGGGCAGGCAGCGGCAGAGGGCCACGGGTTTCAGGCGCATGTGGGGCCCATGCGGTCCAAGTCGCGCGGGCGGGTATCGCTGCAGTCTGCCAATCCGGTAGATGCGCCCAAAATCCTGTTCAACTATATGTCGCATGAAGAAGACTGGCAGGACTGGCGCCGCTGTGTGCGCCTCACACGCGAGATATTTGAGCAAGACGCCTTCAAACCTTTTGTGAAGCACGAAATCCAGCCCGGTGCAGCCGTGCAATCAGACAACGAGATTGACGCATTCGTGCGTGAGCATGCAGAAAGTGCGTATCATCCCTGCGGCACCTGCAAGATGGGACGCGGGGATGATCCGGACGCAGTGGTTGATGCACAAGGGCGGGTCATTGGTGTGGACGGGCTACGCGTCGCCGACAGCTCGATCTTCCCGCGCATTACAAACGGGAACCTGAATGCCCCGTCGATTATGGTAGGTGAGAAGATCGCCGATTATGTATTGGGAAAAGACCCCTTGGCCGCCTCCAATGACGAGCCTTGGGTGCATCCGAATTGGCAGACCGAGCAGCGATAGCAAGGCGGCCTAATTTTTATCTCTATCCGTTAACCTCTTGTTAATTTTTTGTTAAGATTTGTCCCGATTGGTGATACCTGTCGGGCATGAAATTCTACGATCAATCCGCTGGCACAGCTGTCAGAATACCCCAATCGCTGCGGATTGTCGCGCTTCTATTGCTGGCGCTGGCCGTCTCAGCCCTGTGGGGTGGTACGGGCCATGCGAACCGGAGCGATGCAGATATTGTCGGTGCGATCCGCGTCATTGATGGCGACAGCTTTGAAGTAGCTGGGGTCAAAATTCGTTTGCACGCCATCGACGCGCCGGAAACAGACCAGATTTGCCAAACAGCAGAAGGCGCCGACTGGGCCTGCGGTGGCTGGATTACGCGTGCCGTCGCGGATCGGTACGCAGGTAAAGAAGCACAATGTCAGGCTGTGGATACCGACCGCTACGGGCGCACTGTCGCAAAATGTACCGCATTGGGAGAGGACGTCGGCGGGTGGCTGGTGCGCAAAGGATATGCCTTTGCTTACGTGAAGTATGGCGACGATTACGCCGACATTGAGCGGCAGGCGGCCGCTTCAAATCAAGGTCTGCATGCGGTGCGGTTGCAGTCACCGTCAGCGCACCGTGCATCGCGCAGGACTGTGGCTGATGCTCCGCAAAGCGGCTGCAAGATCAAGGGAAATATCAGCGCGGATGGCACCCGCATCTACCACATGCCGGGTCAGTCGTTTTATGACCGGACCGCCATCGACACGGCACGGGGCGAGCGTTGGTTTTGCTCACCAACGCAGGCGCAGGCAGCGGGCTGGCGCGCGGCGCGACGTTGATCAATCAACGCGGTAAGGCAGGATATCTCGGCGGTCCGTATCAACTACGAGATTACGCTCAAGCGGGGGCACTGCCCGTTGATGACAGGTTTTGCGCGCACAAATCCGGCATGAAATTCCGATTGGCTCATACGCGCTGTCGCTGTTGAGGTTCAGGCCGTCTGCATAGACAAGTTGCGGTGCATGGCGCACTTCACAGCCCAATGCGATGGCGAACCTGCGCGTGGGCGCACCGTACCGGCCCGCAGATTTCGAAATATCGCGCGCAATCGAGATATAGCGAACCCCGTCCGGTGTCTCGGCCAATTGGCGCAAGAATTGGCCGGGCGTCTCAAACGCGCGGTGGACGTTCCACAGAGGACAGGCCCCGCCAAAGCGCGCAAATTGCAGGCGGGTGGCCGAATGTCGTTTTGTGATCGTGCCCGCCTGGTCGACGCGCACGAAAAAGAACGGCAAACCCTTTGCACCCGGACGCTGCAAAGTGGACAGGCGGTGAGCGATCTGCTCGATCGAGGCTCCGAAATGCTGGGCCAGCACTTCGAGGTCGTGGCGACACTCCTGCGCGCGGGTTTGAAACAGGCGGTAGGGGAGCAGAGCCGCACCGGCGAAATAGTTCGCAAGGCCGATCTTGGCGATGTCGCGTGCGGCGGGGGAGTGGAAGCGGGCCAGATCGAGGGTCGCATCAAGCAAGGTGTCATATTGCGTCAGTGCCACCTGTAACAGCAATTGAAAGGTCTGAGTTTCGGGTTGCGCGCGGGTCGAGATTTGCAGCGCCCCAAGGTCACGGTCCATCAACCGCATTGGCTCCATATCGCAGAAATCGACCGTGATGCCATCGGTTGCCAGTGCGGCAATCGCGGTGGCGCGTATGTCTGCGGGGCGCTCTGCGCGGCTTGCGAAATGCTCTGCTGCGCGGTCCACCGCATCAATGTAGTTGTCACAATAATGGAAGAAATCGCGCACTTCCTCCCACGGGCTGGGGGTGGCGCGGGCATCTTCGCGCCCCAGCGCCTCGTCAAGTGAGGCAAGCCGTTCCTGCGCCTGCCGGTACCCTTGATGCAGGGCGATAAATGCGCGTGCCAGACCTGGTGCGTTGGACGCGGCAAGGCGTACATCCGCCAGCGGTGCAACCTCGCCTGCAAAAAGCGGATCGGCAAGGATCTCCTGCATATCACTGGCCAGACGTTCGGTATCGCCCGAGCTAAGCTCGGTTACATCCATGCCGAATTCAGAGGCGAGCGCGAGCACAACAGTCGTCGAGACGGGCCTGTTGTTGTTTTCCATCTGGTTGAGATAGGGCAGGGACACGCCAAGGCGGGCGGCAAAGTCTTTTTGCGTATGGCCGATCTTGAGCCGTTGTTCACGCAGCTTAGCACCAGCGTAGAGTTTCTGAGTTGCCATACTACGCCCTTTGCAAACTTTTCTCAAGCTTTGTGATAACTTTGCAAACCGCTAATCGCAAGGGACAGTTAGGTGGGTGTGGCACCCGCGCGCTCCAACATCCGTTCACGGCGGATGACGGCGTATATCGCGGCAAAGCCGAGGAGTGCGGTGATCAACATCATCCACAACAACGGAAACGCGCCAGTCTCGGGAGTGAGCAATACGCCGACCCAAGCACTCAGCCCCGCGCCGCCGCCGATCATGATAGCACCGCCCAAACCTGACGCGGTGCCTGCCAGATGCGGGCGCACGGATAACATCCCTGCAGTGGCATTGGGTATACACAGGCCGTTCCCGAGTCCGACAAGCGTCATCATCCCGAAAAAGCTCAAGGCTGTGCCGTATCCGGCCAAAAAGATCGTCAACGAAATTGTGCCCGCCAGCGCATTGGCGATGCAGCCCCACAGAACCATCTGGTTTACGCCGAACCGGATAGCAAAACGCCCCGTGATATAGTTGCCCACGAAATAGCCCACTGCAGGCGCGCCAAAGAAAAAGCCGAGCGTGGCAGGCGACATACCAAACACGACCTGACCCACAAAAGGCGCGCCGCCAAGATAGGCAAAGAATGCGCCGGAGCTGAAGCCCGCCGCGAGTGCATAGCCCCAGAACCGCTGGCTGCGCAGCAGCTCGGGGTATTCGGCAAATTGTGCGGTCAGGGATTTATCCGACGGGCGCGCTGTTTCACCCATATCGCTCCAGGCGAGCCACAGCGTCATGGCACCCATGATAAACAAGGCCCAGAATACAGCCTGCCAGCCGAACCATTCGTCCAACACGCCGCCCAACGCGGGGCTGATCATGGGGACGACTGCCATACCCATCGTGACATACCCGATCATAGAGGCCGCTTGGTCCTGCGTGTACATGTCGCGTACTGCCGCGCGGCTGAGCACCATTGCGGTGGCAATAGCGGCCTGTAGCAGTCGGAAAAGCAAAAACGTCTCGACGTTGGGCGCATATATACAGCCGAGGGTCGCCACCAGAAACACACCCAAACCGCCGAGGATCACGGGACGGCGGCCAAATTTGTCAGACAGGGGGCCAACGAAGATTTGCAACACCGCAGAAAAGCCCAGATAGATCGCTACCGACAACTGCATCACCGCATATTCCGTGTCGAAATGCAGGGCCATTGCGGGCAGGCTTGGCAAGAACATATTCATCACACATGCCGACATTCCGGCAAGCAGGATCAGTGTCATGATGTGGGGCGGTGATCTTCTGTCGCCCAGTTTGACGGGCCTCAGATCTTCTCGGATAGTTTGCATGATAACGAAGTAGGGCGAGGTATAGGTATTGTCTAGTATCGAGGTGCAATGAGGGGCTTCAGACGCTAAGTGATTAGCAGTTATTCAATTTGCAAAGATCATACTGAAAACAATTTGCAAATTTGCAAAAACGACCTTTGTCTCTGCCGCATGCTCCGCTACACATAGAGCGGTAATCCGACGGGAGGAAGCATACATGAAAGATATCTTGCAGCAGCTTGATGATCGCCGCGCCGGTGCGCAGCTGGGTGGCGGGCAACGCCGGATCGACGCGCAACACGGACGCGGCAAGCTGACGGCACGCGAGCGGGTGGCACTGCTGCTCGATGAAGGCTCGTTCGAAGAGTTCGACATGTTTGTGACGCACCGCTGTACCGATTTCGGAATGGAGCAGGACAAGCCTGCCGGTGATGGTGTTGTGACGGGCTGGGGCACGATCAACGGTCGCCTCGTCTATGTGTTTGCGCAGGATTTCACGGTTCTGGGCGGGTCTGTTTCTGCCACGCATGCCAAGAAGATTTGCAAGATTATGGACATGGCCGTGCAGAACGGCGCGCCCATCATTGGCATTAACGATTCCGGTGGCGCGCGTATTCAGGAGGGCGTCGACAGCCTTGCCGGATATGGCGACATTTTCCAGCGTAACATCGAAGCCTCTGGCGTGGTGCCGCAGATCAGCGTGATCATGGGGCCCTGTGCGGGCGGTGCCGTTTATTCCCCCGCCATGACCGACTTTATCTTTATGGTCAAAGACAGCTCATACATGTTCGTGACCGGCCCTGATGTGGTCAAAACGGTGACAAACGAACAGGTCACCGCCGAGGATTTGGGGGGGGCAACGACGCATACCCGCAAGTCATCCGTCGCAGATGCCGCGTTCGAGAACGATGTGGAGGCACTGGCTGAGGTGCGGCGTCTGGTTGATTTCCTGCCTGCCAATAACCGCGAAAAGCCGCCTGTGCGCCCGTTCTTCGATACGCCTGATCGTATCGAGCCATCGCTTGATACGCTGGTGCCGGAGAACGCCAACACGCCTTATGACATGAAGGAATTGATCCTCAAACTGGCGGATGAGGGTGATTTCTACGAGATACAGGAAGAATTCGCCAAGAACATTATTACCGGCTTTATCCGCATCGAAGGTCGCACTGTTGGAGTGGTCGCAAACCAGCCGATGATTCTTGCCGGTGTGCTTGATATCGACAGCGCGCGCAAAGCGGCGCGGTTTGTGCGGTTCTGTGATGCGTTCGAAATCCCGCTGCTTACTTTGGTGGATGTGCCGGGTTTCTTGCCGGGTGTGACACAGGAATATGGCGGCGTGATCAAGCACGGTGCAAAGCTTTTGTATGCTTACGGTGAGGCAACCGTGCCGATGGTCACCGTGATCACGCGCAAAGCTTATGGCGGCGCGTATGTTGTGATGGCGTCCAAGCATCTTAAGGCGGATTTCAACTATGCATGGCCCACCTCGGAGATTGCTGTGATGGGCGCGAAGGGGGCGACGGAAATTATCCACCGTGCCGACCTCAAAGATCCTGAAAAAATCGCAAAACACGCAGCAGATTATGAAGAGCGGTTCGCCAATCCGTTTGTCGCGGCAGAGCGGGGGTTCATCGACGAGGTGATCCAGCCACATACCACGCGCAAACGCATTGCCCGCGCTTTCGCCAGCCTGCGCAATAAAAAGACCCACAAGCCGTGGAAGAAACACGACAATATTCCGCTCTAGGGGCAGACCTGTGATGCAAGATCCTTTCGCCATAGATCAATATGCCCCGCGCGCCTGCCGTGCAGGCCGCATGTTACGTGGGCTGGGCGAGGGTGCCTGCGGATGAGACTGCTTGCAGCCGCCGTCGCACTTCTTGCCGCGCCGCTGTCTGCGGGTGATGTCCCTTCAGGGCATGAGGTCAGTTTGCATGAAGTTCTTGTGGATGCGCAGGACAGCACAACCTATCTGCGGTTCCGGTTTCTGACACCGCATATCAGCGTGGCGGATTCGGGCGATGATATGTTCCACCTGTGTGAAACGGTGGCATTGCCGTATATCGACGAATTCGCGCTTGATGCGGACACAATCGTGATTTCGTTCATGGACCGGTTGATTGAGTTTGGCGAAGCCGATCCCGATACGACGCAAATTTTTGAGGCATTCCGTACCGAAAACGGGACCTGCATATGGGACGAATTCTGATGGGTGCACAATATATTGCGGAATACGGAGGCAATGAGCGGAAGTTTGCGGCTTTGTCGTCACAGAATTCCGCGTCGGATTTATTGAGATATCCACAGGCAATTCGCTCGGGTATAGTCAGGACAGGCCGCTCACTTTTGCGGCTCGAATCCATTGCGGGGCACATGGCATTTTATGAATGCCGCTTCCGTACAACAAGTGACAGGAGATATAGATGTCAAAGAGCATCAAACTTTTGGCAACAATGGGCCTTATGGTCCTCGTTGCTGCCTGTGCGCGCGAGCAGCAGGTCGAAGAATTTGTCGTGGTTGATCCAGAGCCGATCAGCCAAGAGCCCGAGTTCACGGGCAAATTCAAGTAAACGACATATCGCCTTACGGCGAGTGACAGGACGGGCGTTCGCGCCCGTCCTGACCGCACCTTCCGCCGGGGGTGCAGCATGGCACTAGATTACATGCTTAAACACCGCGGGTTTCCCGGACGTCTTCCAGGCACTGATTTCCAGTTTACCCTGCGCCGCGCAAACCCCAAAGGGGCGACTGCCTTGGCCGCACGTGCACGCCGTCCCGACCGGCGCGCACCGGACCGCCGTGCCGACGAGGCGTTCTTCAAAGCACTTTGGGATCATTTCGGCGATCAACCGTTCGAGCGAGGCAACCTGGATGTAGGCCGTTTGTCATGGTTGTTCGAGCGCGAGGTAGTTGCGGCGACTGATCCGTTCGATCCGGCGAACTATGAGGCAATGCTGAAGATTGACGTGCGTGTGGCGCGTCAGTCATTTCCGCATATAATCGACCCATGATCGGCGTGTTGTCGCGCAAAAATTCTACTTCTGAGCGAAGCTTGGCCGAAAGGGGCGCCGTGCGCAGATCGCGCTTTGCGGATGGTTCTGGCTGTCACATGCTGAACAAGGCGGCACGCCGCAGACACGCATCTGTGGGGTCCTTGCCCTACTACCACATCCCTTCCTCTGACGGGCAGTTGGCAAGTCCCTCCGCTGTACTGCCCGTCTTTTTTCGTGAAAGATTGTGGCAGGGGCGGGAACCTATTGCGCGCTCCGGTGTTTGTCCGGTGAAATGCAACAATCAAGGAACCGTATCATGGGTACCCCTAAAATCTTTCTTGCGCTCGCTGCTGCAACGGCTCTCGTGGCCTGTGGTGATACTGTCGGCAATCAGGCAATCGGTGGTGCTGCCATTGGTGCAGGTGCTGCAGCTGTCACAGGCGGAAGCTTGGGACAGGGTGCTGCCATCGGTGCGGGCGCAAACGTCCTTGCGTGTCAGACCGGCGTGGTTCAGTGCAACTGATCTGACGACACCAAAATCTACAGTCGAAGACACCTCGCAAGCTGCGCGCTTGCGGGGTGCTTTGCGTTTTCACACTTTGTCTAACCATCATAAGGGCCCTGCACATGTTCACTAAGATCCTGATTGCCAACCGTGGCGAGATCGCCTGCCGTGTCATCAAAACAGCGCGAAAAATGGGAATAAAAACGGTTGCAGTCTATTCGGATGCGGACAGACAGGCCTTACATGTACAAATGGCGGATGAAGCCGTGCATATCGGTCCACCGGCTGCCAACCAGTCCTATATCGTTATCGACAAGGTGATGGAGGCGGTCAAATCTTCTGGCGCGCAGGCGGTGCATCCGGGCTACGGCTTTCTCTCCGAGAACTCGAAATTTGCCGAAGCGCTGAGTGCGGCTGGTGTGGCCTTTGTCGGACCACCGGTCGGTGCGATTGAGAAGATGGGGGACAAGATCACCTCCAAGAAGATCGCCCAAGAAGCAGGCGTGAGTACGGTGCCCGGCTATATGGGGATTATCGCGGATGCCGACGAGGCAGTGAAAATCTCTAACGAAGTGGGCTATCCGGTGATGCTCAAAGCGTCCGCAGGTGGTGGCGGTAAAGGCATGCGCATCGCATGGAACGACGAGGAAGCGCGCGAAGGGTTCCAATCGTCCAAGAATGAAGCGGCCAACTCTTTTGGTGATGACCGTATTTTCATCGAGAAATTCGTCACCCAACCGCGCCACATCGAAATCCAGGTGCTTTGTGACGGGCATGGCAACGGCATCTATCTGAACGAGCGTGAATGCTCGATCCAGCGACGCAATCAGAAGGTTGTCGAGGAAGCGCCATCGCCGTTCCTTGATGCCGCTACGCGCAAGGCAATGGGCGAGCAGTCGGTCGCACTTGCCCAAGCGGTGGGATACACCAGTGCGGGCACGGTTGAGTTCATCGTGGACGGGGATAAGAATTTCTATTTTCTCGAGATGAACACGCGTCTTCAGGTCGAGCATCCGATTACGGAAATGATCACGGGCGTAGATCTGGTTGAGCAGATGATCCGTGTCGCCAATGGCGAAGCGCTAAGCATCACGCAAGACGACATCGGCATCAACGGCTGGGCCATCGAGAACCGGCTTTATGCTGAAGACCCGTACCGCGGGTTTCTACCCTCCATCGGTCGTTTGACACGCTACCGCCCCCCACAAGAGATTGCTGCCGGACCTCTGCTTGAGAATGACAAATGGCACGGCGATGCACCTTCGGGCGAGACGGCGGTGCGCAATGATACCGGCGTCTATGAAGGCGGTGAAATCTCGATGTATTACGATCCGATGATTGCAAAACTCTGCACATGGGCGCCGACCCGTGACGAAGCGATTGAGCGGATGCGCGTGGCACTTGACAGCTTTGAAGTTGAAGGCATTGGCCACAACCTGCCGTTTCTGAGCGCTGTTATGGACCACCCCAAGTTCATTTCCGGCGTGATGACGACGGCTTTCATCGAAGAAGAGTATCCCGATGGTTTTGAAGGTGTGACCCTTGCGGAGGCCGAGCTGAGACGGATTGCGGCGGCGACTGCCGCGATGCACCGCGTGGCCGAGATCCGCCGCGCGCGCGTGTCGGGCCGGATGGACAACCATGAGCGTAAAGTCGGCGGTGACTGGAACGTTGCCCTGCAAGATCACAATTTTGACGTGACAATTGCGGCGGACACAGCCGGTGCGACCGTAACGTTCAAGGATGGTGAGGCACTGCGCGTGTCGGGCGATTGGACGCCGGGCGATCATCTGGCCACGATGACGGTATCGGATGCCCCTTTGATCCTGAAAGTCGGCAAAATCTCGGGCGGGTTCCGCATCCGGACGCGTGGTGCGGATATGAAGGTGCATGTCCGCACGCCATTGCAGGCGGAAATGGCCGATAAAATGCCGGTCAAAGTGGCGCCGGACACGTCCAAACTGCTGCTCTGTCCGATGCCCGGTCTGATCGTAAAACTCGATGTGGCCGTGGGCGACGAAGTGCAAGAGGGGCAGGCTTTGTGCACCATTGAGGCGATGAAGATGGAGAACATCCTGCGCGCCGAGAAAAAAGGCACCGTGACCAAGATCAATGCAGGTGCGGGTGACAGCCTCGCGGTGGACGATGTTATTATGGAGTTTGAATGAGTTGTTAGCGGCTACGCCATCCACGCTTGTTCTGTTTTGCCTGTTGCTGGGCGTCGCGATTTATGTGGCAACCTTGCTCTTTGGAACAGACGCGCGTGTGGCGGCTCCGATCATTGCGCGGTTTTTCCTGACCATCGGTCTGCCGGTGCTTTTGATCCTTGGCGGCGCGATATGGCTTGCCATGCCACTGCTCAACGGGCTCGATCCACGGATCGTTCAGGCGCTTATTGCAGGGCTTGTGATCATCATGGGCTGGCTGACCACAGCGATTTTCGGCCAGGAGGCCAAAGCGCGCAGCCGTGCGGAAAAGTTACGTGATTATCACAAGGCGATTTATGCTGAGATCGGTAATACGCTGGTTTCATTTGGTCCTGCCGGTGCGCCCCCGGACCATGCCGAAGCTTTGATCAAGCGTATGAAGGGCGATGAAACCTATGCGCCTTTCGTACCGCGCGAGGTGCATGATCATGTTTATGATGCGGTGATCGCCGAAATCGACGTGCTACCGCGCCAGACAATTGATGCAATCGTAGCTTATTACAGCCTGATAAAGTCATTGGGTGCGTTGGTCGACGATATGCGTGGCGCCACTTTTGCGACACTTGAGGGAGACCGCAAAATCGCGATGTATGGTGATTATATCGAAATGCGAAAGCAGGCGTATCTGTTTGGCGAGTATGCTTTGCGCTTGATCACTGCTTATTCAACGGGCGGCGCGAAAGCTGCCGATGCTATGATCAGTAGCCTGGCCGAGGGCCGGTCCGACCGGTCACAGGGATCGGTGTAAGTGGGATGTCTGTCTCGAATAACATATTTTTTACCCCTAGCTTCTACATGTTGAATATAGGTGAACACAGTACTCTGCACAAGGTGCGGTGTTATTCTGCCGCTTCCTTCGCTTCACGGATTTCGCGCTGGCGCATGGGCATTTTGTCAATGCTGCGGGTGATTTCGCGAACGTCCCACGGAAATGGTTTGCGCAGTTTCAGCTCTCCGTCTTTGCCCACAAGCGTGAGCATGAAGCCACGCGGCCGCATTTTTAGCCGGATATCACTGCGGGCATCGGGATCGGTATCGACGATCACGACCACATCACGCTCGGTTAATTCACCCGCACGCGAGGCCAGCAATTCAAGCTGTTCGACGAATGCGGGATCGTCCGCGCTGTCTGCAAAAACGATTACAGGCCGGTTTTTCCACTTAAAGTCACTCAAATCCGTTTCAACTGCATTCAGAATGACCAACGGGAAGTCAGGCGAAAACAGGGTTTGTGCTTGTGCGCCGGAGGCGAAAAAACTAATAATAACAGAAGCTAACAGCGATTTCATAAGTACTCCCTTTGTACCCTATATAGGGGGTTTTTCCGCGATTGCGAAGGCAGATAGCACCATTTTTACCATTAAGTCCGATGCAAGAGGTTTGGCCACATGACTATGGCAGATACTTTTCCACGGCCGTACGGCACGGCCCTGATGCGCAAAGGTTTTGATTGGTTTATGGACATCATCCTTCATGTAGGGGCCCACCGGACTGGCTCCACCAGTTTTCAGCATTATTTGCGCGGCAATCGTGCGCCTTTGATGAATGATGGCACGGCGATTTGGGAACCTAACATGCTGCGCAAAGGGTTTTTTGACGGGCTGTTTGCCGCACCACGGATGCGCAACGGGCGCGATCTGCAACGGCGCGCGATGGGGCGGGTGCGCTTGCATGCCGCACAGGCCCGACGTGCTGGCGCAGAGCGGTTGCTGATCTCCGAAGAGAACATGATCGGCGCGCCGCGTGCGTGTCTGCGCGCCGCCCTTCTGTATCCCTCGATCGGGGAGCGGATGGCACGTCTGGACGCCGCCTTTGAAGGAAAGATCACCCGCGTTGTACTAAGCATGCGCGCACTTGATTTGTGGTGGTCGTCCGTTGCGGCATTCGGCGTGGCACGCGGGCATGTGATGCCTGATGCGGGACGACTGTCCGCCCTTGCACACGCACCGCGCACGTGGCGCGATGTGATTACCGATCTATCTTGTGCGTTGCCGGATGCAGAGATCAAAGTGCTGCCGTTCGAGCAGTTTACCGGTCAGTCTGACAAGGTTCTGGCGCAAAGCACTGGACGGCCTGCGCCGTTGGAACACGCACGTAGCTGGCTCAACCGTTCGCCCGATACGGCGATGCTGCGCGAGCGGGTGGCCGAGTTCGGCATGCCGTTTAATGCGCTGCCCGAGCATCTTGCTGTGGGGGAGGGGCGATGGATACCTTTCACGCCTGCGCAATCTGCGATGCTGCGCGAAGCGTATGCTGATGATATAATGTGGCTCACCGCCGGTGCGGACGGGCTTGCGACACTGACAGAGGATCCCTCCCGCAAAAGAGCAGGCTTTAGCCTGTCGGCGGGGGCACTGATAAAAGGACAATCCCATGACCAACAAACCGACCCCCGCATCCAAGGACGACTGGCGCAAACTGGCTGAAGCGGAGCTGCGCGGCCGCTCGCTCGACGAGCTAACGTGGAAAACGCTTGAGGGTATTGATGTCTCGCCGCTTTATACAGCGCAAGACCTCGAAGGTGTGCGGCATCTGGGTGGCATCCCCGGTGAAGCGCCCTACACCCGCGGAGTGAAGGCCACGATGTACGCGGGCCGCCCGTGGACCATCCGGCAATATGCGGGATTTTCCACCGCAGAAGAATCAAACGCATTTTACCGCCGTGCACTCGCTGCGGGTCAGCAGGGTGTCTCGGTTGCGTTCGATCTGGCGACGCACCGTGGCTATGACAGTGATCACCCCCGCGTCGAAGGGGATGTGGGCAAGGCGGGTGTGGCCATTGATTCCGTTGAAGACATGAAAATCCTCTTCGACGGTATCCCGCTCGACAAAGTGTCGGTGTCGATGACCATGAACGGCGCAGTGATCCCGATTTTGGCCAGCTTCATCGTCGCAGGCGAGGAGCAGGGCCATTCCCGCAGCGTCCTGTCAGGCACGATCCAGAACGACATTCTCAAAGAGTTCATGGTGCGCAACACCTATATCTACCCGCCCGAGCCGTCGATGAAGATCATCGCGGATATCATCGAATACACCGCCAACGAGATGCCGAAATTCAATTCTATCTCCATCTCTGGCTACCACATGCAAGAGGCGGGCGCGAACCTTGTGCAAGAGCTGGCTTTTACCCTTGCCGATGGTCGCGAATACGTGCGCACCGCTATTGCGGCAGGCATGGACGTGGACAAATTCGCACCACGCCTGAGCTTCTTCTTCTGTATCGGGATGAACTTTTTCATGGAGGCCGCCAAACTGCGCGCGGCGCGCCTGCTTTGGTCGCGCATCATGGACGAGTTCAAGCCACAGAACCCCAAATCGAGCATGTTGCGCACCCATTGTCAGACGTCTGGCGTGAGTTTGCAGGAGCAAGACCCTTACAACAATGTGGTGCGCACCGCTTATGAGGCGATGTCGGCGGTCCTTGGGGGGACGCAATCGCTGCACACCAACGCGCTCGATGAAGCCATCGCATTGCCCACCGAAAACTCCAGCCGCATCGCGCGCAACACCCAGCTTATCCTGCAAGAGGAGACGGGTGTTACCAATGTCGTAGATCCGCTGGCGGGGTCGTATTATGTCGAGAAGCTCACCCACGATATGGCAGAGGCGGCTTGGGCACTCATCGAAGAGGTAGAGGAGATGGGCGGTATGACCAAGGCCGTCGCCTCCGGCATGCCCAAGCTGCGCATTGAAGAGGCAGCAGCACAACGGCAGGCGGGGCAGGACCGCGGCACGGATGTGATCGTCGGTGTAAACAAATATCGCCGCGAGACAGAAGACGCGATCGAGATCATGGATGTGGACAACGTCGCAGTGCGCGACAGCCAGATCAAACGCCTCGAGCGTATTCGCGCCACGCGGGACGAGGCTGCGTGCACCGCCGCCCTGTCCGAGATGGGCCGCCGCGCACGCGAGGGCGGCAACCTGCTCGAAGCGGCCGTAGAGGCGGCGCGCGCGCGCGCCACCGTGGGAGAGATCAGCATGGCGATGGAAGAAGAATTTGGCCGCCACCGCGCCGAAGTAAAGACGCTGGCAGGCGTTTACGGTGCTGCCTACGAAGGCGACGAGGGTTTTGCCGCGATCCAGAAATCGGTTGAGGATTTTGCCGAAGACGAGGGCCGCCGCCCCCGCATGCTGGTGGTGAAAATGGGTCAGGACGGCCACGACCGCGGCGCAAAAGTCATCGCAACCGCCTTTGCCGATATCGGGTTTGACGTGGATGTGGGGCCGCTGTTCCAGACCCCTGCCGAGGCGGCACAGGATGCAGTGGATAACGACGTGCATGTTATCGGGATCAGCTCACAGGCGGCGGGCCACAAAACCCTTGCACCGCAATTGGTCAAAGCGCTCAGAGAGGCGGGTGCAGAGGATATTCTGGTGATCTGTGGTGGCGTTATTCCACAGCAGGATTACCAGTTTCTTTATGACGCAGGGGTCAAGGCGATATTTGGACCCGGTACCAACATTCCTGCGGCGGCACAGGATATTCTCAAACTGATCCGTGCAGCACGCGCATGATCACGCTTGATCATATTGCCATTGCGGGGGCAATGCTTGAGGATGCGACGGCCCACGTTGAGACGGCTCTTGGCGTGCCCCTGCAAAAAGGCGGCGAGCATGACATTTTCTACACCCACAACACGCTGTTGGGGTTGGAGGACGGGCTTTATCTGGAGGCGATCGCAATCAACCCTGCAGCGCCAGCGCCCGGTCGTGCGCGTTGGTTTGATCTGGATAATTTCACCGGTGCGCCGCGGCTGACCAACTGGATTTGCCGCTGTGACGACCTTGATGCCACCCTTGCGCAGTTGCCGGAGGGATTTGGCTCGCCCGTTGATCTACAACGCGGGGATTTGCGATGGCGTATGGCCGTACCCCAAAGTGGTATTCTGCCATTTGATAATTGCGCGCCTGCGCTTATTCAGTGGATCGGCGATGCGCATCCCGCGCCGCGCATGATCCAACAGGGGTGTAAGCTTACGACGTTGCGGATTTCGCATCCCGAGGCGACGGCACTTGGCGCATGCCTCGCGCCTGTCCTGATGGACGCGCGGATCACCTATCATGTGGGCGCGCCCGCAATTACCGCGCAGGTCACGACCGGACAGGGCGAAGTCCAGCTGTCATAGCGCCCCTATCGGTTTGCAAATGCGGGGGAAATGGCACAGGTAGAACGCGGGCGATGCCGCTGGTGTGATCCGGTGCGCCCTGACAAACCGTTTGCCGCGCGCTAGGATACCTCCATGTCGATCTGGACCCGCATTTCCGAGGCTTTGTCCGCGCTTGCTACTGGCGAGGGGTTGTCGTCTGTATTTGACCGCTTGCGCGCGCCGCCCGAACGCTCTGTTGCGTTCACGATTGCGGTGATTGCGCTGGGTGCCAAAATGGCCAAGGCCGACGGCAAGGTTACCCGTGATGAGGTTACGGCCTTTCGCGAGGTGTTCCAGATCGGTGACGATGATGCGCAAGGTGCGGCAAAAGTGTTCAACCTCGCCCGTACCGATGTGACGGGATTTGATGGCTACGCCCGCCGGATCAAGGGGATGTTCGGGGATGATACCGCGATTCTGCATGATCTAATGGAGGGGCTGTTTCATATCGCGATGGCCGACGGAATCTACCACCCTAATGAGAACGCGTTTCTGGAAGAGGTTGCAGAGATATTCGTGATGCCCGAAGGCAATTTTGAGGCCCTTCGCGCGCGTTTTGTTCCCAACTCCTCACCGCTACCGCATACCGTTCTGGGCATTGCGCCGGATGCCACACGGGCGCAGGCGCGTGCCGCGTGGCGCAAACTGGTGCGGGCAAACCATCCCGACGCGCTCATCGCGCGTGGCCTGCCGCAAGAGGCGGTCAAGATGGCCGAAAAACGCATGATCGACATCAATCGCGCGTGGGAGACGATCTCGGGCAAGGCGGCGTAATGCGTATCGCAACCTATAATGTCGAGTGGTTTTCGCGCCTGTTCGATGACGCGGACCGGTTGCATGAGGATGCTGAATGGTCGGGCCGCTGGAACATTACCCGCTCCCAACAGACTGCGGCACTGGGTGTGGTGTTTGCCGCGCTGGATGCCGATGCGGTCATGATCATCGAGGCCCCCGATGCGGGGCGCAAACACAGCGCGGTCAATGCATTGGAACATTTTGCAGCGCATTTTGATATTCGCGCCCGCCGCGCGGTCATGGGTTTTGAGAATGACACACAGCAAGAAATTGCCCTGCTGTACGATCCTGATGTTCTGACGGTAGCCCACGATCCGCAAGAGACGGTTGATGCGCCCCGGTTCGACACGGCATTGCACATTGATCTGGACATTGATGCTACGCAGGACCGCGTGATCTTCTCCAAACCGCCGCTGGAGCTGGTCGCCCGTACCCGTGATGGTTTCGAGTTTCGGATGATCGGCGCACACCTGAAATCAAAAGCGCGGCATGGCGCGCGTGACGATGCCCATGCCATGCAGATTGCCATCGCCAACCGCCGCAAGCAACTCGCCCAAGCGATCTGGTTGCGTCGACGCATCGACGCGCAGGCTACGGGTGCCGTGCCCGTGATGGTGCTGGGTGATCTGAACGACGGCCCCGGCCTTGATGTGTTCGAGGACCTGTTTGGCCGCTCGTCTGTTGAGATTGTACTTGGCGCCGATGGGGCGCATCCGCTCTTTGATCCCCATGCGGCCCGTGCGCTAAGCCAGCGGTTGGGGGCCATGCCCACGACATCACGCTTCTGGATGCGTCATGAGGCGCGGTATTTGCAGGCGCTGTTGGACTACGTCATGATTTGCCCCGCATTACGTGATCGCGCCCCGCGTTGGCGCATCTGGCATCCGCTGGATGATCCGGCCTGCTGGGGCAATCCGGTTCTGCGCGACGCGCTTGTGACGGCGTCCGATCATTTTCCCGTCACGCTTGATCTCGACATCTGATTTGGGGTTTCGGGCAAACCTGCCTATATTGAGGTCTATGAAACAGATCATCGCACTCCCGTTCGTCGCTCTGCTCCTTGTCACGCCTGTACATGCTCAGGATGAACCTTCGCTGATGGAGCGGGGGGCGCAGCTGTTTTTCGAAGGGCTGATGCAGGAAATGGCGCCAGCCATGGAGGATTTGCGCACACTGATGGAGGAGGCAGGTCCGTCGTTACAGCAGTTTATGCTGGAGATGGGGCCAAAGCTTCGCGCGGTTCTGGAGGATGTTGAGGATTGGAGCGTCTACGAAGCGCCCGAAGTGCTGGAGAACGGCGATATCATCATCCGCCGCAAACCGGATGTGCCGGAGCCGGAAGCAGAACAGGCCCCAGAAGAACCCGCGCCGCAGATCGACCTCTAGCGCCGCGCGGTTGTCACGATTGCCTGTGCGTCCAGTGCGGCGGCAAGTGAGTTGAACCGCGCCTCGGCCACCTCGCCAAACAATGGCATCATATCGGCACTCAGACGCAGGTGCAGTTCTTTGCGCTTGGGGTGCCAGCGCAACTCACCCAGCTCGGCCACCTTATCCATCCAGAGCATGGCCCCAAACCGCATTGCCTTGCCCAGTATCGCGGCCTCGGCGCGGGTTTGATCGTCCACGAGGTCCAGAAGGTCGGCAAACCGCGCGTTCTCGGCTTTGCTTGAATAGCGGTTCATCAGGGCGAGCCCCATGAAAATACGCTCTGAGTGTTTCAGCCCGCCCAGATTGGCGCGGGTGGCGTTGTCAAAGCACACTTCTGCGCGGTAATCAGGATGCGCGCGCCAGCTTACATCATGCAGCAGGCAGGCCGCTTTGATCAGCCGTTTGCGCGGGTCAGAGGCTGATTTATAGAGCGGCAGGATGAAGTTATAAAGCATGCGCCCAAAGCCGGGACTGCGCGCGTCTTTATCCTCGGCAAAGCGGCACGCTTCGATCAGCGGGTCACGGTCGCGCAGGCGTTGCGGCATCTGCTCATACAGCATCCCTTCGCGAATACCGTAGCTGGAAATCGCGATATCCTTGGGCTTGAAGGTCTTGACCAGACGGCTGAGCACTTCGCAGGCATAGGGTACCAATGAGGCCCGTGCTGACGATACACCGGCCTCCACGCGAAGTTTATCCATATCGGAGGTGCGGATGAACTCGACGGTGTCGCGCACCGATTGGCGGGTCATGCGGTATTCATGTAGCACATGCAGCGGGTAGCCGCGCCGGATCATGTCAATTCTCGCAATCGCCCGCCATGAGCCACCCACGAGAAACATGCGGTCCCGCTGACTTCCCATTTTGGCGGCGAGGGTTTCCATGACCTCTTTGATATGGGTGTTGCGGGCTTTTGCGCCACCTTTGATATCTCGCAATTTCAGCGGTCCGAGGTTCGAGGTGACGCGGCGTCCCACGCGACCGCCCGATATTTCGGCCAATTCGAGGGAGGAGCCGCCGATATCGCAGACCAGCCCGAACGCGCCGGGCCACCCCAAAAGCACCCCCTGAGCAGAAAGGCGTGCCTCCTCCTCGCCGTCGATCACCCAGATTTTGATGCCGGTTTGCGCGCAGACTTCGTCACAAAAATCGCGCCCGTCGGTAGCATCGCGGACTGCAGCAGTAGCTACAGCCGTCAGCTCGGACAGGCCCATCCCCTTAGCAAGTTTCGAAAACCGCCGCATCGCGGAGAGTGCGCGCACGCGACCTTCGGGGGAGAGATGTCCGGTGTCGGCCATGCCGGACCCCAAGGCACACATGATCTTTTCGTTGTAAAAATACGCAGGGCTGCGGGCCGCGCCATCAAACACCACCATCCGGACAGAGTTGGATCCGACATCGACCACGCCAACACGCCGCAGCGCCCGCGCGCCGGGGTCTTGAAACAGCGGTTTGCCAAAAAGGCCCAGATCGGCAACGCCGGTTTCGGGCACTTTGGATATCGGGGGGGCGGTCTCAGACATGCACGCTCCGGCAGCGGGGGCAGGGTTTGGCGACAAGTTGACCCATAGCCTACGTGAGGTCAATCCTTAACGGTCCGTTAATACCGAAGGTATTGCCAAAGATCGGGAGGTCAAGCGGGTACTCCGCTCCATGCTCAATCTTCGGTATGGGTAAGCTTTGGCACGTCCGATGCACCAGCCTTCCCGCGCCCTGAAAGAGAGGGGTTTTCCATAAAGAAACGATGACAGCTGAAGGCGAATTGCCCTTCCGGTAAGGCAGGTCGTGAGAAGCTGCCATCGGGCGCCATGACCCAGCTCTGTGCAATATCAGCCAGATTTGCCGCCATAATCTGGCTCGTAATCTGGGCCTGTACGGTTGGGTTCTCAATCTCGATCAGGGTTTCAACACGGCGGTTGAGGTTACGCCCCATCCAGTCGGCAGACGACATAAACACGCGCGCTTTTTTATGCGGCAGGCCGTAGCCGTTTCCGAAACACACGATGCGGCTGTGCTCGAGGAAGCGGCCCACAATGGATTTCACGCGGATGTTCTCGGACAGCCCTCTGATGCCGGGGCGCAGTGCACAGATGCCGCGGATAACAAGGCTGATCTGGACCCCCGCTGTCGAAGCGGCATAGAGCGCGTCGATCACTTCGGCGTCCACAAGGCTGTTCATCTTGGCCCAGATGACCGCTGGTTTGCCTTTCTGCGCATGCTCCGCTTCTGCTGCGATCATCTCGAGCAGGCGGGGTTTGAGCGTTGTGGGCGAAATGGCCAGATTGTCCAGATGCGCAGGCTGGGCGTAGCCCGACAGATAGTTAAACACCTTCGTGGCGTCGCGACCCAGTTTTTGATCACAGGTAAACAGGCTCAGATCGGTATAGATGCGCGCCGTAATCGGGTGGTAATTGCCCGTGCCATAGTGGGTATAAGTGACAAGCTCGTCACCCTCACGCCGCACCACAGTAGAGATTTTGGCATGGGTTTTGAGGTCAAGAAACCCGTAGACCACATGCGCGCCCGCCCGTTCCAGCCTGCGGGACTGCCGGATGTTCGCGGCCTCGTCAAAGCGGGCTTTAAGCTCCACCAGTGCCGTGACGGATTTGCCGTCCTCGGCCGCTTCGCACAGGGCCTCGACGATGGGGCTGTCGCGCGAGGTACGGTAAAGCGTTTGTTTGATCGCGACCACCTGCGGGTCACGCGCGGCCTGTTGCAAGAATCGCACCACCATATCGAAGGTCTCATAGGGGTGGTGTAGCAGCATGTCCTTGGACCGGATGGCGCGGAACATATCGCCGTCATGATCGCTCACCCGTTCGGGAATGCGCGGCGTGAACTGCGGCCAAAGAAGCTCGGGCCGGTCGTCACCGACAAGCTCGGACAGATCATCAATGCCGATCATGCCGTCGATTTCGATCACATCCTGCGGCTTTGCGCCCAATTCACGCATGATCGTATTGAGCAGCTTTTCCGGTGCGCCCGCAGAGTGGGTCATGCGCACGACTTCGCCGCGCCGCCGTCGTTTAAGAGCAACCTCGAATTCACGCACCAGATCTTCGGCTTCTTCCTCAACCTCGAGATCGCTGTCACGCAATACGCGAAAGCCAAAATGCGCCTTGAGCTTGTAGCCCGGAAACAGGTCAGGGATTTTCAGGACCAGCAGATCCTCAAGCGGCAAAAAGCGTTTGCAGCCCTCATCAGCGGGCAGGGAGACAAAGCGGTTGATCTGTGCAGGGATCGGCAACAGCGCCTGAAGTGGCTTTTTATCGCGGATCCGCTCAAGCTGTACGGCGAGGGCGAAGCCTGTATTCGGGATGAACGGAAACGGGTGTGCGGGATCAATCGCGAGCGGCGACAGAACCGCAAACACCTGATTGAGAAACACGCCATCAAGGGCGGCCAGATCAGTCTCGGTGAGGTCTTTAAGCCCTTCGAGCATGATGTTCTGTGTGTCCATCTCGGCCAGCAAGTTGGCCAGGACGCGCTGCTGGCTCACCATCAGGGAGCGTGCTTCTTCGTTGATCAAGACCAGCTGTTCGGCGGGCGTGAGACCGTCTGCCGCAGGGGTTGTATTGCCCGCCTGCGCCAACTCACGCAGGCCAGCCACGCGCACGGTATAGAATTCATCAAGGTTGTCGGCGGAGATCGACAGGAAACGCAACCGCTCCAACAGCGGTACGCGGGCGTTCTCGGCTTCTTCCACCACACGCCAGTTGAACCCGAGCCAGCTCAGCTCACGGTTCTGAAACCGGCCAGTGCCAGCGAGGTCGAGGCCTTCGATGTCTACGGGGGCATCATAGGGCGCAGTGAGAAAATCAGCGTCGGACATAAGCGTGCTTATCCCTCAAGCGTGTTACAGAAATAAGTCAGGAATAAACGCACTATCGCGCGTCGGTGGTGCCCTTGTCCAGCACCAGTGATGCAAGTGCGCGTGTGATGGGCCGTTTGCGTGCAAGGCTCGTTTGATCCAGCGCCTGCACGATCCTGTTGGCCTCCGAGAACGAGCGGTCCATGCGGTTGAGCAGGTAGGGCACCACATCGGGCGGCGGCATGAGTTGGCGGTCGGCAAAGAGCTTGACCAGCACCGCCGACAAAAGTGCATCATCAGGCGCGTCGATGGACGCCTCCAACGCGCCGCGCAGACGGCTTTCAAGATCGGGCAGGGTGAGACCCCAATGCGGCACCGCACCGGTTCCCGTTAGCAAAAGCGAATGACCTTCGGCCAATACCATATTATGCAGGTGAAAAAGCGCCGTTTGCGCCGCGTCGTTCTTGGCAATTTCCGGCACGTCCTCCACTGCGATGCATCCGGCCGCCAGCTGCGGCACGTCGGCTGTTTGCAAATCCCGTGCGGCGATAATCTGTGCTTGTGCTGCATCCGCCCAAACATGCGTCAGGTGGGTTTTGCCTGCACCCGGCGGCCCGCTCAACACCATCTTGGCATTGGTCCAGTTGCGCCAGTTCTCGATCATCGCAACGGCCATTGCGTTTGAGGGGGCAACCAGAAAATCACTGCGACCGCGCGCGGTGCGCACCGGCAGATCAAACCCGAGCTGCGTGGCCATCTCAGGCTTCGCTGTCGTCGGATGCGCGCGGTGTCAGATCGACGGTTATGTCTTGCTCTGTGCCGCGATAGAGCAGGCTATCCTGATACTGGTCCACGCCGAAACGGGCAACAACGCCAAAGGCCGCCGCCACAGGCACCGCAACCAGCATGCCGACAAACCCGAACAACGTGCCAAAAACCGACAGTGCAAGGATGAGCCAGACAGGATGCAGACCAACGGAATTGCCGACCAGCTTGGGCGTTAGGACATTGCCCTCAATCACCTGACCAATGGCGAAAATGCCCGCCACCAGACCGATAGAAACCCAGTCGCCCCAGAACTGGAACAGTGCCAGACCGATCGCCAACGCACCGCCAATAAGCGCGCCAAGATACGGGATGAACGTAACAAGGCCTGCGATGAAGCCGACAACAAGGCCGAATTGCAGCCCCACAAGCATGAGCGCAATAGCATAATATGTCCCCAAAATCAGACAGACCGTGCCCATGCCGCGAATGAACGAGGCGAGAGTTTTATCGATGTCGCGGGCCAGTTTGCGGATCACTGGCGCATGGTCGCGGGGTAAAAGCCCGTCGATATGTGCGATCATCCGGTCCCAATCCAGCAACATATACACCGCAACGACAGGGACGATGACAAACAGCATCACAATATTGATGATCCCTGCAGCAGAGCTGAGCGCGGTGTTCAAAAGCTCGCCGCCGCGTTCTTGCACAGCGGAGCCGAGCGATGTGATCGAAGTTTGCAGGGTCGAGCCTTCCTCGAGGATCGAAGGGAAGCGTTCGGCGACAACCGTGCTCAGACGTTTGGTCAAATCGGGTGCGATTTCAAACAGGTTGATCGCCTGTGACACAAGGGTCGGGATCACCAGCAAGGCCATGATCACGAATGTCAGAAGGGCAACCACAGTGATGAGGGCAGTTGCCATCGCACGGCTTAGCCCCAAGCGTTGCAGCCTGTCCGCGACAGGATCGAGGAAATAGGCGACCGCACTGCCAAGGACGAAGGGCAACAGTACATCACCCATGAACCACAGCACGACCAGAAATAGCGCCGATGCCACACCCCAATATCGTATCTGTTCTCTGATCGGCAATGCCATCGCGTGCGCTCCTGTGGATTGCTTCACACATCGCGCATAGGCGGCGATCTTTCAAGGCCACGCTTGCGTTTTGGGTGCGGACCGGATCAGATTTTACGGCGGTTTGTGGCCTGCCTGAGCGGGCGGAGGACCAATGTATAAAGCCCCGCAAGAGTGATGCAGATGCACATCAGGACCTTGGTGTAGAATTCCATCGTGCCGGTGATGAGCAGGACGTGCACGATGCTCCCCGCCAGCACCACAATGCCGAGTACGCGGTGCATCCGCCGCCAGCGCCGCAGGCCCAACCGGCGCCTTTGTGTGACAAGGAGTGCGGTGAGCAGCATCGCGGTCATCGCGCCGACGCCATAGACCGAAAAGGGTGTGGGAGAGACCAGCAACAACGCGTCGAGCGTGTCTTGCGGGCTTGTCAGATAAAGCCCGCCAATATGCACGGCCAGCGCGCCTAGAATTGCTGTGCCAACGATCCGGTGCCATATAATACCGCCCTCAAGTATACGCGCGCCCAATAACGGCTGCACCAGCATCAGGACAAGGGCGGCAATCCCGCCGAATCCGGCAGCGATATACGGAGCCTGACGGTAGGCAAGCAACGGACTGTCGGCGGCCAGAACCATCGGTATGGTCATCAGGGCAATCACGCCGGTCCAAAGCAGGGCACGGCGCGGTTCAGGCAGGGGCAAGAACGAAATCAGCCTCAAGCGACGTATCTGCCGCACTTGGCATCACAGGGCGCAGGAACACCGTCTCGAACGCGGCGTCGTCGTAGGCCAGATGCGCATGGGGTTGGCCAAAGTTCGGCACGATCTGCGGCATCTCCAGACGGTAAGTGCCATCAGCAAGGGTCAGGACAGAGCCGTGGTTGCGCGGCTCTCGCTCTCCGCCAAGGGTGGTAGCGGCCCAAATCTGGATACGAACCCCTTCGAGGGGCACGCCGTCACCGGCACGGCGGACACGGCCCGACATGATGAAACCCTCCCCCAAACGCTCGACCAATGGTGCGCGGGGACGGTAGTTATTGGACCCGCCGCGCATGGTTTGCGTAGGGGCAAGCGTATCTTGGGCCAGTGCAGGCAGACCGAGGCTTGCGCCTGCCAGCGCGGTCGTCACCAAAAAACGGCGGCGGGAATAAAAGGGCGTACAAAGCATGGCGGGCGGGCTCCGTTATGGAAAATACCGATATTAAGAGGAAGAATAATCATCGCTTCTGTACGATCAAGTCTGCAATTTGTCCCACCTCAGGCATGTGCGGAGGACCGCTTATGTCACCACCTTTCGTGAAACCGAACCGGCAAGACAGATTTACAAATGGATAATTGTGTCTTGATGGACGATAGCTTAGGCAAAAGCTAAAATTTTAAGAGGAGCGCCCCGATGCGTTTGAGCCGCTATTTCCTGCCCGTCCTGAAAGAAACGCCCAGCGAGGCGCAGATCGTCAGCCACCGCTATATGCTGCGCGCAGGTATGATCAAACAAAATGCGGCTGGCATCTATTCGTGGTTGCCTCTGGGGTTCAAGGTGCTGCGCAAGCTCGAGAATATCGTACACGAAGAGCAGATGCGCGCGGGACACATTCCTATGCTGATGCCCACGCTGCAATCAGCGGATTTGTGGAAAGAGTCCGGTCGCTATGACGCATACGGCCCTGAAATGCTGCGCATCAAGGACCGTCAGGACCGCGATATGCTCTATGGTCCCACCAATGAGGAGATGATCACCGATATTTTCCGCAGCCATGTGGGGTCGTACAAAGATTTGCCCATGACGCTCTATCATATCCAGTGGAAGTTCCGCGACGAGATGCGCCCGCGTTTCGGGGTTATGCGAGGTCGGGAGTTCTTCATGAAGGACGGCTATAACTTTGATCTGACCAAAGAAGACGCGCTGCACGCCTACAACCGCCACCTTGTCAGCTACCTGCGCACTTATGAGCGTATGGGCCTGCAAGCGATCCCCATGCGCGCGGACAGCGGCCCTATCGGCGGCGACGATACGCATGAGTTTCTTGTTCTGGCAGAGACGGGCGAGTCGGAAGTTTTCTATGACAGCGCCGTGACCGACCTGCGGTTTGGCGACCGGACGATCGACTATGATAGTCATGCAGAATGTGCCGCTGTGATGGAGGAGTTTACCACCAAATACGCGCGCACAGACGAGACGCATGACGAGGCCTTGTTCAATCAAGTACCAGAAGAGCGTCGCCGCATCGCGCGCGGGATCGAAGTGGGCCAGATTTTTTACTTCGGAACCAAATATTCTGATTCCATGGGCGCAACTGTGCAGGGCCCTGATGGTAAGGTCGTGCCTGTCCATATGGGCAGCCACGGCATTGGCGTGAGCCGTCTGCTGGGCGCGATCATTGAGGCGAGCCACGACGACAAGGGCATCATCTGGCCCGAGGGGGTCACGCCGTTCCATTGCGGTATCGTCAACCTCAAACAGGGCGACGAGGAAGCCGATGGCGCCTGTCAGGCGCTGTACGACAGCCTCACTGCGCTGGGTCTTGAACCGCTTTATGATGACCGCAACGAGCGGGCAGGCGGAAAATTCGCGACGATGGATTTGATCGGTTTGCCATGGCGTATTACCGTCGGGCCACGCGGCCTCAAGAATGGTGTGGTCGAGTTGACCTCGCGCAGCACAGGCGAGAGCGAAGAGATGCCACCCGAGCAGGCAGTCGAGCGTATCGTACAGATCTACAAAGGGCTGACGGTGCGCGAAATCTGACCGCAGGCCGCTGTCGGGGCTGGACCTGCGCGGGTTTTGCGCCATCCTTAGGACGAACTCAGGAGGACCCGTGATGAAACGCATCGTGATTTGTATTGTCGCTGCTGCAATTGCCACAACGGCAGGGGCGCAAGGCGTTGACCAAGGGCGCAAGAACGCGCCGCAGTTTGCGCCTGCATGGCCCACCCAGACCCGTGCCGCGGCACAACAAAGTGGTGTTTCGCTACAGATTGAGGTGCTGGCCGAAGGGCTGCAGACCCCTTGGGGCATGGCCGTGCTTCCCGATGGCGGCATTCTGGTGACGGAGCGGTCAGGCGCGCTGCGGTTGGTGCAGAACGGCACGGTGGGCGCACCGATAAGCGGTGTGCCGCAAGTGTTGGCACAGCGGCAGGGTGGCCTGCTCGACGTGGCGCTGGCCGAGGATTTCGCAACAAGCCGTGTGATTTTCCTGACCTACGCCAAACCGATATCTGGTGGCATGTCGGCCACTGCGGCCGCGCGCGGTGTGCTGAGCGCGGATGGCACCGCCCTCAGCGATGTGCGCGACGTGTTCGTGCAAGATCCGCCATCGCCAAACGCGATGCATTTCGGGTCCCGCGTGGTGCCGCATGATGGCGTGCTCTATATCACTACGGGCGAGCATTTTTCGAACCGCGAGCGCCAATTTTCCCAAGACACCGACAAAACATACGGCAAGGTCGTGCGTGTGGGTGTCGATGGGGGGGCTATTGAAGGCAATCCTTTTGGCAACGAGGTCTGGACGCTGGGCCATCGCAACGTGCAGGGCGCTGCGGTACGGCCCGCTGACGGCAGCCTTTGGACGCTGGAGCATGGACCTGCGGGGGGCGACGAACTCAACCTGATTGAGCGGGGTGCAAATTATGGCTGGCCGGTGGTGAGTTACGGTGTGAACTACAACGGCTCTGCGGTCGGGAGCGGACAGGCGCGTACCGCAGAATTTACCGAGCCACAATACTATTGGGATCCGGTCATCGCTCCGGGTGGTTTCACCTTCTATGACGGCGATATGTATCCCGAATGGCGCGGCGACGTTTTGGCAGCATCGCTCAACCCCGGTGGTCTGGTCCGCCTTGTGCTCGACGGTGACCGTGTCGTTGGGGAAGAGCGGTTTTTGGCAGGCGAGATGCGGGTGCGGGATGTAGAGATTGACCGTGACGGCGCGATTCTGATCCTCGACAACTCAGACGGACGGCTTTTGCGGCTGACACCGGGATAGGTTTTTGATGCAGGGGGTCGCCGTCCGATGATCTTGCGCAGCATCACCTTTGCTGGTGGTTTGGCGGCTGCGGTGACGACATCGCAGTTTCCAGAATACTCTCAGCAATACCTGCAACGGTTGGGCGGTGCGGTCGATGCACTGGGTGAGGTTGTGGCTGATTTCGACACATCTGCCCAAGCTGCGGGTCTGAACAGGCAGGACGCACTTGCACAGATGCAGGGGACCGATTTTCTAGAGCGGCGACGCGTGGATATGACCCGTTCGATCACCCGCCACGCGCAACTGCGTGATGATCTACGAACGCTCGAAGGACACGGACCGTTCATGCGTGCCTATCACGTCAGTCGGCTGACTGACCCCGCAATCGCGCAGGCTGCATGGGACGTCTACCGTCCTGCGGTGCCCGTAGGTTTTGCCGGTTTGACGTTTGCGGGCGTCGGTTTTGTTGCAGGGATCACTGCGATTTCGCTTTTGTTTGCATTGCTGCGGATGCCATTCGCGCGCAGGCGAAGGGGCTGATGCGCGACACCTGCCTTGACCCGCCCTGAACAAAGCATCACGGTGCCAAAAATCCGCACCCCACTTTCCCTGCAAGGACCAAAATGGCCAATACCACCGCTCCGTTTGCCCCGTTTGAATGGATGATCGCATGGCGTTATCTGCGCGCGCGCCGTGCCGAGGGCGGGGTGAGCACGATGACATGGATCAGCCTTGCCGGTATCACACTGGCGGTCTTTGCACTCATTGCGACGCTTGCGGTGCGCGCGGGGTTTCGGGCGGAGTTTGTGGATACAATTGTCGGTGCCAATGCCCATGTGACCGTCTATGAGATGGGCGCAGTACAGCAAAACGGATTGGTCGACCGCAAAATCTATGACTATGAGGCCCGCGCTGCCGCGATTGAGGCGGCGCCGGGCGTGACCCGCGTGGCCCCGCTTGTGCGCGGACAGGTGATGGCGAGCCATCTGGGCAGTGACGCAGGTATGGAAATATACGGCATCGCGCCCGAAGATCTGGCGACCATCCCACGCATCGCCGACCCCGAAACGGCAATTGGTGACATCGAGCGGTTCGGCGACGGGATCGCTATTGGGTCAGGCATCGCGCGCGCGCTTGGCGTGGGGATCGGGGACCGCATTCGCGTATTGTCGGCCAATGGCGTGCGTACCCCGATGGGCACAAGCCCGCGCGTCAATGCCTATGAGGTCACGTATATCTTTACCGCAGGCCGCTACGACATCGACCGCACGCGCGCCTATCTGCCACTGGGTGAGGCGCAAACTTATTTCAACTCCGAAGGGGCCGTGCACGAACTTGAGGTCATGGTGACCAACGCCGATGACGTCGAGCAATATGCAGCAGGTATTCTGGGCGCCGCAGGCGATACATCCGTGATCTGGACATGGCGGCAGCAGTTTGCAGGTTTCCTCGATACGCTGGATATTGAAGACAACGTAATGTCGGTGATCATGTCGATCCTTGTGCTCGTGGCCACGATGAACATCATTTCGGGCCTCATCATGCTGGTGAAAAACAAAGGGCGCGACATTGGCATTCTGCGCACGATGGGCCTGTCCGAAGGGTCGGTCCTAAGGGTCTTCTTCATCTGCGGCGCATTCACGGGGATCATTGGTACGGTGCTGGGTGTCATTCTGGGCTGTTTGTTTGTGCTCAACGTGAACCACATCTTTGGTCTTGTGAACTGGCTCGCAGGGGGGAATGCGTGGGACGCGTCAATCCGTGGCATCTACTTTCTGCCCGCGAAGTTGGAGCTGGGCGATGTGATTTTTGCCATCAGCCTGTCGCTTGGCCTGTCGTTCATTGTTACAATATTTCCTGCGCGCCGTGCCGCCCGTATGAATCCGGTCGAGGCGTTGCGCTATGAGTGATCCTGTTCTGCGCCTGTCTGGTATTACCAAAGCCTACAATCACGGAAAACCCAACGAAGTCACCGTGCTGCGTGGTATTGATCTGGAGGTCGCGCGCGGAGAGGTTGTTGCCCTTGTCGCCCCTTCAGGTGCGGGTAAATCGACGTTGCTGCACATCGCAGGTTTGCTGGATACGCCGGACGCGGGCACGGTCGAGATTGGCGGCGTCAACATGACCGGAAAGCGCGACAGCGCGCGCACGGCAGTGCGGCGGCGCGATGTGGGCTTCATCTATCAGTTTCACCATTTGTTGCCCGAATTCAGCGCGCTTGAGAATATCGTACTGCCACAACTGGCCAATGGAAGGGCCCGCGCAGTGGCCCATGATCATGCGATGGCCCTGCTCGATCAGGTCGGTGTAGCACCGCGTGCCGCCCACCGCCCCGCAGCCCTTTCGGGGGGGGAGCAGCAACGTGTTGCGTTCTGCCGTGCGCTGGCCAATGCGCCCAAACTTTTGCTGGCAGATGAGCCGACCGGCAACCTTGACCCCGACACGTCCGAGACCGTTTTTGCCGCCCTAATGGGTCTTGTGCGCAGCACGGGGTTATCGGCAGTGATTGCCACTCACAACCTTGATCTGGCGGCCCGCATGGACCGTCAAATCAGGCTTGACCAGGGCGCATTGCGCGCGCCGTAGCTACCACCCCCCTATTGTTGTGAAATGGAGCATTCCCTTGCCGAACATCCCCCTCGACGAGATTGAGCAAACCGTGCGCCGTGCGTTGGCTGCACATGGGGCGGATGCATTTGCCGCCGCAGAAGTGGCGCGCGCCGTGCGCGAGGCGGAAAGCATCGGCAACAAAATCTGTGGCCTCTATTATGTCGAGAGTTATTGCCAGCAGCTCCGCTCGGGACGGGTCATCGGGAAAGTGACGCCGAAGGTGAGCACACCGCGCAGTGGCGTGGTCGTGGTCGATGCGGGCTTCGGGTTTGCGCAGCCCGCGTTTGCCCATGGCCTGCCTGTGGCGCTGGATGCCGCGCGCCGCAACGGCGTCGCCTCACTGGCGGTGAGCCACGCACATACCTGCACCTCGCTGGGGTATTTCACGGGCCAGATCGCAAGGGCCGGTATGATCGCCATCGGCTTTACCAACGCATCGCCCATAGTCGCCGCACCGGGTGGCAAGACGCGCGCCATCGGGACCAACCCGATCGCGTTCTCCGTGCCGGACGGGCAGGGCGGGCTTGCCATGCAGTTCGACCAATCCACCACCACCGTCGCATTGGGCAAGATCACGATGGCCAAAGCCGCCGGAGAGCGTATTCCCGTAGGCTGGGCGCTGGACGCGCAGGGCAACCCGACAACCGATCCCGATGCCGCGATCAAAGGCTCGCTTGTGTCGATGGGCGGCTACAAAGGGTGGGGTTTTGGTCTGATGGCGGAGGTGTTGGCCGCCGCGCTCACCGGATCGGTGCTGTCGCGCGATGTCAAACCGCTCAAAGCGCCGGAGGGCGCGCCGCATGATCTGGGACAGTATTACCTGTTGATCGACCCGACAACAGCGTTGGATTTTGGCGACAAGATACGCGCGCTGGCCGATCACATTGCTCAGGACGAAGGTGCTCGGATGCCCGGCCAGAATAAGGCGACGATGGACCCCGTGGAAGTGGGTGAGGATACTTGGCAGCTCATCACGACCCTCGCAGAGGGCTGAGCGCTATCCCTGTTGGGTAAGCCAGACGCCGAACACCATCGCCCCGATCCCCGCCGCCCGCGTCAGGCTGACAGGAGCGACAGGTGCGCCGAACAGACCGAACTGATCAATGAGCGCGGCCGAGAACAACTGCCCCAGCAGCACGAAAAAGATCGCGTTCCCGATCCCGAAATGCGGCGCGATATAAGTGATGCTGAGCAGGTAGAACGCGATCAGCACACCGCCGAGGAACAAATGCTTAGGCGCGTCGGCCAAGCGCGCGAACGCCTGCGGGCCGGTCACCACCGCCACGATGAGCGCACAACTCAGCGCGACGACAAACAGCACACTCGCCGCTGCCGCAGGCGACCCGATGCGCCCGCCCAGTTGCGCGTTGAGCGCGGCCAGAACCGGTATCCCGATCCCCGCCAACACCATGATAATTGCGTATTGTGTCACACTGCCCCTCACTGACATATCCGCGCAAGGTCCACACCGTCCCACGGCAGCCCCACGTCATAAGCGGGTGATTGCGGCAGAGGTGCAACCGGCATCACCTGTGACACCAGCGCTTGCAGGCGTTGCGTGCGCGCCCCTTGCGGCTGTAGCGCGCGGCAACATACCAACTCTTCCACGATGGAGCCTTGCTGCTCGTACCCGAAATCGAGAAACTTTTGGTCGCCCAGATCAAAGAGATAGGGATCGCCACCGGGGCTGTGCTCGAACGCGGCTTTGAGCGGGGAATAACCGGTGAGTTTGCGGTTTTGCCATTGCCAGACATGGGTCAATTCGTGGCTGAGCAACATCGCCGCGACCAGCCCGATCCGGTCGGGGTAATCGGGAAGATAGTCATCAAGGTACCAGTCCTTGTCGAAGAGCACGCGGTTATAAATCGCCACTGCGGCGGGCTTGGAGGTTATGACGGTTTCTTCGGGCGGATGCGGTGGAAAGATCAACTCCCGACACGTGGTGCGCGGCCGCGGCTTGCGCTGAAACGTCACGGCGCGGGTCGGTGCGCCGTCATGCAGGCGCACTTTGCTCACGTCCAGCATGGGGCCATGGATGGTCGCGGCAAAAGCCCGCTCCGTTTCCGTCAGCGGACGGGAAGGGGCGCAAGAAGCGAGGAGTAAAACGAGGAGCAAGGCATAACGCATATCGGCATTAGCGCGATTGGGCAGGGCGAGGGCAAGTGATATTATCGGCATAGTGGCCCGCTCGCTGCCACTTACGACAGGTGTTTCAGCCCCGAAGGCACACTTGCGCGTTCTTCTACTTCTATTCGGTTGCAAGAAATTGCTATTTTCACTGATTGCTAATCGGCGACGAATTGACAAAGTGGTTATTTTTTCTTCGTCTCTGACCGTATCTTCTTTAAATCGGCGGGATCATTCAAAATCAGTGTCACAAAAAAATCATCATCAAGGCCTCTATTCGAGAGCCCTAAGTCCTTCCGAATTTCTCTTTGAATGCTGTCTAAAAAATCCATCGTTTCAGCAGTATTGCCCTCTTTTAATTTGGTCAGTTTGCTCAAGGCTTTGAGCACACCCGTTGATCCCCAAAGGACAGCTTTAGTGCGAACATCCGCTATCTTTAATACTAGTTCGTCATTGTCGATTGTTCGTGTCTTGAATTGTTCCTTCTGAGATAGAAAAAGGCTCTCGATAGTTTTCAGAAAATCGAGATAAATTTCAATCTTCCGGTCCCTGTAAGCCGCCTCTATTTCGCGCTTTCTCACCCTGTTCTGAGTTATAAGCGTAACCGCGAGACCCAACGTTGCCGTGAAAACTGTGACCGTTAGAGGAACGTATATTTCTGGCTTTAAAGTTTTAGCACCAGATGTGATCCATGTGGAAAATTCATAAAACCGGACCGAAAGGAATGCAGTTAAACCAAGAAGCGATAATGCAACTAAGGTAATCAAAGTGATTTCAAAAAACCGTTTCAACTAGCCACCCCCTCAAACATCCAACTCCTCCACAAACCGCGCGTTTTCTTGGATATACTGGAACCGCAGCTCCGGCTTTTTCCCCATCAACCGCTCGACCAGATCGGCGGTCTCGCCCGGTGTATCTTCCTGCACGTTGACCTTGATCAGCTTGCGGGTCGCCGGATCCATCGTCGTCTCCTTGAGGTCCTTCGCGTCCATCTCGCCCAGACCCTTGAAGCGTTGCAGGTCGATCTTGCCCTTCCCGCCAAGGCCCTTTTCCAAGTAAAAATCCTTCTCCGCATCATCGGCCACGTAAACGCGCCGCGCCCCTTGGGTCAGGCGGTAGAGCGGCGGGCAGGCGAGGTACAGGTGCCCGTGGTCGATCATCGGCCGCATTTGGGTGTAGAAGAACGTCATCAGCAGCGCTGCAATATGCGCGCCGTCCACATCCGCGTCGGTCATGATGATGATCTTGTCATAGCGTAGATCGTCGAGGTTGAATTTTGTACCCATTCCGACGCCAAGCGCCTCGCACAGGTCGTTGATCTCGGCGTTTGTGTGCAGCTTGCCGGAGGCAGCGCCCAGCACGTTGAGGATTTTGCCCTTGAGCGGCAGCAGCGCCTGATTGACCCTGTTGCGCGCGCCCTTGCCAGAGCCGCCCGCACTGTCGCCCTCCACGATAAACAGCTCGGTGCCCTCACGGGTTTTGGAGGTGCAATCGGTGAGTTTGCCGGGCAGGCGCAGCTTTTTGGTGGCAGATTTGCGCGCGGTTTCTTTTTCCTGACGGCGGCGCAGGCGTTCTTCGGCGCGCAGCACCAGAAAATCGAGGATCGCACCGGCGGATTTTTTATCTGCAGCCAGCCAGTTGTCAAAGTGGTCGCGCACAGCATTCTCGACCATACGCTGTGCATCTACGGTGGCCAAACGGTCCTTGGTCTGGCCCACAAACTCCGGCTCGCGGATAAAGCACGAGACAAGCGCGCAACCGCCCGTGATCAGATCATCGCGGGTGATCGTGCTGGCCTTTTTGTTGCCGACCAATTCGCCATAGGCCTTGATCCCTTTGAGGATCGCGGCCCAAAAGCCTGCCTCATGGGTGCCGCCCTCGGGCGTGGGCACGGTGTTACAAAACGACTGGATGAACCCGTCGCGCGCGGGGGTCCAGTTGATGGCCCAATCGACCTTGCCGGGCTGGCCGAATTTTTCCTTGAAATCGACCGAGCCGCCGAAGGGCGCATCGGCATAGGTGGTGGCCGTGCCCAATGTCTCGTTGAGGTGATCGGCCAACCCGCCAGGATAGTGGAATGTCGCCTCCATTGGTGTGTCGCCATCGGGCAGGGCGGACTTCCAGCGGATTTCAACGCCCGAGAACAGGTAGGCTTTGGAGCGGGCCATGAAATAAAGCTTGGACGGGCGCAGTTGCAGCGCGCCAAAGATGTCCGGATCAGGGTGGAAAGTGACGGCTGTGCCGCGCCGGTTGGGGGCAGCACCCACTTTGGCCAGCGGCGTCTGCGGCACCCCGCGCGAGAATTCCATTGCAAACAGCTCACGATTACGGGCCACTTCGACGCGCAAATGATCGCTCAACGCATTCACCACAGAGGAGCCTACACCGTTCAGACCGCCCGACGTCTCGTAGTTGTCGCCCGAGAATTTGCCGCCCGCATTGAGCGTGCAAAAGATGATCTCGAGCGCGGATTTGCTGGGGTCTTTGGGGTGTGGATCGGTCGGGATGCCGCGCCCGTTGTCGCGGACGGTAACATGCCCGTTGTCGTGCAGCTCAAGCTCGATCCATGTGGCGTGCCCTGCGACGGCTTCATCCATCGAGTTGTCGATGATTTCCGCCACCATATGGTGCAGCGCGCGGTCGTCTTTGCCGCCGATATACATGCCCGGTCGCAGGCGTACATGCTCCATATCCTCAAGAACCTGAATCGAGGAGGCGTCATAGCTTGAGGGCTCTGGGGTGCTGCCGGAGAGGAGATCGGACATGGGATGCGCCTACTGCTGTTGCTTTTGATTGCTGCCTTTTTGACAGGCTGTGCGGTGCGGGGCAATCGTGCAGCGTGTTTATTCGCGCCCAAATGCGCGGCGCACGGTGGTTTTGCGCAAATTCCCTCTTTTCGTACTGCTACTTGCGCGCTAAGGCGCGGTTGAGGATATGGAGCGACGCCATGGACAACACGACACCTGACCGGACTTTGCGCGATATGCCGAACTGGCGGTATCTGCTGCAAGAATACGACGAGCTTTTCCGCTATCTGCCTGCTGGCGGAAGTGACCGGATCAAAGGCCATCAGCCGTGTGCTGAAGAAAAATGCCGCCGTGCAGCTGCAACCGCGCGCTGAAAAGCCGGTGACCGCGCATTTGCGTCGTGCACTTGACGAAGGGCGGCAGGGCGTGCTGGCCCCCGTGGTGCGTGCCTTTGACGCTGTCGACAGTGAGCTAAGCTGGCAATACGATTATGAAAAAGTGCCAACGGGCCTCGCCAACAGCTATGCTTATGCTGAACTTGCCGGTCTGAACGATCCTGTGATCAGTGACGAGATCATCTTGAGTGTCGTTCTGTTTGCGCTCGGCTGCACCTATCCTGCACATGCGCACAAGGGCATCACGGAGAGCTATGTCTGCCTGTCAGGTGCCGTGTCCGAGAACCATCAGGGCGTCTATGTGCCGGGGTCGATGATCTTTAACCCGCCCGATCACTTGCACCGCATCACCGTTGGCGACCGTGAGCCTGCGTTGTTGGCCTATGCGTGGATCGGTGCGCAGGAATACCTGCATGCGCAGAAAATGGTGTTTACCCGCACGCATAAATGATCGGGTTTGCTTTTAGGGTAGGCCCGGCTGCCGCAGTTAGCAGCAGGGCAATTTTTTATACAGTCAATCAGGCCGCGTCGGCACGGTGCAAGCTGTAGCTGTTTGAGAGTATGTCCGCCGCTTTTTCTCCGATCATGATTGAGGCGGCATTGGTGTTGCCGCTGATGATGTCAGGCATGATGCTGGCGTCCGCGACGCGTAAATTCGCGATGCCGCTTACCTTCAACTCCGCATCGACCACATCGCCCATCCGGCAGGTTGAGCACAGATGGTAAACCGTCGTCGAATAGTGCAGCGCCATGTTCTCCAGCAGTGCATCACTGGGCCGCTCACCTTCGACATAGCTGTGCTTTTTGGCAAGGGCAGGCGGGACGTTCAGAGGACCGGGTTTTACATCACCGGGCCAGTTCTCAACGATGTCCAGCGATTTGCGGATGACCGCCACCATAACCTTGAGGTCGTGAGGATCGGTATAATAGTTCATGCGGATGATCGGCGCGTCCTGGGAATCCGAGCTGGCTAGAACAATCTCGCCCTTACTGTGGGGCAAAACCGGATTGGCCAACAGGACCATGTTCTCCTGATCGGGTGCCAGTGACTTCTCCGGGTCCGCAAAGAACGTCGACAAATCAATCCGCAGGCGGTCACCGAGCAGGCCTGCATCATAGCCGCATGGCACATACCCGATTTGTGCATCATGGCTGTGCGCGTCTCCCAAACCGGTGGAAAAGAACGCCACGGCATCATAGAGCGATGAGGATACAAGGCTCTCGCCGGTTTCCATCCATTGACCGATCCGGCGCTCCGCCTCTGCCTTGAGACCGGCAAGTTCTGGCGACATTGAAGCGTCATCAGCCGGATCAGCGGGCAGGGGGCCGGCTGGTGCGCGCAGGGCATCAGGTCCGGCAGAGATGCCAATCTCCGCGACCGAAACGCCGATGCCGGGCGCAGGGAAAAACAGCGGGCAATGCAGGTGGTCTTTGAGATTTTTGCCCACAGATGGCAGTTCGTGACGACATTCGATGTCGACGGCCTCGATCTCGCGGCGCGGGCCGATGCCGGACAGCATCAGGATTTGGGGGGAGCCGACCGCACCCGCACTCAGCACTACGTCTTTTGATGCGTGGATTTGGTGGAGTTTGTCGCTGTCGTCGCGGTATTCAATACCGGTCGCAATGAGGTTTTCACTGCCATCTGACAGCAAAACGCGGGTTACATGCGCGTGCGTGATGATGGTGAGGTTTTCGCGGTTCTCGGTTTCACCGGCCAGAAACGCGCGGTACGTGCTGGACCGCATGCCCTTGCGGGTTGTGGTTTGAAACAGGGACGCGACGCCCGACGGACCACCGCGATCGCGGCCATTATAGTCCCCGTTGGGGATGCCCGTGCTGCCCGCAGCCGTCACAAAATCGCGCGCCGCAGGGATCACGGGAGAGCGGACGGAAACGCCCAATGGTCCGCCAGTACCATGCGCCTCACTGTCCACTGCGATCTCGTTGCTGGGGGCCAGATCTTCGCTTTTGATAAAATAGGGGAGCACATCCTTATAGCTCCATCCGGCGCCGCCTGCCTGTTCCCAAGCATCGAAATCACCGGGGTGACCGCGCACGTAGGCCATATAGTTTAGCCCCGATGACCCACCGAGCATTTTGCCACGCGGGACCGGCATCACATTGCCTACAAGGCCAAGACCGGCATTGCCCGGATCGGCAGTGTACATCCAGTCGACCTTTGGGTCCAATTGCAAGCTCGCCACTGCGGCAGGCATCATCTCGTGATCCGGTGGCGCGCCGCCCGCCTCGACCAATGCCACACGGCAGTCCGGGTCTTCGCTCAGCCGTGTGGCGATCACGGCACCGGCGGACCCGCCACCTACAACAATAAAATCAAACGTATCAGACATCGCTAACTTTCCTCCCAAAAAAGCATTCGCATCAGGGGCTTTTGAACAGAACCCTTATGATGCGCCTCCACGGGTTATGGTGCGCAGGAATCAAATTTCGATCAAGTATAATAGATTACCATGAGTTGCATCGGCTTTGCGTAGGTGTTGGGCCCTGTGCTGCCATAACGCCATTTGGTCAGACTTTCGCCTGCATTGGTGAAAACGCATGCAACTTTTGATACCTTTGATGCAATTTCGCAGGAGTATTTCGGCCCCCGTAAATGAAAATTAGCAAACGCTGGCTAGACCCAAAGGTCTGAGGACAGCGGCTATCTTGTAGATCGCTGTCCGAGTACGACCTGCCGGAGAAAGATGTGGCCGAATTTACTTTTAGCGTCCTATATTTGGGAAATATTGCAGAGCTGGATACAACGGACGGTAACAACACTGCCGAAAACCAGAACGCGCTTTTGGGCACATATGGAAGCAGTGGCGATCCGCTTTCGCGCAACATCACAACGCTCACCGCGCAAGATACAAACAATGACGGGCTGATCAACACCAACGACAGGGCCGCCCCAGAGGCCGTCTCGTATGACCTTGGCAATGGGCCGGTCAATACGTTTCATGACGCGCTGTTCAATGTGAATGTCACTGTGAACTTCCACCCTGAAAGCGGCGAGCCACCGTACCAAGGGTTGGGTGGGATCATCCAGACGGAAACAGGTGATCTGTTTTTTGTGATGATCGACGATGATGCGGGGCTTGGGGCCAACTCATTTGACAACTTCCCTATTCAATCACTCGTCATCAACAGTATTTCAGGGTTCGGGACGCAGCAAACTGCGACTGCCAGTGATGAGCAGAGTTTTGTTCCTTGCTTTGCAACAGGCACTCGGATCATGACAGACAAAGGATCTGTTGCGATTCAAAACCTGAGGGTTGGTGACCGGGTGGCGACGCTTGATGACGGGCTCCAGCCGATTGTCTGGATCGGGCGTAAATATCTGGGGCCGCATGACCTTCTGCGTATGCCCCAATTGCGCGCGGTTTATATCCGTGCAGGCGCGCTTGGGCACGGCTATCCCAAATCCGACCTTGTCGTCTCGCCGCAGCATCGTTTGTTGCTGACATCAAAAATCACAAAGCGTATGACCGACGAGGCTGAAATCCTTGTCGCGGCGATCAAGCTAGTCGGTTTTCCGGGCATATCTGTAGAGCAAGGATCAGGATTGGGGGTCCAGTATCACCACTTTGCCTGCGCCACGCATCAGGTTGTCTGGGCGAACGGTGCGCTTGCCGAAACGCTCTATCTGGGGCCGCAAGTCGGACATGCGTTGAGCACGTCCGCGCGGACTGAGCTTGCTCTGGTGATGCCCGAAACCCTTTGTGGTCACTCGGCCCATACGCGATCCCCCGTCCGGCCCATTATAAAAAAGCGATGCTTTGTGCAAAATATGCTCGGGCGGCACCTTAAAAACGGCATGCCGTTGGTGACAATCCCGGACAGGCATCACGTGTGCGCACAACCGCAACATGCCGGTTGAACTGGCAATCCGGCTTTGTAGACAAGGCAGGCTGCGCCGCCACTTTGCATGGCTGATATATCTCGCGTGCAATTGGGATATGGGGTTATAAAGCATTGCGATGCCCCAACCCGAAAGTTCTGCCATGGCCTGGATCAAAACCATTCCCTATGCCGCCGCGACCGGCAAACTCAAACAGCTTTATGATCGCGTGACGGGTCCGGACAACAACGTCGACAACATCATGATGATGCATTCGCTGCGCCCCCATACGATGGAGGCGCATATGGCGGTCTATAAATATGTGCTGCATCACAGTGCCAATACGATCCCCAAATGGTTTTTGGAAGCAATTGGCGTTTGGGTGTCCCAGCTGAATCAATGTGAGTACTGCGTTCAGCACCATTTTGCGGGCATGAAGCGGCTGATGGCTGATGATGCGCATGCGGATACACTGCGTGCCACGATTGTTGAGGGGGACATCCCCGCTATGCCACTTGATGCGCGTGAGCAGGCGGCGATGCGCTATGCCCAGCGGTTGACGCAGGACCCTGCAGATATGGCACAGGTCGACGTGGAGGCGCTGCGTATGGCCGGTTGGGAGGATGGCGAGATACTAGAAATCAATCAGGTCACCGCATATTTCTGCTATGCCAACCGCACCGTGCTTGGTCTTGGCTGTTCTGTTGATGGTGACATCATCGGACTAAGCCCCAACAACAATACCGATCCGGATGATTGGAACCACCGCTAGAGCCAATTGAGGATTGCGTCTGCCACCGCGCGGGGCTGCTGGTGGTGCAGCCAATGGTCGGCGTCTGCAATCTGTACGCGGGTAAGATCGGGCGCATACGTCTCAAGGCCCTGTGTCGCCTCCGGCAACAGCGCAGTGTCATTTACCCCCCAAACCAGCAGATGCGGGCAGCGGACCTGAAGGCGTGCAGGATCAAGGGCGATCCCCTCAATCGCCTCACCAGCCTGTCCGAGTTTCAACGCAGATGCGCGGTACCAGTTGACCATGGCGCCCAACCCCTGCGCATCGCGCCATGCAGCCTTGTATCCCGCCAGTGTTTCCCCGTCGAGCCAACTGACATCCATTTGTGACGAAAACAGACCCATCAGTTTGGCAAAATCATCAGCGGCAAGAATATCCTCCGATCCTTCACGGCGCAGAAAGTGGATGTACTGCGATGCATCGGTCTGCGCCCCGCCTTTTGCCAGTTCGCGTTGGAAGGGGGCGGGGTGCACACCGTTCATAATGATGAGCTTTTCCACCAGATCGGGCCGCGCGATGGCCAGTGCATAGGCCACCGACGCACCCCAGTCATGACCAAGAACAATCAATGGCTCCTCTGCGATGAGCGTTGCCATGTCATTGACCAGATGCCCCAGCTTGTACCGCTCAACGCCATCCGGTCGCCAGCTTTTGCCATACCCGCGCTGGTCGGGTGCGATGCAATGGAAACGCTCGGCCAGCAGGGGTGCCAGTGCACTCCACGCGCCTGAGTATTCCGGAAATCCATGCAACATCAATATCTTCGGTGCGCCTTGCATGCCCCAATGGCGCACAAAGAAAGTCTCGCCGTTCAGCTCTGTAGTCTCGACCCAATGCGGTATCATGGCTGCCGTCTCCTTGTGGTTGAACAGTTTGGTGGTGGCGCGGTGTGCTTCATGGCTTTCCGCGCTGCGGATTTGTGCATAAAGAAGGGTATGCAACAGACAATGTCTACCACCGCGCATGTGCGCGCAATCGCTGTCCTTGGCCTGCCCCTTGTTGGTGGGCACTTGGCGCAGATGGCAATCGGGGTGACCGACACCGTCATGTTGGGCTGGTACGGGGTTGAGGCGCTGGCCGCGGTCACCCTTGCGTCGACATATTTCTTCGTCCTGTTTATCTTCGGGTCCGGCTTTGCCTGGGCGGTGATGCCGATGGTCGCAAGCTTTCATGCGGAGCAGGACGAGACGTCGATCCGGCGCGCCACCCGTATGGGTTTGTGGCTGAGCTTCGGCTTTGCACTTCTTGCGCTGCCGCTGATGGTATTTTCCGAGCCGATCTTGCAGCGCATGGGCCAACAGGATGCAGTGGTCAGCCTCGGCTCACAGTACCTGTCGATTGCCGGTTGGGGGATTATGCCTGCGCTTTTCGTCATGGTGCTCAAAAGTTATCTTGCCGCGCTGGAGCGGACGCAGGTGGTTTTGTGGATCACAGTGCTTGCGGCGATTACCAATGGACTGGTGAATTATGCGCTGATTTTTGGCAATTGGGGTGCGCCGGAGTTGGGCGTAACCGGTGCTGCCATCGCATCGCTCAGCACCCAGATGGTATCGCTGATCGGGGTAGTCATCTATGTAAAGGTCGTACTGCCCGAGCATGACCTGTTCCGCCGTATGTGGGCGGTAGACCGCGATATGCTGGGGCAGGTGTTCCGTCTTGGCTGGCCGATTTCCATCACTTCATTGAGTGAAGTTGGCCTGTTTGCTGCCTCCGCTGTGATGATGGGGTGGCTTGGTACCATTCCGTTGGCCGCACATGGTATCGCGCTGCAAATGGCATCGCTCACCTTCATGGTGCATCTGGGCCTCGGCAATGCGGCGACGGTGCGCGCGGGCAATGCTTATGGCCGCTCTGATGCGCCGCATCTGGCGCGCGGTGCTTGGGTGGTGACAGTGATGTCGCTTGTCGTTTCTGTGGTGACGGTCGGATTTTTCATCGCATTCCCCGAGTTTTTCATCGGGATATTTATCCTCGACGATGACCCCGCGCGGGCGGAAATCCTGTCTATCGGTGCGGGCTTTCTGCTTATGGCGGGGTTGTTCCAACTCGCTGACGGGACACAGGTTATCGCCCTTGGCACCCTGCGCGGCGTTCAGGACACGCGCCTACCAATGGTCTATGCCGCGTTCAGCTATTGGATCGTGGGCGTGCCGACGGGCTATCTGCTGTGTTTTGTGCTGGGATGGCAGGGGATTGGCATATGGGCGGGGCTTGCGATTGGTCTTGCCGTCGCGGCGGTCTTGTTGAACTGGCGGTTCTGGCGGACCGTGCTGCCTGCGTTTAGCCGCAAATTGATCGCGACCTAGTTTTTGGTGAGCCTGTCCGCCTTTTTGCGGACAAGGGTGCTGCGCAGATCGTGCATCGCCAACAAAAGGTGATCGGTGACCGCCTCAAGCTGGTCGTCATTGGCGCGTGATTGCACCCAATGGGTCGTGGTGTTGAGGTAGTCTATCGCCCGAAAGATGTCTTCAATCTCGCGGTGGGCGAGGGTTTTCGCCCGCGCCGCCATCCAGCTTTTGATCTCTGCCACGTCTTCGTCCGACAGGGTCCGGTCACCATGGGCCTTGATCTCGCCGTTGCGCATATTGATCACCGCGATCTGGTCCATTTCGATCCGGCGCTGGCGGTTTTCGGTATCCAGACGAAACACAAACGCACCATTCTCGCGAACACGAAAGTAGTAGTCGGGCAGGGTGTCGGCCATGAATATGCCTTTCGGTTGCGTCGCGTGTGCGCGGAGCCAGCTTAAACCAGCCCCGCGACTTTGGTACAAGTATGGGTCAGGTGAGCGTTGAACAGAAGTCCGTGATCCGCTTGCAAGCTTCCACTAGGTTCTCGTCGGAGGTGGCATAGCTGATCCGGAAATTCGGGCTGAGGCCGAAGGCAGCACCAAAAACCACGGCAACGCCGGTCTCTTCGAGCAACGCGGTTGCAAACGTTTCGTCGTCCTTCAGAACGGTACCTGCCGCAGAGGTTTTGCCAATCAGACCCGCAATCGACGGGTAGACGTAAAACGCACCCTCCGGCACGGGGCAGGTGATGCCGTCGATAGCGTTGAGCGCCTCGACCACCAGATTGCGGCGGCGCACAAAGATCTGATTGTGTGGCTCGATATAATCCTGCGTGCCGTTCAGCGCCTCGACCGCCGCCCATTGGGAGATGGAGCAAGGGTTCGAGGTAGACTGCGATTGAACCTTGCGCATGGCCGCGATCAGCTTTTGTGGACCCGCAGCATAGCCGATGCGCCAGCCGGTCATGGCATAGGCTTTTGACACACCATTGACGGTCAGCGTGCGGTCATAAAGGGCGGGTTCCACCTCGGCAGGGGTGCAGAATTCAAAGCCGTCATAGGCCAGATGCTCATACATGTCGTCTGTCATGATCATGACATGGGGATGGCGCAACAAAACGTCCGTCAGCGCCTTCAACTCCTCACGGCTATAGCCCGCACCGGTGGGGTTTGAGGGGGAGTTGAAGATCAACCATTTCGTTTTCGGCGTGATCGCTGCCTCAAGCTGTTTGGCGGTCATTTTGAAGTTCTGTTCGATCTGGCATTCAACGACGACAGGCTCGCCACCTGCCAAAAGCACCATATCGGGATAGCTCACCCAATAGGGCGCCGGAATGATAACCTCTTCGCCGGGGTTCATCGTCGCCATTAGCGCGTTATAAAGTACCTGTTTGCCACCACTAGATACGCTGACCTGCGCGGGCACATAGTCCAAACCATTGTCGCGCTTGAGCTTGGCACAGATCGCCTGCTTGAGCTCGGCAATACCGTCGACGGCCGTGTATTTTGTCTTGCCCGCTGCAATCGCAGCGACGGCAGCATCTTTGATGTTTTGTGGGGTGTCGAAATCCGGCTCCCCCGCGCCGAGGCCGATCACGTCGCGGCCGGCGGCCTTCAACTCTTGGGCCTTGGTTGTCACGGCGATGGTTGGGGATGGTTTGACGCGGTCAAGTGTGCGGGACAGCAGTTCCATTTCGGCCTCATTGCGCTATATGATGTTCCAGCTATCCATAGGGGGTGCCCCCCCACCGTTGCAAGCGCCTTTGGCGTTCACAGGAGCATATGATGACCAAGACTGACAATTCCGATTTCTCGACCGAGCATACAGACTGGTACGGCCCCGATGTCGCTACGTTTGGCGACCGTGTCGCGGCAGCCCGTGAGGTGGCCGGCATGACGCAGGCGGTATTGTCGCGCAGACTTGGTGTGCGCATCGCCACGTTGCGCGCGTGGGAGAATGACCTGTCAGAACCGCGTGCAAACCGCCTGTCGATCCTTGCGGGATTGCTCAATGTTTCGATGATGTGGCTGATCAACGGTGAAGGCGAAGGCCTTAACGGCGTTGAGGGTGCCAAGGTGCTGCCCGCAGATGCGGCGGAGTTGCTGTCGGAAATGCGCGCGCTACGTATGGAAATAACACAAAGTGCCCAACACGTCGGTCAGCTTGAAAAGCGGTTGCGCGCGATGTTGGCGGAGACACATGATGTTTGAAATGCCCAAACCGGTCCGGACCGTTGGAGAGCCGCGCGAGGTGCGGATCAAACGCCTTGCCATGCGCTCCATGCGGCGCGGGATCAAGGAAATGGATCTGATCCTGTCGGCATATGCCAACGATAAGCTTGCGGGAATGAGTGATGACGGCCTGACGCGCTATGATGACCTGCTCGATGAAAACGATCATGACCTTTACCAGTGGGTCACTGGGCAAACCAATCCCGATGCGGCATTCGTCGAGAAGGTTTCCGACATTCAGGCCCATATCGCGCAGAGCTGATCAAAGCCCGCTGCTTTTAACGAAATATTGGGCTTTATTGTGCAATCTGACCTCCGAAGCCATAAAGAGTCGGAGAGAGTATGAGCATTCAAGATACCATTGGCCTGCCAGCCAATGCGCAGACGCCGCCGCATGACAAAGGGTTCATGACCGGATATCTGGAGGCGCTTTCCCTGGTCGAGCGACTGCACCGGTTGTTGCTGGACGTCATCAAGGATGAGTTCGAGCGGGTAGGCGTGTTGGAAATCAACGCCGTGCAAGCGTTGTTGTTGTTTAATATCGGCGACAACGAGGTCACCGCAGGCGAATTGAAAAGCCGTGGATATTATCAAGGCAGCAACGTCAGCTATAACCTGAAAAAGCTGGTCGAGATGGGGTATATGCACCATCAGCGGTGCGAGATCGACCGCCGCTCAGTGCGCGTGCGGCTGACGGAAAACGGGCGCTATATCCGTGATGTTGTTTCTGACCTGTTTGCACGCCACGCAGGCGGGCTCGAGGATCGGGGTGTGCTGGGTCCTGAAGGTATCGTGGAGATTTCTGCCTCGCTCAAACGGGTGGAGCGATATTGGACCGATCAGATCCGCTATATTTATTGATCACGGCGGTGTGGCGGGCCAAGCCGCGCACACCAGCGTTCAGTGTGAAGAGTTCAGGTCAACGTGTCCCAGAATTTTTGCGCTTTTTCGATCATGGTATCCTGTCCTTCATCGAACTTGGTGCCGCCCACGGGTTGCGCAAACAAGTATAGCTTGTCGCCGTAAAGGCGCCAAACCTCTGGATCGCCATTCACGACTTTCTTGAACGACATGGCCCGGGTGCAGAACCCACCAAACTGTGGCGCAAAGGCGTCCGGAGTCGCGGCAAATTTCTCGGCGTCTTCGGCAGAGCCGAACCGCCACGGCACACCGGCCCAGTTGACCACGTGATCGGTTTGACCTTCTGCGGGCGCGCCTGATGTCCAATAGGCCGTTGTGTCATACCCGTCGATTGCCACGCCTTCACTGTCGACGGCGATGCGCACAGGGCTTGCCCCTGCCGGTAGGGCCGAAGTGAGGGCAAATGCGCTGCCCAGAGCAAAAATATCGCGGCGGGTAAAACGGGTCACATTGGTTTCCTTACTGGTGGTTTGAGTGTGATTATATCGTTGGGACGCTGGCAAGGGAAATCACGATTGCACGTCGTTGGTGGATGATTGTCGCCGGCGGCAAACCTTGCGCCGCAAGCCACTGCTTAAAGCCTATCATAGTGGTTCGAGCGTGAACGCAACATCAGTATTGTGAAAGCACCAAGCCGCCCAACTCACGCAGCAATTTTCGCTGCATTGCATCGGCATAGCCCTCAAATCCGAGTGCAACCTCGATAAACGCGTTAGGTCCAAGGATCACTTCCGCTTGGAAATAGGCACTCAGCTGCGAAATCTCGCCTTGCCGGATATCGCCCGAAGCTGGATCATCGGCCCCGATAACAAGGGCATTAACCGTAATGCCTTGCGCTTCCAGCCGCGGTTTTACGGTGCGGGGGCGGGGTCCGAGATTGCTTTTTCCGTCGCCGGAGATATCCAATGTGCGACGCCAACAATAACTGCGCTGGGCCAATTGCCGCGCACCGTGTAGCATTGCGACCCCCAATGCAGTGCCGGGTGTCGCCTCACCGCGCCGCTCCACCGTGTTCAATTGCGCGATCACCGCATCAAGCGTCGCGGCATCCGTGATTGAGGTCCAAGGCAGCAACGTGAGCTGATTCTGCGGCCCGCTCCATTCATAAATCAGCAGATCAACAGGCGCGCTTGTCTGCTCCAGCAACGCTGCGCGTACAGACGCACTGTTCAAAGCTTGTGCCAGACCGCCCAATTGCAGCCGGTACTCGCCTGCATCGACTGATCCTGAGACATCCAGACCCATCGCAAGGGCCTGCCTGCAAGTCTGGTCTGCTGTGGCTTGCGCGGCTGTGCCTATCAAAAACAGCGTAAGAAGCGCGGCTTTCACCCTGCATCTCCGGTTTGTTCAAGCGCCCCGATTGCGGGTGGGGTCAATTCGCGTTCAAGCTTGCGCCGCATGGCGCGCTCATAATCGTCAAAACCCTGCGCCACAATCATGAAAGCACCGGGTCCGTAGATCACCTCATCGCGGTAGAAATCCATCAGCCCGACTTCGCCTTCGAAATCGGCGGCATTCACCACAAGCCCGTTCACTGTCACGCCGTCAAAGGCAAATTCGCGGTAGGCGCTGGAAGGTGGAAAACCTTCGTTGCTGTGCCCGTCGCCCGCCATATCGAGCGTTTTGCGCAAGCATTGTGGCGCGCGTTCCAGCATTTGCGCCCCATAGCCGAGCGCATAGCCCATGGCCGTCGGGAAATCATTGTGGCTGCGTTTTGAGGCGGCCACGACCTCGGCTGCGCGCACCAGATCGGCACGGTTGTTGATCAGGGTCCAATCCAGAATAAGCTCTTGGTTATAACGCCCCGACCATTCGTACATCGCCAGCGCCACCGGCAGGTCAGAGGCGAAAAAAGCGGCCTCAACATCGGGAGACGTGAGCGCCGCAACAACGCCACTGCGCTGTAAGGTATCCTCAGTGGCGTCCACCGAGCTTGAGACGTCCATCGCCAGAACCAGTGCCAAACGGCATTCCACCGCCCAAGCGGGCAGGGCGGCAATTGCCAACCCTGCCGTCAAGGCGGTGCGCAAAATCACCAGTGCCCCGTGTTGCCCATGGAGGTCCAAGGCTCGGCGGGGGTGAGCGCATCACCTTCCTGCAGCAGCTCGATCGAGATGTTGTCAGGCGATCGCACAAAGGCCATTCGACCGTCATGAGGCGGGCGGTTGATTGTCACGCCCTGATCCATAAGATGCTGGCATGTCTCGTAAATATTTTCGACCGTATAGGCGAGGTGCCCAAAATGCCGGCCATCGGAGGGCAAACCATCATCGCCGTCCCAGTTATATGTCAGCTCCACATCAGCGTGGCCGTCATCCATGTCGGGCGGGCACAAAAAGACCAAAGTAAAGCGCCCGCCTTCATTCTCCATCCGGCGACGCTCCACCAGGCCAAGAAGCTTATAAAACGCGATGGACGTGTCGAGGTCTTTTACACGTACCATAGTATGCAGGTATTTGATCGGCATATCGGTTCCTCATTCATTGCTATCTTTGGGGCCAAGTTAGCATGAAGCAACCGGTAAGCCAGCAGTTCTCAGAATTTTGATTGAATGCCGAGGCTCACGGACAGCTCGCGCGTGTCAAAGCGGCTGATGTTGGAGGATTTGCGGCCTGCGCGGATCGCGATTGTTGGCGCAAAACCCGCGTAGTCGAAGTCGGGGAAGAACAGATTGATGTCGGCGAAGGCTGATTCATCGTTTCGGCCATCCGGCAAAAAGATGGGAGCCGCAAAAAAGCTGTCATAATCGGTTTTGCCCAGCACAAAGCCGGCCGAAATTTGCGCAGGCCCGATCTGTTTTGCAAACGAGTATGTCGCGCGCAAGGACGCGCTTTGAAACTCGGTATTCACGGAATCGCTGTTGGATTCGACGAGGTTGAGCGAAAATTGAAGCCTGTCACCGGTGGAGCGGACATGGGCCATGGTCGCCGTAAGGCCGAACACCAGCGAATCGCGCAGGTCGGAGTTGACGATATCACGGTCCTCGACGGACGCGGCAAGTTGCAGTGAATTGCGTGCATCCAAATTCCACGATCGCGATACATCCACTCTGCCAAAGTCGTAAAATCGTTCTCCACCGGACCAGAACTGGCCTGCGGTGCCCGCAATCCGTGCACTTCCTCCTGTGTCGCCCAACGTAAAGCTGTGGCTGAGCGTAACAGAGGCGAATGTAGAGCCAAAGTCGCTATTTGACGAGGTAGGCGAGAGGCTCTGTGCACCACTGCTCAGTGCGACGCGCTGTAAAAAAAGGCGACCGGAAATGTCAGTACGGCTTTTTGCTGTGCCACGCAGCCGGTACGACAGACTGGTATCTGCAGTGCCGATTGTCCCGCTCAATGCTTGGGCAGAGCCGCTGAGACGGCCGGTTACAGGAATTCCGTCGATGATTTGAACGGCGGTGTCGGACCCGTTGTTGACATTGCTTGACGGTCTGATCGCCCCACGCAGCGAGAAAGATAGCGGGTTTTCGCGTCTCAGGCGGCTGTAGTCGCGGCCGAGCTGCTGCTCGATCTGCGGATCGTCTGTGTTTTGTACTGCGCGGCGCAGCCAAAGTTGCGCCGTTGTCGGGCGCCCCTGTCGATACGCAAGCTTTGCCGCAAGATCAGCTGATTGAAACCGCTGTGCGGGATCGTCAGCATAGCGATATGCCTTGGCCGCGGCACTGCGGGCACGTGCCGTTTGCCCCAGCTCTGAATGTGCGTGAGCCAGCACGAAATGTGCAAAAGAGGAATCCGGTTCGGCCTGAAGCAAACCCTTTGCCACCTGCGCAGCGATCTGCGGCTCCCCGTCATTCAGGGCGCGGACAGCCAGACTGCGCGCTTCTGGCAAGGTGAGCGAAAGGTCGTCTGCGCCTGCGGACTGCGCAACCGGCGAAGTGGCACAGGCAAGCATGACAGCCCCCGAAAGGGCCGCCATCTTCAAAGCACGTGATGTGAACATTTTGAGCACCCGCTATGGGACGGGCTGATTGCACACTGCATCTTCGTCCGCTTGTCCACATTGGCTGAGGACGAATGCACCATTTTCGATGACGTTTTGTAGGCCATCAATATGGCCCGACGCGCGAATGGTACCGGCAACTTCGGTCGCACCCGTGCCACCGAATATCCCTGCATATTCACCCACGCCACCATCATTCTGCGTAGCCGCGCCCTGAAATGTTCCGTTTGCGGCGATTGCCGTCCGGTCGAGGGCGATGTTTGCAGGGCTGACGGCCTGATTATCAATCACGTTGCGGTTGAATATGACACCAGAGACGGTGCTGTCTGTAAAGTCGCCGGTGATGACGACACTACCCGTTACTTCCGCCGATTGTCCGCTCAGAACTGCAGGATTCGTGTTAGGTGCGACGGCTTCCAGATCTTCGGTGGATCCTGGGCCATTGAGAAGGCCCACATAGGTGCCCGCATAGGTCACGAGGCCGCCGTCCTGTTGGGTGCCTGGGGGGACTGGTGCGCTGAATGTCGTGTTGCTGAATGCGCTGCCGGCAAATATCTCTTCGAACTGCACGCCGGTTACGATCACGGCGGCGCGCGTGCCACGAATGTCGCGCACATAGGCCGTTACGTGCCGATCAAGCGATCCATCCTGCGCGGTATAGGCTTCATATCCTGCGCGGTCCAATCCGGGGCGACGGCGATAGGTCCCCGCCAACGGGCCATCATCTGCGCCCACACCGGTAATCGACAAGGTCTGGTTGGCCGGATCATAGGTGAAGCTTTGCAAATCCTGCGAAAGCGAAGCTGGCACGATGCTGGCTGGCGCGGGTGCAGGTGCCGGAGCAGGTGCTGCGGTCGGTGCCGCAGGCGGCGGGGCCGCAACGGACACAGGGTCAAACGGATTGCCGCCCCCGCCGCAGGACGCCAATCCCGCAACGACTGCGAGGCCCAAAATTGGTTTTTTCATCTGATCTGCCCTCGAAATTTTTCGTTATAATTTTCACTAACCATCCATGGGATAACTTGTCGTTGTCAACGTTTTGGATCAACAAGAGGTCATAAACCCTTGACCTGAGGCGAAAAAGCAATACCGCATATCGCGTTCCCGCGCGGGCAAACACCAGATATAGTGGGGGGCGAATCCCACCCAGAGGACAGATCATGCCTATCAGCTCCGACCAACAAGCCGAAATCGACGACCTGCGCAGCACGCCCAAACCGACCCTGCGTGCCGTATCCGAAGGGATGGAAGCGCATCTCTACACCGCCTATGATGTGCTCGATCATGGGTTCATCCGCGTCATCGACTATATGGGCGACGACGCCGCGATCTGTCAGGCCGCCCGCGTGTCTTATGGCAAGGGAACCAAATCGGTGCAGAATGACGAGGGGCTGATACGCTACCTTATGCGGCACTGGCACTCGACCCCCTTCGAGATGTGCGAGATTAAGTTGCACGTCAAATTGCCCGTCTTTGTTGCGCGCCAATGGATTCGCCACCGGACGGCCAACGTGAACGAATATTCCGCCCGCTACTCGATCCTTGATCGGGAGTTCTATATTCCCGAAGCAGGCCACATCAACGCGCAGTCCGTCGTGAACAATCAGGGCAGGGGCGGTGTCCTAGAGGGGGCAGAGGCAGCGCGGGTGCTCGAAATCCTGAAATCCGATTCGAACCGCGCCTATGACAATTACGAATCCATGATTGCGACAAGTGGCCCTGACGGAGAGCCGCAGGATGGCCTTGCACGGGAGCTGGCGCGCATGAACCTGCCCGCCAACATCTATACGCAGTGGTATTGGAAGGTTGATCTGCACAACCTGTTTCACTTCCTGCGCCTGCGCGCGGACGCCCACGCCCAATACGAAATCCGCGTCTATGCCGATGCAATCTGCAAAGTGGTCGCCGACTGGGTGCCTGCGGCCTATGGCGCCTTCGAAGACTACCGTCTGGGCGGCGCAACCCTGTCGGGCAAAGCCCTTGACTGCATCCGCCGCATGCTGATAGGCGAAGAGGTCACGCAGGAGAACTCTGGCATGAGTAAAGGCGAGTGGCGGGAGTTTGAGGGGGCGATTAAGTGAAGGTTAACTGCAAAATAATAGCTAAGGAGGATAAACTCCATGGCTAAGTATATGTCAGGTTTGAAGATTGTATTCGGCGTTCTGTTTGTCGCCATGTCGACCGATCCTGCTGCAGCTGATTCAAATCCATTCTTGGAAGATAGCGCAGTTTATCCGGGACCGTACCGTGCTGTTGTTGAGCGAATTATAGATGCCGATACGATATCAGTTTCGATTAACCTCTGGCCGGGTAGTATTTAGTTGGCAAATAGCAGAGTGCAGAACATTGATGCTCCAGAAGTTAGAACATCCTGCGAAGCCGAGAAAATGCTTGGCTTAGAAGCGAAGAAGTGGGTGGAGGGTGTGTATCCAGAGGGCGAAGTTGTTCGTCTTGATGATATTGAGGCCGACCCGTTTTCCGGACGTTTTGTGGCAGACATTCGGCGCTGGCGATCAGACCGCTGGCTCTATCTTGCAGAAGAATTGATTGAACGCGATTACGCTCAGTTATGGAATCCAAACATGCCGGATATTGACTGGTGTAAAATAGCGGAAAACAATGAGAAAGGTGCCGATTGACCGCTATTTGTATTCTTACGGCTAAGGCGAAGATTGCCACTGTGGGTCAGGTATTGCGGTGTCGAAGAGACATTCAAAACGTACGAATCTCCGGGCGAATACAAATTATGGCATATAATTCAGGATAATCAAAAAAGCTGGACTTGCCGCGCAGCCTTCTGTCAAACTAGTCTAAACAACAAAAGACGAGGGACATCATGTTCAAAATCAACGGAATGCTTATCGCGGCGGCTTTGGGGCTGATGACGTCTCTGCCGCAAACGGCGGCGGCTGATGTGCGGATTTTCCCATATCACGCGTCGGAAAATTTCTGCCCTGCCGGCCTCCAGCCTGTGACTATCAGCGGTGTTATCTGCTGTGGCAAGCCGAACCAGAGCGTTAGCTATCAATCCGTCATGGCGCATCCCGTCGCCAAGAAAAAGCATCACAAGGTCACGCACCGTGCCCGTGCCAGCAAAAGCAATTGCCCGATCGGGACCAAAGGCTGCACGTTCGACTAGGGGATATCCCGCGCCCGTCTCGTGATACGGGCGCGTTTTATCTGTGTGTCAGATCAGGGTGATGTCCGATGCCATCTGCCGCCCGTCGCGGCCTTCGGTCAATTCAAAACTGACCTTTTGATCATCGGCAAGGCCGGTCAGGCCCGACCGTTCCACTGCGGAGATGTGCACGAAAACATCGTTGCCTCCTCCCTCGGGCGCAATGAAGCCGTACCCTTTTGTCGTGTTAAACCACTTTACAAGTCCCGTTGGCATTGTACCTACGCCTCCTCATTCAAGTATTTTGTGCGTCTCCGCACAATCTGCGCGCACCTGTTGTGGGGCGGTGCACCCCGTAAAACTTTGTCCGCAAAGATAGAAAATCAAGGATTGGCTGCCAGATTTTCATGAATCCGGCACCACAAAAGCGAAGATGAGGAGTATTTAGGCGATGATCGAACTCTACGGTCTCAAGACATGCGATACCTGCCGCAAGGCGCTCAAGGAACTGCCCGAAGCCACATTGGTCGATGTCCGCGCGCAAGGTGTGCCCGATGCAGTTTTGACAGATGCGCTCGCTCAATTTGGTGCGGCATTGCTCAACACACGCTCAACCACATGGCGGGGCCTTAACGAGGCAGAGCGGGGAGATGACCCGCTTTTGCTGTTGAAAAAGCATCCTGCCTTGATGAAACGCCCGCTGGTGAAAGCGGGCGATGCATTGTTCTTGGGATGGAATGCTCAGCGTGCAGCGGAGGTGCGTGCCGCCGCCTAGTCCATGCTGCGCGACTTGAACGCGCGGTCAAACGAGAGCGGGCCCGCCCCCTTGATCACAATGACCAGCAGCAAAAAGACCCAAAGCGCGCGCTGGTCCAGAATGATGCTGTCGGGGAAGCGGTCAAACCAACCGCCCAATACTTTTTCATCGGCCCAACCGTTGTGGCCGTACAGATCAGTCAACGATTGCACCGCGATAAATCCGATCATGCCCAAGGCGGCAAGGCGGGTGAACAGGCCAACAACGACCAGCGCGGGTAGAATGAACTCCCCCCACGTACCTGCGAGCACGATCAGCCCTTGCAGGAACGAGAATTGCGAGGTGTCATATCCGACGGCTTCCATCATGCGCGGGAAAATCTGGACATAGGCGCCCGTTGACGGGGAGAAGAGGCCGCCGAACCCGTCGCCCAGTTTTGTAAGGCCCGAAACCCAGAAATACATCAGCAGGATTGCTGCAAACAGCAGGCGCGCCAGCGTCGGCAAAATCCAGTCGGACCGCTCGAGAGCGTCAGTGAGGGAGCGGTAGATATTCAGGAGGGCAGTCATCAAGTGTCCTTTTCAGTGGTGCAGAAGGCAAACGATTGCAAAGCAAGCGTTAGGGATTGGGCGAAATCAAATTCGGGCGCGGCGGTGGTTGCGGCCTCGACTGCGGCGCCAATAGGGGCCGTTTCAAGCGCGATAAGCCATGTGGCAGCACCTGCGGGCAGCAAATGAACCTGCGGATCAAACTCTGGGCGGGTGATCAGAATTGCCTGCCCCTGCGCGCGGGGTTGCGGCGTATCCGCGCTGCGCGCGCGCTGCCACAGGTCATAAAGGGGCCAGCGTGAGCGGATAAGCCGCGTGGCTGGGGCGCGTGTCAAATGCAGGTTGGCAAGTATTTCTGGCGGTTGCTGTAGCATGGCTGGATCGAATGGGGTGGCATCAGCCGCATGATATGATGCGCGCATTTCCAGATCGAGACGGGCCATATCGCCGAGGTACCCCAGATGCGCCAGCTGCTCAAAGCCCTCAAGAAACGCGGGAAAATCAATGCCGTAGTGCATCATCAGCGGGGATTGCGGCGGATGTGCCCGCACAAACATCGGAACAAGCGTGTCAAAATTCGCCTCTCCCAGAAGGGCGCGCACAGTTGGAAACGCAACTTTCATCGCCTCAATGAGCGAGACGGTCACATTGTTGCGGTAGACTCCGTATCGCCGCCCCGCCGCCGCACCATGCCCGTCGAGCAGCCCTTCGGGTACCGACATCGAGGCATCGAGCAGTGCTGCGCGAAAGCTATCTTGGCTGACGTCCATTATGACGCAAGGACGGGCGTGAGTGCGCGTGCGGCGCGGTCGGCCTCTGCGCGCAACTCGGGCCAGTCGGGCACATCTGTGTCCCATTCAACCAGCACGGGTTTCGGGCCCGACCGTGCCAAAGTATAATCAAGCAGCGTCCAAACCGGATCAACAACTGCCGCACCGTGACTGTCGATGAGTAGGGGCGCGCCGTGATCATCGTGATCCTCATCGTGCCCGCCGACATGAATTTCGCCCACAGCGTCAAGCGGATAGCTGTCGATGTAAGCTTGCGGACTGAGGTCCAGATTTGTGGACGAAACAAAGACATTGTTCACATCCAGCAACAAACCACAGCCTGTTCTGTGAACAAGTGCAGCTAAAAAGTCGGCTTCGGACAAGGTGCTTTCTGCGAATACGAGATAGCTGGACGGATTTTCGAGCAACATCTGACGACCAAGCGTGTCTTGTACCTGTGAGATGTGGTCAGCGACGCGTGCAAGTGTCGCCTGCGTATACGGTAGCGGCAGCAGATCATTGAGAAACTCTGCCCCATGGGTGGACCATGCGAGATGCTCGGAAAAGCTGGCGGGATTTGTGCGGTCAATGAGCTCGCGCAGGCGGGCAAGGTGATCGCGGTCCAAAGGTGTCTCACCACCGATGGACAGGCCAACGCCATGCACGGAAAGTGCGAATTTTTCAGCAAGGGCACGCAGTTGGGCATGTGGCCTGCCACCATCGCCCATATAGTTTTCGGCGTGTACTTCGATCCAAGAAACAGCGCCGGGCGCGTCTAGCAGGTCGGTAAAATGCTGGGGTTTGTACCCTACGCCGACACCATTGGGCAGTCTCGCGGAAGGAGAGGATTGGTCAAACACAGTATCGTCCTCCAGATCCTCGGTATTATTCACAGGGCCTTGCTGTTTTACAAGGCCCTGTGAAGATTTCTTAGGCCGGCAGGTCACGGTCCAATGCTTCGAGCGAACCTGTGCGCGCTGTGCCGTCTGCCATTTCTGGAAGTTCGATGGAGGCACATGTGCCCGCATCAACGAGTGTCCATGCGTTGCCTTGGTAATCCGTTACGGATGTACCGGCGCATGTTGTGCCTGGGCCCGCGGCGCAGTCATTCGCGCCTGCGACGGATACACCATAGCATTTCTCTTTCGAGGCTGCGTCGGCGGATGTGACCATACCGGTCATCGAAGCTGCGACTGCACCGGCAATGGCGAGTGTTTTCATTGTTGTGGACATAATGTCTCTCCCGTTTGAGGTCTTAGGTTAAATTGGTACCCCTAATTAATCAGGGCAGGGCAACGAAATCCACTCACGACGTAGTGTGTAACGTCCGCGTTAGATATAGCGGCGAAAAACCCCTGTGAAAAGGTGGTTTTCCGCCAATTTTAGTTTGTTTTGTAACATTCAAAACGGTGAAATATGCCCTGATCACGCGAATTGTTACAAAAGATCCGGTGCCGTCGCCTCGCGTTTGAGGTCATTTGTAACATCATCGAGGGCCTGAACAGAGGTTTGCTTTTCCCCCAGCCTGCGTACGGAGACTGTCCGCTCGTCAACCTCGCGGTTCCCCACCGCCAGAATCACGGGCACCTTGCCAACAGAATGTTCGCGCACTTTATAGTTGATCTTCTCGTTGCGGATATCTGCTTCGGCACGCACCCCGACCGCGCGCAGCTGCGCCACGACATCGGCCACATAGGCATCTGCATCTGATGTGATGGAGGCCACAACAACCTGACGCGGAGCGAGCCAGAAAGGCAGCTTGCCTGCGTGTTCTTCGATCAGGATACCGATGAACCGCTCGAAACTGCCCAATGTCGCGCGGTGCAGCATAACAGGCCGGTGTTTGCCACCGTCCGTCCCGACATAGCTGGCACCTAAACGCTCAGGCAGGTTTGGATCGACTTGCAGCGTCCCGCATTGCCACTCACGGCCAATCGCATCGGTCAGGGTAAACTCAAGCTTGGGGCCATAGAACGCGCCCTCACCCTCCAACAGCTCAAACTCGTGGCCCGCTGCATTGCACGCATCGCCAAGGGCTTTCTCGACGCGGTCCCAGCTTTCATCGCTGCCGATCCGCTTTTCGGGCCGTGTTGATAGTTTGATGGTCCAGTTCTCGAAGCCTAGATCGGCGTAGACTGACGCGAGGAAGGTGATGAACTTCTCTGTTTCCTCCACAATCTGGTCTTCGGTACAAAAAATATGCCCGTCATCTTGCGTAAAGCCGCGGACCCGCATGATCCCGTGTAACGCTCCCGACGGCTCATACCGGTTACACGATCCGAATTCGGCCATGCGCAGGGGCAGATCACGATAGGATTTCATGCCGGTGTTGAAAATCTGCACATGGCAAGGGCAGTTCATCGGTTTGAGCGCGTTCACGGTCTTTTCGCGTGCGTGCTCCTCGTCGACTTCGACGATGAACATATGGTCCTGATAGTTCTGCCAATGGCCCGAATCTTCCCACAGCTTGCGGTTGACCACTTGCGGCGTGTTCACCTCGACATAGCCGTCTGCGCGCTGCTTGCGGCGCATGTAGTCTTGCAGTTGAGTATAGATGAGCCAGCCATTGGGATGCCAGAACACCTGACCGGGGGCTTCCTCCTGCATGTGGTAAAGGTCCATCTCGCGGCCCAGCTTGCGGTGGTCGCGCTTGGCGGCTTCCTCCAGCATATTGAGGTGGGCTTTGAGCTTTTCCTTACCGGTGAAGGCGACGCCATAGATGCGTTGCAGCATCGCGCGGTCACTGTCCCCGCGCCAATAAGCACCGGCAATCGACATCAGTTTGAAGCTGTCGCCGGGCACCTGACCCGTGTGTTGCAGGTGTGGACCACGGCACAGATCCTGCCAGTCGCCGTGCCAGTACATCCGTAGCGGCTCGTCACCCGGAATTGCTTCGATCAGCTCAACCTTATAGGGCTCGCCCGATGCCTCGTAATGGGCAATCGCGCGGGCGCGGTCCCACACTTCGGTACGGACGGGATCGCGTTTATTGATGATCTCTTTCATCTTCTTTTCAATGAGGCCAAGGTCTTCGGGTGTGAAGCTCTCCTTGCGGTCAAAGTCGTAATACCAACCGTCTTTGATCACGGGGCCGATGGTGACTTTTGTATCGGGCCAGATCTCCTGCACCGCACGCGCCATGATATGGGCAAGGTCGTGACGCACCAACTCGTTGGCTTGATCCTCATCCGCCAGGGTGTGGATCGCGATGTCGGCGTCGCTCTCAATGGGCCATGCCAGATCAAAGTGCTGACCGTTGACCGTCGCACTGATGGCTTTTTTGCCGAGGGATTTGGAGATGTCGGCTGCAACCTCGCCCGCAGTGATACCTGCGTCGTAGTGTCGTGCATTGCCATCGGGGAGGGTGAGTGCGATCTGGACCATATTGGTCTCCTCGTCGGTTTGGCGCCAACGAGACGCCCGGTTGCGGGTTTATATCCGACCGCTTTTGACCGCAGGCGCGCGGTGCGTCAAGGGGCGGGTGTCCATATCGCCATCTTGCGGGATCGACAGGGTCAGGATTGCCGCAGTCTTCCGGTTAGATCGGTCTTCTAGTAGAAGCAGTCTGCCGGTTGAAACCGTGCTATGGGTGCGGCAAAGTGATTCAAACTTTGAAAGGCCATCTCATGCCCAAGTATAACCGCAACTTTGACCTGACGCTGTCGGACATCGACATGATCGAGGCGGCGCTGCGCGTGGTCAAACGCGACCTGTCGCTCAACCGAGAAGGTTCGCGCGCGCTGCTGCCACAGGTGGAGGAGGGCGACCACGTCCGCGAGATCGACGATCTGTTGGGCCGCCTGCACAACCAAAAGATTTTCTACCGCCCCTCCGACGGCGCGTACGTCAGCGGTTAAGCTCCCCTCCCACCCGCAGCACGGAGGCGTATATGCCTGATCCTTCATATCTCGAGACCGGCCAAGGACGGCGCATCGCCTATCACCTGACCGCTGGTGAGGGGCCTTGTGTGGTCTTCCTTGGCGGGCTGAAGTCCGACATGGAAGGCACCAAAGCCGTGCATCTGGAGGATTGGGCCCGCGCAACAGGGCGCGCCTTTCTACGCCTTGATTATTCCGGCCACGGTCAGTCGTCCGGCAGTTTCGAGGAAGGGTGCATCGGGGATTGGCACGCAGACACGCTCGCCGCTGTCGATGCGCTGACCGACGGGCCGATTGTGCCCGTCGGCTCGTCCATGGGTGGATGGCAGGCGCTGTTGCTGGCACGGGCGCGCCCCGAACGGCTTGCGGGCCTTGTGGGCATCGCTGCCGCACCTGACTTTACCGAAGAAGGTTGGTGGGCGAACTTCAGCGCCCAGCAGAAAGAACAGCTCGAGCAGACGGGCTGTGTGGCCCTGCCGTCGGACTATATGGAGCCGTACATTGTGACCAAACATATGATCGAGGACGGGCGCGAACACCTCGTGCTGCGCGATCCGCTCGAGCTTCCTTTTCCGGTCCGGTTTTTGCAGGGCACCGCCGACACTGCCGTCAGCGTGGACACTGCCACCCGTTTGCTGGCCCATGCTGCCAGTCCCGACATGCAGCTTTTGTTGGTCAAGGATGCCGATCACCGCTTCTCTGATGGTCCCTGTCTGGGCCTGATCGAAGTCGCGGTTGAACAGGTGCTTGCCGCATGAGGGGGCTCATTCGCTGGATCCGTCGGGGCACCCTCGGCCTTGTGGGCATTGCGGGGCTGATGTGGCTTTTTGGCCCATACGAGCCTGCCGATCTTGAGACGCAATTTGACGCCACACAGCTTGATGGCGGGGTCAGCACCTATCTGACTTGGCGCGAGGCGCAGGTGACAGGCATCACCCAAGGCGTGCAAAAACAGGTCCTCTGGGCAGGTGCGGCTGAGACGCAAACTGATTGGTCCGTCCTCTACCTCCATGGATTTTCCGCCACCTCAGAAGAAATTCGCCCCGTACCGGACAACGTAGCGGATACGTTGGGCGCCAATCTTGTGTTCACGCGGCTACAAGGTCACGGACGGGGCGGCGATGCGATGTCGGAAGGCACAGTTGCAGGCTGGATGATCGACACCGCCGAAGCACTCGCTGTGGCGCGCAAGGTTGGCAAGCGGGTGCTGGTGATCTCCACCTCCACCGGCGGCACCTTGGCCGCGGCGGCAGCCCTTGATCCGGTGCTGATGAAAGGGGTGGCAGGTATGGTCATGGTCTCGCCCAACTTCGCGGTGAACAACCCGATGGCCGATCTGCTGACCTTGCCCGCCGCGCGCTATTGGATGCCGCTTGTCGCCGGAGAGCGGCGCAGTTTTGAACCACATAATCCGCAGCAGGCTGCCTATTGGACGACTGAATATCCGTCGGTGGCTGTGATGCCGATGGCTGCGCTGGTCGAAGCGGTGGATCGTGCCGATTTGGGCGCGGCGCAAGTGCCGGCCTTCTTTGTCTTCTCGGACGGGGACCGCGTTGTTGATGCGGCTGCGACCCGCGCGGCCATTGCGGAATGGGGTGGGGCCACAGATATCTGGCAACCCGACCTCACCGATGCAGATGATCCGTTCCAGCATGTGATTGCAGGCGATATCATGTCGCCTGCGCAAACGGACATAGTCGTGGCCGAAATTCTCAAGTGGGTAGAAGGGCTATAGCCATGGAACAGCGCATCAGTCTGATCACACTCGGGGTGCGGGACATGACCGGGGTGGCTGCGTTCTACGAAGCACTTGGTTGGACCCGCGTGCAGACAGAGGACGGTGTCATTGCATTCGATTTGATCGGTCAAACGCTTGGGCTTTATCCGCTTGAGAAGTTGGCGGAAGACATCGGCTGCGACGTGGATACGCTGGGCCGTGGCACCGCGACCTTTGCCCATAACGTGCGGCGCAAAGACGAAGTCGCCCACCTGCTGTCGCGCGCCGAGGCGGCAGGAGGTCGTATCCTGCGCGCTGCTACGGATGTCTTTTGGGGCGGGCATAACGGGTATTTTGCTGACCCTGAGGGAACTATATGGGAAGTGGCGCACAATCCGTTTTCCCCCCTTGATGCGCAGGGCGCGTTTCGCTGGAACGGCTACTGATGCGCAAACCCAGCAGCATGCGTGGGTTAGAAAGCTTTGGTCGTACCCGTCTGTCAAAGTACTTTTACATGCGTGACTTTTTAATGAGCGAAATCAGCGCACTTCACGGCATACCTAATGTACCGGATGAACCTGATCTGGTAATCGAACGCGGAGAGCATCTGTGTCAGGAATTGCTTGATCCGCTGACCGAAACTTTTGGCCGCATCGCTATCCGTTCCGGCTACCGCTCGACTGCGCTCAACACTTTTGGCAACGACAACAAGCTCAATTGCGCGCGCAGTGATAATCCCGCTGAATGCCATATCTGGGACTGGCCGGGGCCGCCCATCGCGGGCGCCTCCGTTGTGATCCCGTGGTTTGCGGACCGGTATGATAAAGGGCGTGATTGGCGCGATCTGGCGTGGTGGGTCCACGATCACCTTCCCTACTCGGAGATGTGGTTTTTCCCCAAGCTTGCGGCGTTCAACCTTGTCTGGCGCCCTGAGCCATTGTGCACGATCAGCAGCTATGTCGCCCCGCGCGGTCTGCTGCTGCGCGCAGGCGAAGAGCCGTCCGAGGACGCCGCCACCCGCGCGGCCCGCTACGCGGATTTCCCCCCTTTTCGCGGTATTGCGTACCCCTGAGGGGCTTGCGCCTGTGCACGTAGCACGGCATGCACGGTGTTGGGGAAACGACGCTGGGAAACACCATGAATGAGCCGCTGATCCTATTGCCGGAAATGATGTGTGACGCGCGCCTTTTCGGCCCGCAGATCGCTGAATTATCCTGTGACACGGCGGTGATGGTAGCCCCTGTGACGGTGGGGGAGCGGATCGAGGAGATCGCCTCTGCGCTGCTGGATGTCCTACCGCAACGTTTCGCGCTGGCAGGAATGTCGATGGGCGGTTTCGTCGCGATGGAAATCCTGCGCCGTGCGCCGGACCGCGTGACCCGATTGGCTCTGATCAACACAAACCCGCTGGCGGAAACGCCGGTGATCGCCGCCAACCGTGAGCCGCAGATCATCAAAGCCCGCTCCGGCCGGTTGATGGAGGTCATTCAGGACGAGTTGAAGCCGTCGTATCTGGCACCCGGTCCGTACCGCGGTGAAGTGATGGCGCTGGCGATGGAGATGGCGCAGACCTTGGGGCCGGAGGTATTTGTGCGCCAATCCCGCGCCCTGCAACGGCGCAAGGACCAGCAGGCGACACTGCGCCGCTGTAAGGTGCCCACGCTGATCCTGTGCGGCGCACACGACGGCCTTTACCCGCCCAAACGGCATGAGTTTATGGCCGAGCTGATCCCCTATGCGCAGCTTTGCGTGCTGGAGGAGGCGGGCCATCTGCCCACGCTCGAGCAACCGGATGAGACGACAGCCGCCTTGCGCAAATGGTTGGCG
>JBATTJ010000132.1:0-16501 GCA_049670485.1 Sulfitobacter sp.
GGGGGTATGAAACAAGACGCCTGCAGCGGCCTCATAGAAAAACTCGGGTGTGTCACGCAAGTTCGAGGCGAAATGCACCTCATCGCTGACACGGGCAGCACGGGCGACATGGTGTTTGATGTCTACAGAGACGCACATGGCGGATTGAACGTCACCTGAAACGCCTGTCTTTGCCAACAGCTTTTCAACTTTCTGAACACGCTCGGTCAGCTCGGTTTTGCCATTGGCGATCACTTCGCTCCAGTTATCGGGGAGAAAAATTCCGCCATAGGTGGTGCCGCCGTAAAAATAGGTGGGTAGGCTGGGCACTGCCCCCAAGAGGAGGCACAGAAGGTGGTTCTGATCTTGCTCGGCCGCTACCGCAGCCTCGTTGATCTGCGCATCCGTTGTTTTCCTGTTCATCACAAAGACGATTGTCCGACGTTTCATATCGCTCTCCACTTTGGCTTTTGATCCAGCCAGACCGCATGGCTGGCACGGCAAATTGGCACAGTGGAAAAGCGTACAACTGACAAAGATCAACGCATGGGCAAAAAGCTCTGACAATCTGGCAGGACACTGGATAATTGGGCGGCCGCTACATGGACTATAAGGACTACTACAAAGCGTTGGAGGTCAAACGGTCTGCGACTGTGCAGGAGATCAAGGCTGCGTTTCGAAAAGGTGCGCGCAAGTATCATCCCGACATCAATACCGGTGCAGACGCAGAGGCGAAGTTCAAGGATATCAATGAGGCCTATGAGGTTCTCAAAGATCCGGAGCGCCGTGCGGCATATGATCAGTTGGGGCAGAAGCCACCGAGAGGCCAAGGCCCGTACAGACCGCCGCCTGACTGGGACAGCGGGTACTCGTTTTCGGAAGGCGGTCCACGCACGGATGCAGATTTCAGCGAGTTCTTTGAGACGCTGTTTCGCCGCGAGACGGATGCGGCAAGTCGTGCACGTGCACCGCGTGGGGCCGATAGCCACGGTAAGATCGAGATTACACTGGAGGATGCCTATCGCGGTGCGGAGCGCACGCTGAGCTTCAGAAGTCCTGTTGTCGATCCAAATGGCACGATCAGTCTACAAGACCGCAAGATTATGGTCCGTGTGCCCAAGGGGATCGCGCAGGGTCAGCATATTCGTCTGGCAGGACAAGGCACGCCCGGACCTGCAGGGGCGGGCGATCTGTTTCTCGAAGTCGGCTTTGCGCCGCACCCAGTGTACCGTGCAGAGGGTAAAGACCTCTATCTGGATTTGCCGGTTACGCCCTGGGAGGCAGCCTTGGGCGGGCATGTCGTAATGCCCACGCCAGACGGGCAGGTCGATCTGAGCATCCCTAAAAATGCGCGGTCCGGGCAAAAGCTGCGGCTCAAGGGTAAGGGGCTGCCCGGTACACCTGCGGGTAACATCTATGCCACTCTGAAAATCGTAAATCCGGATGTGACAACACAACGGGCGCGCGCCTTCTTTGAGAAGATGGCAAAAGAAATGCCATTCGATCCGCGTGTCCATTTTGGAGGAACTGGGAAATGAAAAAGACCACATTGCAAAATGAAATTGTCGATGCACTGTCCTTGCCGGAACTGTGCCGGTTCTGTCAGGCAGATGAGACATGGCTCATCGAGTTGGTCGAGTATGGCGTTTTGGAGCCTGTAGGCAGCACCCGCGACAACTGGCGTTTTGTGGGTACCAGTATTGTGCGCGCCAAGAAAGCCCGCCGTTTGAACCGTGATCTGGGTGTGAATACGGCGGGAGTTGCGCTGGTGTTGGACCTGCTGGAGGAGCGCGACATGATGATGCGCCGCCTTGCACAATTCGAGGTCGTTTAATCAGATTTCGGGTTTGGCCAGGCTGATGCGCGTTCCGGCCGTTCCTGCGACCAGTGCAAGGCAGTCTGTTAATCGTCCGATTGCAGCAAAGCCACCTGTTGCGCGCGCAAAATCGCATGCGGCTTCTACCTTTGGTCCCATCGAACCTGCAGGGAATGATGCGTGATCCAGCACGTCCGGTGTCGTATGTTTGATGATCGCCTGATCTGGTTTGCCCCAGTGCTCAAACACTCCCTCAACATCGGTGAGCATCAAAAAGGCATCGGCGTTCAGGTTCCGCGCCAAAAGCCCGCTGGCATGGTCCTTATCGATCACGGCCTCGACACCGATCATTGTCCCGTCGGGCTTTTTGACCACAGGAATGCCACCACCACCGGCACAAATGACGATCACCTTTTGCTCCAACAGAAGGGTGATCACGTCCAGTTCCAGAATGCGGCGGGGCCGGGGAGAGGGGACCGTGCGGCGGAAGTACTTGCCGTCCTTGCCAATGGTCCAGCCCCGCTCCGCGCTGAGTTTGGCGGCTTCCGCTTGCATATAGATAGGACCGATAAATTTGGTTGGCGCGCGAAAGGCGGGATCGTTTGGATCAACCTCGATCTGGGTCAGGAGTGTCGCGTATTTCGCTTTCGGGAGATAGGCATTGTCCAACTCTTGTTGTAGGACATAGCCGATCATTCCGTCCGTCTCTGCGCCCAGCACATCGAGTGGAAAGGACCCCCCTTGGAGCGCGAGATATCCGACTTGTGGTCCGTTGCCATGCGTGATGACTACCTCATGTCCGGCGTACAAAAGACCGGCAAGCGACTTGGCGGCCATACGGATGCTGCTGCGTTGGCTGTCCGCCGTCAGTGCCTCTCCGCGACGAGAAAGGGCGTTACCGCCCAAAGCTACAACGATACGCATTTATGATCCTAATGTTGCGACCAGCACGGCCTTGATTGTGTGCATCCGGTTTTCGGCCTGATCAAACACAATCGAAGCGGCGCTCTCGAATACGTCTTCGGTCACTTCCATTGCATCCAGTCCGAATTGGTCGCTCATCTGCTTGCCCACCTCGGTTTCGGTATTATGAAAAGCTGGCAGACAGTGCATAAATTTGACATGTGGGTTGCCCGTCATTTCCATCACTTCGGCGTTCACCTGATAAGGCATCAGCAGCTTGATCCGCTCGGCCCAGACAATCTCGTTCTCACCCATGGAAACCCAGACGTCGGTATAGATGATATCACACTCCGAGACGCCTTGCTGTACGTCCTCGGTCAGCAGAATCCGCGCGCCTGTAGACTTTGCTTCCTCCAGAGCCGCCTTCACGATCGCCTTGTCGGGCCACAGTGACTTGGGACCACACAGTCGCACGTCCATACCCAGCTTTGCCGCCCCTACCAGCAGGCTGTCACCCATATTATTGCCCGCATCCCCCATAAAACAAAAAGCGATCTGGCTTAGGGGTTTGTCCACATGCTCGGACATGGTCAGCACATCGGCAAGGATCTGGGTAGGGTGAAATTCATCCGTCAGGCCGTTATAGACCGGAACACCAGACCATTGCGCCAGCGTTTCAACCACCTCCTGCCCAAAACCGCGATACTCGATGGCATCGTAGACGCGCCCAAGTACGCGAGCGGTATCCTTGATGCTTTCTTTTTTGCCGATGTGACTGCCCGATGGTCCAAGGTAGGTGACATGCGCGCCCTGATCATGGGCAGCGACCTCGAAGCCAACGCGTGTGCGGGTTGAGCTCTTTTCGAAGATCAACGCAATCTCGCGGCCCCTCAGGGTTTGCTGTTCAGTGCCTGCATATTTTGCGGCTTTCAGATCGCCCGCAAGTTTAAGCAGAAATTTAATATCCTGCGGGGTGAAATCGCGCAAACTGAGGAAGGAGCGGTTTTTGAGGTTGAAGGACATTTTCTTACTCCACTGGGTCACGGGAAATGGGACAGGTCATGCAATGGCCGCCGCCGCGTCCACGCCCCAACTCGGCCCCACGGATGGTGATGACCTCGATGCCTGCGCGGCGCAGAAGCGTGTTTGTGTGGACGTTGCGGTCATAGGCCAGCACCACATCCGGTTCCAATGCGACAACGTTGTTGCCGTCATCCCATTGCTCGCGCTCCTGCTCAAAATGATTGCCGCCCGTGCCGATGACCCGCAGTTTGGGCAGGTGTAAAGCCTCTTGCACCACGTCAAAAATATGGCCGGGGTCTTCGACCACCTTGAGGGCGTGCTTGTCGTCGGGGTAAAGCGAATAGCACCTGATCTTATCCGCAACTTGCGTAAAGCTGGTGACCAGATCGGGGCCGCAAAACGAAAAGACGGTGTCCAGATGCATTGCCGCGCGCGAGGCTGGCATCTGGCAGGCGACCACCCACTTGGCGGCCCCCTGATCAAAAAGCGATACAGCCAGTTGACCCACGGCCTGCGGCGTTGTCCGCTCTCCCATACCGATCAGAACACATCCATTTCCGATGGGCATCACGTCGCCACCTTCCAGTGTGGCAGGGCCAAAATCCTGATCGGGATTGCCCCACCATACTTTTGTCTTACGGGCAAAGCGCGGGTGGAACTTGTAGATTGCGGCTGCGATAAGCGTCTCTTGCTGGCGTGCGGGCCAATGCATCGGGTTGAGCGTTACCCCGCCATAAATCCAGCAACTTGTATCGCGAGTGAAGATAAGGTTGGGCAGGGGCGGCAGAACAAATCCGTCGGGTCCAAGAAAGCTGCCGAACATACTATGCGGTTTGAACGGCAAGTCGCTTACCGTGATTCCGCCTGTCAGAAAGCGCGTGAGCTTTGTCGCTGGCATCTTGTTCAGCCAGTCCCGCAATTCATTCATCATACCAACCCCGATATGGTCCTCGGTGATTTTCCGATCAAGCAACCATGCACGGGCCTTTGGCAGATCAAGGATGTCCGTCAGCAAATCGTGCTGCTCCAGCACTTCAATGTCGCGGTCACGCATCTTGTCGCAAAAGGCAAAGTGATCCCTGCGTGCCTCATCGACCCAGAACACATCGTCAAAAAGAAGTGAGTCGCAATTGCTGGGAGTGAGCCGCTCATGGGCGAGGCCCGGGCGGGAAACCATGACGGTGCGCAATTTGCCTACTTCGGAGTAGACGCCGAGAGGTGCGGTCATAACATCACCGCAGCACTCAGCAGTGCCATGGAAATAAGCGACAAGATTACCAGCAATGGCCAGACAAAGCGCAGCCATTTGTTGTAGGGCACACGCCCGATGGCCAGCCCGCCAATCACAACGGCATAGGTAGGCGCCACCAGATTGGTAATGCCAATGGCAGTTTGAAAGGCAGTGACAGCCAGATCACGACTGACCCCCGCGAAATCCGACAGGGGTGCCATGATCGGCATCGACAAAACTGCAAGACCAGAAGTGGATGGCACCAGAAAGCTCATCAGTGCTTCGATACCGAAAAGCGCGTTGATGAAAGCGACCTCTGACATGCCGGAAATCCATCCCTCGAAGGTGTGCAGGAACGTATCGGTGATGCGGCCCTGATCCATGATGATCACAATGCCGCGCGCAAGCCCGATGACCAGCGCCACTCCAAGCAGATCGCGCGCGCCTTCGACAAAGGCGTTGGTAAACACCTTCTCTCCCAACCAACCCAGTGTGCCGATCACGATAGATGCAGCAAGAAAAAGCGCGGACATCTCGGCCATCCACCACCCTTGGGATGCAACACCCCAGACCATGACACCGAATGTTGCGGCAAAGAGGACAAGAATGACCATCTGCATGCCGGTCAGATGTGTATCTACATCAGGCGCATGGTTTTTGAGAAAATGCGCTTCATTGGCGTCTTTCATTCCGGCAACCAACGAGCGGCTTGGGTTGAGGCGGACACGTGCAGCGTAGCGCATGACAAAAGCCACCGCAGCGAACCAGGACAGACCAAGGATTATAATGCGCAAGGTCATCCCTTGGGCGAAAGTGATACCCGCCGCGTTGGAGGCAATCGCAGTCGAGAAGGGATTGATTGTGGAGCCGATCACCCCCACGCCTGCCCCCAACATGATAATCGCCACACCCGTCAGTGCGTCATAGCCTGCCGCAATCATGACCGGGATTAGCAGGACATAGAACGCCAGTGTTTCCTCGGCCATGCCATAGGTTGTCCCCCCAGCAGCGAAAAGCGCCATCATGATCGGGATCATCCATTTTTCGCGGCCCTCAAGACGCTTCATCGCTTGGGCGATACCAGTGTTAATCGCGCCCGTGGCGGTGACAACCCCAAGAAATCCACCAACAATGAGCACAAAAAGGGAGACATCAATTGCGTTTGCTGTGTATTCGACAGGATCGTAGAAACCTGCAATTGGTGCCATGAGAACATCCAGCAAACCTTGGGGAGCGGCCTCTACCGTGGCATAGGTGCCCGGAACTGGCACTTCTTTACCGAGTGCGGTGTTGGTTGCGCGCTCGTACTCTCCGGCGGGGATAACCCATGTCAGCGCAGCCATCGCTACGACCAAGACAAACAAGATCGTGTATGCCGTCGGAAACCAGCCTTGAGCCATTTGTTCGTCCGGCGTGCCGTAATTCGGTGGCTTAACCATCGTGAAATACTCCCGTTAAATTACTGGATTTGGGAGATTATGACGCGAGGAAGGCTTTGTGCGATTGAGATTGATCAATCGACAGGCACGCAGGCCTTATTTTTTGAGGCGGCGTTTGTATTTCAGATAAAGGCGTCGGTTCATACGAATGAACTGCGACAGTCCCATCCCCAGCACACCTGCAGAATCGCGCACAAGATAGACATAGCCTGTTAAGCTTGCGATGAGCGCACCGAGGGCATTCAGGATCAGATCGGCCATCGTATCGTTCAGGCCTGATTTTTGCATATTCAGGCCGAATGTTGTGTCCATCGAAAATTCAAACACTTCCCACATCGCGCCGACCATCATCGCGACACAGAAGGTGATGAACGCAAGTGCCGCGGGCGGTGCTGCAAACCTGTCTCCTTCAAACAGCATAAACACGAATAAAAACCCCGTCAGGCCAAATCCAACGGCAGCAGAGCCATGGAGGGCAAGATCCCACCACCACAGACGCTCATAAAAATCGAACGCCTCACCCAGAAAAATGGATGCGAAAAAGAACAGTGTCGTGAAGATCAAAAACGGCAGCGGCAGGACCAATGACCAGCGTGCCGCCACCAAGGGAGGCAGCAGCGAAAGAGCCAACGTAGCAAAGCTGACAAAGGCAAGTGACCAGCGCGCAAGCCCAAGAGCGACCAGCCCTGCAAAGAGCAGTAGTGCCCAAATCGCAAGGATACGTGGGCTGCTGTCCTTGATCAGTTTCATGCTTTGATTGCCGCCCCCTCATCAAAATTTGACGCGCTGCACCTATATAACAATGATGACCAATGAATCATTGCGTATCGCCAGCTATAATATCCGCAAGGCGCGCGGGCTGGATCAACTGCGGCGTCCCGAGCGGACGGTGCAGGTAATAAACAGCCTTGGTGCAGACGTTGTGGTTTTGCAAGAAGCCGATAAACGTCTTGGTCCACGGCGTCCCGCAGTGCCGCGTGCGATGATCGATACAGAAACAGACTTCGAGTTGGTAGACGTTTGTGCAAACGGCATCAGCATCGGGTGGCACGGCAATGCTGTTCTGGTGCGTAGAGGGCTGGCTGTACGCGATATTACGCGATTGGAGTTACCGGGGTTGGAGCCACGTGGCGCGGTGCGTGTAACGCTTGATATCGGGGAAGGGGTGACCGTGGTCGCAGCCCATTTGGGGTTGCTCCGCCGTGACCGCCGCGCGCAGCTTTCTGTTTTGGCCAAGGCTACAGCGCACGATGCGCATGTTATTCTGGCTGGAGATTTTAACGAGTGGGCAGCTGATAGGGGATTTGAACCTCTGACTGGCAGGTTTGAGATTTGCAGCCCCGGCCGATCCTTTCATGCCAGACGACCTATTGCGGCTTTGGACCGTTTCGCCCTGACGCAGGGGATCGAGTTGCGCGACGCGGGGGTTGAGCAAGGCACGCTTGCCCGTAGTGCGTCGGACCATTTGCCAATATGGTCCGATGTCGCTGTACCGCCGTCTATCTGCTGAATAGAACCGGAACTTTCTGGTCGCGCAACAGGGCATAAGTCGTGGCGCCAAGCACAAAATCATATGTACGCGAATGGCCAAAAGCTCCTGTAGCGATTAAATCTGCGCCTTGTTCGAATGCTGCGGCTCCCAGTGTTTCGGCAATGCCACCTCCCAAGGCTTCCCTGTGTGCCAGTTTTGTCTTGAGGCCATGCCGCGCGAACATCTCTACAACATCAATGGCATCGCTGTCTTTCAGTACATTTTCAGGGGGCTTGCCGACGCGCAACACAGTTAAGCTTGCACCCGTATCTGCAATTCCAAGGAGGTCATGTGCCGCACGCGCGGCCTCTCTTGTATCGCTCCACCCCAAAAGCAATTTTGCGCCAATCGCGGGGCCATCATAGCCTAAGGGCACAATAATAACCGGTCTGCCACTTTCGCGAATAACCTGTGATTGCGCGTTTCGCTGGTCGTAGCGGTCATTCTCTTTGTCCTGATGGGCCATGATCACCAGATCAGCCGCGCGCGCAGATTCAACCATACGTTCCGCGGCCGAGACTGCTTCAGCACGAAGCAGGCGAAATTCACTGACAAAGTCTTCGTTTTTTGTGTGTTTGATAAAGACCGACTTGATGGCTTCTGATGCTTCTCGCTGGCTTTTGTTAAATGCGGCGAAGGCGATATCGGGAATGTGCATCGCAATGCCCGGATAGACCAAAAGTGCCTCAATCGTATGCAACCCAACAAGATGAGCATCGTGTTTGCGCGCCAATGGAACGGCAGCTGTCATCAGGGTTTCTGTATTCTCAGGCGTCGTCAGGCAGACGAGAATTGTTTTGGGTCCCATGAGATATTCCTTCGTATGTACGGAGTTGTGCGTCCTTTGATGTTTAGCAGTCGCTGGTGTGCCCTGATTGATCCCCGTCAATCGGGTCAGGCACAGTGGTGATATGCCTAGACTCGATCCAGACTGAAGCAAGGAGTTCACCCATGGCTACTTTCCCCACTGTTTTTGCAACTGTTGCAACTCTCTGCCTATCGACGGCAAGTTTCGCCGATACTGTTTCAGCGGTGAACGGAGGCGACACTTATGCTGCCGGAGCGCACGTCAATCAGACGTTACAAGCGGCTGGTGATGCGTTTATGATTGGCCGTTCTGTTACGATTGACGGAAACTCTGAGGGCGACCTGCATGTTGGCGGGGTAGATGTATCGGTCGGCGCGAATGTCGCCGAAGACCTGTATGTTTTAGGTGGAACAGTCATCATTCGGAGCAAGATTGCCGAAGATCTTACGGCTGCGGCGTTTTCGGTACGCACATATGACAGTGCCGTTACGCAGGGCAATGCGCGGCTGTTGGGAAATTCTGTGACAGTTGAAGGTCCGGTTGAGGGCGCGCTTTCCGTCATGGCGCGCGATGTGATCTTGAATGCGCCGATTGGGGGAGACGTGCGTATTTTGGCTCAAACACTCTCGTTTGGGCCTGACGCCGTGTTGCGCGGTACTCTGACCTACAGCACCGAAGAGCAGATATTGGTTCCTGACAGTGTCGCCCAATCTGAACGCGTGGTGTTCGAGCGTATATCAGGCAACAATGTCTGGGAGGAGTGGGACGAGATGGGGCGTGAGATGCCCGTCTTGCCCAGCTTCATGTCGGTCCTGTTCGGCTTTGTCGTCTCGCTGTTGTTTTTTTTGCTACTCGGGGCCCTGATGCTTGGCTTTATGCCAAAACGGCTCTCGCATTTGCGCCGCAGCGTCGCTGCAGCACCCGGGCAAACTCTGCTCTTGGGCGTGATCGGCTTGTCCATGTTGTTCGGGATGGTGCCAATCATAGCCCTGACCATTATAGGCTTGCCTTTTGTTCCAATAGTACTTTTGGCAATCGTCGTCTTCTGGACACTTGGCTATGCATTGGGCGCTTACAGCGTTGCAATGCGCATCTGGGCAGTGTTGGGCGGTACACCAGAGCCAAGTAGCATTGCGCGCTTGGTAGTTTTTGCGGCATCGATTATGTGTGTGGCGTTGCTCAACTTCATCCCCTTCGTGGGATGGGTGGTCAATTACACGCTTGTCCTGTTGGGCATCGGCGCGATGACACGTGCGTTGTTCCAGTCCCTGATTGGCGACCCCGACGTGGCATTCGATGTTGATATGCAACCTATCGAAAACTGATCCGCAATCCGCAGCTCACTTGGGATCGCGGTAAGCCAGATCTGAAGTATATAAAACGCCACAGAATTATGTGCCAAAGCGTTCGAGAATATTGCATGAGCGTATCAGCCTCGGTCGCCCAGCGACAATCCAAGTAGTGCATCGGGCCGCTGGATGATTACTGTATGAATATGGTCGATTGCTATAATTTGTGCTTTGCGCAACTGGGTGAATGTCCGGCTCACGGTTTCAGTCGTTAGGCCCAGAAAATCTGCGATATCGGAACGACTCATCGGTAGCGTAACGGCCCGGTAGGCACCGAGGTTCGATCCGAAACGCTCTGCCAGTACGCACAGGAAGGACGCGACCTTCTCGCTGGCCGATTTTCGCCCAAGCATCATAAAATGATCCTGCATCTCGCTAATCTCGCGCAAGGCGGCCTGCAAAAGTGCGCTGTGCAACTTGGGGTCGCCTTCACCATTTTCCAGCGCGGACCTGCGGAAGGGTTGAAGCTGTACGGCGGTCAGTGCTTCGCAGTCAGTGTGATGCACGCCAGAGGATGGAAACCCAACGATGTCACCGGGATAGCCGAAGGCGATCACCTGACGTCGACCATCTGCAAGCAATCGCGTAAGCCGCAAAACGCCGCTTGTGACCTGATACAGCCACTCAACATCGTCCCCCTCAAAGTAGAGATATGCGCCGGGTTTTAGCCGCGCTTCAGTGCATTGCGGCAAAGTTGTTGTGAGTGGTGTAAATGCGGGCAGACCAGTATTTTCTGTCGGAATTGTCACGTACATCGCGGGCAGCCTCCAATATGGTTCGGAGGTATCTTGCTTCTGAAATGTATTCAGCAGTATTCTACAACTGCGGTTTTTTGTATCAATTTGTATCACACCCGCGCTTGCCCCGTGATCCTGCCTATATCGAGCGTCTGATTTCATGACATTTCTGGTTTCCAAGGAGGCTTTGTGACGAACCCGACCATCCTTGTTGTTGATGACGACCCCAAAATAAGAACTCTCTTGCGTAATGTGTTGGAGGATGACGGGTTTTGTGTGTGCGAAGCGCAGACAGAGGAGGACGTGCTGCAAGTTCTTGCAAACACATCAGTCAGTCTGATTACCCTTGATCTCACCCTCGGGTCGGAGAGCGGAATCGAGATTGCACGCAAGGTCAGACGAACGTCCCAAGTGCCGATCATTATGGTGACGGGTAAGGATGATGTGATTGACCGTGTTGTCGGCCTTGAAGTGGGTGCGGATGACTACATCACAAAACCCTTCCATGTGCGCGAAGTGATTGCACGCATAAGAAGCGTCTTGCGCCGCAGTGAGGTGCCCGTACTGCTTATAAATGCCATGGCCGACAGCCCGAAACTTGATACTCAAAGCACGCGCTTTTGCTTCGACGGGATGACCGTGGTTCCGGACCAGATGACTGTCTTGGACCGCACAAACACCGAGTGTGAATTGACCAGCGGCGATTTCAAGTTGCTGGATGTTTTCCTGCGCAGGCCCAAGCGGGTTCTATCGCGCGACCAGTTGATGGATTTGACGGGTGGTACTGAATGGAGCCCGCTTGACCGGGCTATCGACAACCAGATTGCGCGCCTGCGCAAGAAGATCGAGCGTGAACCCTCAGAGCCGAAGCTTATTAAAACCGTGCGCGGGGTGGGATATACCTTTGCCTGTGATGTTCAGGTTGTTCACGGGCCACTTGCTCCTGCCAAAAGCGCGTAAAGTCGCGCGGCCAGTTCTGATTGGCGATATGGCTTGTGCAAAATATCATAGGCCGCATCATGGGCCATCGCGCTTGTCACAACGTCGCTGGCATAGCCGGAGGTCAGCAGTACTTTCAAAGTTGGAAATTCAACGGCTATCCTCGCAGCAAGGTCATAGCCGTTGAGCGCGCCGGGCATCACCAAATCCGAGAAGACAAGATCGACGTATGCGCCTCGTTTGAGCATCTCATAGGCCTTATCCCCACTCTCCGCCTCAAGCGTCATAAATCCGAGATCACGAATACGCTCTATCGAGAGTTTGCGCACTTTCGGATCGTCCTCGACGATCAGGATAACCTCGCCGTTTCCACACAGTGACTTGGCTGGGGTATCTGTTTGACCTTCGGCATCGGTACGGGTTTCGCATCGCGAGGTCGCAGGAAAATAAAGACCGAAACTGCTTCCCAAACCCAACTCACTATAAAGCGTCACATGGCCACCTGACTGGCGCACAAAACCGTACACCATAGCCAGCCCAAGGCCCGTACCACCGCTGTCTGCTTTGGTCGTAAAGAACGGCTCGAAGGCGCGCCGTTGTGCCTCGATGCTCATGCCGGCACCATTATCACTCACCGAGAGGCGCACATAATCGCCCGCATCTATGTCGGTTTCCTGCGCCATATAGGTGTCGTCGATTTCCACATTCTGGAGCGAGACCAGCAATTCGCCCCCCGCGCCCATTGCATCCCGTGCATTGAGCGCGAGGTTCATCAAGGCTGACTGAAGCTGGACAGGGTCAATTTGAACGGTATCGAGTTCGTCGGCAAAGTCTGTCTTGATATGGAAAGTTGCCCCCAGCGTGCGATTTAACATTTTCAGGGTATCTGTACATAGATCGCGCAAATCTGCGGCTTCAGGTTTGAGATTGCTGCGCCGTGCAAACACCATCAGCCGCGAGGTGAGGTCCGCCCCCAGCTCGGCAGAGCTGAGCGCGTCGCGGATCAAGGGAAGTTGTCTGTTATCCGCACCACGCATTTCCAACAGTTCCAGATTGCCCACAATCACAGTCAGAAGGTTGTTGAAATCATGCGCGATCCCGCCCGTCATCTGTCCGATCGCATCAAGGCGTTGAGAGCGGGCAAGCGCATCTTCGGCCGCTTTGCGCCTTGTGAGATCATGCAAAATTGCAACGAACATTCGCCTGCCTTCGATCTGTGCGTGGCCAACTGAAAGGTGGAGTGGAAAGACAGTCCCGCCACCGCGCCGACCTTCGACGTCACGGCCCAAACCGATGATGCGCTTTTCGCCCGTTTCAATGTGATGGGACATGAAACTTTCGTGAAGCTTGGCCAAGGCAGTGGGCATCAACATATTGACGTTTTGCCCCACCATATGGTCTGCGCTGTACTCAAACATCTCTGCTGCGGCTGAATTGGCGCGCAATATAGTGCCCTGACTATCGGACACAATCATTGCATCAACCGCAGCCTCGAGAATGGCGTTCAGGATGGCGCTGTCTTCTGTGGACGGGTCCATAGTGGATTTCCTTTTTAACATCCTGCCAAAGCGGGCTTGTGAGGTGCAAGGATTATTCTTGAACTACCGCGCCGCGCTTTTGACAGGATATGTCACAGTCGCAAGGCCGAGATAGCGGGTAAGATCCGCCAGTGTGATGACGCCCATAAGCTGATGATCCTGCACAACCAAAAACTTGCGCCTGCCAGTACGCGCAATCTGATCCAACAGATCGGTGACTGCCATGTCCGGCCCAATTACCGCGGCACCATCCAAACCAATAAATACATCACCAACGCGCGCACTGCCCCAGTTTTCGCGGTCAATGCGCGACAGAACCGCCTGATTAATGTACCCCAGCAGGACATCACCATCGACGACCGGCACAAAGTTGACGCTGTGGCGCAACATGATCTGATTGACGAACTCCGACAGGGTTATTTCGGGCGCAACCGTCACCGGACTAAGCGTCATGAGGTCTTTCACAGCCTTGTATGCAAAAACCGTCTGCGCCAGCTGTGATGTGTACGTGGACCTCGCAGCCATCAGCACAAAACCACCGATCAGAAGGTACCAGAACCCTGAAACGAAAACCCCCTGAAACAGGGCTAAAACACCCAAAGCCATCAGAAAGTATCCAAAAACTGCGCCTGAGTATGCAGCTGTTCGGGTGGCCTTGAGCGCATCACCGCTGCGGTGCCACAGATAGGCCCGCAAGATCCGGCCACCGTCCAGAGGAAAGGCCGGCACCAGATTAAAGAGTGCCAGTACAAGATTGATCAGAGAAAGATATGACAGGACCGCGGCAATCGCGTTCCCATCAGAGGCGATAAGAGCCGTTTGGGCAAAGATCCAAAAGCAAGCCGCCAGACAAAGGGACATGACAGGACCAGCAAGAGCGATCCAAAATTCGTCGCGGGCCGACTGAGGCTCGGTTCCCAGCTCGGCCAGACCGCCGAAGATGAAGAGGGTGATGCTTTTTATCTCAATACCAAGGCGTTTTGCGATGATAGAATGAGCCAATTCATGAAGGAGTAGAGAGGCAAAGAGCCCCAGCATTCCGATCAGGGCCATGGTCAGATAGGTAGCTTGGGACTCATCGGGTACAGCATCCGGAAAATACTGCTTTGCTAGGCTCCACGTAATCAAGGACGCGATGACCAGCCAACTTGGATCAACTTTGATATCAAAACTGCCAAACGACAAAATCTTGACTGAGTGTGAGAACATCACGAGCTCCGTTTTTAGGCCAGTGTATTGCGCGCCCGAAGCAATCTATTGATATCGGTCAACCGCCATGATCACGAATGGAACAAGCCGCCCACACCATATGCGAGCAGCGCAGCGACACCGCCTATCAGGAGGGTTTCAGCGCCAGACCACCACCATTTGGCAAGCGACCAGCGGCTTTTGCCCGCCCCAATCATGAAAAACGTAAGCATGGTTGCCAAAATGGAGGTAGCAAAAGCATTGGGCAGTCCCAAAACAAAGGGAAACAGCGGCACGGCGCCGGCGACCAGAAATGCGCCAAAAGTCGTAATTGCGGCACGCAGGGGGTTGGGATTATCACGTGTCAGCCCGTATTCGTCCGTGAGCATGATGTTGATCCATTTGTCGCGCTGCATTGCAATGGCTTGTGTCGCCTCGTCCAGTACATCTCCCGACAGACCGCGCAGCTGTAATATCTGGCGCAACTCTTCCCGCTCGCCCTCCGGATGCTCGGTAATATGGCGCTCCTCGGTCTCGATGATGCGTTTCCGATCATCAAGCTCGGCCTTGGTGCCGGAATAATTGCTTGCCGCCATTGAGAATCCGTCAGCCAGAATATTAGCGAGCCCGAGTGCAACAATAATAGTGTGCGGCAACCCTGCACCTTCAACGCCGGCGACGATCGCAAATGTGGTTACTGCCCCGTCGATCCCGCCGTAAATCATATCCTTGAGGTGACTGTTATGCGGGCCTGCCGACAAGCGCGCGGCGATTTCGGGGCGGGTGTGTCCATGGTCTTGTTTCATGTGAATACCATCGCCGGCGCGCGGACCCTTTGGATTGAGCCATGTCAAAACCTGTAACGCTATCTCTGCTAGGTCGCGACGATGCAAATTCCCGAAACCACACTCCTTCACAGCTTGGTATTCTTTGCTGCATGTGCCGCTTGCGTCTGGATTGCGGGGGCGCGGCTGGCCTATTTGGCGGATGCGCTGGCAGACCGCTTTAAGTTGGCTAAATTGCTGGTTGGTCTGTTGCTTCTGTCGCTCGCTACTTCACTGCCAGAAGTCGCAACCACGCTGAGTGCCGCCTTGCAGCAATCGCGGGATATGGTTCTGAATAACCTTTTAGGAGGGATTGCGCTACAAACGGCCATTCTTGCGATGGCCGATTTTTGGGCGAACGGGCAGATTACGAACTATCCGCGCAAGGCAAATCATGCACTTGAAGCCACCTTGTTGATGTTCCTGCTGTCTGTTTGCTTGGTTGTCACCAGTCTGGGCGAAACTATTGTCGTGGGGGGTGTTGGTCTGGGCAGCGTTTGCATCGCGGTTCTATACGCCGGTGCGATCTGGCTTTTACGCCGCTATGATGACAGCAGCGATTGGGTGCCGGTTGATTTGCCTGATCCGCACCCTCTGGCCTTTCCTGCACCTACAGGTCTGGCACAGGCACCCGATTCCAGCCTGATCTGGCAAGCAGCTGCTGCCTGCGGGGGCATATTGGTTTCTGGTCTGCTGCTTGTCGTATTTGCCGAGCGTATTGCTGTTCAATCGGGTCTGGGGACAGGGTTTATCGGGGTGACACTGTTGGCTGCAGCGACATCGCTGCCTGAGCTGAGCACCAGCATCGCAGCCGTTCGTATCGGTGCATATACGATGGCAATCTCGAATATATTTGGCAGCAACCTCATCATGCTAGTGCTGGTTTTCCCCGCCGATATCCTGTTTCGGTCAGGGCCAATTCTGCAAAACACTTCACGTATGGTTAGTCTCGCTTTGGCATTCGGCCTCACGGTAACGGCGATCTATCTTATCGGTCTGATTGTGCGTCGCAAACCTAGGGTTGGCAGGTTCGGCCTTGATTCAATCCTTGTTCTGCTCACGTTCCTCGCCAGCTTGGTCGGATATTATTCCGTGCGCTGAGTGCGGGGTCCGAATGTTTTGAGCAGTTCTGGTACGACCAGAATAGGGATCGAAAAACAGAAGACGAAGTACCATTCATCAAGGCCCATTGGCAC
>JBATTJ010000133.1:0-6200 GCA_049670485.1 Sulfitobacter sp.
GGATGTATCCGTTAGCCCGCGCTGGCCCTTGGACGCAAAGATTGGAACGATGTGAACGAGACAACCTACAGCACAGAAGAAGTCTTTGGCTTCTTTACTGAAATTGGCATCATTCACCAGCTATCGATCGCAATACTCGCCAAAAGTCTGCCTGACGGCGTCCACCCCTCGCATTTTGGGATATTAAAACATCTATCGCGCGTTGGTGACGGTAAGTCGCCCATGCATATCGCATTAGCCATGCAGGTGACCAGAAACACAATGACCCATTCGCTGAAAACTCTACAGGATCGCGACTACATTAGCGTGGAGCCTGATCCAAAGGATGGCAGGGGAAAGCTCGTCTATTTGACGACAAAGGGATCTATATTTCTCCAAGAAGCACTCGCCCTTGTTGACGGTAGGGTTAAACATCTGATCGGTGCCGAGCAGATTGCCATCATGCGCCGCATCCATAGCGATCTGGAACAACTGAGGCAGCACCTTGATACCAACAGATAGGGCGTGTCCTATTGCGTTCAGTATATTTAATACCCGGCAGTGAGTAGAGAGCCAAGAAATAGGTGAGCTTCACGTGAATAGCTCTATCGTCACATTTTGACTGGTGCCGCATTATTTTCTGATTCAGTTGCTGAACCAGAGACCCAATTTGAAAGTTCGCGGGTCTCCGGTCAAACTGTAGTTCGCGCCCACTTCAAAGAAGACGTTTTCGGATAATTTCTTAACATATGAAGGCACAAGCGACACCGAGATTTTCCCGTCACTTGGTTTGCTCGACTGTATCTGGAAGATGGAGAGTGAACCCCCTGCATGATTGAAGCCACGTGTCACATCAAGTTTGGCAAGATCCCCACCGTCCGACCGGAACGAGTAACTGCTAACCGCCCCTACCCAACCGTTTTGGAGCCCACGACCCCATGACAGACCGGGACGCAGCAGTGCGACGGCGGTATTATCGCTATTGGCTACGCCCACACCAAGTTCTGCCGCAAACTTATCGGGCGCATCACTTTCAAAGATAGAGCGGCGCAAGAAGATGACGGCAGACTGATCATCTTGACCGGGGCGAAATCCGGCATCCAATCCAATCGTCAACTCGGGAGAAAGGCCGTATTCATAGAATAAGGAACCGAATTCACGGCTTTCGCGATTGGAAACTGGTGCTTGATAGCCAAACGACAGAAACGAATTGCCTTCCCCGCGTGCGAAGGCATCTGCGGTTGCATCGTCTGTCCCGAGAAAACTTAGAGCAAGGCCGATACATCCGCAGAGCGGAAATTTTACTAGAGGTTTCATCTGTCGATATCCAATTCAAAGCTGCAATCTTTGAAGACTGCGAAAGCTAAGCCAAAAAGTAAGTGCCACTGAGTCGCCAGTGTGACCTACCCAGCTGCAGGTAACCTAAGTCGTTCAATTTGCGTATTGATTATGACCGCGCGTAGACATCCTCATATCTGATAATGTCATCTTCACCCAGATACGTACCCGTTTGCACTTCGATCATCAAAACAGGTACTTTTCCCGGATTTTCAATGCGGTGACGTGATCCCAGCGGTATGTAAATTGACTGGTTCTCAGTCAGCACAGTCTGTTCCTCGTCCAAGGTTACGATAGCCGTTCCTTCGACGATGATCCAATGCTCTGACCGGTGATAATGGCTTTGCAGGGAAAGCTTACCGCCAGGATCGACTTGAATGCGTTTGACCTGAAACCGTCCACCCAGCGCCAAACTCTCGTACCAGCCCCATGGCCGATAATCTTTTGGAAACGAAAGGGCTTGCCGCGCGCCTTTGGCCTTCAAAATGGCGACCGCTTTCTTGACATCTTCGCCCCGTCCCCGTCGGCTCACTAAAACAGCGTCTGGCGTTGCGACGGCAATAATATCCTCAAGGCCGATCCCTACCAGCTCAACACGCGGGTCTTCTGAGCGCAGCAGTGTATTGCTACAGTCGATTGCTGTGACATTACCCATGGAGGCAACACCGTCAGCATCTTTGTCCATTTCTTTCCAGACTGAATGCCATCCGCCTACATCCGACCAGACTCCGTCATAGCGCAGTGCGGACACATTCTCTGCGCGCTCCATCACTGCGTAATCAATCGAGATATCTTCGATTTGTTTCCACGGAGCAGGGGCAAGACGGACAAAATCCGGATCGCGGGTGCCGTCCCGCAACGCGGCCTGCGCAAGAGGTAGCAGCGTTGCAGCATGTGCGGCAAAGGCATCCAGAATAGCGGTCGTGCGGAACGCAAATATACCCGCATTCCAAAGTACATTTATCTGCTCGAGAAGGGACTGTGCAGTTTCAAGATCAGGTTTTTCAATAAACCGCGCCACGGGCACCGTAGAGACAGCGACCTGCGATCCGGCTGCTGATTGCGCAAGCTCGAGATACCCGAAACCTGTTTCTGCATAAGTGGGCTTAATACCCACCGCAACCAACTGGCCTGCGTCGACCGCGCCTTTTGTTGCACCAACCGCTTGGCGGAAGCTCTCTGTGTCAGCAATTGCATGGTCTGCAGGAAGGACAAGCAGTGTTGTATCAGGAGTGATCTGCTGGCTCCATAAAACGGCAGCAGCGATTGCCGGTGCCGTGTTGCGCCCTTCCGGCTCAATCAAGATGACCGCAGGCGTGATCCCCACTTCCGCTAACTGTTCGGCGACTATAAACCGAAAATCGGTACCGGTGACTACAATTGGCGCGGCAAATCCTTCGCCTGACGTGCGCAGCGCTGTGTCCTGTAACAGGGAATTGTCACCAAGCAATCGGGCAAATTGCTTGGGATAGCTTTTCCGGGACAGGGGCCACAAACGCGTGCCCGAACCGCCGCACAAGAGGATGGGTGTGATCATTGGTTTAATGCCTGCAATAACTTTGGATGAGTGGCTGTAATGGCCGCAGCGAGTCGCTGCGCCAAGGGTGTGTCGGCTGCCGCGTCGATCTGGATTGAAACTTCAAAAGCGTTTGCACCAAACTCCTTCGATTCTACTTCTGAAAGCGCATCGGCGTATTTGTCGGCGCGGGCTTGTAGCTCTGTGTTGTTCAGCCCCAAGGCGAGGTGCACATAGATGCCATCGCCCAAACCCGCAAGCATGTCACCGGCAGGCATATGCACAGACGCCAGCAAGTTGCTCATGGCTGTTTCAAGCTCGGCCTTGCTGTCTCCAATTTCGTTTGCGTCCCGTAAAAGACCCGTGTGGCGGATTAGGATCATACCACAGATGCCCTCGCAAAAGGGCTCCAAGGCCGCAACGGCACTTTTGAACGCTGCGCGGTGTGCGATGAGCGACGTGCGGCAGGGCCGATAGCTGGTCGGGGTGGATACACTGGACCGTGCAGCAACCGCATGTGCCAGCGCGGCCTTCAAGCGAAGCGCACTCGTGATACGCGCCGTTAGCTTCATCTCCGTGACCGGTGTAGAGATGAAATCGACGGCACCAGCCATCAGAGCCTGACCGATCAGACCTTCGTCCTCCGCCGCCACGATCACGATGAGGGGTGCTTGTGTCGTACTTTTGATTTCTGCTGCAAAGGCGATGTCTGTGATGCCCCTTATTGGAACGATTATCGCCTCCGCGTTGCGCGCTTGGTCCTTTGCATGCGCACAGCTTGCATGCTGAAACTCCATACCCTTTGGCAGTGGCATCGAATTGGTATCGGGATCGATGTTCTGTGCCGAAGCGATCAGTATCATTGTCCGGTTCTTTCAAAAACGCGCCAATCTTGCGCTGCAAGGATAAGTCTGTATCCGGGGATGTCGCCGGAATTTCCGGGATCAAGGTTCTCAGACAAGCGGTCCCCAACGCGCAGCACGATGTTTTGTGCAGCTGCGGTCGCTGTCCGCCTGCGTCGTGTGAGTTCGTAGTCAATGTTTCCGTCGAATATCAACTGGCGTGTATTGCCGGACGCAACGACGATTTCTGGAGAGCGTTCTGCGTCTAGAATTATGCCTGTGCTATCGCGCAACAATGTGGCAATTTTACGAGCGGCACTGGCGTTTTCAGTGATATATTGCTGTCCCGAAATAGCTTCGATCAAACGCGCACCGACAGGATTATGAAAAAGGATAAATGCAGCTGCGATAGCGGAGGCTATACTCAAGCTTGCCGCCGCCACAGCCCTGTCGCGGCCAAAAGGCCAGAACCGTAAAGCAACCGCAGCAAGTCCAAGTGCCGGAGCAGCGGCAAGCATCGGGTCGTTCAAAGGGCCAAACACGCTGTTCAAAAGCACGGATAAAACCAGCGATATCATACCACCCAAAAGCGGCATCCAATACCGCGCGACACCCCAAACGCGCCGCACAACTGCAATCGCAGGAACAAGCACCACTCCCAATGCTAATAGTGAAGGCAATACGTCGGCACCGGGCTCGGATATGATCCTTGGGACAACAGGTAAGCCTAGCGTGAGATTAATAATGGCGAGCGACAGGCCAGCAACGAAAACCGGAAATAGCATGGTGACCAGAAATGAAACAGGATGTCCGCCAACCTGACTTGGTCGTCCTGCGAGAATCAGTGCGGGCATTGCCGCCAGAGTGAGGAGCAGGCCAAACGCATGGCTCAATACAACCAGAACCAAGCCAAAACTAACCTTCATCATATCGTTGGTAGAGCCCCGCAGGCGCAGGCCCATCAGCCCTCGCGCGAAAATCCATGTCCCGTAGATCAACAGCATCATGCCTGGCCCATCTGCCACCGCGCGCAGAAACACGGGATTTAGAATAAGGGCTACTGTCAGCGCTGTTGCACCAATCCACCCGTATCCCCCGTTTTCACGAAGGTTGGACCACCAGGTCATCGTGATCAAAGCACTAAGCAAAGCTGCCAGCACACTGGGCGCGGGCAAAGGCAACCAGCCCAACCCAAGTGTCAGCGCGCGCGGTAGTGGTGGGTAAAAACTGTTCGTGACGTTGAACGGTACAGCATCCGCCGCAAGTAGGGCGTGCGCCCAAAGATCGATTGTCCGCTCTGAAATGAAACCGCCATCGAAAATCCGCACTTGCAGTGAAAGAGCCAGAGCAAATAACGCGCAGAAAATTGCGATGCGGATCATGGCTGGGGCGTCTTTGCAGCAGCAAGCTCGGCTGCGACGTGCTTGGACAAGCCGTGTGTGGTTTTCTCCCAATAGAACGGATTATGGATGAGTTGCCACAACGCCTTGTAGGATGCGATTGTCATCAGCACCCAATAGCCCACAACCGTAATGCCCCAAGGTGCCAGATCGCCCCATCTGCGACGGGTTGGTGCAATCATCGACAGATAGATAAGCAGGCCATTACCCAACAACAGGTTAAAAATAGCCATCACGAGGATGGGCGTAGGAAAAATAGATGTTAGATCAAGGCTGAAGGTCGTGAGCCAGATAAGGAATATACCCCAGAAGATGGGATTCAGTAGGCCGGAGAGAAACGTACCGCCGATAAAGAAGACAAATCCCAGCATACCCAGCGGGCCAACGGTCCGCATAAGGTGCAAAGGACGGCGTGTATGGACCAGAAAGGTCTGTATGTACCCTTTGATCCAACGCGACCTTTGGCGGATCCAATTGGGTACAGATACGTTCGCTTCTTCATAGGTCGTGCTGTCTATGACACTAACCCGGTAGCCTTTTTGATAAAGGCGGATGCCCAGGTCGGCATCTTCGGTCACGTTGAAGGGATCCCACGCGTCCAGCTCGCGAAGAACATCCATTTTGAAGTGATTTGATGTGCCACCCAATGGGATAGGCACCCCAAGCCGCTCGAGACCGGGTAGCATCATGTCAAACCAAAGCGAATAATCCAAAGTAAACATCCGCGTCAGCCAGTTTTCGCGCGCATTGAAGTAGTTCAGGCGGCATTGCACGCAGGCCGTGTTCGGTGGCGATTGTCGAAATGCAGCGAGTACTTTCTTGAGCTGATCAGGCTCGGGTTTGTCTTCGGCGTCAAAAATAACAAGGTATTCGCCCCGCGCGTATTGCAGAGCGTAATTGCACGCCTTCGGTTTGGTCTGTGGGTACGATGCAGGAACGCGAATAATTTGAAAAATACCCTCAAGCCCCAGCGCTTGTGCGGCCTCAATGGTTTCGCGGTCGCCCTCTTCCAGCACCAGCTTGATATCGAGCTTGCCAAGCGGGTAGTCCAAATCCCGCAGTGCCTTGGCCAGAATTGGCAGGACGTCAGGTTCTTTGAACATTGGCACGAGTACGGTGTAGATC
>JBATTJ010000134.1:0-29537 GCA_049670485.1 Sulfitobacter sp.
ATCCAAGAGGGACAGCAGTTCCGGTTTGGCAATGTCTCGGTTCTGATCTGCCCAACCTTGATGTTGCCACCTACAGGGACGTGGTTAAGGTTAAATCAGGCGTCGTTTATTCCCCAACAGTCGTGGAGGCGGAGATTGCCCGTCTCGAGCGTCAGGGCATCCGCGACGGCGTCGACTTTTTGCGCGTAGAGCCGATTGTGACACGCAATGAGCGTGATCTGACACTCAACGTCGAATTCAGGCTCTCCCGCGGTCCGCGTATCTTCGTTGAGCGGATTGATATCGAGGGCAACACAACCACACTCGACCGTGTTGTGCGGACCCAATTCGACAGCGTTGAGGGTGACCCGTTCAACCCGCGTGAAATTCGCCAGTCTGCGGAGCGTATCCGCGCGCTTGGATATTTCGAATCTGCTGATGTGGCCGCACGCGAAGGCTCCACGCCCGAGCAGGTCATCGTAGATGTAGACGTGGTAGAGCAGCCCACAGGCTCATTGAACTTTGGCGGGTCGTTCTCGTCAGGTGACGGTGTCGGGGTGGCAATCGGCTTCTCTGAGGACAACTTCCTTGGTCGTGGTCAACGTCTGTCGCTCAATATCGCGACGGCGACAGAGGCGCAGCGCTATGGCTTCCGCTTTGTCGAGCCGTCGCTTTTGGGGCGTGATGTGGCCTTTGGTCTGGAGCTGAACTTCTCCGAGCTGAACTCTTCCTTCTCCACCTTCGACAGCTCGCGCCTGACCTTCCGGCCCAGCCTAACCTTCCCGGTGAGTGAAAATGGCCGGGTGCAATTGCGCTATACTGCGGATCTGACCGAAGTTCAGGCGCGCACGCCCTCAGAAAACGGTGTGATCATTCAGAGTGATATCGACGCGGGCGAGTTGTTTTCTTCCTCGATCGGGTATCAATATACCTATGACACACGGCGCACGGGCCTTGATCCTACGGCGGGTGTGCTGTTCCGGTTTGATCAGGATTTCGGCGGATTGGGGGGCGACCAGACATTTGTGCGGACCACTGCACAAGTCATCGGTGAAAAACGCTTCTTTAATGAAGAGCTGACCATCCGCGGTTCCTTTGAGGGCGGTGCGATTGCGTTTAGCGGCGACAGCGTCAACCGTGCTGCGGACCGCTTCTTGTTGGTCCCGAGCCAGCTGCGCGGTTTTGAGCCGGGCGGTATTGGTCCACGCGATGCGACGTCTGCCAACAATGACGCGCTTGGCGGCAATCTGTTCTTCGTCGGTCGGCTTGAGGCGGAATTCCCGCTTGGACTGCCCGAAGAGTACGGCATCAGCGGTGGTTTGTTCTATGATGTTGGCAATCTGTGGAACCTGTCTGATGTGGACCTCAATGGCGGTACGGTACAGGGTGAGGGTGGCTCACTTCGTCACGTGATCGGTGTGTCGATCTTTTGGGACACGCCCATCGGCCCGTTGCAGTTCAACATATCCGACGCGATCCGTAAGGAAGAGTTTGACCGTGACCAGCGATTTGAAGTCACGTTGCAGACAACTTTCTGATCCATGAAACCCGCGCTTTATGCACTTTGTATGATGGCGGCGGTCTTTACCGGCACGGGAGCAGGCGCACAGAATGTGCCTGCTCCGTCCGGTCAACTGCTCACCATCGACAGCGAGGGTTTGTTTCTTGGTAGTGATTTCGGCAAACGGGTCGCGCGCGAAATAGAAGCACGCGGCAACATGCTGGCGATGGAAAACCGCGAGATCGAGGCCGAGCTTGAAGAAGCCGAGCAAGATTTGACCATCCGTCGGGGCACCATGACGGCAGAGGCGTTTCGCCCGCTTGCCGATGCCTTTGACACCCGCGTGCAGGAGACCCGTCAGGCCCAAGCGGCCAAATCCCGTGCGCTCAACACACTGCTGGAACGGGAGCGCGAAGTTTTCCTCACGGCTGCCGCACCGGTCCTGCAACAATTAATGTCCGAAGTTGGCGCCACTGTTGTTCTTGAGCGGCGCACGGTGTTCATCAGCTCCAACAGCAGCGATATCACCGCCGCAGCCACCGTGCGTATCAACGAGTTGTTGGGTGAAGGTACAAGCATCGCACCGGTTGCCGACGAATAACACTGCTTGACGATTGCACGGCACCCCAAGTTTTCTTGATGTAGACGAGAGCCTGCGCATGCTTGCCCCTCTGGGGTGGAATTGCTAGCTGTGACAGACACGATCCTCGGAAGGAGCCCCCATGACCGAAGACCTCAAGCGCGCAGATATCCAGACCATCCAGCGTATTCTGCCTCACCGTTATCCCTTTTTGTTGGTCGACAAGGTCGAAGAGATCACGGGCACGGACTCTGCCGTTGGATACAAGAATGTTACCATGAACGAGCCGCATTTTCAGGGCCACTTCCCCGGAACGCCGATCATGCCGGGCGTCACGATTGTTGAGGCGATGGCACAAACCGCCGGTGTGATGATCGGTGTGGCGCTTGATCAGCTTGATCGCAACATGCTGATTTACTTCATGTCGATTGATAACTGTAAATTCCGTCGCAAAGTAGTGCCCGGCGATGTCCTGCGCATGGATGTGAAAACGCTGCGCGGCAAAGCAGGCGGCAAGATCTGGAAATTCTCGGGCGTGGCCACGGTCGAGGGCGAAATGGCCGCAGAGGCGGAATTCATGGCGATGCTCGACCTGCCCAAGGGCGATGCATAATGGGCATCCATCCCAGCGCCGTGATCGAACAGGGCGCACAGATTGACGATAGTGCCACGATTGGTCCGTTTTGCGTGATCGGTGCGGATGTGGTGATCGGTCCCGATGTGGTTCTGAAGTCCCATGTGGTGATCAGCGGGCAGACCACCGTGGGCGAAGCAACGGTCATTTTTCCCTTCGCGGTAATCGGCGAAATTCCCCAAGACCTCAAGTTCAAGGGCGAGGCCAGCCGCCTCGAGATCGGCAAGCGGAACCGCATTCGCGAGCATGTGACCATGAACTGTGGTACCGAAGGGGGGGGCGGTGTCACCAAAGTCGGTGACGACAATCTGTTCATGGCGGGCTGTCACATCGCCCATGATGCAATTGTGGGAAGCCATGTTGTGGTGGTGAACAGTGCGGCAGTTGCGGGTCATTGCGTGATTGAGGATGAGGTGATCATCGGCGGTCTTGCCGGCATCCATCAGTGGGTGCGTGTGGGCCGTGGTGCGATCATCGGTGCAGTCACGATGGTGACGAACGATGTCATCCCTTACGGTCTGGTACAGGCGCCGCGCGGGCATCTGGACGGTCTCAACCTTGTGGGGCTCAAACGGCGCGGTGTGTCGCGCAGCGATATCACGGCCCTGCGCGCGGCGTTTCAGATGCTCGCCCAGGGGGAAGGGACGTTCCACGACCGTGCCTCCCGTCTTGGTGCCGAAACTGAAAGCAAATACGTCCGCGAGATTGTGGATTTTGTACAAGCGGACGGTGGTCGGCACTTCCTGACGCCCAAATGACACTCGCACTGATCGTCGGACGCGGAGATTTGCCCGCCATTCTGGCCAAGGCTGCGGGGCCGATGCCGTTGATCTGTGCATACGAGAGCATCGAGGTCAGCGGTCTTGTGCCCGACCTGACCTTCCGCCTCGAGACATTGGGCACATTGCTGGCCGATCTGAAGGTACGCGATATCAGTCGCGTCTGTTTTGCTGGTGGTCTGGACCGTCCTGCGCTGGACCCCTCCAAACTGGATACGCTCACCCTACCGCTTGTTCCGGCCTTTATGGACGGAATGAAGGCCGGCGATGACGGTGCGCTGCGCGTGGTTCTGGGGCTGTTCGAGAAGGCCGGTTTTGAAGTCATTGGCGCGCATGAGGTTGCACCGGATATTCTGGCGAAAGAGGGCGTGTATGGCACGCGTGCACCCGACGCACAGATGCAGAAGGACGCTGCCTGCGCTGCAGATCATCTCGCGTCGGTATCCGCGCAGGATATCGGACAGGCCTGTGTCGTTGGCGGTGTGCAGGTATTGGCGATGGAAGATGCGGGCGGCACCGACGCCATGCTTGGCCGTTTGAAGAGTCCGGGTCGCGCGATCCTTTATAAAGCACCTAAAGCCCAGCAATCACGACTTGTCGATATGCCGACAGTTGGCCCCGACACGCTGAGTGCGGCACATCACGCAGGTCTTGTCGGTGTTGTGGTCGAGGCAGGCAGGGTTCTGGTGCTGCATCCCGAACTCTGCACCAAGCGCGCTGATGAGCTGGGGCTGGTTCTCTGGGCCAGACCCGTTCAATGACCCCGCTGCGCGTGTTTATCCTCGCCGGTGAGCCGTCAGGTGACAAACTGGGCGGTGCGTTGATGAATGGGTTGAGAACGCTGCGCCCTGACGTGGTGGTTGAAGGGATCGGTGGCGTGCAGATGCAGGCGGAAGGGTTGCACAGTCGCTTTGACATGAGCGAGTTGAGTGTCATGGGGTTGGCTGAAATTCTGCCCAAATACCGCCACCTCAAACGCCGTATCGCGCAAACCGCAGATGCCGTGGTTGCGATGCAGCCTGATGTTCTGATCACCATCGACAGCCCTGATTTCTCGCTGCGTGTGGCCAAGCAGGTGAACGCGCGCAGCACCATTCGCACCGTGCACTATGTAGCACCGACCGTCTGGGCATGGCGGGCAGGGCGGGCGGCAAAGATGGCGCGGCATATTGATCAGGTGCTGGCGCTGTTGCCGTTCGAGCCGCCGCTGATGCAGGCCGCTGGCATGCGCTGTGATTTTGTGGGCCATCCCGTTGTTGCCGAACCGGTAGCAATGGCCGAGGATGCGGAAGCATTTCGGGGTGCACACGGGATTGGACGCGCGCCGATACTTCTGGTTCTGCCGGGATCACGCCGCTCAGAAGTGGCGCGCTTGGGCGCGAAATTCGGTGAAGTGGTTGCACAGATCAAGGCAAAGCAGCCTGAAATGCAGATCGTCGTGCCCGCCGCTGCTCCCGTGGCTGAGGCAGTGTTGGAATTGACTGAAAACTGGCCTGCAACAACCGTGCTTGATCCGCGGCATGGTGCGTATGAGGCCGCTATGGCAGAAAAGCGCGCCGCATTTCGCGCGGCCAACGTGGCGTTGGCGGCGTCCGGTACCGTCTCACTGGAGCTGGCAGCGGCGGATACGCCCATGGTCATCGCCTATGACATGAGCCCGCTAAGCCGGATGATCATCAGCCGTATGATGCTTGTGGATACGGTCACGCTAGTCAATCTGGTGTCTGATACGCGGGTTGTGCCTGAATATATCGGCAAAAACTGTGAGGTGGCGGGGATTTCGCAGGGTGTGCTGGACGTCCTGAAAGCACCGGATGCCCAGCATGCTGCAATGTCCATCACGATGCAGCGTTTGGGGCAGGGCGGGGAGGCACCGGGTTTGCGCGCCGCCCGCGCTGTTCTGGACGGACTTGCGCAAATCTGACTGATGCTTCAGCCGCGGTGAATCCATCCGCCGCCAAAGATGCGGCTGCTGTCGGGATCGTAGAATACACAGGCTTGACCGGGGCTTACCCCTTCTTCCGCGTTGATTAATTCGACTTCGGCCGTGGTATCGGACAGCGGGCGCAAGACCGCTTCTGTTGGCGGGCGGGTCGAGCGGACACGCACGGCCACATGCCATTCATCACGTGAGGCAAACGGTTCATCTCCGAGCCAGTTCACTTCTTTGACAGGCACGCGGCGGGTGGCGAGCATGTGTTTTGGACCGACAACCACATGGCGCAAGTCAGGATCAAGGCGGACCACATAAAGCGGATCAACCAGCCCGCCAATGCCAAGGCCGCGCCGCTGTCCGATGGTGTAATTGATGACGCCATCATGGTGTGCCAGCACGCGTCCTTCGGTATCCACAATCTCGCCCGGTGCCGCAGCTTCGGGCCGTAACTTTCGGATAACAGACGCATAATCCCCATCGGGGACAAAGCAAATGTCCTGACTGTCAGGCTTGTTGGCGACCTGTAGTCCGTATTTTTCCGCCAGCGCGCGTGTCGCTTCTTTGGACGGCAAATGGCCAAGCGGGAAGCGCAGGTAATCAAGCTGCTCCGGCGTGGTGGAGAACAGAAAATAGCTTTGATCTTTGCCTGCGTCTGCCGCTGCGTGCAACTCGGGGCCATGGGGGCCGACCATGCGCTGGATATAGTGTCCTGTGGCCATGCAATCGGCCTCAAGGTCTTTGGCGGTTTCCAGCAGATCCTTGAATTTTACCCGCTCGTTACAGCGGATGCAGGGCACCGGCGTCGCACCACCAAGGTAGCTATCGGCAAATTCGTCGATCACGGCGTCTTTGAATACGTTTTCATAGTCGAGTACGTAATGCGCAAAACCCATGTCTTCGGCCACGCGCCGCGCATCGTGGATGTCGACACCCGCACAACATGCCCCCTTTTTGGCCAGCGCTGCTCCGTGGTCATAAAGCTGGAGCGTCACGCCGACCACGTCATAGCCTTCTTCCGCCAGCATCGCGGCCACGACGGAGCTGTCGACGCCACCGGACATCGCCACGACCACGCGCGTGTCTGCGGGTGCTTTGGCAAAGCCGAGCGAATTGAGAGGGAGCGTGCGGTCAAGGGGCATGGGGCCTCGCGGAAGTTCAGGAATATTACCGTGGAATATAGGAAAATGCGAACTACTCACAAGGGGCAGCTTCATATGTCCTTAAGATAGGGACCGCAAAAGTAGCGCGGTAATGATGGTAAAAAATATGAGAGCGATATCCTGCTATGTATCTCAAAAAAGTCGATGGACCCCGTGCCGTTACCCTCGCGGATGGAACTGTGATGACATTTGCCGATCTGCCGCCGGCAAAAACACGGCGCTGGGTCGCGTCGCGCAAGGCAGCGGTTGTGCGCGGGGTGGTCTACGGGTTGATCAACAAGGACGATGCGCTCAAACGCTATGAGTTGAGCGAGGGCGAGTTTATCGAGTGGGTGCGGGCGGTCTCGACACATGGCGAAGTTGCTCTTAAGGCGACATCCGTACAGAAATATAGACAGCTTTAAGTTGAGTTGATGTCCGATACTTTAACGTTTACGTGTAATTAACCTTTTTTGTTCACCTTTACGTGTGTAGACTAAATTTATTCTGGCGGAGAAAAAATAAATGCGCGTGTTGCTTGTTGAAGACGACCCAACCACGTCCAAGAGCATCGAATTGATGCTGACCCATGCCAACCTGAACGTCTACGCGACGGATCTGGGCGAGGAGGGCATAGACCTTGCACGGCTCTATGACTACGATATCATTCTTCTAGACCTCGATTTGCCGGATATGAACGGTCATGAAGTGTTGCGCCAGTTGCGTTTGAGCCGGATCGAGACGCCGATCCTGATCCTGTCCGGTGCCGATGATACCGAGAATAAGATACGCGGCTTTGGCTTTGGGGCGGACGACTACCTCACCAAGCCGTTTCACCGCGAAGAGCTGGTTGCGCGCATCCACGCCATCATCCGCCGCTCCAAAGGGCACTCGCAGTCCGTGATTGATACGGGGCTCGTCTCGGTCAATCTGGATGCCAAGACAGTGAGCGTTGAGAACAAGCCGGTGCATCTGACTGGTAAGGAATATCAGATGCTTGAGCTGTTGAGCTTGCGCAAAGGCACGACCCTGACAAAAGAGATGTTTCTTAACCATCTTTACGGCGGGATGGATGAGCCGGAATTAAAGATTATTGACGTCTTTATCTGCAAATTGCGCAAGAAACTGACGAATGCCACTGGCGGATCAAGCTATATTGAGACGGTTTGGGGCCGTGGGTATGTTCTGCGTGATCCGGACCCTGCGGAAATGGATCTTGCCGCCAGCGCCTGAACGGGCCGTCGAATGATGTGAAAGATGCTAGACCTGCCTTTGGTCGCGGCCTATCTACCTGAGGATAGGCAGCAACCCAACAGGCAGGTTTTGTGATTTCAAAGGCTGAAATTCTGGATAGTGACGTAGACAAGCTCACGCAGGCGCAGGCGCGCGCGGCATTGGCGCAATTGGCTGCACAGCTCGGTGAAGCGAACAGCGCCTATCACACCGACGACGATCCGGTACTTACAGATGCGGATTATGACACGCTCAAGCGGCGCAATGCTGCTATTGAGGCGCGTTTCCCGACCCTCAAACGCAGTGATAGCCCCAGTGATGCGATCGGCGCGGAGCCGGCAGCGGGGTTTGGCAAGATCAAACACAGCGTCGCGATGCTGTCGCTTGGCAATGCGTTCACGGATGAGGACGTGGGAGAGTTCGACACCAGCATCCGCAAATACCTCGGCCTGCAAGCGGACGATCCTTTGAGTTATACCGCTGAGCCAAAGATTGACGGGCTATCGCTGTCCTTGCGGTACGAAAACGGGGTGCTGGTACAGGCAGCCACGCGCGGCGACGGTGCGACGGGCGAAAATGTGACCGCCAATGCGCGCACGATCAAAGATGTGCCGCACCATTTGACCGGTGCGCCAGACCTGCTTGAGGTGCGCGGCGAAGTTTACATGAGTCATGCGGATTTTGCCGCCCTCAACACCGCACAAGAAGCGCGCGGGGGCAAGATTTTTGCCAATCCGCGCAACGCGGCTGCGGGGTCGTTGCGCCAACTTGATGCGGAAATCACGCGCGCGCGGCCTCTGCGGTTTTTTGCATATGCATGGGGAAGCCTGTCCGAGCCGCTATCAGAAACCCAAATGGGTGCGATCACGGCGCTCGGCGATCTGGGTTTTTCGATTAATCCGCTTACGGTTACTTGCGACAGTCCGGACGCATTGGTGGCCCATTATGCCAGGATCGAATCGCAACGCGCGGATCTGGGCTACGATATTGATGGTGTCGTATACAAAGTTAACAACCTTGAGTTGCAATCGCGATTGGGCTTTCGATCCACCACACCGCGATGGGCGATTGCGCATAAATTTTCGGCCGAGCTTGCCTGGACCACCCTCGAAGGCATCGACATTCAGGTGGGGCGTACAGGCGCGATCAGTCCGGTTGCGCGTTTGACGCCTGTGACGGTGGGCGGTGTCGTGGTCTCGAACGCGACCCTTCACAATGAAGACTACATCAAAGGCCTTGATAGCAAAGGGCAGGACATCCGCGGCGGTAAAGATATCCGCGTCGGCGATCTGGTACAGGTTTACCGTGCGGGCGACGTGATCCCGAAAGTGGCCGACGTTGATTTGGGCAAACGTAGCGACGCCGCCGTGCCGTTCGTCTTTCCCCATACCTGCCCTGAATGCGGCAGTGATGCGGTGCGCGAGCCGGGCGATGCGGTACGCAGATGTACCGGTGGTCTGATATGTCCTGCGCAGGCGGTCGAAAAACTGAAGCATTTTGTTGCCCGCGGCGCATTCGACATCGACGGTATGGGCGCAAAACAAGTGGAGCAGTTCTATGCTGATGGCTGGATTGCGGAACCCGCGGATATTTTTATGCTCAAAACCCGTTTTGGCAGCGGAATGCAGCAGCTCAAAAACCGCGAAGGTTGGGGTGAGAAATCTGCGCAGGCGTTGTTTGATGCGATTGAGGGCAAAAGAAAAATACCGTTGGCACGTTTGATTTTCGGACTTGGTATCCGCCACGTTGGGGAAGCGGCGTCAAATATGGTCGCCTTGCACTTTGGAACATGGGATGCGCTGGCCCAAGCGATGGAAGACGCGCGTGGCCAAACCGGTGAGGCGTGGGATGATCTGATCGCGATTGATGGTATGGGTACGGTGATGGCCGGATCGCTCGTGGGCGCGTTTGCGCAGGAGGCCGAGCGTGCCTCGATCGAGCGGTTGGTCGCGCAGTTGGAGGTCCAAGATGCCGTACGTCCCGATACCTCCCATTCCCCCGTCGCTGGTAAAACGGTGGTCTTTACCGGAACTTTGGAGAAGATGAGCCGCGCAGAGGCCAAAGCGCGCGCGGAACGCCTGGGCGCTAAAGTTTCCGGCTCTGTCAGTGCAAAAACCGATATTCTGATCGCGGGTCCGGGTGCGGGTTCCAAAGCGAAGAAGGCAGCTGAGCTCGGCGTCAAGACGATGGACGAAGAGGGCTGGCTCGCGCTGATCGACGGGTTATGAGCACACGGCCAGAGCCTTTATTCCCGCTGTTCGCGGGACTGGACAGCATCAAGGGGATCGGCCCGAAAACCGCACAGAATTTCGCGGGTGTCGGTGTGGTTGCACCGCGTGATTTGTTGTTCACACTGCCGCAGTCAGGGATTGACCGGCGGTTGATCGACACGGTCCAAGGTGCGCCGATGCCAGCAACGCTCACGGTTGCGGTGACAATTGGCAAACACAATGCGCCGCGCACAAAAGGCGGGGCCTACCGGATCCATGTGGAGGATGCACAAACGTCTTTTCAACTGGTTTATTTTCACGCGCGCGGCAACTATTGGCAGACACAATTGCCCGAAGGCAGCCGCAGGATTGTCTCAGGACGGGTTGAGCTGTTCGACGGTATTGCGCAAATGGTGCATCCCGATTTTGCCGTGCCGGAGGCGGAAGCAGACAGTATTCCGCGCTTTGAACCGGTGTATCCGCTCACTCACGGGGTGACGCAAAAGCTGATGTACAAGGCCACGCGCGGGGCTATTTCGTTAATCCCGCAAATGGGCGAATGGATTGATCCCGGCCAAAAGGCCAAGGCCGAGTGGCCCGATTTTGCGCAGGCCGTTCAGGCGGCCCATGATCCGGCGTCACTGCTTGATATTACCGCTTCAGCACCCGCGCGCGAGCGTTTGGCATATGACGAACTGTTCGCCCATCAGATCACGCTTGCGCTCGCGCGGCAGGTGGAGCGGCGCAAGAAGGGTCGCAAGGCACAGGCGACAGGCGTTCTGCAGGCAAAAGTGCTTAAAAACCTACCCTATACGCCGACGGGTGCGCAAACACGTGCGATCTCCGAAATCCTTGCTGATATGGCGCAAGAACAGCGCATGAACCGGTTGCTGCAAGGGGATGTGGGCGCGGGCAAAACGCTTGTCGCCTTCATGGCGCTTTTGGCGGCTGTTGAGGCGGGCGGGCAGGGTGTTCTGATGGCGCCGACCGAGATCCTTGCGCGCCAGCATTTGCAGGGCTTGCAACCATTGGCAGAAACCGCAGGTGTGGTTCTTGAAATCCTGACAGGCCGCGACAAGGGAGCGGAACGTGCAGCAAAACTCGCGGCACTAGAGCGAGGTGATATTCATGTGCTCGTGGGCACCCATGCGGTGTTTCAAGAAACGGTCATATTCAATGATCTGCGCCTCGCCGTGGTCGACGAACAACACCGTTTTGGCGTACGCCAACGGCTTGAGCTGGGGCGGAAGGGGCGGTTTGCCGATGTTCTGGTGATGACCGCGACGCCGATTCCGCGCAGTCTGGCGTTGGCGCAATACGGCGATATGGACGTGAGTGTGCTCGATGAAAAACCGCCCGGTCGCAAACCGATCACAACCGTTCTCATCAGCACGGACCGTTATGAGCAGGTGATCGACCGCCTACGGGCCGCGATTGCGGAGGGGCGCCAGTGCTATTGGGTGTGCCCGCTGGTCGAAGAGAGTGAAGTAAGCGATCTGACGGCGGCAGAGGCGCGTTTCAAACGGCTGCGTGCGGCCTTGGGTGAGGGGGTCGTCGGGTTGGTCCACGGCCAGATGCCACCGGCAGAGAAGGACGCCGCTATGCTCGCGTTTCAGCGCGGTGAGACGCAGTTGTTGGTGGCCACAACGGTGATTGAGGTGGGCGTTGATGTACCCAATGCCTCCATCATGGTAATCGAGCGGGCCGAGAGTTTCGGTCTGGCCCAGCTGCACCAGTTGCGCGGCCGCGTCGGGCGCGGCAGTGCGGCGTCAAGCTGTCTGTTGATGTATCAAAATCCGCTGACGCAGACCGGACGCCAACGGCTTGAAGTGTTGCGCGAGACGGAGGATGGCTTTGTGATCGCTGAGACAGATCTCAAGATGCGCGGTACAGGTGATTTGATCGGGACTGCACAATCGGGTGTGCCGCGTTTCAAAGTGGCTGACCTTGAAAAGCAATCCGCCCTTATGGCGGTCGCACAGTCAGACGCCCGTAAACTGCTCAACGATGATCCCGCACTAGAGTCTGCACGGGGACGTGCAGCACGTCTCCTACTGTGGCTCATGCGGCAGGATGAGGCAATTCGTTTGATATCAGTCGGTTAATTCATTTTGTGCCATTAAGTTCACAAATGTTCTCATAAAGTTCTTTACACGATATTAAGGATGTGGAACAAAGAGGCAACAAAGACGGAGAGACACATGACCTTCTACAAAACTGTCAAAGCCATCGCCGCCCGGTCGCAAAATACGATTGTGCAGGACGCGATAGGGGCCGCAGCGCTCGTTGTTTTGCTTGTAGGTGGTTTGTATATCCCCGGACTTGTTTGAGTTTCTGTCTGCGCTCTTGCGCCACGGCCGGTTTTCCGGCGCATTTGTCCCAAATTGATGCGTCGCACATGTCACGTTCTGCCTGTCCATGATATGTTTCGGGGGTGCCTTCCCCAAAACCGGACCTTGGGTCCCCGCAAGAAACGCTTTTACTGACGCCGCCATCCTGTCCCGGATGTGCGGCGTTTTTTTTGTTTAGGCGTTTTGACGGGCTTCTGCCATCGCGTCGGCCAATGCCTCGATACACAGCATGATTGAGGCGTGGCGGTTTTTATACTCAACCGCCGGTGTGAGCACTTCGAATCCGTCAAAGGGCGCGTCGGGCACGCCACCTTTGCCCTTGAGCATCGCTTTGAGTTGGTCGCGACCCTGCTGTACAATTTCAAGCGTAGCTCCTTGGGCGGCGGCGGCAGTAATCGCTGCGGCTGCCTGACCCAAAGCACAGGCTTTTACGTCCTGACCCAATGTGCTGAGTTTGCCGTCCTCCACCTTCACGTCCACCGTTACGCTTGACCCGCACAAAGGAGAGCGACGTGTCACGCTTGCATCCGGCGCTTCCAGCCGTCCAAGGTGGGGAATATCCGCCGCCAGCGCCAGAATGCGCGCGGAATAAAGCTTGATCAGGTCGCTTTCGCTGGACATGGCATTTCCTTTATTTGCCCTCTACATAGGCTCATACACGGCGGATGCAAAAACTTTTGAACAAGGCGCGGCTCTATGTCCTTTGACCCTTCGACTTTGAAATACAACGAAGCAGGGTTGATCCCCGCGATCGCGCAAGATCATGAGAGCGGGCAAATCCTGATGATGGCCTGGATGAATGCACAAAGTCTGATGCGCACGCTCGAGACGGGGCAGGTCACCTATTGGAGCCGCTCGCGGCAGGAGTTTTGGGAAAAAGGCGCAACATCAGGTCATGTACAAACGCTCAAGGAAATGCGGGTTGATTGCGACCGCGATTGTCTGGTGATGCAGGTGGAGCAGGTCGGAGCGGCCTGTCACACGGGTGCACGCAGTTGTTTTTATACGATTGTCGACGCGGACGGCGAAACGGATCAGTCCAGCTAAAGCCCGACCATCGCACGGATATCCGCAGGCGTCGCACCTTCGGCAAGAAACAGCGATATCGCACGGGCGTCGTCGCGTTTGGCAAGGCGTTTTCCCGCGTCATCGCGGATCAGGGTATGATGATGATAGATGGGCGTCGACAGTCTCAAAAGCCGTTGCAGAATGACGTGAATGACCGTTGCGTCAAACAGGTCTGCACCGCGCACCACATGGCTGATATGTTGGGTCGCATCATCAAGGACAACAGACAGATGATAGGATGTGCCCATATCGCGCCGCGCCAGAACAACGTCACCGACTGTGCGGATGATGGTTTCGGCAGTGTACGCGACATCCCTCCGATGCGCAGGATCTCCAGTTTCGGTGAAGGTAATGGTCGTGTTTTTCCCATCGCCCAGATCGTGCAGCGCTTTCGTCATATTCAAACGAAGAACGGCATTTTGTGGCTTAGGCAGATGTGGTGCGGCGGGCTGCTCCTTGCATGTGCCAGGATACACCACGCCATCTGGCCCTAACAGCGGCGCGCCCTCTTGTGGTGCTGCACCCGCCGCTGCAATGTCGGCGCGGGTACAGGTGCATACATACAAAAGCCCGCGATGCCACAATGTATCGAGCGCATCCGCATAGGTGTTCAGGCGGTCCGACTGGCGCAGGACAGGCAGTGGCCATTTGAGACCCAGCCACGCCAGATCATCATAGATCTGCGCTTCCCACTTCGCGCGGGCGCGGGATTGGTCAATATCTTCAATTCTCAGTAGGAATGTGCCACCTGCAGACACCGCCAGATCATGAGCCAACATCGCAGAATAGGCATGTCCAAGGTGTAGTGGGCCAGTCGGAGAAGGCGCAAACCTTGTGGTGAAATTCAAGCCTTCTCAACCACATAAACAGTGGCGTTCATGTCGCGGGCGGGCAAGTGGGGACCATGCTCCATAAACAGCAACCGCGCAGCCCCACAATCGAGCCATTCGTTCAGGCGGCCGGTATTACAGGTATCTGCCAAAGTTTGATCGTTGAACGAAAATACTAGCTTTCCGTCCCGTGGCAATGCGCGCAGCAAAGTATCGAGCGTGCCAATCGGAGCGGCACCCGCGCCGATAACGCCCACCGCGCTGATGAGGGTGTACCCGCCAACAATGGCTGCATTTGCGTCGATTTGGTTAAGACTACGGTAGACAGATTTTTCACGCGCCTGTGCCAGCATTTCTGACGACAGATCAACGCCGTCAATCACCTCAAATCCCGCAAGCTTGAACGCCAAGCCTGCCAACCCTGTGCCGCATCCGAAATCTAGCAAAGGTTGGGTGAAATCAGCGACCTGCGCCGCGAGGGCTGCCGCACAGCGTGCCGGCGTCGCGTATCCGTTTTCAGACACTTCGGCCTCATAAGACGCCGACCACGCATCATAAAGTGGGCGTGTGTCAGCTGCGTCACGGATGTCGTAGGCTTTGTCGAGATATTTATCGGTCATACCGATATACTAGGGGCGCTGATCCCCTTGTCCAGCGTTTAGCCAGTTCTGCCAATCCACCTTTGCCCGGTCCGTATAGGCTTTGTACCGGTCCTTGCGCCCGCGTCGTCCGCTTTTGAGGCCTTCGACAGGCGGGAAGAGGCCAAAGTTCACGTTCATGGGCTGAAAGGTCTTCGCCTCCGCACCGCCCGAGATATGGGTGATGAGCGCGCCGGTTGCCGTAGTATCAGGAGGTGTCTCGAGCGTGCCACCCATGATCTCCGCTGCAGCCAAACGACCGGCGAGCAGCCCCATCGCGGCACTTTCTACGTATCCCTCTACGCCGGTAATCTGACCAGCGAAACGGATATGGGGTTGTGATTTGAGGCGCATCTGACCGTCAAGAAGTGTCGGGGAGTTCAGGAATGTGTTGCGGTGAATGCCACCCAAACGCGCAAAGCTGGCATTCTCCAGACCTGGAATACGTTTGAATACATCTGCTTGTGCACCGTACTTCATCTTTGTCTGGAAGCCCACGATGTTATAAAGCGTGCCAAGCTTGTTATCGCGGCGCAGTTGCACAACGGCGTAGGGTTTTACCTCGGGTTGATGCGGATTGGTCAGTCCCACAGGCTTCATCGGGCCAAAGCGCAGCGTCTCGATCCCGCGTTCGGCCATCACTTCGATCGGCAGACAACCATCGAAATAACCTGCGGTCTCACCTTCGTGAAACTCGGTTTTATCAGCCTGCGCCAGCGCGTCGATAAAGTCGTAATACTGCTCTTTGTCCATGGGACAGTTGAGGTATGCCGTGCGCTCCGCCTCCGTTTCACCCTTGTCATAACGCGACTGCATCCACGCTTTGCTCATGTCGATGCTGTCGTGATAGACAATCGGTGCGATAGCGTCGAAAAACGCGAGTGCTTCGGCGCCGGTTTGCGCCGCAATGGCAGCCCCCAAATCGGTGGAGGTCAGCGGACCGGTCGCGATGATCCAATGGCCGCTGTCGGGCAGAGCGGTAATTTCGTCATATTCGACCGATATATTGGGATGGGCGAGCAGGGCTTCCGTCACCGATTTCGCAAAGGGGTCGCGGTCTACAGCGAGTGCGCCGCCTGCGGGCAGACGGTGCTTTTCCGCCGTTTGCATGATCAGACCATTGGCGGCACGCATTTCCCAATGCAGCAAGCCCACCGCGTTCTGCTCACTGTCGTCGGAGCGGAAGGAGTTGGAACACACCATCTCGCCCAGATATCCGGTCTGGTGCGCGAAGGTTTCAACCTTGGGCCGCATTTCGTGAATGACGACGGTGATGCCGAGGTTGGCCGCCTGCCACGCGGCCTCAGAGCCCGCCATGCCGCCACCGATGATGTGAAGTGTTTTATCCATGACTTGCAGTTAATCCAGCACACCGCAGGGTGCAACAGACTGCACGCGTCAACGGTGCGACAAATCGGGTCTTAGTGTTTATAGGGAGGGGTGTTTGGGGTCGCCGTGGCGGGAATGAAGGGGATCAGATGAGAGTCTGATCTGGAGGGACCTTCCGCCGGCGGCGACCCTAAAAGGGGCAGCTTTATGTGCCGTGTCCTATTTGTGCCTTATTGCTGCCCAATTTGCGAGACGTAGTTTCGCAACACTGTGGTGCGAATATCGAAACAATATGGTTAACGGCAGGCAAATTGATCTGGAGACCATCGGTAACCGATTGCTTTTATTGGGAATGAGGTTGCGTGCAGGGGCGCGCGTGTAGGTAGATTGATGTCATTTACGGGTGAATTACTGCCCAAGGAAAGCGTAAAAAAGACACAATTAGAGCATTTGCCCGCGCATGCATGCGCGGCTGTGCCTTATTGCTCCCAATCGGGGCGACGTTTTTCGACGAAAGCTTGCATGCCCTCATTGGTATCGCGATCTGCAAGGTTTTCGACCATTACGGCACCGGCGTAAGCGTAGGCGTCCGCAGTGTGCAGGCCAAGTTGGCCATAGAACGCCCGCTTACCGATTTTGACTGCAGCACCCAGTTTTGACGCGATTTGGTCTGCAAACGCCGCTGTCTCCTCCGCGAGTGCATCAGCGGCCACAACACGGTTAATGAGGCCCAGCGCTTCGGCGCGGTTTGCGTCAATGAAATCACCGGTCACCAACATCTCGAACGCTTTTTTAGGTGCGATGTTCCGGCTGAGCGCCACCATCGGGGTCGAGCAAAACAGCCCGATGTTCACGCCGTTCACGCCAAATCGCGTATTTTCTGTTGCCACGGCCAGATCGCAGGTGGCGACCAACTGGCACCCCGCAGCCGTTGCAATGCCGTGGACCTGCGCGATGACGGGCTGCGGCATTGACTGGATTCGCATCATCACATTTGTACAGCGCTCGAACAGATCGGCGAAGGCCGCAGTGCCACCATCCGCGTTTTGGCGCATCGCCTGCATCTGGCGCAGATCGTGACCCGCGCAGAATGCTTTTCCGGCACCGGCAAGCGTGATCACGCGGCACTTCTCGTCTTGGGCCATTCTGTCGAGAGTATCTTGCAGGGCTGCCAGCATCTCGTCGCTGAGCGCGTTGAGCCGCTCTGGCGCGTTCATCACAAGATGTGTGACGCTGTCCCGCTGCGTTATTTCCAGAATTGCCATCTTGCGCGCTCCTCTTGTTGCGGCAAGTCTATGGCGAATGAGGCGGGGAGGACAAGCATGGCCAATCAAGGCACGTTAAAGATGAACGCGGCAGAGCTGATGGCTTTTATGCGTGAGGTGTTCCAGCAGGTCGCCGATGACTTCAACGTCGAGGACGTGAAGCCCAACGAGGTGACGATGCGCCTTATCATCACCGAAAAGCATCTGCGGCCCGGTGGCACGGTGTCGGGTCCGTCGATGTTCGCGTTGGCTGATGTGTCGGCCTATATCGCAACTTTGGCCATGATCGGGCCGCAGGCCCTGGCCGTGACGACGAACTGCTCGCTTGATTTCATGCGCAAACCGCGGGCAGGGGTTGATCTCATTGCTGTGGCGAAATTGCTTAAACTGGGGCGTCAACTGTCGGTCAGCCACGTTCTGGTCTATTCCGAGGGGATGGAGGAGCCTGTGGCCCAAGCGACGATGACCTACGCCATCCCGCCAGTCAAAGCCTGAGGTTCACAGAAGACCCAACGCGCCCCAGACAAGGCCGATGGCCATAACGGTTGCGGTGAGCGCACCGGAGTACATCGCCATCTTCACCATCGAGAAAGGCCGCTCCCCGAAGGTGCGCCCGTCGATGCCCGATACTACGATCTTCATCTCGCACCCGTTATAGGTATAGTGCACGATCCAGACTGGCAGCAGAATGCGCCGGTAGTGGATGCCGGTCGTATCGGTCAGAAACCGGATGTCATGCACGCCGCTCTTGTTGATCTTGGTCTTGATCATGTTGCGGAGCAGCAGTTCTTTGTCGGGCTCATTGGCGATAAGGCCCTGCGCCACACTTTGGTGGTGCCGCTCGGCGGCAAAGCCAGAGAGGTATCCCGCGCGATAGGGCCGCAAGGCAGTCGGGTCGAAGTCATGTAGAATGCCGTCGCGGATAAGCGGTGTGACATGAGGTGAGGCGGGCATGAGCAGATCGTTAAAGCGCACCCGCATTTTGCCAGCCGCGACGTGGCTGTGCCGGTTCTGGCCGCTGCCGGTGGTGTATCTTGCCCAATAATCGACTGCTTCGGAGCTGTCGAAGGTCCAGAACGGCGCATAAAGACCGGCAATCGGTGCTTTTTCCACGATGCTTGCAAGGTCCGAAGGGGCGGCGAGCCGCTTGGCTACCCAATCTGTGGCGGCTTGGCGGGCTTCCTGCGCATCTACGCCGAAGGGGATCAGGGCAGTTGTGGCATAGCCTGCATCGCCACTGTGCAGGACCATGGGGCCGTTGCAATAAGGACAATGCTCGGACAGGGCAGGGCCGGTAAACTGCACTTCGCCACCACAGTTGCGACATTGGTGGGTCTGAATCTGATCAAGTAGAGGCGGATCATGGTCGGGTACGTCAGGATCATGGGGAAATTCCTGTGCCGCGAGGTGGTCGTCAGGCTCTGCAAGGTCGTAGGTCGCACCGCAACTGAGACATTCGAGCGCGCGGTGGGGCGCGGAATAGTGGCACATGCCCCCGCAACCCGCACATTGCAGTGCGGAATGGGCATCAGCGAGCATTTACGAATCCCCCAGTGCAGACGCGATTTCGAGCAAGATCCGTAAGCGCAGCCATGAGCGCGCAATCGCACCGTCAAGATCGCCGGACACCGCCCAATCCCCGATGATCGTACTCACAAACCAAACCAGCATCAGCCACAGCACAATTGAGGTCCAACCCGCGACCTCCCTGATCCAGCTGGCCGATCCGTGGCGCAGTTCATGCTGTGCCTCATGCAGGGCAATGAGACGCCGCATCGGGATCATACCGACGACGGCAAACAGCACAAACAGGATCAATCCGGCGATGAGGGGGTTTAACAGCATCAGGTACATGGGTTCCTTTGTATTACCTTCTGTTCTACACGCGATCACGACAGGGGTGAAGGCACTGCTCTCAGGCGCTCCAAATCATGGGGTATTATAATACCTTAATCATAAAGCATTGATTATGAATGGTTTATTTAATTCTGTGCCGCTTGACCCGGTGCAGGGCATATATATAACCCACCCATCACATGGAGCATCGCTCCGCGTCACCAAACAACGGGAATACCCCTTTATGAAAACCTTTTCTGCAACACCGGCAGACATCGACAAGAAATGGATCATCATTGATGCCGAAGGCATCGTGCTGGGCCGTCTTGCTTCGGTAATCGCCATGCGCTTGCGCGGTAAGCACAAGCCGTCTTTCACCCCTCACATGGATTGCGGCGACAATGTCATCGTAATCAATGCCGAGAAAATCCAGATGACCGGCAAAAAGAAGGACGAGAAGTTCTACTGGCACACCGGCCATCCCGGCGGGATCAAAGAGCGGACAAAAGCCGACATTCTCGAGGGTAAGCACCCCGAGCGTATCGTGACCCTCGCGGTCAAGCGCATGCTGCCCGGCAATCGCCTGAGCCGCCAGATCATGACCAACCTGCGCGTATACGCCGGTGGTGAGCACCCCCATGAGGCCCAAGAGCCTACCGTTCTGGATGTTGCATCCATGAACAAGAAAAACACACGGAGCGCATGAGTATGGCTGACGAAATCAACACACTCGAAGACCTCAAGGACGTGGTGACTGCCGATATCGGCGGCGTTCAGGGCACACCCGAAGTCGAGATGAAGCTGCACGAGCCTGTGCGTGACGAGTTCGGCCGCGCCTATGCAACCGGCAAGCGTAAAGATGCGGTCGCCCGCGTCTGGATCAAGCCGGGTTCCGGCAAGGTTGTCGTCAACGGCAAACCGCAAAACGAATACTTTGCGCGTCCCGTTCTGCAGATGATCCTGCAACAACCCTTCGGCATCACAGGCACAGACGGTCAGTTCGACGTCTACGCCACAGTCAAAGGTGGCGGTCTGTCCGGTCAAGCTGGTGCGGTCAAGCACGGCGTGTCCAAAGCACTACAGCTTTATGATCCCTCCCTGCGCGGCGCACTCAAAGCCGCAGGCTTCCTGACCCGCGACAGCCGTGTGGTCGAGCGGAAGAAATACGGTAAAGCAAAAGCGCGCAAGAGCTTCCAGTTCTCCAAGCGTTAAGTTTTACGACAGATCAAAGAAAGGCCGCACCATCGAGTGCGGCCTTTTTCGTTTGTGTGGGATGTTTGCAGCTTTGGCTTTGTGCCCAGATGATTTTCATCAAGCCGCCGGATTACTCATCCGGCGCGATCAAACCGAGCCCACGCAAATAAATCCCGATGCCGGTTTCCAGCAAGTCCTCTGGTGGGAAGGGCGACGCACGGCCAGGGGAGTTGCGTGCGAACAACTCGACCACGCCGTGGCTCATGGCCCAGATGTGGGCGGAGAACATGGAAGCGGGCGGTCGTTTATGCTCGGGGATGTGTTGGCTGAGGTCAGCGGCGGCTTTTTCCAGCACGCCATTGGCGCGATTGGCGACGCTGGCCAGTGCAGCGGTGCGGTTGACCTGAACGCCGCTCTCGAACATGGCGATGTAGTGGCCGGGGTATTTGCGCGCAAACGCGAGATACGCGCGCCCCGTTGCTTCGAACGCGGCAAGTGCTGAGGGCTGACCGCTTTCATAGGCGTATTCCATCAGCTCGCCAAATATCTCGTAGCCCTGAAGGGCGGCCTCCGCGATCAGCTCGTCACGACCCTCAAAGTGGCGGTAGACGGCGGCGGGAGTAACACCTGCCTGCTTTGCCGCTTCGGACAAGGTGAAGCCGGTGGGGCCGCGCCGCTCAATCAGCTGAAGCGCGGCGTCGACCAAAGCCTGACGCAGGTTGCCGTGATGATACCCGCGTTTAGGCATTCCAGATTTCGGGCCCGCCGCAGATCGCGGTGTCAATCTTGCCAATCGCATCGGGATCTTTGTGCGTATAATCAAACCGATGCAGCACTGTGCGGATGGCGTTGAGGCGCGCGCGACGCTTATCGTCCGAGCGCACAACCGTCCATAGCGCATGGGCGGTGTGACTGCGCGTCAGGGTGTCCTGAATGGCTGCGGAATATTCATTCCAAAGGTGCAGGCCTTTGACGTCAATGCCCGACAGCTTCCATTGCTTCAACGGATCGCCTTCGCGTTTAAGCATGCGGCGCAACTGCTCGGCGCGGCTGACGTTGAGCCAGAATTTGAACAGGTGAATGCCGTCTTCGACCAGCATTTGCTCGAACGGCTGGACCTGATTGAAAAACTGTGTGTGCTCATCAGGGGTGCAAAAGCCAAATACAGGCTCGACCACGCCGCGGTTGTACCACGAGCGGTCAAAGAAAACGGTATCGCCAGCGGCAGGTAGATGGCTGATATAGCGTTGGAAATACCACTGCGTACGCTCGGATTCTGACGGTTTGGACAGGGCGACAACCCGTGCGGCGCGCGGATTGAGGTTCATGCGGAAGCGTTCGATTGTACCGCCCTTACCGGCGGCATCGCGTCCCTCAAACACCATCGCAATCCGTGTGCCGCTGTCGCGGGTCCATGCTTGCAACTTTACCAGTTCGATCTGCAACGCTGCCATTTCCCGCTCATAGGCTTTGCGCCCCATACGGCTGTCATGCGGGTAGGTGGGGGAGAGGATGTCGCCTTTTTGGGCTGACTTCACTGCTTTGCGAACAGCCTCTGGCGCGTCGTTTTTGTAAAAGGCGCTGATCGCGCCGTCAAAAGGCAGCTCCATCAAAGGGCCTCCAGTTCAGGGTTGGTTCAATATGCGATGTTAAGCGTGTTAACGCAAACCCGCACGGGCGGCGGCACGGTCGATGGCGGCTTCGACTGCGTCGGGGGCTGCGTGATGCGGCATGTGGCCAACCCCTTCAAGCACGGTCAGCACGGCACCGGGCACCTGTTTGGACAAAGGCTCCGAATGCACCGACATTGGCACGATGGTGTCGCGGTCCCCATGTACAATCTCGAACGGCATGGTGAGCGTGCCATAATCGCGCGCCATCTCTACGATATGCGGACGCAGGGAGTTCACTTGCTGCGCGTTGCCGCGCAGGCTTTCGCGGCGCAGAACAAGGCTGGCACCAACATCTTCAGCGTACCCGTCGGGCGCGGATTGGGGCGCAAAAATACTCTCGATGCTGCTGTCGACATAGCTTTGCGGTAGAAAGGCAGAGGCGACTGGCACAAACAACGCACCGCCCAGCTTGCTGCCCACCATAGTATAGGTCCAACCCAGATCACCGGGCCACGGGTTTGATACAGCGCCCAACATCACGACGCCGGCGGTCTGCTCCGGCTGGCTGAGCGCCCATGCCATCGCTATAGCACCGCCGAAGGAATGCCCGACAACGATGGGCCGCTCGATCCCGACAATCTGGGTGGCTTTTTGCAACAGTGCCGCCTGCTCAAACGGTGTTTCGGCGCGGATATTGAGCGGCCCTGACATGCCCGGTAGGCGGTCGGTCCAGCCAAGCGCGGGCCGGTCGAGCATGATCACGCGGTAGCGGTCGGATACGCGGTCCGCAAATTCCAGTGTCCAGTCGCGCAAATTGCCGCTGGCGCCGTGCAGCAACACCAGATCAGGACCGCTGCCCTGAATCAGAACATGCACAGGCGTGCCGTCCACATCCACAATTTGCCCGAGGGGGGGATATTTTGCTTCTGCCGTGGCTTCACGCACGCTGGCGCGCCAGTGCACGACCAGCGCGATGGCCAGAACAACGACAGCGAGGACAAGCATGCTAGAGACCGATTTTTTGAATGTCATAAGGTGTCGATTGATAGATTTCCTGTATCCAGTTGCTGTATAGCAAATGGCCATGGCTGCGCCAGCGGTTTACCGGTGGCTGCGTCGGATCGTCATCAGTGTAGTAATTAACAGGTATATTGATCGGCGTACCTGCCGCGATGTCGCGGTCATATTCATGCTTGAGCGTGTCACTATCGTATTCAAAATGGTTGAAGATATAGACGGCGCGGTGATCTTTGTCCTCGATCAATGCGGGTCCGACCTCATCGCTGCCCAGCAATGTGGAAAGGGCAGGTACGGCGTCCACTTCCTGTTGCCGGATTTCGGTCCAGCGGGAGACGGGGATCACACAATCATCCGAAAATCCGCTCAGATAGGGGGAGGTTGGCGCGAGGTTGCGGTGCCGAAAGCAGCCGAATGCCTTTGCGTCCAGCATATGTTTGGGCACGCCGTGAAAGTGGTTGATCATCGCCATCGCACCCCAACAAACGCCAAAAGTCGATTGTACATTGGTCTGGGTCCAGTCCATCACGCGCTTTAGCTCGGCGTAATAGTCGACATCGTCGAAGGCCAAATGCTCGATCGGGGCGCCCGTGATGATTAGCCCGTCGAACTTTTCGTCCCAGACGTCCGAGACAGGGCGGTAAAAGCTGGCCATATGCTCGGCTGCGGTGTTGCGGGTGGCGTGATCGGACATGCGCAGCAATGTAAGTTCAATCTGCAACGGCGTCGCCCCGATGAGGCGGGCAAACTGGTTCTCCGTCTGGATCTTTTTCGGCATCAGATTGAGAAGGGCGATGCGCAGCGGCCGGATGTCCTGCAAGGCGGCCTGATCCTCGTCCATGACGCGCACGCCCTCACGGGTGAGGACGTCATATGCGGGTAAGGTGGCGGGAATTTTGATGGGCATGCGGTGCTTTACTTTTACTTCGGACTTGGTGGGTTTGGTCGCTGTGTCAGCTGCAGATAGAAGGGCGATGCGGCCTGCTCAAGTGTCTACAACAGATTGTGTTCACAGTTTGGAGGTGATGAGAGCGTCGAAATCCGCGGCATTGGTCACCGCATGGATATCTTCGGCGGTGACCGTAATCCCGTGATGCGCCATTGCGGCATAGCGCGGCTGGCGGTGTTCCAGCGCTTGATCATATGTCCAGCGGATGAAGGTATCAGGATCAACATCCCCTTCCTCAATGTTGTTTTTATTCAAGTATTCCTGCCAGACGCGTTCGAGAAATGCAGGCTGGTACGCCATCGGTTTGGGCGCGCGGTCAAACCTGCGGACCAACTCTCGGGTGTGGCCCGCATCGCCCTTGATCCAGACAAGCAGGCAATGCTCGGACAGTTTTTTCAGCAGCGGATCGTCAGGGTCCTCGGGATTGATCCATTCACAGATAGAGCCGCCAGTGTCACAGATGAAATGCGGATAGTCATAGAGTGTCTGTGCGCGCTCCATGAACATCGGTGTGTCGAGAAGTGCTGCAATCTCGGCCTCCCGAAACTGGGTCTGGCGGCGGGTATATTCGGCCATCTGCAAACCGCCGCGCGTAGGGTCACCGGGCTTGCCGAGATAGGCGGTGACCGCGCTCAGATCATGGTCATGTACGATGGGTTCGATATACATCGCATCCGCCTTGAGCATCTGTGCAAGAAAGGGGTCTGACATGGCGTGTTTGATCAGATTATCCTTGATATGGCGGTACATGCCCGACGTGCCGATGCGGTAGTCGATGGAATAGTGAAACCAACCGCCCTGTTGCATCAACAGCTTGGAAATATGGGTTTTGCCCAAGCCCGACATGCCGAAGAAAAGCACAGATTTATGCGGGGCGCTGTGCCAGCTTTTTGCGTCAGGGTAGAGCATGGATCGCCTCCGGCATGGGAATTGTGTTGTCCTACCGTGCGCGCCGCACACGGTCAATCAGGCGACCGTCAATGATCACCAGCCCCAGCGCGAGCAGCGCGAACCCTTTGTAAGCATTGGGGGCAAGGGTCTCGTCCAGCACAAGCGCGCCCAACACGATTGCGATGGGTGCTACCAAGAGCGTGACCAGCATCAGATTGCCACTGCCAGCAAGGGCCAGCACACGGTAATACAGCAGATATGCCAGCGAGGTGGCAAAGAACGCATAATAACCGATGGCGATCATCGTACGCGGTTGCAGGTCAAGCTGGAATGGCCCGTCCACATACCACGCGAGCGGCACCATAATGAGCGTGGAGGCCGTGAGCATCCCCGCAGCGGCCACTTGCGGGGCGAGCCCGACAAGGAACCTGCGCGCCCAGACACCGGCAAATCCATAAGATACCGTACCTGCAAGCACGGCAAGCTGGGCAAGCGATGTGATGTCAAACTCCCGCAGGCTTTGCGCGCCGATGGCGGTCACGACACCGGCAAAACCGATCGCCACACCCACGGCTTTGCGGCGCGATAGGGTTTCATCACTGAGCAGCAGTGCGGCGATCAGCACACCAAAAATCGCAGTGGATGCGTTGAAGATCGAGGTGAGACCGGTCGGGATATAAAGCTGACCCCAAGCCATAAGGCTGAACGGGATGGCGTTGTTGAGCAGCCCCATGCCCGCAAAGCCGATCCAGACGCGCCGTCCGCGCGGCAATGGCATGCCCCGTGCAAAGACATAAGCCCAAAGCGCGACAGTCGCCCAACCGACGCGGTGTGCCACTGTGGTCAGCGGGGGCAGCTCATCCAATGCGATCCGTATGGACAGAAAGGATGCGCCCCAAAGCCCGGCGAGGGCCAGCATCAAAAGCCAGGCGTGTGAGGAGATGCTGCGTTCTGTCATTAGGATGGCCTAGCACGGTGAGAAGACACTCACCAATCCGTTTGATGCGCAAAAGAAAATACCCCGCTCACAGCAAAGGAGCGGGGTATTCATGTGTTTTCGTCGTCAGGCCCGTTCAGGCCGTCAGATTAGAATTTGAATGCGAGCTTCAGGCCGACCGAAACAGCATCGTTACCTTCGAATGTGGCAACCGGTGTGCCACCGGGGGAGGAGAACGCATCGCCCAGGTCGGTGTAGCGCACGCCGCCGGAGATGGCGAAGTTCTCGTTGACGTCATACTTGCCGCCGACCGCTATGAAGCGGGAGCCGTTTGTCGGTGCCAGCGGAGAAACGATGTTGTCATCGCCTACAGTGGAGAAGCCGACAGAAACGGAACCGGACCATTTTTCGGTAAAGCGGCGGCCAACACCGATGTCAAAGTCAAAACCGTCTTCCAAATCGGTCAGCGCGTTGCCGGTCAGGCCGGTGAAACCAGCAGGCGACACGACTGTATCGCTGTAGCGTGCATAACGCAGCGAGCCGAAGACCAATGTGTCTTTTGCAACGCCGGATTGGAACGCGATGTTCAGGCTTTCGGGGGTATCAACTTCGGTGGTTGCACCGGGTGCGGAGATTTGGAAGCCTTGGATGGTTTCGCGGGTGTCCAGATCGTGGGATGTGCCGGAGTTGTAGGTGACTGCAACGCGCAGAGCGATTTCTGGCACTTCATATGCGCCACCGATGACGTAACCGAATGCGCCGTCAGAACCGAACTCGCCGGAGTAGCCGTTCACGCCGCCTTGTGTGCCCGGAGGCGTACCGCCGTTGAATGCAAAGCCGCCCAATGTAACGCCAGCGGAAACTTCTTGGTAGCGCAGACCGCCATGTACCGACCAATTGCTGTCGATTTTGTAGCGTGCGAGTGCGGTAAGTGCGAAGCTGTCCACGGTGGCACCGGTGCCACCCAGAATTGTTGTTGCAAGGGCACCAGAGTAAAGTACGTCGGAGCCGAAAGGCTCATCCGCGATGATCGCAACAGAGACTTTTTCGTTCAGGTCATATTTCAAACCACCGGTCAGCGTGCGGAAGATGCCTGCAACATTGCCGCTGTCCGCGCCGCCGAATTGTGGCAGTGCTGCGCCATCAATGCTGGGGTCGGTGAAGCCAAAGGTCAGTTCGGCGTGGTTGCCGGTTTCGAACAGGACGCCGATGCGCTGGCCGGAACGGTCAAGGCCTACAGCATGAGCGGAAACGGTGGATGCAAGCAGGGCTGCTACCGTGAGTATGCGGGTCTTCATGTTGATCTCCTCCCAGAGCCGCGCAGGCTACAAAACAAATTTGGTGCGCGTTGGATCTGGAAAATGGTTTTTCAACCCGCTCACGTCAATATTGACGCTAGGGCAGTACAAAATCATTGTTTGGGAGTCTGCGCTTTGTGACTTTACCGTCACACTTGGCGGGGCTTGCGGGTCTCGTTCCAGATGTTGAGGTAGTTGGCCGTGAAGATAACTGCAGCCCCGACGAAGACCCAAATCTCCAACGGCTCCGAATAGAGAATCATCGCGACGATCGCGATCACCGGAAGTCGGGCAAAATCGAGCGGCACAACGACTGTCGCAGGGGCAATAGCGAGTGCGTTCGTGAGGCAGAAGTGCGCAAGCAAGCCCGCACATCCCACCAGAAACAAAAACGGCATGCTGGCCGGTGTGGGCAGGGCAATATCGCCGTCATATCCTGCCGTGATCAGACCAAGGACAAGCTGGATCGCGGTGAGAAAGAACATGATCGACGCAATCGAGTTGTCGCGCGTCAGCCGTTTTGTCAGCATGTTGGTCAGCGCAAAGAAAAAGGCGGCAGTTGCAGCGACGGCAAGGCCGATCTCGAATGTGCTCACACTGGGGCGGGCGACAATAAGGATGCCGATAAATCCCATCAGTGCCGCAAAGCCGCGCATGCGGGTCATCTTCTCCCCGAGGATCAGCGGGGCCAGTACTGCCACCCAGAGGGGGGAGGTGAACTCCAGCGCGAAAACCTGTGCCAACGGCACGACAGCAACGGCATAAAACCACAGGTTCTGGCCAGTGAAGTGGAATAGGTTGCGCACCATATGACGGCCAAAGTGGTCAAATCGCAGTTCCTGCCACCGGTTGCTCCATGCGATGATGGCAACGACAAGAATGACGCCGACACCACTGCGGTAAAGCATGATCTCGAATGTGTCGTATTGGCCCGAAAGCTCGCGGCCGGCGACGGCCATGAAAGAAAATGACGCAATCGCGCCCGTCATCCATAATGCAGCTTTCAGGATGACATTCATTCAAGACCTGTTGTCGTGTATGCGCGCACCATGCCACGGGTTTCAAGCGCCCAGTCCGAAGCTGCAGTACGTGTCTGATGCGCCGCAAAGGCCGCCGCATCGGTAAACCGTTCCGCGACAGACCAGACCATAGGATCATCTGTTTGTACCACCTCGAAGGATAGGCAGCCGGTTTCGGCACGGGTCAGCGCGATGTGCGTATCAACATTAGCACGCACGCGGGCCAATTCGTCAGTCGTGGCGCAGGTCAGGGTACCGTTAAGGGTGACTTCGGTGCTCATTCCCATTCGATTATCAACTGATCTTCTAACAATTTGATATTGATAGACAAATATTTTTTTCCATTCGCATTTACCGTCAAAGAGCCCGTCAAACGAGGGAGCTTCTGAAATCATTGGATTTTTCGTCTCGTTGTGGCGCACCCTACGTTCGGGAACTATCGGTAAGCAACACGATTCATCGAGTCGGGAGACTGAAGTGTAGGAAGAACTGAAGCTGCCAACGAAATTACTAGCAGAAGGACAAGCTGGGCAACGGAAAACGATACGCGAACTGCAATGAGACTCTCATACAGCCAGATTGATCGCTCCTATCCAAGGCCGACGCTTCGTTCCGCGATGCCATGCTGCTGCACAATCCGATGCGTGTTGACTTGTCGATGACGTGAATACGCAAGATGTCGTTTGCTCTATTCGCCCTTTCCAGGCGGTGAGCTAGCATTTGCTCGTCGCAACTTCGCGAAGCCTCGATCCGTTGCCATGAACCTCTCAAGCATCGGAGCGATCAGTTTTGCCGGTTCCGCAACCGTCTGGCCGGTCTGTCGTTCCAGCACCTTTGCATAGGCAACGAGATCGCGATGGACAGGCGCTGGCAGTTCCACGGTCATTTTGACCGGTTTGTCGTCCGACAAAGCGCCCAGTTTCAACTTGGTCATCAGTGACCTCCTTGTGGTTCGAGGATCAGATCGCGGGTCACGATCACGCGCACCGGAAACCCCGGCCGGATCGTCAGGGTTGGCGGAATATCAATCTGACGACGCACGATCTCGCGGCCCGCATCGCCGATGGTGTCCTGTGCGCCATCGCGGATGGCGCTGGTGATGGGGTCTTCATCGTTGGCCCCCAGTTCGGCACCGATGTTGAGCAGGGTCGAGAGCGCTGCGGCCCGGAATACACCGCCCCAATGGTGATCGACGCCGTCCTCAAGGCCTGCATAACCAGCATTGTGGGTCCCGGGCAGGCGCTCCAAGACAATGGAACGGCCGTCTGGCAGAATGATCCGGTTCCAGACCAGTAAGATACGGCGCTGACC
>JBATTJ010000135.1:0-3086 GCA_049670485.1 Sulfitobacter sp.
GTGCTCGACGGGCTGCTCTACCACGAGACCGAGCTCAAGATCGACGAGCACTACACCGACACCGCAGGCTTCACCGACCACGTGTTCGCCTTGATGCACCTGATGGGGTTCCGATTCGCCCCACGCATCCGGGATCTGAAGAGCACGCGCGTGTTCATCGGCGAGGAGGCCTCGAACTATCCGGCCCTCGCCTCGATGATCGGTGGGCGGATCGACGTGGCGCGGATCCGCACCCACTGGGACGAGATCCTGCGGCTCGCGACGTCGATCCGGAAGGGGACGGTGACCGCCTCGTTGATGGTCGGCAAGCTCGGCAGCTACCCGCGCCAGAACGGGCTGGCGATGGCGCTCCGGGAGCTCGGGCGGATCGAGCGGAGCCTGTTCATCCTCGACTGGCTGCAGAACGTCGAGCTGCGCCACCGGGTCCAGGCGGGGCTGAACAAGGGGGAGGCACGAAACGCGCTCGCCCGGGCGGTCTTCTTCAACCAGCTCGGCGAGATCCGCGACCGCAGCTTCGAGCAGCAACGCTACCGGGCGAGCGGGCTGAACCTCGTCACCGCGGCGATCGTGCTGTGGAACACGGTGTATCTGGAGCGCGTGACGGGCCACCTTCGGGAGCGTGGCGAGGTGACGGACGAGGCGCTGCTGGCGTTCCTGTCACCGCTAGGCTGGGAGCACATCAACCTGACGGGCGACTACGTGTGGTCGCCGGCGGCCGGGCCAAAGGCCGGGGAGTTCAGGACGTTGCGTGACCTCGGGAATCCTTAAGGTACAGAATTCTCCGTTTTCGGCAGTTGCCCGGCCACGTGCTTGCCGAGCGACTGCGTTGCTGGTAGTGGCGGGCGGCGTCGAGTGCGTCGGCAAGAACGGCTGCTACACCGGCGAGTACGGGGCGGTCCACCGCCGAGGCGTCAATCACGGTGGCCGTTGTGGTCGGGTTGTCGTCAGAAACCACGGTAGATCAGCGTGTTGTGGCTCGACACGAGTCTATCGCACCGGTGGTCATATTACTCATGACAAGTGCTATTAACGTGACTAATATAATTACGTAGCGCTACATGTAGCGATTATGCTACATTTAAGGCAATCACGATCGACCCGCCAATGCGGTTCACGGTGCGTCACGGGGCGCGACATGAGTGTCTGCAGCGTGTGGGCGTCAACCAACCGGGGTGGGGCGATGGCAGAGACGGCAGCGTTGACGAAAGAGACGGTGGCCGAGGCGCGGGCGCAGTTGATCGCGCGCGATCGCAAGCCCTCGCAACGGGCCATCATCAAGCTCCTGGGCCGCGGCAGCTTCTCGCAGGTGGGGCCCTGGTTGCGCGAGCTCGACGCCGAGGACGGCGAGCGCGCCGGCAGTACGCTGGTCGAACCCCTGAGTGACGCGGTGAGTCAGGCCACGGCCGAGCTCTGGCGGGCGCTGGGGGCCGAGGCGGACCGTGTCGTCGAAGACGCCCGGCAGGGGTTCGAGAAGCGGTCGCGGATGGCCGAAGGCGAGCGCGACCGGGCGCAGGCGAGTCTGGAGCGGCTGCGTCAGGAGCTCCAGAGCGCTCAGGGACTGGGGGAGACCCAGCGCCAAGCACTCGAGACGCAGCAGGAGGAGCTCGACCAACTACGTGCTGCGCATGCGATGGAAACCGCGGCCCATGCCGAAACCCGGGGACGCGCCGAGGGCCTGGCGGTGCTGGCTGCCGAGCGGCAGGCAACGCTTGAGCAGCTGCAGCGAGAACAGGACGAGACCCGTCGCGCGTGGACCGCCGAGCGTGAGGCGAGCGCAGCGGAGCTGGCGGCACTGACCGACGCTTACGAACAACGACTCGCCGAACGGGATCAGCGGATTGAGACCCACCGGCGTGAGCTGGCGCAGAGCCGACTGGCCGTCGCCCGGCTCGAGACGAGCGTGGAGCGGCTCGACGCCCAGCATCGGGAGCGAGAGGCACACCAGGTCGAGTGGCAGACGCGCCACCAGTCACTGGTTGACGCGCATGCCGAGCTGCAGGCGCGCTTCGCCGGGCTGGGCGAGGCGAAATCGGCAGCTGATCAGGCGCTGATGAGCGCCGGTGAGGGCCACGCCCAGAGGCTGGCCGACAAGGAGCGGCTCATTGATCGGCTCGAGATCGAACTGGTACAGCGAAACGCAGCGTTGCAGGACGCGTCGAAAGAGAAGCCGGACACTTTCTCGGAACGAAGCTGACATGCCGAGCGTAGAACTGCTTGGAGTACTATATTTCCCCCTTTTTCCTAAGCTGCCCCAAGCATGAGTCCGTTACTCGAGGGCTGCCCTATGTCCTCGTTACGCCGCAGGATTGAGGAAGGAGCGCACCAATTTGACGATCAATCGATACCGACCGCGCCAGGTTATCCACATTCTGGCGGGACAAGTGTGTGCACAAGTGCCCAAGGTCATTGACCGGATGGACGTTTTCCAGTTGCATCGAAGTTGTACAGGGCACCCCCGGTCGTCTGGTGCACGAGGGGAGCCCTGTGCAAGCTGTGGTTGACACTTTATGCAAAAGGGTCTTGCATCCTATAAAGGTAACACTTATGTTACCGATCTAATGGAGTAGACGATGACAACGTGTGTCGAGTACCTCGACGTCAGGGGCAAGAGTCGCTTCGGCGCCTGGTTCGACAAGCTGAATCCGACGACCGCTGCGCGCATCACACGGGCGGTCAGGAACATGGAGTACGGAAACTTCTCCAACGCCAAGCCGATCGGCGACGGGGTGTCGGAGTACCGCATCGATGCCGGGCCAGGCTACCGGCTCTACTACGCCCGGGACGGTGAGAAGGTGGTCCTGCTGCTCGGTGGCGGTACCAAGCGAGGCCAGCAGAAGGACATCGACAGAGCGAAACGCGACTGGGCGGACTACAAGAGCCGCCGGCAACAGGAGTAAACACCATGTCATTGACTCGAGAGTTCAAGGAAACCGTGATGGAGCGCGTGCAGAACGATCCTGCATTCGGCGAGGCTCTCCTTCAGCAGGGCGTACAGGCGATGCTCGACGGCGAGATCGAGGTCGGCAAGTCGATGTTGCGCGATGTCATCAATGCCACGATCGGGTTCGAAACCCTGGGCCGTGAGG
>JBATTJ010000136.1:0-71242 GCA_049670485.1 Sulfitobacter sp.
TACAAAAACAGGACCTTGGCCCCTGTAAGGCAGCGCGACCTACCTTCCTTCATGAAAGCTCCAGTATGACTTACCGTATTTCGTTTATCGCCGCGTCCCTTTTTGCACTTGCTCCTTTTGTGGCAACAGCAGGAAACCTTGCCGAAACTGTTATCGACCCTGCACCCACTCCAGCGCCAGTAGCGACTGCTCCGCAGCTTAGCGTGTGGAACGGCTTCTATGCCGGTGGTCAAATCGGGACAGGTGACGCAACTAATGAAGACGACAGCAGCTTGAATCTGGATTTCAACATCTATGGTGTGCACGCTGGCTATATGTACGATCTTGGTTCGTTGGTTTTGGGCGCAGAGCTTGACTACAACATCGTGAATTTGGACGTCACTAGTGAGCTAGACTTCTCATTGTCGCACTTGAAGTTGCGCGCGGGCTATGACGCAGGTCGTTTCTTGCCATATGCTACCGTTGGCGTAGCACGCCTCTCTGTCGATGATGATCTTGGCATCGATTCAATTACTGAAACCGGCTTCGCATATGGCTTGGGTGTTGCTTATGCAGTCAGTGACAAATTCATTATTGGTGCAGAATACCTCCGCAGCACCATTGACGACGATGGCGGCGATGTCGACTTTGACGCATTCTCGCTGCGCGCATCTTACAAGTTCTAAAGCGCAAGACAGCGCTGAGTATTTAAGGAAGGCCCAGCTAGATACGCTGGGCCTTTTTTTGTCCGCAAAGATACTGCTCTTTAGACAACTTGCCCTGAACTAAAGAATATTTAGATATATATCTATATTTCAGGGGAATATGTCTTGTTCTAAGTGCGAACCATGGTCGCGGCAGAGTTATTCTGACGTCAGGATCCGACTGGATTTCTCCAGCACTTCAACCAATTCAACCAAGAACCTGTCCGCTGTCACATCAATAAGCGCCTTGCCCTCTTCATCTTGTAACGTGAACGGCTGCGGCTCGATCTCTTCCAACTCCCGCAGGCTCTTTCCGCCGCCGTGTTTCAGCACATTCGCCGCAAGATAGTAGTGGTAGACCGTCTGCGCCAATTCTGCATGGCCTTCCGCCGCCAGCTTGTTGCGCAGCTTCACAAAGAACGGACCACGGGCAAAGTGGTGTTGCAGGCGGGCCTCGAAGGCGGACACGGTTTCGACCACCATCGCTTCGATCTGGGACACATCTGCATGCGCGTCGTTGGCAACCGCTTGGGCAGCGGCGAGCAGTTGGGCAACATCTGGGGCATTTGTCATGGCGGTTTCCTTCGGGGATCAAGACCTCAGGCCATACAGGGGGCGGTGCGGCACTTCAATGCGGTACGGGTTTCGGAAACCTCATTCGAATGCTTTGCATCGGCCTTGTTTCAAGCCTTTGGCGTTCCCATATAAATGCTGATAAAAACACAAAGGATAAACCGCCATGCAATGCCCTATCGACGGAACGCAGCTTGTTATGTCTGACCGAAACGGGGTCGAGATTGACTACTGTCCGCAGTGTCGCGGGGTATGGCTTGATCGCGGCGAACTGGACAAAATCATCGAGCGGAGCGCGCCACCGGCCCCACCGCCACAACAGGCAGCACCGCCCGCGTCACGCGGATATGACCGCGACTATGAAGAGCGTCCACGCAAGAAAAAGCGCGACAGCTTTCTGAGTGATATTTTCGACTTCTAAATCAAAGACAATTTGCGGGACGCTCTGATTGGTCAGGCGTCCCGCATCGGACTATTTGTTCAAGTTTGGGAAGTAGTCTTCACATCCGCCTTCGCGGTAGACGTCTGCCGTGCAGCAATGCAAACCGCCCCCAAAAGCATAAGCATCGCGCAGCTCAACTTCGACGACCTCCATACCCAGCTTGTCCATCTGCTCGGCCTGATACACTTCAGACTTTTCAATACAGACAGTTTTCGGGTCCAGCACCAATACGTTCATGCTCAGCCAGGTTGACGAATAGCACAGCGGCGGCGGCGAATTATGCGCGGGCTGCGCCGCATCCACGATTTCCCAACCATTGTCATTGTACATCTTGCGCTGTTCTTCGGGCAGGCGGCGATGCGGGTTGTTCAGGATTAGACCAGGGCGCAGCGGCGTAAACGTCGCATCGATGTGAATAGGGTAGGGATCACCGGGGAAATTGACAGTGTGCACACGGTGATCAGGAAAGTGGCGGCGCAGCCATTCAATCCCTTTCAGATTGGTCGTAAATCCGTGCTGCACAACAAGGTCTCGACCAAAGCGCAGAACATCAGCCGCATCAAACAGCGGCTCTTCCTCTGTCGTCACGAAAAATTTCTTTGCAGCCCATTCAAGACGCTTGGTGTCGCCAATTTTCTCGCTAAGGTAATCAGGGTGATAGTCGGCATCGGTCAGGCGCGGTTTTGGTGCGCTTTCATGGCGAAAATTCGGATCTTCATCAAAGTATTGCTGCATCAGCGGGCGGTAATTCAGGTATTCGAACCAACGGCAGCGATACGACATTGTCGCCTCCAACATCTCGCTGCCGACAGTGAGCAAGACATCGCGCGGAGGCATACACCCGAACTGGCTTTCGGTGTGAAAATCGGGCGTGGTTGCAGGCTTTGAATGGTCAATACAGGTCGGTCGATCCACGCGAACGCCGCGTTTCTCCAACATGCCTGCAAAATTATCCAAAAGCTCGTTCGCGCGGTCGATGGTGTCTTGAGGACGGCGTCCCCATTGGCCGCGCATGTCGCTGTCCTCGGGCACTTTTGCATCCAGCGCTGGCTCTTCGGGCGGAATGTGGCAATCATCTGCACGGCCAACGATCACATGCTTGAGCGGGTCCCATTCGTTCCAGCTGTTCACCACTGTTTTTTGCAAGATGCGCCCTCCTGTGCGAAATTTCATCTGATCCGTAGGGGCAAAGCTGTTCCTGCGCAAGCGGGTCTCGCTTACGATTGTCGGTGTGCGCAGGGTGTGCCACCGTTACGGAAAAAGGAGAATGTGATGCCAATTTGGGAAATGGACGGCATGGCGATTGCGGCGCAGATTGCCGACGGAGCTATAACTGCGCGAGAGGTCACCGAGGCGACGCTTGCGCGTATAGACGTGGTGAACCCTGCCCTCAACGCCATCGTTGCTCGTGATGATGCCGCAGCATTGGCGGCAGCCGATGCGGTCGATAATGCGCGGGCGCGCGGTGATGCCCTGGGTCCGTTGGCGGGTGTACCCGTCACGACAAAGGAGAATGTCGATCAGGCTGGATTTGCCACCACCAATGGTCTGCGTATCCAAAAGGACCTAGTTGCAGAGTCGGACAGCCCGGTGGTTGCCAACTTGCGGCGCGCTGGTGCTGTACTCATCGGGCGCACAAATACGCCTGCGTTCTCGCTGCGTTGGTTCACACGCAACTCGCTGCATGGCCAGACCAAAAACCCGCACAATCCGCGGATCACGCCCGGTGGATCATCGGGAGGTGCCGCTTCGGCCACGGCCGCAGGGATGGGCGCGATTGGGCAGGGTACGGACATCGGTGGCTCTATCCGGTACCCAGCCTATGCCTGCGGTTTGCACGGTCTACGTCCCACTATGGGCCGTGTTCCTGCGTGGAATGCGTCGGCACCTGACCGCCATATCGGTGCACAACTGATGGCGGTATCTGGACCACATGCGCGATCGGTTCGTGATGTTCGAACATCGCTCGCCGTGATGGCGCAGCCCGATTTGCGCGATCCTTGGCACGTACCCGCCCCGATGCAGGGCGCGGAGTACCCCAAAGTGGCTGGGCTTTGTGTGGCTCCCGAAGGGATGCAAACCCATCCTTTGGTGGAGGCTGTGCTGCGGGATGCGGCTGCACGCCTCAAGGATGCGGGTTGGCGTATCGAAGAAGTGCCAAGCCCACCATTTCGTGCACCCGCGCGGTGTCAGGCGCAACTTTGGCTGGCCGAAATGGCACGAGGTGCCCAAGATGCATTTGCGCAGGAAAACGATCCGGACGCCAACCATGTACTGGCGGAAATGCACAAGCTGACGCCGGTACCGGACCTGAACGAGGTCCTTGATGCAATGCAGGCCCGCGTCGGGTTTCTGCGCGAATGGCAGACATTTTTGGCGACCTACCCTGTGCTAGTCTGCCCCGTCTCTGCGGAACCGCCATTTCCTGATCTGCTGGACCTTGAGGATTTCCCACGCGTGATGGAAGCGCAACTGACTCAGGTGGGACTGCCGTTGATGGGTTTGCCGGGCATATCCGTTTTCACGGGTTTTGGTCAAAGTGATGTAGGGCCTGTGCCTTTGGGTGCGCAGCTCATTGGTGCGCGCTACCGCGAGGATATTCTGCTTGATGCTGCAGAAGCGATTGAGGCGCGGGGGGAGGCGATCCGTATTGTGACCCCCTAGCTCAGGGCCAATAAAAAAGAACCGCACCTTTTGTGAAGGCCCGGTTCAATTCGTATCTTACTTTAGGGAGAGCGCTTAGCGGCGCAGGCCCAAACGCTTGATCAGGTCTTGATAGCGCGCATCGTCCTTGGATTTGACGTAGTCCAGAAGCTTGCGGCGTGTCGCAACCATTTTGAGCAAGCCACGGCGGCCGTGGTTGTCTTTTTTATGTGTTTTGAAGTGCTCTGTCAGTGTCGCAATGCGCGAGCTGAGAACAGCAACCTGCACTTCTGGGGAACCGGTATCGCCGTCTTTGGCACCGAATTCTTTCATCAGGCGGGTTTTTTCTTCTTTCGTAATCGACATCGGGGTCTCCTTATCAAAAGGTTAAAGGGATGGCGCAGGCCGGGATGTCGTCCAGCACAGGCCCATGGAGGCATCACAGACGAAACCGTCTGCGATGTGAGCGTATAGGCGCGTTTGTCGAGTATGGCAAAGAGAATATTGCTGCGTGCTGAAAATGAGCACTGGGATATGGTGGTCAGCTGACTTCAAGTCCCGCTTGAGTTGCTGTGCTAAGCGGAATGAGCGCGATATCTGCAGGCATCAGGTCGCTTCCGTTCACTGTGGCGATATGTAGGCCGTTCATCATAACAAGCGTTTGACCTGACCCTTCTGCTAAGGGCGCGAGCGTGATTTGAGGCTCAACAGCGTCATCTTCGCTATCGTCCCAAACCAGAACAATATTGTCTTCTTCAGCCGAGAAATCAGTGATTTCAGCAGCTTCGCCTGTCCCAAGCCAGTCACCAAATACAATTTCATCAGCACCGTCACCTGCCGTCACGATATCGCCGGAACCGACAACAATACTATCGTCGCCTCCACCGCCATTGAGGTAGTCGGCATCGTCGTTATCGCCTCCCTCGCTATTGCGCAGCAGGCCATTCAGGACGTCATTCCCCCATCCACCAAACAAGGTATCGTTGCCTGTGCCGCCTGACAGCGTATCATCGTCTAGCCCGCCACTGAGCAGGTCGTCACCGTCGCCGCCGTCCAGAAGATCATTGCCTGCAGAGCCGTGAAGCGCATCATTTCCGCCACCGCCAAACAGCTTATCATCGTCGTTGTGACCAAACAGGGAATCATCTGCGTCGTCACCATGGATATCGTCCTCGCCGCTGTGGCCATGCAGGGTATCATCACCGGCATTCCCGCTTAGAACATCGTTACCTGCATCGCCGCGCAACTCGTCATTGCCCGCGCCGCCGTCAAGGGTATCTGCCCCGTTCAGACCGCGAATGTGGTTGTGGCCTTCATCGCCTTCGATGTTGTCATCAGCATCAGTGCCTTCGGTCAACGACACCTGATGTGCTTCAGACAACACAAACGGGTCCAGCAGTGAGGTGTCATCTCCACCGCGAGGGTCATAGTCAGCCTCAAAGTTGTCTGCGGATGCATTTAGGTTCGTATCAGCGAAAAAGTCAGGACCATTCAGGGCAGCGTCGCCCGATGCGTGCTCATCCGCTTCAAGATCTACGGGGGCGTCTTCTTCACTGGGCACAGGCTCAACAAAGGCGACCGTACCAACAGCCATCAGGCCCATTATTCCTGCTAACCAAAGCATAATTCGTATTCCACCAGTATTTATTTATGTCAGACGCTACGCTGACCTTTGTTAGGCGCAGTTTGCGTAGCGTTCGTCAAAATAAATAGACCACGCTGGTTAACGCAGGGTGACGATCCGCTCTATTTTTCCATAGTCCAGATTGCAGGTTGGGCGCGATATGGCAGGTAAAGAGGATGCCGTGGATGTCCGTCCTTGGTGAGGCCCAGATGATGCAGTGTATGACCAGCGGCACGTAAGTGCGCTTCACAAATTGGTCCCTGATCTTTATGCGTGCCGTGCACACCCCATGCCGCAATAAGCATGTCTGCCCATGTTGCGGCCTGCATCAGTGCTGGCGGATTGTCTGGCCCTTCGGGATCATCCGCTGCCCGCATCACACGCGGATCGGTTGCGCGCAGGGCAAAGATATTGACCGCGCAAAATCCACCAAAACCAAGCGTACGTGCGCGTTGCTCGCAGCGGTGGATGGTCGGATCATTCTGCATTTCTGTGGCTGTGGAAGGGTTGAGCATGACGAAGGCCACGCGCGGTCCGTCTGTGTTCCAAATGCGCGTCAGACTATAGCGATACCGTTCACATGTTGAATAAACGGCGGTTGAGGGCGCGTCGCCCAAAGTATGGCTGCGGGTTATCATGGGCTAGGTGTGTCAGACAGCAGCGCAAATGCAAACCGCCGCAGGTATAAAAACACGCGGCGGCGGCAGGGCAATGTGTGTCGGCCTACGCCGTGGCGGTTTGTCCGCCCTTTTTGGGATCGAACGAGAGGCCATGCGCCTCAATCACCCATGCGGCGACAACCGCGTAAATGACGTGACCATAGAGTGCGACATACGTGATGCCGGTAAAGCCAAGGAAGGCGGGCATGCCTGCCACAAGGTGCGCCATAACATAGAGCGCAAAAACCCAGAGCACGACACCGTAGACGATGGAAGTGACAAGCCACGGCAGCCGCGGAAGGATCGCGCGCTGCAGAGGGCGGGCGATAAGGAAGTAGCCCAGCACGTAGGCGATCATGCCAGTCATCGTGTGGAGCAGATGCGCCATGCCAGACGGGCTTGCTCCGAAGACGGATTTGAGCGTGCTGGAAGCGAGGCCGACGGGGGCAAGCTTTGCCATCCCGATTGCGGGGCTGATGCCTTGACCATAGGCGTCAAAAGCGACTGTTGCCATGGCGCCGGCGCTGAGCAGAATAAACAAAGTGCGTTTCATTGGTCAAATCTCCTGTTGGGTCCGTTGCGGTGTTCTGATCCCAATATGCGCCCGCAGCAGCCGCTTGTGCAGGGCGCTCACGCAGGGCTGATCGGACTTCATAAATCTGTAATATTTCGTGACACAAAGCGGCCAAAGCGCACACACCTCCGTGAGAAGCATGACGATCTGTAACATTGAGGACTGATCAGTCCTTTATATTGAAAACCCGCGAGGGGTGCAGCTCACCTGATTTAAAGATTCCAACGGCGACCGCAGCGCCATCTTGCATGGCCCAGCATTCATCGCCGTACTCGACGTCATTGGCAAAGACCATTCCGGGATTGCCATTGCGCAAGCGGGTGGCGCCTTCACTGCTTGCTGTGACCTTCGGTAAATCCTGCAGGCCAAGCTCGAGTGGGCCGACATAAGCATCCAGTTCCGGTGATTTTGCCAACTCCTCCACCAGATCTAGCGTGACCGCATTTTCCAGTGCAAATGGTCCCGACCAAGTCCTGCGCAATTCGCGCACGTGACCTTTGCAGCCGAGTACCTCGCCCAGATCCCGAGCAATCGAGCGCACGTAGCCACCTTTGCCGCACACCATTTCGAGGGTGACGTGGTCGACGTCAGGCCGGTCAAGCATAATTAGGCTTTCGACAAACAACGGGCGGGCGGCGATCTCCATCTCTTCGCCATCGCGGGCGCGCTTATACGCACGCTCTCCATCAATTTTTACGGCCGAAAACTGTGGTGGCACTTGCGCGATATCACCGACGAAGGCATGCAGCGCTTCTTTAATCGCATCGTCATCGGGGCGGATGTCGGAGGTGGAGATCACATCACCTTCCGCGTCGTCGGTATTGGTGGCAGCGCCCATGCGCACGGTGAATACATACGCTTTGAGCGCGTCGGTGATATATGGAATCGTCTTGGTGGCCTCGCCAAGTGCGATTGCCAATATTCCAGTGGCTTCAGGATCAAGGGTACCTGCATGGCCGGCCTTGCAGGCGTCAAATGCCCAACGCACCTTGTTCACCACGGCTGTCGATGTGGGACCAGCTGGTTTGTCAATAACCACCCAGCCGGAAATATCGCGCCCTTTGCGTTTGCGTGCCATGTGCTGTCCTTGGAATAAAATCGGTAGAGGGCCGTTTTGCAGATTGCGGTGGCGGGCGCAACGGGGGGGGTCATTCTTGCGTTTATGCGCCAAACGGCTGCCGCAGTTAATCTTGCCCGCTTGATTTGCCTGACGCAGGTGGCGGGCTTTGCCCTTCGACCACACCGATGATCGGGCCAAGCGCGCCAAACCCGATGTCATTGCGTCCAAGGTCCGGCGCGCGCAGGCGCGAGACGTTCCCATCAAAGAAGAGCGCGTTTTCCAGGTTCAAGTGATCCCGAAAGACGCTGCCAAAGGTGTGGAAATTAACCGGCGTGTTCGAAATTACGAACGTTGCGATTTTTCCATCTGCACTTGTGCCGACACCGTTGCGGATAAAGCGGGAGGTGGAATCGCGCAAGAAGCGCGGATGCAACTCTCCATCAATCACCAGCATCGGCCCTGATTGGGTGGCACTGGTACATTCGGGCGCTTCCTCGACAAACCTGAGGGTCTCAAACACGTCCGCACGCCGCTCCCGCAAGCATAAGATACCGTTGGGCAGCAGCCCGAAATTACCGGGTCCGGCGCGCGTGATCACACTCTGCTCGGTCTTGCCGTTCTCGATATAGAGGCCAACAGGCGCGCGGTCGTCGTGGTACATGCCCGCGTTGGCTGCAAAGCCCAGAGCGAGCCCTTTTTCCTCCAGTGCTGCGTTCAACGTGCCGAAATATCCATATGGCCGGGTGCCGGTCTCATCATAAAGAAACAGGCCAAGCACGTCTTTTGTCAAATCTACATCGCAAATTGCATATTCGACCCCGTCGAATACTTCTTCGCGGCAGGTGGCGGCTTGCGCCGTCTGCACCCACCCTGCAGCTGCAAAAAGTACGAGAGTAAATGCCGCGCGCATGCTCAAGCCTCTGGAGTCTCGTCGCGGTCAGGTGCATCGGCATCCCGCCGCACCGCATCCTGAGCAAGCATGCGCCGCGTCTCGTCCATCTGATCGAAGGTGCGATCAAGCTGAAAGCGTAGCTCGGGGGAGAACTTGAGCGTCAACTTCTTTGCAACCTGCTTGCGCAGCTCGTATTTGTTGCGCCCCAAGATTTTGAGCAGATCTTCCTGACCGATCCCGCCAAGCGGCAACACATAGGCGGTCGCGACCTTGAGATCGTTGGAGGTTCGGACTTCGCCCACAGTGATCGACATACGGTTGAGGTCGGGATCGTGCACATCACCCCGCGCCAATACCTCGCTGAGAGCGCGGCGGATGGTCTCGCCGACGCGCAACTGTCGTTGGGTCGGGCCGGAGGGTTCGTTTGATTTGTTCTTTGCCATACCGATCATCTAAGCGCTCTGAACTTCTTTGCCAAGCAGGTGAGCGCACGCTACACCGCTGATGAGCGGATCAGGGGAGAACAGCGCATGACACAGAAGACGGGAATCGCCATCACGGGTGTTTCGGGGCGTATGGGACAGATGCTTGTACAGGCCGTCGCGTCACATGGCGGTATGTATCTTGCTGGTGCGCTTGAGCGGTCCGGCCACGATTGGATTGGTCAGGATTTGGGAACGGTCATGGGTGGTGCCGCATCTGGCGTCATCGTGAGCGAAGATCCAGAGGTTGCTATGGCCAAAGCACAGGCGGTCATTGATTTTACTGCACCCGCCGCTACGCTCGTGTTTGCTGCGGCAGCGGCAAAGGCGGGCATCGTGCATGTGATCGGCACCACGGGCATGAGTGTAGGTGAAATTGCGGCGTTGAAGGAACCGGCACAGCGGGCCGTCATCGTCCGGGCGGGCAACATGAGCCTCGGCGTGAACTTGCTGACGATGTTGACGCGAAAGGTAGCGGCAGCACTGGATGAAGATTTTGATATCGAAATTATCGAAGCGCACCACAACAGGAAAGTCGACGCACCATCAGGCACCGCGCTGATGCTTGGAGAGGCCGCTGCCGAAGGGCGCGGCGTGACACTATCGGAGGTAAGCGACAGCGGGCGCGATGGCATCACCGGCGCACGCAAGCGAGGCGATATCGGTTTTTCCGCGATCCGCGGCGGTGATATCGTGGGAGAGCATGACGTCTTGTTTGCTGGTGCGGGTGAGCGGATCATCTTGCGCCATGTCGCGTCTGACCGTGCGCTTTTCGCGCGTGGCGCGCTCAAAGCGGCGCTTTGGGGGCAAGGGCGGGCAGCGGGTGAATATGATATGATGGATGTGCTGGGACTGGCGGACTAAGCAGGCCATAGCGGAAACGCACTCAATCTTTGAACCAAAACGGTGCGTGCGGCGTATGTCTTTTAAGTTATAATCTTAGGAGAGACCAAATGCGTATCACGATGCCCGTTATAATCGCTGCTGTTCTTGGATTAGCTTCGCCTGCGATGGCTGATTTCGCGAAGGTGCAAAGCGCCTCGGAATTCGAAAACCTTGTGGCAGGCAAGACCCTCACACGCCCGTTTGTGAAGCTGCAGGTTGGCACCAATGGGGCGATCAGTGGTAAAGGTGCGGCATGGCCTGTGACCGGCAAATGGACATGGAAAGATGGCTATTTCTGTCGCAGCCTTGAGTGGGGCGGCGATGATCTGGGTTACAATTGTCAGGAAGTGAAAGCATCCGGCACCAAAATCCGTTTCACATCTGATCAAGGGACGGGCGACAGCGCGGAGTTTTCGTTACGTTGATGCGAGTATGATGGATACTACCTGAGGCGCGGTGCTGAAAACGCACGGCGCTTTTCTCGTCAAACTCCTAGAAATCTATCGCGATACCTTTTTTTTCCCAGTCGCCAAATCGCACAGGCTCCGGGCCGTCGCGACCTCCCAGTTCGGGTGGTAGCGCCATCTCCTGCTCTGCCGCGCGTCGCGCCGCCGCCTCGGCGAGGGCGCGCTGGGCAGGAGGAGGGAGGTCGGGACCGGGCTCCGGTGTTGGCGGAATAGGATTGTCCGGAACGGGTGGTTCTGATGGTTTTGGGTTACGTGCCATGATGCTTTCCTTTCTCAACTCCCTCTTGATATACGTCGCGCCTTGGCCCAGACAACCGCAACACCGCCAATAGGAAGCACAGTTTATGTCAGACACCGGCGTATCGGCCCGCAAATCCGCTGTATTTTTGCTCGACCAGATTTTGGGGGAGGGTAAACTGATGGCAGAACTGTTGGGGGCAGGCGTGCTTGACAGGTTGCCGCCCGATGACCGTGCGCGTGCGCAGCGACTTGCTCAGGATACCTTGCGCGGGTTGGAACGTGCGGACCGGATTCTGCAAAAGCACCTTAACAAGTATCCGCCGCTTACGGTACGCAATGCCCTGCGGATTGGAACAGTCGAGCTGTGTACAGGAGGTGCTGCACACGGTGTGGTCAATGCAATGGTGACGGTCGTGTCCGGTGACAGGCATCTGAGCCACCTTAAGGGACTGACCAACGCTGTGCTGCGCAAAGTGGCCGCGGAAGGGCCAGAGGCATGGACCGCGCGCCGCGCGCCGCGCCTTCCCAAATGGCTGCGCGGTCCCCTTGTCGAGGCGTGGGGCGCAGAGGCGATGGCGGCAATGGAGACTATCCATTTCAACGGCGCACCTCTTGATCTCACGGCCAAAGGTGACCCTGCCGCATTGGCAGAGCGTTTGGGTGGCACTTTGTTGCCTACAGGATCTGTGCGGATTTACGGTGGCGGTCAGGTTTCCGCGATGGAGGGTTTCGCAGAGGGCGACTGGTGGGTGCAGGATGCAGCAGCGGCATTGCCTGCAAAAATATTGAACGCCCAATCGGGTGAGCTTGTGCTGGACCTATGTGCAGCCCCCGGTGGCAAAACCATGCAGCTGGCCACTACTGGCGCAGAAGTTCGCGCCGTGGACGACAATCATTCACGGATGCAGCGGGTGAAGGAGAATCTGACCCGCACAGGCCTGACCGCGCGCACCTTTATCAAGGACGCGCGCCAGTTTCAGGGCGAATTCGATGCGATATTGCTTGATGCGCCCTGTTCGGCCACGGGCACTATTCGCCGCCACCCTGATCTGCCGCATGCCAAAGACGGCTCTGATTTTGGCGCTTTAATCCAGTTGCAAGAAGAGCTTCTCGATCATTCTTGGAGCCTGCTCAAACCCGGTGGGCGGATGGTGTTTTGTACCTGTAGTTTGCTGCCCGACGAGGGTGAGGTCCAGATCGACGAAGCATTGGAGCGGCACGGCGACATGACGGTAGACGCCACCGCGCTTAATCTTGAGGGGATTGATCCCGACTGGATTTCATCCGAGGGGGGGCTGCGCTTGCGGCCAGACTTCTGGGCAGAGCAGGGTGGCATGGATGGCTTCTACATCGCGTGTTTGCGTAAATCCGCCTAAGCGTCCTTTGGCGGCACGGGTAGTCCTAGATAAGCAGTCTTTGGAATTCGCACCAACCCTCGCAAATCAAGAAGGTCTTTGTCTCCCGCTGAAAGATCAGTCACTGCATCCTCAATGGCACTGAAAATTACCTTAGGGTCTTGGTTCAATCCGGTGATATAAGGCAAGCCGGGTAAGGGTGCGGTATATTCCAGCACCCGCAGATCGGCCGCCCATGGCTCGTAGCGCCGGATCAACCGCCATGTCTGTGCGTCAATCGCCGCAATATCGGCACGCCCTTCAGTTACCATCCGGGCAGAGGTAAGATGCGCCCCACTTTGGACCGTGTGGTCAAACCACAAACGTGATGCGCGTGTATGGCTGTAGGGTGCCGCAAAGCCCGAGTGTGAATGCCTCATATTATAGGCAAATCGCGCGGTGGCGAAGTCAATCAATGCGCACCTTTTGTCATCACACCTCACGATGAATGCAGAGCGGTAGTATCCCGGCGCACAACCCCTCAGCGCGTAGTCAGGCGTGCACACAAGGCGCATCTTGTCTTTGAGCCGCGTGCGGTAGGGCAAACTGCACGTCTGGCTGAGGACAAGATCAGGGTTATTCCAAACCTCGAATTCTTCGGCTGTTTGAGATAATTCATCAGGTGCACAAACGCCACGCGCGACAAGCTGCGCGCGGATTCCGGTCCATAGACGGTTGTGGGCCTCTGCCGTCTCGGGGCGGGCATACATCATCAATGACGCTATCATTGCGCCACTTTAAGCAGCGAGCGCGGGCAGGCAAGAGCGCGGACACATCGCCAATTTGTGTATTGCCACCATAATACCGGAAAACCGGTGACACGCGGACCTGCCCACGCTAGATTGTGTGAAACGCCAGCAGAGCGTATAGGCAGAGCACATGATCCAGTTTCCACAGTTGAGCGCCCGTCGCACGCGTTTGTTGAACCGGCTGCACGCCCGCCTTGCAACGCGGACGCATGGGGACGTGCGCGGTTTCGTCTCCTCGCCCGAGCCACGGACCATTGGATCATTTGCGCGCGGACGACAGCTGGTTGCGGGCAACTTCTTGTTTGCGGGTAGTTTGATCACGGCGCCTTCGCAATCTCCTTGGACGCTTGACGTGCCTGACACGGCGTTCGCGCAGGCATTGCATGGTTTCTCATGGCTCGATGATCTGGCAGCGGTGGGCGATGCGGCATCCCGCAACGGGGCACAGGAATGGCTGTGGGAATGGATTGAGGTTTACGGCGCTGGGCGTGGTCCCGGTTGGACGCCCGATCTGACCGGGCGCAGGCTTATTCGCTGGATCAACCACGCCTTGTTTGTGCTGCAAGGCGGCGGCAGGAACGCGACCGACAGCGCGATTTTCTATCGCTCGCTTGCCCAACAGACGCGATTTTTGTCCAAACGCTGGCATGCCGCCGCACCCGGTCTTGCACGGTTCGAAGCACTGACGGGATTGATTTATGCAGGCCTGTCGCTCGAAGGTCTCGAAGACCTCGCTGATCCGGCGATCAAGGCCCTTGCGCGCGAATGTACGACCCAGATTGATGCCCAAGGGGGGCTGCCCACGCGCAACCCTGAGGAGCTGTTAGACGTCTTTACACTACTGACGTGGGCCGCTGCTGCGCTCTCGGATGCGGGACGCGGAACGCCACAGTCGCATCTGGCGGCGATTGAACGCATATCACCTACGCTGCGGACCTTGCGCCATTCGGATGGCAGTCTGGCGCGGTTCCACGGGGGCGGGCGGGGGGCCGAAGGTTGGCTTGATCACGCATTGGCCTCCTCTCGTGCGCGTAATGCTCAGCCTGAGGGCCTTGCAATGGGGTTTGCCCGTTTGTCCGCCGGCCGCACCAGCGTGATTGTGGATGCAAGCCCGCCACCTTCGGGTGGCGCATCGGCGAACGGTCACGCCTCCACACTGGCATTCGAACTGACGTCGGGGCGGCGTCCACTGATTGTGAATTGCGGTTCTGGCGCCTCCTTTGGTCTGGATTGGCGACGTGCTGGGCGCGCGACGCCGTCGCATTCCGCACTCAGCCTTGGTGGCTATTCCAGTGCGCGTCTTGACACCGCAGACGGGCGTACCGGAAGGGAGGCCCTCATCGACGGGCCGACTAACGTACCGGTCGAGATTGCACCAGTGAGTGATGGCACCAAGTTTCAGGGCGGGCACAACGGATACGTCCAGACCCATGGCCTCACGCATGCCCGTACGCTTGAGTTGACCCATGACGGGCGCGCGCTTGCAGGTGAGGATATGCTGCTTGCGGTGGAGGATGCGGACAAACGCCGTTTTGACCGCGCGCTTGACCGCACAAAGCTCAAGGGGATCGGGTTCGAAGTGCGGTTTCATTTGCATCCGGAAGTAGATGCAACCCTCGATCTGGGCGGTGCTGCGGTGTCGATGGCGCTCAAATCCGGTGAAATCTGGGTGTTTCGCCATGATGGCACGTCGCAACTATCGCTGGAGGCCAGTGCCTATCTCGAAGCGACGCGTCTGAAACCACGTGCTGCCGCACAAATCGTTCTGACCGGGCGTGCGATAAATCCCGCCACCCGCATCCGCTGGTCCTTGTCCAAAGCGCAGGAAACTGCGATTGGCGTGCGTGATCTGGAGCGCGATGATCCGTACTTTGCGCCCGACCCTGACCAAGACTGAATGAAGGAACTGCCATGGCTGATCTCTACCCCGTAAAACGCGCACTCTTGTCGGTTTCGGATAAAACCGGACTGGTTGGGTTCGGCACCGCACTTGCCGCGCGTGGCATCGAGCTGCTCTCGACAGGTGGCACGGCAAAGGCGCTACGCGATGCAGGGCTTGAGGTGCGCGACGTGGCCGACGTCACAGGGTTCCCCGAGATGATGGACGGACGGGTCAAAACTCTGCATCCGGTCGTTCATGGTGGGTTGCTGGCGCTGCGCGACGACGCAGGGCATGTCGCCTCAATGGAAGAGCACGGGATCGGTGGCATTGATCTGGTGGTGGTCAACCTCTACCCGTTCGAGGAGACCGTCGCCAAAGGCGCGCAATACGCCGAAGTTATCGAGAATATCGACATTGGCGGTCCGGCGATGATCCGCTCTGCCGCGAAAAACCACGGTTTTGTTAGTGTGATCGTCGATGTCGAAGATTATGAGCCTTATCTGGTAGAGTTGGAGGCGAATGACGGTCAGACAACTTATGCCTTACGCCAACGTCTGGCCCAGACGGCTTATGCGCGCACGGCCGCCTATGACACCGCGGTCAGCACATGGATGGCCGACGCGGTTGGTGGCACACCGCGCCGACGGACGTTTGGCGGCACCCTGACCCAAACCTTGCGTTATGGTGAAAATCCGCACCAGCAGGCAGCATTTTACAGCGATGGCAGCAGCCGTGCGGGCGTGGCCACAGCCAAGCAGCATCAGGGCAAAGAGCTGTCTTACAACAACATCAATGACACGGATGCCGCGTTCGAACTTGTCTCGGAATTCGATCCAGCGAACGGACCTGCGGTAGCGATTATCAAACACGCGAATCCTTGCGGTGTCGCGACTGGCGCAACCATGGCCGAGGCCTATGCCCGCGCATTTGACTGTGACCGGACATCCGCGTTTGGCGGGATTATTGCGCTCAATCAAACGCTGGATGCGGAAACGGCAGAGGCGATCACCGGCATCTTTACCGAAGTCGTGATTGCGCCGGATGCAGATGCGGATGCGATCAAGATTTTCGCAGTAAAGAAAAACCTGCGTTTGTTAACAACCGGCGGTCTGGCCGATCCAAATGCCGCGCGCCTCGCACCGCGTCAGGTGTCGGGCGGTTGGCTGGTGCAGGATCGAGACGTTGGTCGTGTACACATGGATGAACTCAAAGTCGTGACAAAACGCCAACCCACCGAGCAGGAATTCAAAGATATGCTGTTTGCTTGGACCGTAGCAAAGCACGTGAAATCAAACGCAATTATCTATGTCAAAGACGGCGCTACCGTCGGTGTTGGTGCAGGCCAGATGAGCCGTGTCGACAGCACCCGTATCGCAGCGCGCAAAGCGGTGGATATGGCGGAGGCGATGGGCTTGTCCGCGCCATTGACCCAAGGGTCGGTTGTGGCATCGGATGCGTTCTTTCCCTTTGCCGATGGTCTTGTGACCGCAGCAGAGGCCGGAGCGACAGCCCTTATTCAGCCGGGCGGCTCCATGCGTGATGATGAAGTGATTGCAGCGGCTGATGCTGCCGGATTGGCCATGGTCTTTACCGGCATGCGGCATTTCCGCCACTGACAAGGAGCGCCGCACCATGAAGACCATGTTTTGGACAGGATTTGCTGCGTTCGCTGTTGATCAGATCAGCAAATATGTTGTGATCCACATGATGGAGCTGGCGCGCATCCGTAGCATTGACGTGTTGCCGCCGCTGATCAATTTTCGCTACGGCGAGAACCGAGGTATAAATTTTGGCCTGTTCGGTGACGGATCGGACGCAAGCAGATGGATTTTGATCATACTTGCGTGTGTGATTTGTGTTGCTGTGGTCCTCTGGGCCCGCAAAAATGCAAAGACGCGGCTAGCGCAAATGAGCGCCGGTCTGCTGGTAGGCGGTGCCTTGGCAAATGTGCTTGACCGGTTGCTGTACGGCTATGTCCTTGATTTTCTTAATATGTCGTGCTGCAGGATCAACAATCCGTTCGTTTTCAACGTCGCTGATATCTTTATATTTGCAGGTGCAATCGGCCTCATCTTTTTTGCTGAAGGTGATGATGCAAACGGCAAGAAGAAACCGAGCGGCGCTGCGGGTAAAAAAGCTGGGTGACATTGCAGCCCTGCCTGCGATAGTGAGAGATAAGAGACGTTCTGGAGGCCTCTGATGCGGAAAATTGCTTTGTTGGTTGGACTGGTGGCCTTTATGGCCGGTTGTGCAAACGTGGGTTTGCGGGATTTGCGTAGCAATTCCGAAGGTCCGGACGAATTCAGCATCCTGCCCGTCAACACGCTGCAAGCTCCTGATAATTTCAATGATTTACCTACGCCAACGCCCGGCGGTAGCAATCTTGTTGACCGCTCCGCAGTCGCAGAAGCGACGGCAGCCTTTGGTGGTCGTGTCGGTGATCCGAACGCTGCGATCCCTGCGGGTGAAGGTGCGTTGGTCCAGCATACAAGTCGCTTGGGCGTAAATCCGGACATTCGCAGCACGCTGGCGCAAAACGACGCGGATTTCCGCCGTCGTAAGGCCCGCTTTACCCAGTACCGCATCGTGCCGGTAGATCGCTATAATCAAGCGTACCGCCGTCAGGCGCTTGATGCGAATGAAGAGCAGAGCCGCTGGCGCCGTGCCGGTGCGCGAACGCCTTCCGCACCGCCTGCAAACTGATATCCGATTACAATCATGTGATTTTACGCAACGCGCCTTGAACCCGCGCGCGGCGGACGTACCTACTGTTGGTGTGCGCATTCTGCACGCCCTGAAAAGGATCATCCTGATGATGCGATATGCCAGAACAGCGGTGCTGTCTTTACTTCTATTGCCCGCAGCCGCGCAGGCCCAAACAAGCGGCAAAGTGACCGACTTCATGCTCGACAACGGCATGCAGGTTGTTGTCGTGGAAGATCACCGCGCCCCTGTAGTCCAGCACATGCTGTGGTACCGCGCAGGTTCGGCGGATGAGCCGAAAGGGTCGTCAGGCGTTGCGCACTTCCTTGAGCATCTGTTGTTCAAGGCGACAGACAAGCTTGAAGCAGGTGAGTTTTCGTCCATCGTGGCGGCCAACGGTGGCCGCGATAACGCCTTCACCAGCTATGACTACACCGCGTACTTTCAGCGTGTTGCCGCAGACCGGCTTGAACTGATGATGACCATGGAATCAGACCGGATGAAAAATATCCGCCTCACGCCCGAGAACATCGCCACCGAACGGGATGTGATCATCGAAGAACGTAACCAGCGGACGGAGAACAATCCGCAGGCCTTGTTCGGAGAGCAGATAAATGCGGTGCAATACCTCAACCACCGTTATGGCACGCCAATCATCGGTTGGATGCACGAGATGGAAGATTTGGACCTAGATGACGCGCTGAGCTTTTATGAGCTGTATTATTCGCCCAACAACACCGTGTTGGTTGTGTCGGGGGATGTGACACCGGACGAAGTGCGCGCGCTGGCCGAAGAGCATTATGGCCCACTGCCGCGAAATCCCGATTTGCCGGACCGTTTGCGCACCGAAGAGCCGCGCCAGAATGCAGAGCGGCGTGTAATGTTTCGTGATGCGCGTGTAGCCCAGCCCTATGTCATGCGCAGCTATCTGGTGCCGGAGCGGGATACAGGCGCGCAGGAAACCTCTGCCGCTTTGACCATTCTTGCTGAAATTTTGGGCGGTGGCACGACGTCGTTCTTCACTGAAAAGCTGCAATTCGATACACAGGTGGCCACATTCACAAGCGCGTGGTACTCTGGCGTCTCGCTCGATGACACGACCTTCCGCATGGTGATTGTGCCGGTCGAAGGCATGAGCCTCGAAGAAGGCGAAGCCGCCCTCGACGCGGCCCTTGCCGAGTTCTTGGAAACGGGTGTGGATGCGGAACAATTGGAGCGGATCAAGCTGCAGCTGCGCGCCGCTGAAATCTATGCCCAAGACAATGTGGACGGCATTGCCAACCGCTACGGCCGCGCACTGACCTCTGGTCTGACGGTTGAGGATGTGCAGGCGTGGCCGGATATTCTGGACGCCGTCACAGCTGAAGACATCATGGCTGCGGCCACATTGCTGCGCCGCGAAGCATCGGTCACGGGATGGTTGATGCGCCCCCAAGGAGAGACCCAATGATCCGATTAGCAACAGCCCTGTTCATAGGCGCCACTGTGGCAGTGCCCGCGCGCGCCGAAGTTGACATTCAGCCGATCACCTCACCGGGCGGGATCGACGCGTGGCTTGTTGAAGAGCATTCTCTGCCCTTCGTGGCACTCGAGATTGCCTTTGTCGGTGGTACATCGCTTGATGTGGACGGCAAACGCGGTGCGATTAACTTGATGACGGCATTGTTGGAGGAAGGGTCAGGCGATCTTGATGCGCGCGCATTTGCCCGTGCGACCGAAACCCTTGCAACCAGTTTCGGGTTTGGCTCCAACTCCGAAAGTCTCACGATCTCGGCGCGATTTTTAACCGAAAACTTTGACGCCTCCGTGAATCTTTTGCGCGATGCGATCCAAAATCCGCGTTTTGATGCAGCAGACGTGGAGCGTGTGCGCGGGCAGGTTTTGTCCGGCCTCGCATTTGATGCCAAAGACCCCAACGATATCGCGAGCAAGACATTCGCGAGCATGGCCTATGATGAGCACCCCTACGGCACTGTGGATTCTGGCACGCCCGAAAGTGTTGCCGCATTGACCCGTGATGACCTGTTGGAGGCGCATGGCAATGTTCTGGTGCGTGATCGCGTGCTTGTTGGTGCTGTGGGTGACATTACACAAGAGCAGCTTGGCGATCTGATCGACGCTGTTTTGGGTGATTTGCCGCAAAGCGGTCCATCCCTGCCACCTATCGTGGAGCCGCAAATCGAAGGCGGTGTGACCGTTGTCGAGTTCGATACCCCGCAATCCGTTGCCCTTTTTGGCCAGCGTGGAATCGGGATTGAAGATGACGACTACTTCGCTGCGGTTTTGCTCAACCAGATCCTTGGCGGTGGCTCTTTCGAGAGCCGCCTAATGCAGGAAGTGCGCGAAAAGCGTGGACTCACTTATGGCGTTTCTTCATTCCTGAACTCCCGTGATCTGGCAAACACCTATATGGGCAAGTCAGTTCGGCCAATGATCGTATCGCCGAGGCCATCGACGTGATCCGTGATCAATGGCGTCAGGCCGCCGAAGAGGGTGTTACCGAAGAGGAACTTGCCAATGCCAAGACCTTCCTCACGGGTGCCTATCCGCTACGCTTTGACGGCAACAGTACGATTGCGGGCATTCTCGTCGGAATGCAATTGATCGGGTTGGACAGTGACTATGTGAATACCCGAAATGAGCGGGTGGAGCGGGTCACGTTGGATGATGTCCAGCGGGTTGCCGGGGAATTGATGGATCCTGACGGGTTACATTTTGTCGTCGTAGGCAAGCCTACCGGCCTAGGTGCGGAATAGAGAAAATCTGTTCTGCGCTCCATCATCGGGCGCAGAACACGATGCAATGACCGGACAATGCAGCGGTCACTCCCCGTAAGGCACCCAGATATTCTTCACCTCGGTGGACTGCGTCAGGAATGCCTTGGCATCAATGTTGTACCAGTTGCAGGCAGATCCGTTTTGCACCCACGTCCGCTTGAGGTTGCTGGCCGATCCGCTCTCAATCGCGGAATCTAGTGACGGATCGCCAAAGCTCCATACCGCATCAATATCCATATGGCCTGCCATCGCATCGCCCACATCCTTGTGGGGGCCGGTGAGGATATTGACCACACCTGCAGGCACATCCGAAGTCTCGAGTACTTGGATAAAATCAATCGCGGCGAGGGGGAATGGCGCGGATGCGCTGAGGATGGTGCGGTTTCCCATCGCAATCGTCGGTGCCATAATTGCGACCAACCCAAGCAGAGGAGAGGCATCTGGGCACAAAGCCGCGATCACACCTACCGGTTCTTTCATCGCGAGTGCTACACCGCGGATAGGGACATCATGGACCTGACCGTCGTATTTATCAGCCCAGGCTGCATAGGTGAACAGGCTCTGAACGGCTGCTTCGACTTCCCTGGCGCCTGATCTTCCGCCTTGCATCTGATTGAGGCGCTGCGCGAACTCCTCGCTGCGGGTGTTCAGGTTTTCTGCGATATAATACAGGATTTGCGCGCGTAAATGGCCGGTGGTCTTGCTCCACCCCCTCGCGGACTGCGCGGCCTCAACCGCGTTTCGCACGTCCTTGCGTGACGCGTTGGGCGCGTGGCCCATGAGGGCACCATTCTTTGCCCATACCGGCGTCGAATACCCGCTGTCGGGGCGGATTTGTTTTCCGCCGATATAAAGCTTGGCGGTGCGATCAATATCGTCATCCGGCGCACCACGACCGGTCATCGCTTCGATCTTCTTGACCGCTTTGCCGGATTTGGCAGACTTCGTATAAGCACCCAGCCCTTCCCAGCCGCCTTCGCGGCCAAAACCGCTTTCCCGTACACCGCCAAAACCTGCGGCAGCGTCCATCATGTTGGTGCCGTTGATCCAGACAATGCCCGCTGCCAGCTTTGGTGCGATATCAAGGGCGAGATTGATGTTCTCGCTCCATACCGTTGCAGCAAGGCCGTAGCGGGTGTTGTTGGCGATACTCACCGCCTCCGCAGGGGTGCGAAATGTGGTTGAGACAAGCACCGGACCAAAGATCTCCTCCTGCATCAATTTATCAGCAGGGTATAGCCCTGTTATGAGCGTGGGGGGGTAGAAGTTCCCCTCTGTCGGCATCTCGCAGGCGGCAACATGGGTTCTGCCCGCCGTGTTTGTCGTGACCATTTGTGTAATCGCGTCCAGCTGTTTGGCATCTACGATGGCGCCCATGTCGATACTTTTGTCCAATGGCGATCCGATACGAAGTTTGTCCATCCGTGCGCGCAGTTTGGCGTGAAACAGGTCCGAAACAGGCTCATGCACCAACAAGCGTGAACCCGCACAGCAGACCTGTCCTTGATTGAACCAGATCGCATCAACCAACCCCTCAACGGCGGAATCGATATCGGCATCGTCAAACACGATGTAGGGCGATTTGCCACCCAACTCGAGTGTGAGTGCCTTGCCACTTCCTGCAGTCGCGGCGCGGATACGGCGACCCACGGCAGTGGAGCCGGTGAAGGCGATCTTGTCGACCTTCGCCTCAACGATCATTTCACCTACGTCTCCATCGCCGGTGACGATGTTCACTACGCCATCTGGTACGCCCGCCTGAGTACAGATATCGGCAAACAGCAGCGCGGTCAGTGATGTGTATTCCGCAGGTTTCAGCACTATAGTGTTGCCCATGGCCAAGGCGGGCGCGATCTTCCATGCGAGCATCAGCAGCGGAAAATTCCACGGAATGATCTGGCCACACACACCAAGGGCGCGCTCATTTGGCCGCTCGCTTTGCATCAGCTGCGCCATGCCCGCGTGATAATAGAAATGACGCTGCGCGAGCGGGATATCGATGTCACGCGCTTCGCGGATCGGTTTGCCGTTATCGAGGCTTTCGAGCACAGCAAACAAGCGGCTATGCTTTTGCAAAAGCCGTGCGAGGGCATAGAGGACGCGGGCACGCGCAGGCCCGCCTGCGGCTTCCCATTTTGGCTGCGCCGAGCGGGCGGATTTCACGGCGGCGTCTACATCCGCTTGCGTTGCTTGGCTCAGATGCGCGAGGACCTCGTTCGTGGCGGGATTTCTGCTCTCGAACACTTCACCGGTGTCCGTCATCTTGCCACCGATGAAGTGACCAAAACGGCCACCCTGATCCACGATCCACGCCAATGCTTCGGAAGGGTTCTCGGGCGCGGTGCCATAGTCCATTGTCTCGAAAATGTCGGATACCGTCATGTGGATCGCCTTTTGACTCAGGATGTAGGGTGGCGGTAACCGGCTGAGTAGTTGCCGGTCAGGTGATGCTCAAGCTGGCGCTCGATGTCATTGAGGAGTGAAGACGCGCCAAAGCGGAACAGATCAGGCTGCAGCCAGCGCTCGCCCAACTCTTCCTTGATGAGTGTGAGATAGGTGATCGCATCCCTGGCCTTCGAGATGCCACCAGCAGGCTTATAGCCAACGCGGTAGCCCGTGCGGTCATAAAAGTCGCGGATCGCGCGAACCATCACAAGGGTGACCGGCAGTGTGGCATTCACGCTTTCCTTGCCGGTCGAGGTTTTGATGAAATCGGCGCCAGCCATCATGCAGACAAGGCTTGCGCGCGCTACGTTTCGCAGGCTGCCCAGCTCACCGGTGGCAAGGATTGCCTTTACATGCACATCACCACACGCAGTTCGAAAGGCGCGCATTTCATTATAAAGTGCCAGCCAATTACCTTCGAGCACGTGACGGCGCGAGATGACGATATCTATCTCAGAGGCACCCGCTGCCACGCTTTGTTCAATCTCCGCAATGCGCAGCGACAGCGGCGACAGGCCTGCCGGAAATCCGGTAGAGACAGCGGCCACGGGCACACCACTGCCATGCAGCGCCACGACGGCGGCGGGAATCATCTCGTGGTAGACACATACCGCGCCCGTCGTGATGTGCGGCATATCCAGTGCATCGAGAACAGCAGCAGAAATTGGTTGGTGGGCCTTTGCACACAGCCTGCCAACACGACGCACTGTATCATCGCCCGACAGGGTCGTCAGATCAATGCAGGTCACAGCCTTAAGCAGCCACGCTGCCTGATGCGCCTTTTTGACAGAGCGGCGGGCGGGCAGCGATGCGGCGCGCCGTTCAATCGCGGAGGTATTGGCCTGCACGCTCAGCACCCAGTTGAGATCAAGCGGCATGCCTTCGTTGCGCCGCTCCGTCACTTGAGGAAGCTGCGTAGACATGAGGGTGGACGTGGACAGCGTATCTGTCGGCATGGCGGCACCTTTTGGTAAAATGACCCCGCAAACTCGCATGAGGTTACACCCCGCGCAAGGGTGGCACCCTAACTGCCGCGATAGGTCGAGTAGCCGTAGGGAGAAAGCAGGAGCGGTACGTGGTAATGTGCCTCCGCATCATTGATGCCAAAGCGGATGGGGATCATATCAAGAAAACGTGGTGCTTCGGGCGGGATGCCCGTCGCATCGAGATACGCACCTGCCGCGAAGACTAACTCATACGTGCCAACGGCAAAAGCCTCCTTTGGCAGGATTGGCGTATCTGTGCGCCCGTCGGCATTGGTGCGCATCCGCGCACATTCTTCGCGCATATCACCGTCCAGCCGGTAAAGTGTAATCTCGATCCCGGTCGCAGGACGCCCCCGTGCGGTATCCAGAACATGGGTGGTGAGATATCCGTCAGACATTTGAGTACTCCTTGAACGAGAATTTCAGTTTGGATGTGGCATGAACCAAACCCGTCTTTGACCTGAAATGCCGTGTATTGGCCCGTTCGTCACGTAGAATCGCACAAACAACAGCTGATTCGCATCATATGTCCAACCGATTCGTTTTTGCTTTGACCTATGATTCGGTCTCGGTCTATATCTGGGAACATATTCTTCGAGACACGGCTTTTGTGGCGGCAAAAGCTACATTTTGTGTCCGAAGTGGGGGACGAGATGTATTTTAGAGCAGCAATTTTCGCGGCGGTATTCAGTTTTCAGGCGCAAAACCTTGAAGCGCAGACCTATTTGACGGGCGGTGCAGCATCCTTCAGCTTTGACGGCGCACAGGTGAATGTGAGCGTTGATCTGTCCGGTGCCGAAAACGTTGCAGAAAAATTTGCCAACTTAACCCCTTCATGTGATCCGTTTTGCATCGCGCAGGAACAAGTCGCTGAAGGCATCGAGACGGTTGCAGAGCCGCGCGTGCTGGATTTCCTGGTTAACTCAGTTGGACAAAATACCGGTTTGCTGGTCGATGCGCGCGCACCTGCTGCGCGGGCCAAAGGGTTCATCCCGGGTTCGGTCAGCCTGCCGCATGGATCCGTGGCCGACGACAGCGAAATTCGGGATCAAATATTCAAGGCGCTTGGCGCGCGTGCATTCGAGGATTTATATAACTTTTCTGACGCGCGCCGTTTGATGGTCTATGACAACGGGCCATCCCAAAGTGATGCCGGCCATCTGATCACGCACCTGTTGGAGGCGGGTTATCCGGCAGAAAAGCTCAGCTATTATCGCGGTGGTATGCAGGTTTGGTCGATGCTCTCCTTAACGGTGCAGGAGTGAGGCGATGAGTGATAAACGCCCCAAGATAGCCTTTTCGCCCACCCCCATTGCCCCTACGCGACCTGCCGCAACGCCTGAGACACACGCACCGTCCGAGGCGAGTGCAAAGGATCTAGTGGCACGCCCTGCTGCCAAAACGACCCCCCGTGCGAAAGTGGCGTTTACCGTACCGGAGCCCGTCGCACCAGCCTATGCCGCCGCTGGCCTGATGCCGTCGTCTGATCGTCCTGCAAGGATGATGGAGCTTGTGCAGCGCCATTCCACCATGTTGGTCGTGAGCGGCATTTGTACTGTCACATTTGTGTTGGGTATGACTGCTGCGTTGTGGTGGATTGACGAGAAGCCGCAGGCCGCTTTGCCGATACCTCAGCAACAAATAGCTGCCGCTTCGATTCAGGTGACTGACCAAGATGTCACGCGTACCGCTGTGTCTGGCCTTGGGGAGTTGCGAAACGTACGGCCAAATGCGCGCACATTTGTGCCCGTTGCCCAAGCCGCACCCGCGCGCCCTGAATGGCGCACAGGTGAGTTGGCTCGAGAGACCGCCCGCGCGCTCATTATTCTAGATAGTGCTGATCTTGAGCCGCTGCGCGCAGACATTTTGGCGGGCGATTACCGCATTGCGCAAACCGGTGATGATGGTGCCCCGCGCATGATCTTGAAGCTTTCTGATGCTGGCACCGCCGCCGCTAGTCGCATTACCGACGTCCTGACACAAGCCTATGCCGCCGGGCTGTTCACGGTGCCTGCCGCCTTGAAAACGCCGTCAGGTGAGACCGATCTGGATACGCTGATTTTCAATGTCTCTCAGACCGCGCTCGCCACTGATGGGACAGACGCAGGCGCATCAGCGGCGCGGGATATGTCGCGCAAAATTTTCGCAGCCTCTACCATGCGCACCCAGCAAATCGCGGGCCAGCGAACTTATACAATCGCGCCGGGCGACAGCCTTGCGTATCTCGCTCTTCAATTCTACGGCAAGCCTTCCGAGTACGAGCGTATTTTCGAGGCCAACCGTGAAACGCTACACTCCCCCGAAAAAATCCAGCAAGGCCAGCGGTTAATCATACCCGGCTGAAATAATAATAAAAATGGATGCCTTTGTGATCTTCGGGAGAGCGGCGGGCTGGACAGAAATGTTCGGCCCGTTTGTCATTTCTGGTCCCGTTTGCAAATTGCGGTGTGGCTGCGTTTCGTGCCAAGTGTCGTCACAACGAGGTTTAAGGACACGCCATGACCCGCTACCCAAGAGATTTCAGCGGCTACGGTGCGACCCCACCAGATGCGGCATGGCCGGGTGGTGCGCGCATCGCGGTTCAATTCGTGCTCAATTATGAAGAAGGTGGTGAGAACTGCCTTCTGCATGGCGATGCCGCGTCAGAAGCGTTCCTGTCCGAGATCGTAGGTGCCGCACCATGGGTGGGTCAGCGGCATTGGAATATGGAAAGCATATACGACTATGGCGCGCGCGCAGGTTTCTGGCGGCTTCACCGTTTGTTTATCAGCGCGCAGATACCAGTCACTATTTACGGGGTGGCCAGCGCATTGGCCCGCGCGCCAGAGCAGGTGGAAGCGATGCAGAGCGCAGGCTGGGAGGTCGCAAGTCACGGCCTTAAATGGATCGACTACCGCGACCATGCGGAAGATGCCGAAAAAGCTGATATGATCGAAGCGATCCGGTTGCACACCGAAGTCACAGGTGCCGCGCCGCGCGGTTGGTATTGTGGCCGTACCAGCGCAAACACTGTGCGGCTGGCCGCCCAGACGGGTGCGTTTGACTATATCTCGGACACCTACGACGACGATCTGCCCTACTGGTCCGAGATCGCAGGCAAGCAGCAACTCATCATTCCCTATACGCTTGATTGTAACGACATGCGCTTCGCCACACCGCAAGGGTTCAACTCCGGCGACCAATTCTACCGCTATCTGTGTGATACGTTTGATGCGCTCTATGCGGAAGGCGCTGAGGGCGCGGCCAAGATGATGTCAGTCGGTCTTCATTGCCGTCTGATTGGCAGGCCCGGACGGGTGCAAGCACTGGCCCGTTTTCTGGCCTATATAAAAGGGTTTGAAGGGGTCTGGACCCCGCGCAGGATCGAGATTGCGGATCATTGGCGCATCGCCCATCCCCCTGTGCCGCGCCTCCGGCCCAGTATGATGACACAGCGCGAATTTATCGAACAATTCGGAAGTATATTCGAGCATTCGGCATGGATCGCGGAGCGCGCTTTCGCATTGGAGCTTGGCCCTGCACACGACAGCGCAGCAGGCATGCACAGTGCGCTTACCCGTATGTTCCGCTCGGCCAGCCATGAGAAACGGCTAGGGGTATTGAACGCACACCCCGATTTAGCGGGAAAGCTGGCGGCGGCGGATCGCCTCACGGCAGAGAGTACGTCAGAGCAGGCAAGTGCCGGACTGGACGCGCTCACCGATGCGGAGCGGGTCCAGTTCACCTCGCTCAACGAGGCATACGTCGCCAAACACGGCTTTCCTTTTATCATAGCGGTTAAAGATCACAGCAAAGAGGGTATCATCCGGGCGTTCCAAACGCGCATCGCGAACGATACCGCAACTGAATTCACCACTGCCTGCAAACAGGTGGAGCGCATCGCGCGCATCAGATTGGACCAGATTTTATGACCTATGCCTTCCCCCCCGGTGGTTTGCCGGATCAAAGCGTGTCTCCAGAGGGGACTGCGATTTTTACGCCAGCCTATGCCGTGCTTCCGGCCGTGACCCAGCGTGATATCGTCACCAGCCTGCTGCCTGGCTGGACTGGTATGCGCATGTGGGTGTTGGCGCGACCCATGTCCGGCTTTGCCGAGACATTCAGCCAATACGCGGTAGAGTTGTCACCTGCAGGTGGCACCGATACGCCCGAAGTGGACGAAGAAGCGCAATCGGTAATCTTTGTAGCCAGGGGCCAGCTGACCCTCAACATAGATGGCGCGCGCCATGTGCTTGAGGCAGGCGGCTATGCCTATGTCCCGCCATTTGCCGTCTGGACGGTTTGGAATGATGGCGATGTGGTCACCCAATTTCATTGGATCCGCAAACGGTATGTCGGGGCGGACGGGGTCGACCTGCCGGAGGCGTTTGTGACTGCGGATCAATTCGTCGAGCCGACCGAAATGCCTGATTGCGATGGCGTTTGGTCGACAACGCGGTTTGTCGCGCCAGGCGATCTGCGCCACGATATGCATGTCAATATCGTTACCTTTCAACCCGGTGGCGTGATCCCTTTTGCCGAGACTCATGTGATGGAGCATGGCCTTTATGTGCTGCAAGGCACCGCTGACTACCTCCTGAACAAAGACTGGGTACCTGTGAAGCCTGGCGACTTCATGTGGCTGCGTGCTTTCTGCCCGCAAGCCTGCGTTGCAACGGGGGATCTGCCGTTTCGCTACCTGCTCTACAAAGACGTGAACCGCCACATGCCGCTATGAGCATTCCGATACAGGCAGAGCCGCTCACCGCTGGGGCGTTCGCGCCCTTTGGTGATGTCCTCGATACCGCTGGCGCGCCGGACAAGATGATAAATGCGGGTCTGTGTGGTCGGTATCACGACCGCGCCGCGCTGGATTTTGGTGAAGATGGCCGTGCGGGTCTGAGCCTTTTTCAGGCAGAACCGCGCAGTTTGCCCTACACATTCGATCTGCTTGAGCGGCATCCCGATGGCTCCCAAGCGTTCGTTCCCATGACACAATATCCGTTTCTGGTGATTGTCGCACCGGACAAAGAGGGCCTGCCCGGCACACCACGTGCTTTCATGACTGCGCCGCACCAAGGTGTGAATTTCCATCGCGGCATCTGGCACGGCGTTCTGACGCCCCTTTTTTCACCGGGGTTGTTTGCGGTTGTTGATAGAATTGGCACAACGGCCAACCTTGAAGAAGTTTTCCTTGAAAAGGCGTACACCGTCGTCCCATAACCTTTGAGGTCCGCCGTCAGAGTGGCCGGAGATTACGCTTCAGGGACACAGATAATGACACAATCCAATAGTATTTACGCCGATCCTGACGAGATGCCCCCACTGGCCCAAGCGGTGCCGCTGGGGCTTCAGCATGTCTTGGCGATGTTTGCCTCCAATGTGACGCCGTCCATCATTGTGGCGGGTGCTGCGGGTCTTGCCTTTGGCGGGGCAGAGCAAGTGTATCTCATTCAGATGGCCATGCTTTTTGCCGGCGTGGCGACCCTGTTCCAGACAGTCGGGGTCGGGCCGATCGGCGCGCGCCTTCCCATTATGCAGGGTACAAGTTTTGCCTTTGTTGGTGTTCTGGCCGGTATCGCCGCCACACAAGGCCTAAGCGTGGCCTTGAGCGCATGCATTATCGCGGGCGTGATCCACTTCTGCCTCGGTGCGGTGATCCAGCATTTGCGCTGGCTCTTTCCGCCGCTTGTCACGGGCCTCGTTATCCTTGCCATTGGCCTCTACCTCATCCCAGTTGCGATCAAATATGCTGCAGGCGGTGCCGCGACGTTCCAGATGGAAGCCGAAAGCTTTGGCTCGCTTATGCATTGGAGCGTGGCGTTGTCTGTGGTGATTGTCTCACTGGTGCTCAAGTTTTTTACCAAAGGCGCACTGAGCAATTCAGCCATTCTTGTCGGCCTGATCGTAGGCTACCTGCTGGCCCTTGCCTTTGGCATGGTAAACTTTGCCCCCGTCGCCAATGCTTCGTGGTTCACTGCGATCACACCGCTGCCATATGGGTTCGAGTTCAATCTGGGTGCAGTGATCGCTGTTACACTGGTCTCCATTGTTTCCGCAATTGAAACAGTCGGGGATGCCTCGGCCACCACCAAAGCGGGCGCAGGGCGTCAGGCGACGGATCGCGAAGTTGCTGGTGCGACCTATGCGGACGGTCTTGGGACTGCGGTTGCGGGTGTGTTCGGTGGTCTGCCCAACACGTCCTTCAGCCAGAATGTTGGTATCGTTGGCATGACAGGCATCATGAGCCGTCATGTTGTGACAATAGGTGCGCTGGTGCTGATCCTGTGTGGGCTGGTCCCGAAAATCGGCGCTGTGATCGCATCCATGCCTTTGCCCGTTCTGGGGGGCGGGGTGATTGTGATGTTCGGCATGGTGGCTGCGGCAGGCCTCAATATGCTGAGCGAGATTAATATGAACCGCCGCAACATGGTCATCATCGCGGTGTCGCTGTCTGCGGGCCTTGGCCTCAATTTGGTGCCTGAAGCGGTGCAGTATTTGCCCGGTGTGGTGAAGACCTTGGCCACCTCTGCCGTCGCCCCCACGGCGTTTGTGGCCGTCATGCTGAACATTGTGTTGCCAGACGAAATCTAACTTCAAGGGTTGGTGCCACGTGATATGCGGGGCCAACCCCTTCTGAATCTTCTGTCCGCCAACACCACGAACTGATCACTCTCGCTATTTGGAGCCTGCATGTACGATCTAGCTGCCCTGTCCTCATGGATCGAATTTGCCGTCCGCTGGGTTCATGTGATCACGGCGATTGCGTGGATTGGCAGCTCGTTCTATTTTATTGCACTCGATCTTGGCCTGCACCGCGATCGCAACCTGAAATCAGGGGCGGACGGGGAGGAATGGCAGGTCCATGGTGGTGGTTTCTATCACGTTCAGAAATACTTGGTCGCACCCAAGGAAATGCCGGATGACCTCATCTGGTATAAATGGGAGAGCTATTCGACCTGGCTGTCTGGTTTTGCGCTGCTCATTCTCGTCTACTACCTAGGGGCGGAATTTTATCTTGTTGATCCGGCTATTGCTGACCTTAGCGTGTTGCAGGCGGTCGCAATCTCGCTTGCTTCTTTGGCGTTTGGTTGGGTCGCGTATGACCTGCTGTGCAAAAGCCGGTTTGGCGATGACAACACACGTCTAATGGTGCTGCTTTATGTGGTGCTGGTGGCGATGGCGTATTTTTATACGTCCGTGTTCTCGGGGCGTGCGGCCTTGCTGCACCTTGGTGCATTTACCGCGACGATCATGTCGGCAAACGTCTTTTTCATCATCATGCCAAACCAGCGGATTGTTGTGGCCGACCTCAAGGCGGGGCGCACACCCGATGCCAAATATGGCAAGATCGCCAAGCAGCGCAGCACGCATAATAACTACCTCACGCTGCCGGTGATCTTCCTGATGCTGAGCAATCACTATCCGCTCGCGTTTGCGTCGGAGATGAACTGGCTCATCGCATCGCTTGTCTTTTTGATGGGCGTCACCATTCGTCACTATTTCAACTGCATGCATGCGCGCAAAGGGTCCAAATACTGGACATGGCTCGCGACCTCATTGCTGTTCCTTGCAATCATCTGGCTGTCGACCGCGCCGATGTTCCGTGCGGTCGAACCCTTGGAGGCGCGCGGCCCTGCGTTGCAATTTGCCCAAGCTGAGGGGTTTGATACCGTGCAGGATATAGTCATGGGCCGCTGCTCCATGTGTCACGCGGCTGAGCCTGTTTGGGAAGGGCTGCACTGGCCACCCAAGGGTGTGCGTCTCGAGACCGAACACCAGATCGCGATGGCCGCGAAACAAATCTACCTTCAGGCAGGCCTGACCCATGCGATGCCCCCTGCAAACCTCAGCTACATGCGCGAGGAAGAGCGTGCGCAGATCGTGGCATGGTACCGCGCGGCCACAGGTGGCTGACACGGGAAAATAGCCGTGGATAACCCCGCTCCGCCGCTTCCAGAATCGCAGCCTTTCATGCTAGGTTTTGCGGCATGGCCGAACCCAACCCCAACATAAGCGCATCGCAACCGGTGATCCGGCAATTGGACGAGCGTGCGATTAACCGCATCGCAGCAGGCGAAGTGGTGGAGCGTCCGGCATCGGCGGTCAAAGAACTGGTCGAGAATGCCATCGACGCAGGGGCTGCGCGCATCACTGTTGAATACGCTGATGGGGGCAAAACGCTGATCCGTGTGACCGATGACGGGTGCGGCATTGCGGGTGCTGACCTGCCGCTTGCGCTCTCGCGGCATGCGACCTCCAAAATTGATGGCTCCGATCTGCTCAACATTCACTCCTTCGGCTTTCGTGGAGAGGCATTGCCGTCACTGGGCGCAGTCGGCCGTCTGATTATCACCAGCCGCGCCACAGGGCATGACGGTGCGGAGATCAGCGTCACCGGTGGCGTGCATAGCGGTGTCAAACCTGCAGGATTAAGCGGTGGTACGATCGTGACACTGCGCGATCTGTTCTATGCCACGCCCGCGCGGCTCAAGTTCCTGCGGACAGACCGCGCGGAGGCACAGGCGATTGGCGAAGTGGTCAAACGTCTGGCTATGGCAGAGCCGTTTGTCCGATTTGTTCTGCGTGATGTCTCGGGTGATGGGGGCGGACGTGAAGTCTTCCGCGCAGAGGCAGAGCAGGGCGATCTGTTCGAGGCGCTCCATGGTCGATTGCGGCAGGTATTAGGCCGCGAATTTGCCGAAAATTCCCTCCCCATTGATGCGGAACGTGACGGTTTCCACCTCACTGGCTTTGCTGCCTTGCCGACCTATTCGCGTGGGTCTGCCGTGGCGCAATATTTGTTCGTGAATGGTCGCCCCGTCAAAGACAAAATGCTGATCGGTGCGCTGCGCGGTGCCTACTTCGACTTCCTAAGTCGGGATCGTCATCCGGCGGCGGCGTTGTTTGTTGATTGTGATCCCAATTTGGTGGATGTGAATGTGCATCCGGCAAAGTCCGAAGTTCGTTTTCGCGAGCCTGGCGTCGTGCGCGGGCTGATTGTATCTGCGTTACGCCATGCACTGGTCAATGCGGGCCACCGCGCCTCGAGCACAGTGGCCGATGCGACCCTTGGTGCGATGCGGCCCGAACAGACGGGTGAGGCGCGCGTGTATCAAATGGACCGCCCTTCAATCGGTGCGCGCGGCGCGGCGTATCAGGCGCAAGCGCCCGAAGGCTTTGCTGAGATGCAAGGCATGTGGGGCCGTGTCGAGACACCGAGTGAAGAGGCGACAGAGGCGCCTGAAAACTTCCCTCTGGGAACCGCGCGGGGCCAAGTGCACGAGAATTATATTATTGCGCAAACCGCCACGGGTATGGTCATCGTCGATCAGCATGCTGCACATGAACGGTTGGTTTACGAAAAGCTGAAAAAGCAGATGGCGGCAAATGGTGTGGCGGCACAGGCGTTGCTCATCCCCGAAATTATCCAACTGTCAGCCTCTGACCGCGCCACGATCCTGAGCGTGGTGGACGACCTCGCTATCTTCGGACTCGGGATAGAGCCGTTCGGCGGCGATGCTGTCGCTGTGCGGGAGACGCCTGCAATTTTGGGTGAAGTCAACGCGGAGGCGATGATCCGCGATATTCTGGACGAACTTGAAGGCGAGGGCGAGAGCCTGCTGGTGCAAGCCCGCATCGAAGCCATCCTGAGCCGCGTCGCGTGCCACGGCTCGATCCGCTCGGGCCGCTGGATGCGCGGTGAAGAGATGAACGCGCTTTTGCGCGAGATGGAGGCGACACCCCACTCCGGCCAGTGCAACCATGGGCGTCCCACCTATGTGGAGCTGAAACTCAGCGATATCGAGCGGCTGTTCGGGCGTACATGATCGGGTCGGGAGAGTTGCAGTTCGACGTGAGCGATCCGGTTACACTGGCCTTGTTGATCGGGTTGGGCACCTTGGTGCTGATCCTGCTTTTGCTGATTGTCATGCTGTTGCGCCCCGCGCGTATTCCTGCTCCTCTCGCCCATCAGTTGCACAACCTCAGCAACGGGCAGGCGCAGTTGCGCGGCAATCTGCAAACCGTGTCGGACACGCAAGCCAATGCACAGGCGCAGCTTATTCAAAGCCTTGAAGCGCGGCTTGCCACAGTACAGCTTCAGATGCAGCAACAGTTGGCGCAGATGCAGGAACGCACCAATCAATCCTTGCACGGCAGTGCACAACGCACGACAACAAGCCTCACTCAGCTGCAAGAGCGGCTGGCGTCTATCGACAAGGCGCAGGATAACATCACCAAACTGTCGGGCGATGTGCTGTCGTTGCAGGATATTCTGAGTAATAAGCAAACGCGCGGTGCATTCGGTGAAATTCAGCTAAATGACATCGTATCAAAGGCGCTGCCTGCAGACAGCTATACGATGCAAAAAACCCTGAGCAATGGACGCCGTGCCGATTGCCTCATCCACTTGCCCAATCCGCCCGGTCCCATCGTGATCGACGCGAAGTTTCCGTTGGAGGCTTATGAGGCGCTGCACCGCGCAGGAACGGATTGGGAACTGAAATCCGCTGTGGCCAATATGCGCACGAGCATCCGCAAACACATCCGTGACATCGCAGAGAAGTATATCCTGGATGGCGAAACCGCCGATGGCGCGCTAATGTTTCTGCCGTCCGAAGCCGTCTATGCCGAACTGCACGCCAATTTCCCCGAGCTGGTGCGTGAAGGGTTCGACGCGCGGGTCTGGATCGTCTCGCCGACGACCTGCATGGCCACCCTCAATACCATGCGCGCGATCCTCAAGGATGCGCGCATGCGTGAGCAGGCGGGCGAGATCCGCAAAACCTTGCGCCTGCTGCACCGCGACGTTGAATTGGTCGTGTCGCGGGTCGGCAAGCTTGATACCCATTTCCGCCAAGCACGCGAAGACCTTGAAGGCATCGGTACAGCAGCAGAGCGGGCGGGCAAGCGCGCGGCGCGGCTGGATAATTTTGATTTTGAAGAGGGGGCGGACGATCCTGTGGCCCTCGCACCAGCGAAAGGGCTGCATGCCAATGAATAGCGATCCCTTGGATATAAGCATGCTTTCCCTTGATGCGATCCGCGCCAATACGGCCGCGCTTGCAACTGATATTCGTCGCACGCCATGTCTGACGCTGGACGGCGGTCTGATGCTACGAGTGCTGGACGGGGGTACGGTAGTCCTCAAGCTGGAGTGTTATCAGTACACCGGTACGTTCAAGGCACGCGGCGCGTTATCCGTTGCACGCAGTCTGGATGCGGATCAGGTCACGCGTGGCATCACAGCGGCCAGTGCGGGCAACCATGCCATTGCGGCCGCTTGGGCCGCGCGACAAGTGGGCACGTCTGCAAAGGTAGTGATTCAATCCAACGCAAACCCGTTCCGGATCGCTCTGGCACGTGCGGAAGGGGCCGAAGTGATTATGAAGCCGCCGGGTGCTGAGACATTCGCGGAAGCAGAGCGGCTGGTGCGGGAAGAGGGCCGCCACTTTATCCACCCGTTTGAAGGGCCGTTGACCTCGCTGGGCACAGCCGGTGTCGGACTGGAGTTGATGGAGGACGCGCCCGATCTGGATGCGGTTGTCGTCTCGATCGGTGGTGGTGGTTTGATCAGTGGCATTGCTGCCGCGGTAAAGCAGATCAATCCGGCATGCAAAGTCTACGGCGTGGAGCCGGTTGGCGCGGCAAGCATGCATGGCTCTCTAGCGGCTGGCACGCCCATACACCTTGAGCAGGTCCAAACTGTTGCCGACAGCCTCGGTGCACCGATGGCTTTGCCATTTGGCCATGCGTTATGCGCCACGTATGTTGATGATATCGTTCTGTTGGATGATGATGCGATCTGTGCCGGAATGGTTGCGTTTCAGCAGGAGGCGAAACTGGCGGTTGAGCCCGCCGCTGGTGCCGCATTGGCCGCCGTTATGGGACCTTTGAGAGAGAGGCTGCGCGGCAAGCGTGTCGGCGTCATCGCCTGTGGGGCTAACATTGACGCAGACACCTATGTTGCTTTGTTGGCGCGCGGGCAGGCGACATGTGACACGCTAGCCGTTCTATAAGTCATGCCTTACTTTTTAAATGCGTGCGAACTTTTGCCAGATGCGTGGGAATATACCGGCAAACCGAAGTGGTGCATCCGTGACGGTCAGGCAAATGCAATCCTCGTGAATGTCGGCTACCGGAATATGCTGTACGTCGCTGTCCGCAATCTCGATATCACCGCGTGCAAAATAGCCATCGTCATCCTGAAATGCGCCTTTGAGCACCAGCGTAATCTCGGTCCCTCCGTGACCGTGATCGGGCATGGCAGCACCCGCAGGGATATACAAAAGCCGGGCAGTGGCATCTTTGGATGTGGGCAGGATGGCCTGTTTTACTCCCATGCCCAAAGGCCGCCAGCGCACAGCGTCCAGGTCGCCGCCAACGTAGTCTTGTAGCGGGGTAGGGAAGGTGCCGACACTGCGCGGCATAGTTGAAATATCTGCGGGCGCACTTTCAATCAGCGAAAGTGTTTTATGCAAACTGCCTTCGGTCAGTGTTGCATCCGTGGTTTCCAAAAGTGCGCCGCCAAGGGCGTCATAGGCGCCTGCATCCGCACGGCAGGTATCACAGAGCGACAGATGTGTGGCGACGATCAGATTGAACGCTTCTGGCAGTGTACCGGCGGCGTAGGCCATCAGGGTGGCGTCATCGAGGTGGTGATTTATCTTTGGCATATCCATGTCAGTCATTTCATAGCGTGGCGCAGGCGGTCCAGCGCGAGGCGAATACGGGATTTGATCGTGCCAAGTGGCAGACCGGTGATTTTTGCTATTTCGGCTTGGGTCATTTCACCGAAATACGCTTGTTCTATAAGGCGACGCTGGTTCTTGGGCAGCGTTGCGATGGCTTGTACCAACCGCGTGCTTTCTTGCTGGATTTCAAGAACCTGAGACTGCTCGGGTTCTGCTTGTGGACCCCATGTGAGGTCTTCCGGTTCGGGCCGTCTGTCACGACGCGCCATGTCGATACGGCGGTTGCGCGCGATGGTGAATATCCACGTTGCGACGGAGGCGCGCGAAGGATCAAACTGATCTGCTTTGCGCCAAAGGGTTGTCATGACATCTTGTGCACATTCCTCAGCGGTGGTGGCATCCGCTCCGGATTTAATCAGATACCCCTTGATGCGCGGTGCGAAGTGGCTGAACAGGTCTGCAAAAGCCTGCTTGTCACGCGCATCTCGAACCCGCAGCATCTCGTCTATCCAAACAGGTGGGTTATCGGTCTGCTTACTCACGCGTTGGCGCCTCGAAAAGTTCACGGACCCCGCCAAGTTTGCGGAGGCGAGAAAGCCATTTTTGCCAGTTGGCGTGCGCAAGGAGGTCAAGGAAAGAGGTATCATGCAGACGATACGGGGCAAAGCGCCTCTTGGATCAAAAAAGGATGTTTTAACTCATTTACATCCAAAGCCGTATCTGGCCCGTATGACCTTCGAATTATTGCACTGCCAAGGGTACCTGTTACTTATGTCTGAAAATACGCCAACCGCGTCCATCCCGTATGCTAAAACTGACCTTCGCCGCATTGCCGTGATCGGCGCAGGTATCTCGGGAATGGGGGCTGCACATATGTTGGCGTCCGACAATCACGTCACTTTGTTCGAGAGTGGTACCCGCCTTGGTGGGCACGCGCGCACGGTGATCGCCGGCAAAAATGGGGATCAGCCGGTTGATACGGGTTTTATCGTTTTTAACTATGCCAATTACCCGCATCTGGCCGCGCTTTTTGCAGAGCTGGACGTGCCGGTTGTCAAATCCAACATGAGTTTTGGCGCGTCGTTTGATGGCGGGCGGCTTGAATATGCGCTGACTAGCCTTAATGCGATGTTCGCGCAGCGGCGCAATCTAGTGAACCCCAAGTTCATCGCTATGCTGCGGGATCTGGTGAAATTTAACAAACACGCGCTGACCTTGGCAGAGGACAAAACGCTCAGTTTGCGGGAATTTTTGGACAAACTGGGAACGGGCTCTTATTTTCGCGATTATTATCTGCTCCCGTTCTCTGGTGCGATCTGGTCCACGCCGGTTGAGAAGATCATGGATTTTCCGGCGCATGCATTGATCAAATTCTTCGAGAACCACGCATTGCTTGGCTATTCCGGTCAACACCAGTGGTACACGGTGCAAGGCGGCTCGATCTCCTATGTGACGCGGATAGAGGCAGCGATGCAGCGCAATGGCGTGGAAATCCGTCTCAATGCAGCAGTGCAAGGCGTGCGACGTGACGCGACAGGTGTTGGAGTCAAAACATATGGTGGCGACTGGGAGCGGTTCGACGAGGTCGTTATGGCGACCCATTCCGATGACACCCTCGCTATGTTGAGCGACGCCAATACAGGTGAAAAAGCAGCCCTTGCTGCGATTGCCTATCAGCCCAACGACATTGTGCTTCATGCCGATGCCAGCATCATGCCAAAGCGCCGCGCCACATGGGCGTCATGGGTTTATACCGAGGATTCGCGCGCCAAATCGGACCGAATTGATCTGACCTATTGGATGAACTCGCTACAACCGATTCCCGAGAGTGATCCGCATTTCGTGACCCTCAACACCAAACGTACCATTCGTGAAGAGCTCATTTACGATCAGGTTACTCTGCGCCATCCTGTCTATGATTTGGGAGCATTGGATGCGCAGGAGGCCGTGCGAGGTATGAATGGACAAAACAACACATGGTTCTGCGGCGCATGGATGCGGAGTGGGTTCCACGAGGACGGTTTGGCAAGCGCGGTTGATGTGGTCACGGCACTGCGGGCGCGTGCGGGCAAAGCGATTGCCGCAGAATGACCGAGACCGTCGATCATATCGCGGGTCAGACGTTTCACGGGCGCAAGGGCAACGTGGAAAACGCTTTTCGTTATTCCATAGATTATGTGCTGTTGAATGCGGAGGCACCGCTTTGCACGCCATCGCTGTTTGGGCGTAACACGCGGGGCATCACATCGGTGCAGGACAGCGATCACGGGGGCGCACCGGGCAATGGGCGTGGCGCGGCTTGGGTGCGCGATGTGCTTGCGCAATTCGACATCGAAGGGATCGCCCGGATCGAGCTTTTAACGCAGCCGCGCGTGTTGGGTCATGTCTTCAACCCTGTTAGTTTCTGGCTGTGCAGGCGTGCGGATGGCGCATTGCTCGCTGTGATCTCCGAGGTGAGTAATACCTTTGGCGACCGCCACAGCTATTTGTGCCACCGTCCCGACTTGCGGGAGATCACGCGCACCGATCAGCTTCGTGCCACCAAAGTCATGCATGTCTCCCCCTTCCAGCCGGTGGAGGGGGAATACACGTTTCGCTTCGACATCACGGATGACCGCATCGGCATCTGGATTGACTATGGCCGCGCTACAGGTGGCCTCATTGCGACGCTCACGGGCAAGCGGCAACCGCTGACCAACGCGGGCATCCTGCGCAGCCTTGTTCGTCGCCCGTTCGGTGCGCGCCGTGTTCTGGCCCTCATCCATTGGCAGGCAGTCAAGCTCTGGATCAAGGGCGCGTTGTTTCGCAGTCAACCTGTACCGCCGCGCAATGAAGTGTCCAAAGGATGATGGCACAGCGGCTTTCGTCTTACGCACTTTTTGCCGCCTTGCTGGCCTGTGCAGGTTTGCCGATCTACATCCACGCGCCGAAGTTCTACGTCGATGAATATGGCGTTTCGTTGACCGCGCTGGGCGCCGTGCTGTTTGGCCTGCGCCTGCTTGACGTGGTGCAGGACCCGCTGCTGGGCCGTTTGTCAGAGAAGTTGCGGGACCAGCGTGGGACGGCTGTGGGTATCGGTTGTGCAGTGATCGGGATCGCGATGATCGGATTGTTTGCCGTGCCGCCACTCACCTCCCCTGTCCTCTGGTTTGCACTTATGCTGACGCTGGTATTCTCGGCCTTCAGCTTTTTAACGATTTGCTTTTATGCCCAAGGGGTCGCCAAGGGCGGGCGGATGTCAGGGCAGGGACATTTGCGGTTGGCCCGTTGGCGTGAAACTGGTGCGCTGCTGGGTGTTTGCGTGGCATCGGTGGCGCCTGTTGCGCTGGGCGCTTTTATGGGCGCGCCCTTCGCAGGCTTCGCTGTCGGATTTGGCATACTGGCCGTAGTGGCTGCGCTGTCTATGCGGGGCGAGTGGGTGAGTGTCGATGTTCCCGCGAGCACGGGCTTTGGCACCGTTCTGGGCGATCCGTTGGCACGTCGGCTGTTATTCATCGCATTGTTGAACGCGGCGCCGGTCGCAGTCAGCTCGACACTGTTTTTATTCTATGTGGAAAGTGCGCTTGATGCACCGGGGTTCGAGGGGCCGCTGTTGCTGCTGTTCTTTTTATCTGCAGCAGGAGCGGCACCTGTCTGGAGCATGCTGGCGGAGCGGTATGACGCGCGCGGTGTACTTTTGTGGGCCATGGTACTCGCAATTTTTGCTTTCGGCGGTGCGCTATTTCTAGAGACGGGTGCTGTGTGGTGGTTCGCCGTCGTTTGCGTCGCGTCGGGTGCAGCAATGGGTGCGGACCTTACCCTGCTGCCCGCACTTTTTGCCACGCGTATGGCCAAAATCGCACCTTCGGCGGCTGAGGGGTTCGGCTTATGGTCGTTTGTGTCGAAATTCACCTTGGCCTTGGCTGCGGCCATCCTACTTCCACTATTAGAGCGGGCAGGATACGCCAGCGGTGCGCAGGCATCGCCACCCCAAGACGCGATAGATATGTTGAAGCTACTCTATGCTGGGGTGCCATGTGTGCTTAAACTTGCTGCTATCTTTTTGCTCTGGCGCACAAAGATTGATAAGGAGCCGCTATGAGTGACGCAGTTTTCTTCTTCGCATTGGGTGCCGGTGTTGTGGCATTGTTGGTACTTTTGCGGCGCCGGTTTGCCGATTTCATGGGGCAGTCTGCAAATGACTATGCCGATGACCACCCGCCCTTTGACATGCGTAATCATCTCGACGGGCCAATGACCTGTGATGGTGTCATTTTTGGCCCGCTGGGCCGTGTGACCAGCACGTTTGAAGCCGATTTTGATGTCAGTTGGCTAGGCAACATATGCACGATGAAAGAAGAGTTTCGTTATAATGATGGCTCTACCCAGATCCGCGAATGGCGAATCGAACTTGATGGCGGCGGTGGGTTTGAGGCGTTTGCCGATGATGTTCCCGGCAAGGGAACCGGGGAAATTTCAGGATCTGCAGTGCTGTTCAATTATCCGATCAAACTGCCGGAGTCCTCTGGTGGTCACACTCTCAACGCGTTTGATTGTATGTATTTGACAAAAAACGGAACTGTGGTGAACCGAAGCCAGTTTCGCAAGTTTGGTTTTCGGGTCGCAGAATTAGTGGCGACGATTAAAAAGAAGGAAACGGCATGACGCAATGGCAAGGCAAACGTTACTGGCTGGTCGGTGCCAGCGATGGCTTGGGTGCGTCACTGGCTGAAAAGCTGAGCCGTGCAGGCGCTGATGTGATTTTATCAGCGCGCTCCGAAGGCAAGCTTGAGGCGCTGGCCGAGAGTATGCCGGGTAAGGCGACTGTGGTAACCATGGATGTATCGGACGAGGACAGCGTGGCGCAGGCCGCACAAGCTGTAGGTGAGGTAGACGGCATCGTGTATCTTGCCGGTGTCTATTGGCCCTTCAGTGCCAAGGACTGGAATGCCGAGCAGGCGAATGCCATGGCGGATGTGAACTTTACCGGTCTGATGCGGGTGATGGGACATGTGGTGCCAAACATGGTCGCGCGGGACGCAGGCCACATCGTGATCACTTCGAGCCTAACGGGATTTCGCGGTTTGCCCGGCTCGATCGGCTATACCGCGTCAAAAGCGGCGACCATGTCACTCGCGGAATGTATGTACGCCGATCTGCGCAAAACCGGCGTTCAGGTACAGGTGGTCAACCCTGGCTTTATCAAAACGCAACTGACCGAGAAAAACGACTTCAAAATGCCCTTCATCATGGAGCCGGAGGACGCAGCGCGCGAAGTGTTCGAACATATGAACACCGACAAATTCAAGAAGAGCTTTCCGTTTGCCTTTTCGCTTTTGTTCCGCGGCAGCCAGTTTTTGCCCGACTGGCTGTATTTTCGGATTTTCAGCTGATTACAGCATATCTTTGTCGCGCACAGTTTGAACGCTGTCTCGGGTTTCCATCCGTGACATAAATGCTGTGATCTTTGGAAAGTCTGAAACCGTCACACCATCACCGGCAAGCCAGTTGCAGACGACAAACAGATACGCATCCGCCAGTGAGAATGCTGCGCCGCAGGCATAGTCACCGCGCAGACACTCCGCTTCGACATAAGCCGCACAGGCGCGCATGGTTTCGGGCACTTTTGCTGTCATATCGGCATGGCTTTCGGCGCTGTCGGCCCAACGGCTGCCGCGCATTTTGTGGGCGTGTGCCACATGCATTGTCGACGCGAGGTAGTACATGACACTGCGCATCTGCGCGGCCTCCACCGGGTCAGTGGGAACAAGGCCTGCATCAGGGGCGACAGCCGCGATATAGTCGAGTATCGCACCGGTTTCTGACAGCACAGTGCCGTCCTTGAGCACAAGCGCGGGCACGCGGCCTTTCGGGTTGATGGCAAGGTACTCAGGCTTGGTCTGCTCAGCACTCGAAAAATCAACACGGCTCAGATCATGGGGCAGGCCCGCCTCAAGCAGAGCAATTGCCGGTGCGATGGAAATGGTACCGTTGGCATAATACAGGTTCATGAGAGCAGCCTTTTAGATGTTGGTCTTGGACAGTCCACGCTCAGGCGTGTCCAGATGGGGTGTGGCGTTGAATAGAATGGGTGACAGATGATCCCCGATGGGGTGGAATTGATGCAAGGATGTGTGAAATATCGCGATGGCCATTCTTGCAGTTGCCGCCACGCCAAGTTCCATCTGCTGGCCCATTGCATGCGCAATCAGACCCCCCGACGTCACCACGAGTGCAGGACCGGTACCACCCGCAATCTCGGCCAGCGCATCACGTATCCGGCTTTGGAATTGTGCATAACTTTCGGGCGCACCTTCAAGCATGCCGTCTTTCCAGTGCTGGAAAACCATCGGTAGATGCGAAATGAACTCGGATTGCTCTGTCGGAAAAGTCACGCCGTGCTGGGCATGCAAAAGATGTCCGAGGGTGAAATACTCCAACTCATTCAGGCGTGGATCGCGAAGGGGATCGAGGCCCGTGTTCATGCCATCCGCCGTCTCGATATGCCGCCGCAGCGTTCCGGTATAAAGCCGCGTATGGTGCGCGCCGCTTTCGCGCAGGTGATCTCCAAGCCAGCTTGCTTGCGTATGGCCAAGATCACTCAGCCGGTCATAGCTGATTTCGTCTTTCGCGGCAGAGTTCGCCTGACCGTGGCGAATGAGGGTAATCGTCGACATCCGTGCTCCTGTATTATGACGGTCTTGATAGGGGAGGCGGGGAAGGTGTGAAAGGGGCCTATCGGAAACGCCACTTCGCCCGCATGGCGGAAAAGCGAGGTTTGGTGTCGGGAACGGCCTTCCCGATAAGGGGGGGCGCAGATAGAAAGTCGGGATACGCAGGGAGGATATCGCCATGACGGATAAGGTTACATTCACGCTCGACGGGGAAACCGTCGAATCCGAGGCGGGCCTGACGATTTGGGAAGTGGCCAATGGCCGTGGTCTCAAAATTCCGCATCTGTGTCACAAACCGGCACCCGGCTACCGCCCTGACGGCAATTGCCGTGCCTGTATGGTCGAGATTGAGGGCGAGCGGACGTTGGCTGCGTCGTGTATCCGTGAACCTGCCGAAGGTATGGTGGTGGCCACCAACAACACCCGCGCCCAAAGTGCGCGCAAGATGGTCGTTGAGCTGTTGATGGCTGATCAGCCTGAGCGTGAGACGGCCCATGATAAATCAAGCCATATGTGGGATATGGTCGAGATGAGCGGTGCCTCCGACAGCCGCTTTCCCAAACTGGCCGAAGGGCGCATTCCACTGCTGGACGACAGCCACGTCGCCATGAGCGTGAACCTCGATGCATGTATCTCGTGCGGTCTGTGTGTGCGGGCCTGCCGCGAGGTACAGGTGAATGATGTGATCGGCATGTCGGGCCGTGGCCACGACAGCTATCCCACTTTTGATATGGCAGACCCTATGGGTGCGTCGACATGCGTGGCGTGCGGCGAATGCGTTCAGGCCTGCCCGACAGGCGCGCTGATGCCCGCCACTGTTGTAGATGACAATCAGGTCGGTGACAGCGGCGATTTTGATAGCGAAGTAGAGAGCATTTGCCCCTTCTGCGGTGTCGGTTGTCAGGTCTCTATGAAGATCAAAGATAACAAGATCAAATATGTCGACGGAATCAACGGCCCCGCCAACGAGGGGCGGCTATGCGTCAAGGGGCGGTTCGGCTTCGATTATATCCACCATGACCACCGACTGACCAAGCCTCTGATCCGGCGGAACGATGCGCCTGCCAAGGGTATGAATGTAGACCCCGGAAACTACCTTGAGGTATTCCGCGAGGCGACGTGGGACGAAGCGCTCGACGCGGCAGCGAAAGGTCTCAAGGACATCGGCGGTAAGGGTGTTGCGGGTTTTGGATCGGCCAAATGCACCAATGAAGAAGCCTACCTATTTCAAAAAATTATCCGTCAGGGATTTGGCCATAACAACGTCGACCACTGCACGCGGCTATGCCATGCGTCTTCGGTCTCTGCGCTGCTTGAAAACGTCGGATCTGGCGCGGTAACAGCCACGTTTAACGAAATCGAGAATGCCGATGTGGCCATCGTGATCGGCGCCAACCCGACCGAGAACCATCCGGTCGCAGCCACCTATTTCAAGCAGTTTACCAAGCGGGGCGGCAAGCTCATTGTGATGGATCCGCGCGGTCAAGCGCTCAAGCGTCACTCCTCGCATATGCTGCAATTCCGGCCTGGCACGGACGTGTCCATGCTCAACGCGATCATGCATGTGATCGTCGAAGAAGAGCTGTATGACCGCCAGTATATCGAAGCCTATACCGAGAATTGGGAGGCGGAAAAAGCGCACCTCAAGGACTTCACTCCTGAAGTGATGGCCGAGATTTGTGGCATCGATGCAGAAATGCTACGCGATGTGGCGCGGACCTTTGCGGGGGCCAAATCTGCTATGATTTTTTGGGGTATGGGGGTGAGCCAGCATATCCACGGCACCGACAATGCGCGTTGTCTGATTAGCCTTGCGCTGATGACAGGACAGGTAGGCCGCCCCGGTGCAGGGCTTCACCCGCTGCGGGGTCAGAACAACGTCCAAGGCGCGTCTGACGCGGGCCTCGTGCCGATGTTCCTGCCGGATTATCAATCGGTTACTGATGATGGTGTCCGGTCTGCCTTTACCGAAGTTTGGGAAAGTGACGACTTCAGCGCCGAGAAGGGCCTGACGGTTACTGAAATCCTCGATGCTGTCCATGCAGGCGGTATCAAAGGCATGTATATCCTCGGGGAAAACCCCGCGATGTCCGATCCCGACGTCGAGCATGCGCGCGACGCGCTTGCCAAGCTTGAGCATCTAGTGGTGCAGGATATCTTTATCACCGAGACGGCGAATTTTGCCGATGTCATCCTGCCCGCCTCTGCATTTGCCGAGAAGTCTGGCACGGTCACCAACACCAACCGGCAGGTTCAGATGGGACGCCGCGCGGTTACCCCGCCCGGTGATGCGCGCGAGGATTGGTGGATCGAGGTTGAGCTGGCAAAGCGGCTCGGGCTGAACTGGTCCTATGCCGATCCGTCCGAGATTTTTGCCGAGATGAAGCTGAATATGCGGTCGCTCAACAACATCACGTGGGACCGGCTTGAGGCGCAGAATGCGGTGACCTACCCCTCGCTCAGTCCTGAAGATCCGGGTCAGGCGATTGTGTTCACCGACGGGTTCCCGCGGGCCGATGGTCGTGCACGGTTCACCCCTGCCAGCATTATCGCACCCGATGACACGCCAGATGCCGAGTATCCGATGATCCTCACCACCGGTCGGCAGTTGGAGCATTGGCACACGGGCTCCATGACCCGTCGGGCAACGGTTCTGGACGGATTGGAGCCTGAAGCAAATTGCTCCCTGCATCCATCGACCTTGCGCAAGTTGGGGGTTGAGCCGGGAGGGCTGGTGCGTCTGACAACCAAACGTGGCAGCATCGAGATTATGGCGCGGATGGACCGTGCGGTATCACCAGATATGGTATTCCTCCCGTTTGCATATGTCGAAGCGGCGGCAAACATCCTGACCAACCCTGCTGTTGATCCGTACGGTAAAATTCCCGAGTTCAAATTCTCTGCGGTGAAAGTCGAGGCGGTTGAGGCCGCCGTCGCGGCAGAGTGATACGCGTGCCGCCCGTCAACGAGAATGGCACGAAGCCGGTCAAGATTGATGCAGACCGGTTCCTGACCGACCTGCACAAGCTTCGGTCCTTTGGTGCTGCAGGCGATGGCAAGGGCGTTGTGCGCAGGGCCTATTCGCAAGCGGACACTGACGCGCGCGCGTGGTTGGCAGACCGGATGCGTGATGCAGGACTGCGGGTACAGGTCGACGCGATGGGCAATGTGTTTGGCTTGGCTGATGGCCCTTCGATCCTGCTTGGCTCACATAGCGATACGCAACCCGAGGGTGGATGGCTCGACGGGGCGCTGGGCGTCATCGCGGCCTTGGAAGTTGCGCGTGTCTGTGGCGGCATCTCGGTCGTCTCGTTTCAGGATGAGGAAGGCCGGTTTGGTGCGCTGACAGGCAGTTCGGTTTTTGCAGGTGAGATTACACAGGACGAGGCTGACGTACTGATCGCTACAGATGGGATGCTTTTGGCGGATGCCCGCGGGCCCTATGCCATTGAAGCGAAAAGCGTCGATCCGACGCTGTTCAAGGGCTTCATCGAGTTACACATTGAACAGGGTCCGGTTCTTGACACCAGCGGTGAAATCATTGGCGTCGTGAGCGACATTGTCGGCTCGCGGCAATTCGAAGTGGTCTTCAGCGGCCAGCAAAACCATGCGGGTACGACACCGATGCACCTTCGGCGCGATGCGTTTCAGGCCTTGGCGGCTTTTTCGGCCTTGTTGAACGAGCGGCTACAAAATGTTGTCACGCCTCAGTCCGTTTGGACCATCGGGCGGGTCACGCTTGGTCCGAATGCGAGCTCGATTGTGCCCGGATACGCGCGGTTTTCTATCCAGTGGCGTGATGCATCTGAGGAACGTCTGGCGCGGATGGAAGCGGTCGTGCGGTCGGCATTGACCGATGCTGGCGAGAGGCATGGAGTCAACATCGAGATTACGCCGCGTATGGAACTCAAGCCTGTTAATATGGACATGAGTTTCCGTGCGGCTTTGGAGTGTGCTGCGCAAGTGCTCGCTCCAGATGCTTGGCGTGTTATGCCTTCGGGTGCGCTTCATGATGCGACGAATGTTGCGAAGGTGTTGCCAGTGGCGATGCTGTTCGTGCCGTCAATCGGTGGGATCAGCCATGCGTTTGACGAAGATACGAATGAGACCGATCTGGTTGTTGGCGTGTCCGTGTTGGCAAAAGCTGTTGAGCTTCTGAACCAATAAAAGTGCAGCAAATAGCGGCAGCGATCCGTGGTTCTTGTGTCTTTGTGGTCAAAATCTCGCTGTCTGCAGGCAACTGCGGTACCGCAGTTTCAAGATGCGTACATTAGAGAAATTCCAAGAAGACGTTGACGTTGGACTGTTTACTGCCATTCTGATTGGCACACTGAATCGTGAACATACGATCAGTCTGCCGATAAAGGCAGGATCTGGGAGGATCTACTTTGACATTAGTTTCATGTCCTCAAGGGCAACCAGCGTCCGTTCCTGCATTGCTCCATCGCAATGCCAAGAAATTTGCGGATGCACCGGCGTACCGCGAAAAGGAATACGGAATCTGGCAAAGCTGGAGCTGGTCGCAGACGCGCGATGAGGTGGAAGCCTTGGCACTGGGATTTTTAGAACTTGGGCTGTCGGAGGGGGATTTTGTTGCGATTATCGGGCGCAACCGGCCTAGCTTGTATTGGGCGATGATGTCAGCGGAGATGTGCGGTGCCGTTCCCGTACCGCTGTATCAGGACGCCAACGCCGAAGAGATGGCGTATGTGATGAGCCACTGTGGCGCACGCTTTGCTGTGGTAGGTGATCAGGAGCAGGTGGATAAAATCCTCGAAGTGAAAGATCAGCTGCCGGATTTCGAGCGCATGATCTACCTCGATCCGCGTGGCTTACGCAAATATGACCATGAACATCTGGATCAATATCATGCGGTGCAGGAATTGGGCCGCACGAACCGGGACAAACACATCGCGGAACTTGAAGCGCGACAAGCCAAGCTGGATTATGACAGCACGGGTGTGATGCTTTATACATCCGGCACAACGGGCAAGCCCAAGGGTGTGGTGCTGAGCAACCGCAATGTAATCGAGACGGCAAAATCAAGCTCCGAGTTCGATGGCTTGCGGCAGACAGATGACATTCTGGCCTATCTGCCGATGGCATGGGTTGGTGATTTTATCTTTTCCGTGGGGCAGGCGCTTTGGACCGGCTTTTGTACCAATTGCCCCGAAAGTGCGGATACGATGCATGTGGATTTGCGCGAGATTGGGCCGACGTATTATTTTGCGCCACCGCGTGTGTTCGAAGGTCAGCTGACTAACGTCATGATCCGTATGGAGGACGCGAGCCGGTTCAAGAAGAAGCTGTTTGATTACTATATGGCGCATGCGCGTAAAGTGGGTCCGGCAATTCTGGACGGTAAACAGGTGAGCTTTGGCGACCGGTTGAAATACAAAATGGGCGAGCTGTTTATCTATGGTCCGCTCAAGAATACGCTCGGCTTCAGCCGCGTGCGGGTCGGATATACGGCCGGTGAAGCAATCGGTCCGGAGATTTTTGATTTCTACCGCTCGCTTGGGATTAACCTCAAGCAATTGTACGGGCAGACCGAGGCGACCGTTTTCATAACGGCACAGCCTGATGGCGAGGTGCGCAGCGACACGGTTGGCGTAACCTGTCCCGGTGTGGAGCTGAAAATTGCGGACAACGGTGAGGTTTTCTATCGCTCACCTGGGGTGTTCGTCGAGTATTATAAAAACGCCGAAAGCACGGCCGATACGAAGGATGCCGAGGGTTGGGTGGCAACAGGTGATGCCGGTTTCGTCGAGCCGGACACAGGCCATCTGCGCATCATTGACCGCGCAAAAGACGTGGGCAAAATGGCCGACGGCTCTCTGTTTGCGCCCAAATATGTTGAGAACAAGCTTAAGTTTTTCCCAAACATTCTGGAAGCGGTGGTTTTTGGTAATGAGAAAAGTGAATGCACAGCTTTTATCAATATTGATTTGACGGCGGTCGGAAATTGGGCAGAACGAAACAATATCGGCTATGCTTCCTATCAGGAATTGGCGCGTCACCCTCAGGTTATGCAGCAAATTCAGGAACACGTCGAAGCGGTCAATATCTCGGTCGCGCAGGACGAAATGCTGTCGGGGTGTCAGGTTCACCGTTTTGTTGTGCTACACAAGGAACTGGATGCAGATGATGGAGAGCTGACGCGCACGCGTAAAGTGCGGCGGCGGATCATTGAAGAGAAATACGACGATATTATCACAGCACTGTATGACGGGTCCGAAAAGATCAGCACAGAGACGGAAGTGACCTATGAGGACGGTCGCAAAGGCGCGATCAAAGCGACACTTGAGGTGCGGTCTGCGCAGGTTGTCGCGACAAAGCAGAAGATGGCAGCGGAATGAGGGTGAAACGACACGCGTCTGCGACGACGTCCCGCCCGCGCTCCCGCAGGGTTTTGAAATTGGCGGATAGATTGGTGTGGGGTGCGCGAGCGTGAAAGATACCATGGAAAGCTATGTCACCGAGGACGGCCGCACGATTGGCCCGGTGGTGATGGAGATGAAAAACATCACGCTGCGGTTTGGCGGTGTAGAGGCGATCAAAGATATCTCGTTTGATATCCGCGAGGGTGAAATTCGTGCGATCATCGGGCCGAATGGTGCCGGCAAGTCATCCATGCTCAACGTGATATCAGGGTTCTACGTGCCGCAAGAGGGCGAAGTTTGGTACAAGGGCGCGCGCCGCCCGCCGGTAAAGCCGTTTGAAGTCGCACAGCAGGGCATCGCACGAACGTTCCAAAATATTGCATTGTTCGAGGGCATGTCGGTTCTCGATAATGTCATGACGGGGCGGCTCACCCACATGAAGACCGGGCTTTTTTCGCAGATGCTTTGGTACGGTGCCGCGGAGCGTGAGGAGGTGGCTAACCGAGAGGTGGCGGAGCGCATCATTGATTTTCTTGAAATTCAGGCCATTCGCAAAACACCTGTCTCGCGTCTGCCTTATGGTTTGAAAAAGCGGGTAGAACTGGCCCGCGCATTGGCGGCCGAGCCGTCGATCCTGCTTTTGGATGAGCCGATGGCTGGTATGAACGTCGAGGAAAAAGAGGACATGAGCCGCTTTATCCTTGATGTAAACGACGAGTTTGGGACCACAATTGCTCTCATTGAGCATGACATGGGCGTTGTGATGGACCTGAGCGATCGTGTGGTGGTGATGGACTACGGCAAGAAGATTGGCGATGGCACGCCGTCGGAAGTGCGCAACAATCAGGCCGTGATTGATGCTTATCTAGGGGTGGCGCATGATTGATATTTGGGGAGCAGTGTCATGAATGAACAGCTTGCGTTTACGCTTGAGGTATTTGCCAACGGGCTGATGGCGGGTGTGCTGTATGCGCTCGTCGCACTCGGGTTTGTGCTGATCTACAAAGCGTCGGGTATTTTCAACTATGCCCAAGGGGTGATGGCCCTGTTCGCGGCGATGACCCTCGTGGGTATCCAGAACGGGCAGGTGCCGTTTGCACATCTGATCAATGCGATCTTTGGTTTGGACGTGCATAAGTTCGGGTGGACGGTGCATTCGTTTGTAGCGATCCTGCTAACTGTTGTCGTGATGATTTTGCTAGCGTGGGCGGTGCAGCGGTTTATTTTCCGCCATCTGGTCGGGCAGGAGCCCATCATCCTGTTTATGGCGACCATCGGTCTGGCCTACCTTCTCGAAGGGGTAGCAGATTTGATGTGGGGGTCGGAGCTTAAGGCGTTGGACGTCTGCGCAGCGCAGGGCGCCTGTCTGCCGCAAGGAATGAACGAGTGGCTCGAAGGGAAAACCTATGAGGCGCTGGGGTACGGGTTCTTTATTGATAACCTCGATATCGTAGCGTCCATAGTTGCAATCATTCTGGTGGCCGGTTTGGTGATCTTTGCGCAATACACAAAGCAAGGGCGTGCCATGCGGGCCGTGGCGGATGACCATCAGGCGGCGTTGTCTGTTGGTGTTTCGTTGAACTTTATCTGGATTCTTGTGTGGTCTCTGGCGGGGTTCGTCGCATTGGTCGCGGGCATTATGTGGGGTGCCAAATCGGGCGTTCAGTTTTCGCTCTCGCTCATTGCTTTGAAGGCTTTGCCGGTGTTGATGTTAGGTGGATTTACGTCGATCCCCGGCGCGATCATCGGTGGCCTGATCATCGGAGTGGGTGAAAAGCTGTTTGAATTTCTGATCGGTGCACCTTTCCTTGGAGGGGCGACCGAGAACTGGTTTGCCTACATGCTGGCGCTCGTGTTTCTGGTTTTCCGGCCGCAAGGCCTGTTCGGGGAGAAAATCATTGAGAGGGTTTAGGTACATGTTGGATCCTGCCGGGGCGCTGCCCCGGACCCCGGAGTATTTTCAGCCAGAAAAAATAGGGAGCAGTGTCAATGTTTTACCGTGAAGCAGGGGATTTCAGTACAACCTATGCGCAGGATCAGCAGACCTTCCCGATCAGATTTGACCGGATGCGGTATTATCTGGTTTTATTCATAGCGATCTTTGTGGTGCCTTTCGTGCTCAATGACTATTGGGTCAACTCATTGGTGTTGCCCTTTTTGATCTATGCAATTGCGGCGTTGGGGCTGAATATCCTTGTGGGTTACTGCGGGCAGGTGAGCCTTGGTACTGGCGGGTTTATGGCTGTGGGTGCGTATAGTTGTTATAAGTTCATGACGGGCGTCGATATCTGGTGGGGTGGCGAGTTGTTGTTCCGGTTGCCGGAGTTCAATATCTTTTTCTCTGTCATAATGGGCGGTGTAATGACCGCATTAGTTGGTGTGCTGTTCGGTTTGCCAAGTCTCAGGATCAAGGGTTTCTACCTTGCCGTGGCGACGCTTGCAGCGCAGTTTTTTTTAGTGTGGCTTTTCAACCGTGTGTCATGGTTTTACAACTATTCCGCATCGGGTCAGATCAGTGCGCCGGAGCGTGAGATTTTTGGCGTGTTAATCACCGGACCGTCGGTCGCTCCATGGGCGGCGTATCTATTTTGTTTGTTCTTTACGATTACCTGTGCGGTTATTGCTCGGAATATGACGCGCGGTGCTGCGGGGCGTAAATGGATGGCTATCCGCGATATGGATATTGCTGCCGAGATCATCGGGGTGAACCCGCTACGTGCAAAGTTGACGGCGTTCATGGTGTCGAGCTTCTTTATCGGTATCTCGGGGGCATTGTTTTTTTCGGTGTATTTAGGCGCTGTAGAAGTCGGCGAAGCCTTCGGCATCCAGAAGTCGTTTTTGGTGCTGTTTATGATTATTATTGGCGGGCTCGGCAGCATATTCGGCTCGTTTGCGGGCGCTGCTTTTCTGGTGCTGCTGCCTGTCGCGCTGAAGGTTGTTGGTGTCGACTGGCTGGGATGGCCCACGGACATCGTCGCACATTTACAGTTGGTGATTGTGGGTCTGTTAATTATCGTCTTCTTGATTGCGGAGCCGCATGGGATAGCCCAGCTGTGGCGCGTGGCCAAGGAGAAGTTGAGATTGTGGCCTTTCCCGCACTAGGGGAGCCGCGAATAAGAAGCGGGGCAAAGCCCGTGTGAAACCAATCGGATAAAAATCCAAGGGAGGAACTACCGATGAAATATAAACTAGGATCAATGGCTGTGGCGGCGGTAATGGCTGCAAGTCCGGTTCTGGCGGACCTCGTATTTCCGTCAATGAGCTATCGCACCGGTCCCTATGCGGCGGGTGGTATTCCGTTTGCGGATGGCTATGCAGATTATTTCACGATGCTGAATGCGCGTGACGGCGGCATTGGCGGCGTGATGACATCCGTGCCTGAATGCGAGACAGGCTATAACACTGAAAAAGGTGTGGAATGCTACGAGTCGCTCAAAGGTGGCGGTGGTCTGGTGTATCAGCCTCTCTCCACAGGCATCACCTATCAGCTGATTCCGAAAACGACTGCTGATGATATTCCTATGCACACAATGGGCTATGGCCGGACTTCTGCCAAAAATGGCGAGGTTTTCACCCACACGTTCAACTATCCAGCCAACTATTGGGATGGTGCGTCAGGTGCGATCAACTACTTGCTCAAAGAGAATGATGGCGATCTGAACGGCAAGAAAATCTCGTTGGTCTATCATAACTCTGCCTATGGGAAGGAGCCGATCCGGACCTTGGAAGAGCTAAGCAAAAAGCACGGGTTCGAGTTGAAACTCATGCCGGTTGACCACCCCGGTCAAGAGCAGAAGTCGCAGTGGTTGCAAATCCGCCGCGACAAGCCTGACAATGTGATCATGTACGGCTGGGGTGTAATGAACCAGGTCGCCGTTCAGGAAGCTGTGAATATCCGCTTCCCTATGGAGAACTTCATCGGCATCTGGTGGTCCGGTTCCGAGAATGACGTGTTGGCAGCCGGTGACGGTGCAGACGGCTATAAAGCACTGACTTTCCACGGAGTGGGCGATGACTTCCCCGTATTTGACGACATCCGTAAGTATGTTGTTGATGCAGGCAACGCGGCTGGTGCGGGCGACCAAATCGGTACCGTGCTTTATAACCGTGGCCTCTATGCGGCGATGTTGGCAGCGGAAGCTGCGAAAACGGCGCAGGAAATCCACGGTGTTGCCGAGATCAATGCCAGCCAGATGCGTGACGGCATGGAAGCTCTCGAGATCACTGAAGAGAAGATGGCCGCCTTGGGCCTGCCAAACTTTGGACCTGCGTTCAAAGTGTCATGCCAGAACCACGGCGGTGACGGCCTTGTCGGTGTGACGCAATGGGATGCGTCGGCCAAGACATGGAGCCTTATCTCTGACTTCTCGGCAACGGATGCGGATGTGGTCGGACCGCTGATCGATGAAGATTCTGCTGCTTATGCGTCGGAAAATAACATCGACGCTGGCTGCTAATTACCGGCTGATCTACTGGCCGTCGCAGATGTGACGGCCAGTAGTTTTACAGACAACCAAAGGGTGCACAGGGATATGTTGGACGCAAAACCGGCCGAAGTTCAGGTTGAAAACCTGCTCGAGGTGAACAACATCGAAGTGATTTATAATCACGTGATCCTTGTCCTCAAAGGCGTAAGCCTTAACGTTCCCAAAGGCGGCATCACTGCGTTGCTGGGTGGGAATGGTGCGGGTAAAACGACGACATTAAAGGCGATTTCTGGCCTACTTGCCTCTGAACGGGGCGAAGTAACGAAAGGGTCGATCAAGTATCGTGGCAATCCGATCCAGCATCAGGACCCTGCCGAGACGGTCAAAAAGGGTGTCGTGCAGGTCATGGAAGGCCGACATTGTTTTGAGCATCTCACGATTGAGGAAAACCTGATGACCGGCGCGTATACGCGTGCGGACGGTAAGGGTGCGATCGCAGCTGATCTAGAGATGGTGTACGACTATTTTCCGCGCTTGCGGGAGCGGCGCAAATCACAGGCTGGCTATACCTCGGGTGGGGAGCAGCAGATGTGTGCAGTGGGTCGCGCGTTGATGAGCCGTCCAGAAACGATTTTGCTGGATGAGCCATCGATGGGCCTCGCGCCGCAATTGGTTGAGCAAATCTTTAGCATTGTGAAAACGATCAACGAAAAGGAAGGGGTGACTTTCCTTTTGGCTGAGCAAAACACGAATGTCGCGCTCAGGTTTGCGCACTACGGTTATATTCTCGAGAGCGGTCGGGTGGTTATGGACGGCCCTGCAAGTGAGCTGCGCGAGAACCAGGATGTGAAGGAATTCTATCTGGGAATGTCCGATGAAGGACGTAAATCCTTCCGTGATGTGCGCAGCTATCGGCGGCGCAAACGCTGGCTAAGCTGATCTGCCATCCCTCCCTTACTCCATAGCAAAGCATTGATATGACAAAATACTACGACGATCTTGAGACCCGTAGCGCGCAGGCACGTGCCGATGATCTGGCAAAAGCTCTGCCGCAGCAGATCGCCCGTGCAAAAACGCTTTCTGGATATGGGGATAGGTTGAGCGAGATTGATCCCGACAGTGTCACAAGTGTCGAAGCCTTGGCTACATTGCCGGTTTTGCGAAAATCCGATCTGGGGTGCGCACAAGGAAAAAATGCGCCATTTGGCGGATTTACGACGAAGCCCGCATCAGGCTTCAGTCATGTTTTTCAATCACCCGGTCCTATTTATGAGCCGTCATCAACTGATCCAGATTGGTGGCGCATGGGCCGGTTCCTCCATGGCCTCGGCATTGGTGCGGGCGACATCGTGCACAATTGCTTTGGATATCACCTCACTCCTGCGGGCATGATTTTTGAGAGTGGCGCGCGGGCGGTAGGTGCGACAGTCCTTCCTGCAGGTACAGGCCAGACGGAGCTTCAGGTTATTGCTGCGCGTGATATTGGCACGACCGCCTATGCGGGCACGCCCGATTACCTGAAGATCATTCTTGAGATGGCGGATGAGATGGGTGTGACCCTTGCCATCACGCGCGCAGCGGTGGGGGGCGGCGCGCTATTCCCGAGCTTGCGTGACTGGTACACAGCGCGGGGAATCACTTGTCTGCAATGCTATGCGACTGCAGATCTGGGAAATATCGCCTACGAATCTCCGGCAGCTGAGGGTTTGATTGTGGATGAAGGTGTGATCATCGAGATTGTAACGCCTGGCACTGGCAATCCTGTACCGCACGGCGAGGTAGGCGAGGTTGTTGTCACAGCACTTAACCCTGACTATCCGCTTGTCCGGTTTGCTACAGGTGACCTTAGTGCGGTGATGGAAGGTACGTCGCCTTGCGGACGCACAAACATGCGCATCAAAGGATGGATGGGCCGTGCGGATCAAACCACCAAGATCAAAGGGATGTTCGTGCGCCCAGAACAGGTGGCGCAGCTGGTTGCAGCACATGATGAAATCCGCCGTGCGCGTGTGATCGCGCTGCGCGAGGGTGAGCAGGATGTGATGATCGTACAGATTGAAAGTAGTGCAGAGAATACGGATGCGTATGGTCAGTCGGTGAATGACTTGCTGAAACTCAAAGGCCGAATTGAAATCGTCGCTCCAGATAGCTTGCCCAAAGACGGCTTTGTGATCGAAGACAAGCGGACATACGAAACATAGCCCTCCTACTATCGACTGATTACAGATAAATTGTTAGCACTTTGCGCATGCGTGCCTGAGGCTCAGCTAAACGGTTTTGAGGGGTCAAGATGAGTGACCATTCCGTGCGATTGGGTATTGATATTGGTGGCACATTTACCGATGTCGTGCTCGAGGCTGCGCGAACAGTCTTATTCCACCAAGGTTCTGACGAGCTATGTGGCGCCGGAAAACGCCACCATCGATGGCATTTAACAGGCCTGTGCGCTGGCAGGGATTGCACTGTCGCAGATCATCCAGATCATTCATGGCACTACACTGGCCACCAATACCTTGATTTAGCGGCGCGGGACCAAGACCGCGTTGATCACCACACAAGGATTTCGGGACGTGATCGAGATGCGCTCGAAATCCCGGTTTGAGCGATACGATCTTAACCTCGTACTGCCAGAACCGCTTTTACCGCCTAACATGCGCTATACCGTACCGGAGCGTATGGGCGCATTAGGTGTCGAGCTTGTCTCGCTGGATCGTGTCCAAATTGAGCCAGCAACAGATTAAATCGAAGCAGCAGGCTATGAAAGCGGCGCGGTCGGATTGATCCAATCTTACCTCAACGACACACGTGAACAACTTGTGCGCGATGTTCTGGCAGAGAGGCTGCCGGATGTTATGGTATCTCTTTCGAGTGAGGTCAGCCTGCAAATGCAGGAGTATGAGCGGTTCAATACAGTTGTCGCGAACGCGTATATCAAGCCACTGATGAAGTCCTACCTTGGCCGCCTTGCAGGTCGGTTCAAGGCGGTGGAATTCAGGTGTGATATTTTCCTAATGCACTCGGGTGGTGGGATTATCTCGCTTGAGAGCGCTGCAGGATTTCCCGTGCGATTGATCGAATCCGGTCCGGCGGGTGGTGCTATTTTCGCAGCTCATATCACGGCGCGCTACAGTTTGGATAAGGAGCTGTCGTTTGAAGTGGGAGGCTCCACAGCCAAAATATGCCTGATCAAGGATCGAACACCCAAGACAAGCCGCGTGTTCAACGCGTTTGACAAGATCGTGCCTGGATTGGTGCCTGCCGAAGGCGCCGGATGCCTGTGAATTTCCAAATGTAGGTGCTGCCACAAACTGACGTGCCGGCCCCCGCAGGCACGCGGCGTGCCAAAGTGCTGACATCCAATTCTGGTGGAGCTGGTGCGCGCCCTGCTTTTGACGGGCTAAGTGCGACAGCCTTCCCGTCCGGTATGATCACAATTCCGGTTGAGGCGACAGAACACGCAGGGCCGGTCATCATTTGGCGCAAAGAGTTGCGCGCTGATTTTGGCGGTATCGGCAAAACCTGCGGTGGCCTCGGGCAATTTATGGAAGTCAGCGCCCGCGAAGGACATGAGTTCAATATTCAAGCGATGTTTCATCGGGCCAATTACCCCGCGCGCGGGCGGCGCGGTGGTGGTGTAGGGGCCGCTACGACAATCGCGCGGTACGACTGTGCAAAGATGAACGGCAAAGGCAAACAACTCGCCCCGCACGGGCACCGTGTGATGATGGCATTTTCGGGTGGCGGGAGGTACGGCGACCAAAAAGACCGCACGGTCGAAAGCGTCAAATGTGATCTGGCGCGGGAATATACCTTGGCCGACAGTGCGTCGCGTGACTATGGACTAAGCGCGAATGATATTGCGGCTGTGCAGGCCGCCGTTGCAAAGGGCGAAGCTATCTGAGAGGTGCTTTCCTTTCCGACTAAAATGGTCGACATAGACGTATGGTAGATATCGCCCCTTCCCGAATACCCAAAAAACGTGACGGCGCACGTGTGCTTTCTTGGACCGCTTTGGGTGTCGCGGCCCTATGTGCGTTGCCGATGCTGGCGGTTTTGCTTGCCGCGCTGTCCGGTGGAACCGAGACGGTGCAGCAGTTAGCCCAGACCGTTTTGGGTGGCTATATACGGACCACGCTTGCGTTGGTCGTGCTCGTGGCGTTGGGAACATTTGCACTCGGCGTTGGTGCGGCGTGGCTTGTAACGATGACCCGCTTTCCGGGCGCGCGCTTCTTTGAAATAGCACTGGTTCTGCCGCTCGCGTTTCCCGCCTACGTGTTGGCCTATGCCTATACCCACGTGCTTGATCACCCGGGTATTGTGCAAACCGCGCTGCGCAACATGACGGGATGGGGGCCACGCGATTATTGGTTTCCTGATATACGCTCACTTGGTGGGGCTGCGGCGATGCTGGTGCTGGTGCTTTACCCCTATGTCTATTTGCTGGCGCGTGCCGCGTTCATGCAGCAAAGCGGGACCACGTTTCTGGCAGCACGTGCGCTGGGATCCTCCCCTTGGGGCGCTTTTTTCAAGGTAAGCCTGCCCTTGGCGCGGCCTGCGATCGCGGGTGGTGTACTGCTGGCGGTGATGGAGACCATCGCGGATTTTGGCACGGTAGCCTACTTTGGTGTCCAAACGTTTGCGACGGGCATCTACACAAGTTGGTTTTCTTTGTTTGACCGCGTGGCAGCGGCGCAGCTTGCCCTGTGTTTGCTGAGTTTCGCACTATTGCTTGCGATGTTGGAGCGGTTACAGCGGGGCGATGCGAAATACCATGACCCCGCGCGGCAGGCGCAGGCAGCACCGGCAATCGAGTTGCGCGGATGGCATGGCGCACTCGCCACAACGCTATGTGGGGTGCCTGTGGTTTTTGGCGCGCTCTTGCCGATTGTGGTCCTGTTCTGGATGGGTATGGGATCAGAGCAAAACCTGCTCAGCGCGCGCTACCTTGGTTTCATCCAGAACTCCGCAACCCTCGCCTCCGTTGCGGCGGTGGTGACTGTTCTGGCGGCGATTGCGGTTGGCTTTTTTCAGCGGATGCACACCGGCAAACTGTCCAGAGGTGCTGCTTATGTGGCGCGTCTTGGATATGCGGTGCCGGGTGGCGTCATTGCGGTGGGTCTGCTTGTGCCATTTGCGGCGTTCGACAATGCCCTCGATGCATGGATGCGCAGCACATTTGATATATCAACGGGTCTGCTTTTGACCGGCTCAATTTGGCTACTGGTCATTGCTTATATGGTGCGGTTTTTGGCGGCGGCACTGGGTGCCTATGAGGGCGGTCAGGCGATGGTGCATGTAAACATGGACGCGGCCTCCCGCTCTTTGGGGCAGGGACCGGTTGGCACCCTGAGGCGCGTACATTTGCCGATCCTCGCGCCTAGTTTGCTCACAGCACTACTGATTGTTTTTGTGGATGTGATGAAAGAACTGCCCGCCACGCTTATTATGCGCCCGTTTAACTTCGATACGCTGGCCGTGCAGGCGTACCGTCTTGCCAGTGATGAGCGGCTTGAGGGTGCGGCGGTTCCGAGCCTTGTGATTGTTGCGATGGGATTGTTACCGGTAATTCTGATTTGCCGACAGGTCGGGCGAAACAGATAGGCTGGGATGTGCGCCCTGCACCGGTATTGAACTTGCAACGTAAGAGGCGCGCACCTGGGAGCAGCGCGCGCCTCGGTGTTTATTCCTGAGCGATTTTATCTTGGGTCTTTGTCTCGAAATCCGAGGCATCGTGCCGTTCATGCAATTGCATCGACAAATCATCGCCAAAGGCCCGGTTCACCATGCGCCCGCGGGTCACGGTAGGGCGGGCGTCAATCTTCTCGGCCCAGCGCATGACGTTTTTATAGCTGCTCACGTCGAGGAATTCAGCGGCAGAATACAAACGTCCCAGCACCAGTTGGCCGTACCATGACCAAATGGCGATATCCGCGATTGAGTAGTCGCCCGCAAACCATTCGTTCTCAGCCAGATGCCGATCCATCACGTCAAGCTGGCGCTTCGTCTCCATCGTGAAGCGGTTGATCGGATATTCGTATTTTTCCGGTGCATAGGCATAAAAGTGACCAAAGCCACCACCAAGATATGGTGCAGACCCCATTTGCCAGAAAAGCCAGCTCATCATCTCGGTCTTCTGGGCGGGGTCTGTGGGCATGAAGGCCCCGAATTTTTCCGCCAGATATAGCAGGATCGCACCGCTCTCGAATACGCGCTGTGGCGTGTCACCGGAATGATCCATGAGTGCGGGAATTTTTGAGTTCGGGTTCACATCGACAAAACCGGATCCGAACTGTGTGCCATCTCCGATATTCACCAGCCACGCGTCGTATTCCGCGCCGCTGTGACCAAGAGCCAGCAGTTCCTCGAGCAGGATCGTCACTTTGACGCCATTTGGTGTAGCCAGCGAGTAAAGCTGCAGTGGGTGTTTGCCAATTTCCAGTTCTTTGTCGTGGGTCCGCCCCGCAATAGGGCGATTGATCGAGGCGAATTGCCCGCCGTTTTCGGCCTCCCATGTCCAAACTTTGGGGGGAGTAAAGGTAAGGTCACTGGCCATATCAGGCTCCTTTTCGGGGAAGGTAGGTCGTTAGTTGAGGTAAGATGATGCACGCAGTGTGCAAGTGTCTGCGCACAGCAAAAAGGCCGCTCCGGTGAGAGCAGCCTTTCTAGATCGTCTTATAAAGAAACCTCAACCCTGACGGGCTTTGAAGCGTCTTTGTGTCTTGTTGATTACGTAAACGCGGCCTTTGCGACGCACAACACGGCAGTCGCGGTGCCGGTTCTTGAGCGAGCGGAGCGAATTGCGAACTTTCATCAGTTCATTCCTTCCAGTTGTCTGGGCGCGGGCCAGCGCCGGGTTACGGGCGGCCCGATGACAGATGCCAAAGGACCAGTGAATACATGGTGGACGATACTGGGATCGAACCAGTGACCCCTTCGATGTCAACGAAGTGCTCTACCGCTGAGCTAATCATCCACTATATGAACGCGATTCCCAGTGCCCCAAACGAAAATGGGGCGCGAAAAAGCCGCGCCGTCCGCGTGCTATAAAAGGAGTCGTACCTGTGATCAAGGGCTTTTGGCTTTGATATAAACTGCGCTATGTCTTTTATGACCAAGGAGACCTGTATGCCTGCCCCTGCTTTCGATGTTTTCCTACCTGCAAGGCCCGAATCCTGTGTGGTTTTTGCATCCCCACATTCGGGGCGGGAGTATACATGGTCGTTTCTGCGCAAAACGGTCCTGAACGAGCATGCGATCCGTTCGTCCGAGGATGCATTTGTTGATCAGTTGTTTGAATGTGCGCCGCATTTTGGCGCGGCCTTTATAAAGGCGGGCGCGCCGCGCGCATATGTCGACCTCAATCGCGCGCGCGATGAGTTGGACCCCGCGTTGATCGAAGGGGTCCGGCGGGTGCGGCATAACCCGCGCGTGGCATCGGGCCTTGGGGTGATCCCACGTGTCGTGGCGAACGGGCGCGCGATCTATCGCGGAAAGATGAGCCAGCACGAGGCCCAAGAGCGGATCACGCAATATTGGGAGCCGTACCACGAACGCCTGCAAAAGCTATTGGACGATGCGCATAACCGACATGGCCAGACCGTACTGATTGATTGCCACTCAATGCCGCATGAGGCGATGGACGGGGTGGCCCGTTCCGGTATGCGGCGTCCTGATGTCGTGCTTGGTGACCGTTTTGGCACAGCGGCAAGCGGGGATGTTGTTGACCGTATTGAGGCGGCGTTTGCCAGCGCCGGTTTTGTGGTGACACGTAATGCACCATTTGCCGGCGCCTACATCACCCAAGCATATGGGCGTCCTCATAAAGGCCAGCACGCGGTGCAGGTGGAAATCGACCGCTCACTCTATATGAACGAGCAACTTATCCGGCCCAATGGGGATTTTGAAGCGGTACAGCAGGCCTTGCGCGCTGTAGTGCAAGAAGTCGCGGTGATCGGGCGGGGGCGTATTCCGCTTGCGGCGGAATAGCTCGGCGTTACCGGAACGTCCGTCCCTTGACGATCGCCTGTGCGCCGAAACGGTCACGAATAATATCCGTTGCGCGTTCCGCATCAGACCGCCGCGCTGCATCGGGATCAAGCAGATCACCCAGCTTGTCCGCCCCTGCAGCATCGCTCAGATCTGACAGGCTGCAGCCAAGCAGACGGTAGGGGCCTTGTGCACCCAATTGATCGAATAATCCGCGCGCTGTGCGGTAGATGCGATCGGCAAGCTGTGTTGGATCGGTCAAAGAAACCCGCCGTGACAAAAGCGTATGATCGGCGCGTTTGAGTTTGAGAGTAACGACGCGCCCTGCCAGATGTTTTGCCTTCGCACGGTCCGCCACTTTCTCGGCCATCCGCCAGATGTGCCCGTCCAACAGATCAGTATCGATTGTATCCTCGTTGAATGTCGTCTCGTTTGAGATCGATTTCATTGGGGCATGTGCGGAAACACGGCGCCTGTCCTGACCGCGCGCGAGGTGATACAGCCGCTCGCCCATACCACCAAAACGCGCAACCAGATCCGACTGCTCCCACCGCAATAGATCGGAGAATGTCCTGATGCCCGCCTTTTCGAGCGAGGTCTGAGCGGCGGCACCAACGCCCCAGATCATGCGCACCGGTTTTTCACGCAAGAAATCCATCGTTTCGGCCTGACCAATGACGGAAAACCCGTGCGGCTTGTCCAAATCAGACGCTACCTTTGCAAGAAACTTGTTGTGACTCAGACCGATGGAGCCGGTGAGACCAAGCTCGGACTTCATGCGACGTACCAAGCGGGCTAGCATGACGGCGGGCGGTGCACCGTGCAGACGGGCGGTGCCTGTCATGTCGAGGAAAGCTTCATCCAACGACAAAGGCTCGATTGCGGGGGTCAACTCCTCCATCATCACGCGGATGGCACGCGATGCTTTGACGTACTCCTCCATGCGCGGGCGGATCACTACGGCTTCGGGGCATAGCTTGAGCGCTTGGAACATTGGCATGGCTGATCGCACACCGCGAATGCGCGCAACATAGCATGCGGTCGACACAACGCCGCGCCGCCCGCCCCCAATGATCACGGGTTTACCTTCGAGCTCAGGATTGTCGCGTTTCTCAACCGAAGCGTAAAACGCATCGCAATCCATATGGGCGATGCTCAGGTCCCAAAGCTCGGCGTGTCTGGTCACACGCGGACTGCCGCACGCGGGACAGCGGAGGGCAGTATCAAATTGTATGAGGCAATCGCGGCAAAGAGCGGGCATGCCGTGCAGTATAATCCATGGCTTGGGTGCGATCCATAGGGGATGGCGCAGTCGCTTTGTGGGTATTGTCACGATGTGAAGAGAGCTCAGAGTCGGAACAGGTCGGTGTCAAATACTGAGTAGTAGCTTAAGGCTTTGAGGAATTTGTGAAAAACCCCTCCGCCAATGTAAGCGGAGGGAAGGTGACGAACATCAGGAAGAACCAGTTCGTCGGGGAGTATCACCATCCATACGCTAGCACGGAGTGCTGTTTACGCAAAGTAAGGTAATCCCGACCTTTTCGTCAAAAGCAGGTTTTGTGATAGAAATAACACACGGCTAGGTTGCGGGGGATGTACCGGCGATTTCGGCAAGGATATCCCGCGCCGCTTTTGCGGGGTCATCCGCACGGTGGATCGGTCGGCCAACCACGACGTGATCGGCACCGTCCTTGATAGCTTGTGCCGGTGTTGCCACACGCTTTTGATCCCCAAGCGCTGCACCTGCAGGACGAACGCCCGGTGTCACGATAAGCTTGTTTTTCGCCTCGGGCTGGGCGCGGATCAGGGCGGCTTCTTGGGGGGAGGCAATCACACCATCCGCACCTGCGTCAAACGCATGAATAGCGCGTGCAATAACGAGTTCGGACAGATCGCCATCGCGGATCAGGCTCGCGTCGAGATCGGCACGGTCCAGTGACGTTAAGATAGTCACGGCAAGTATCTTGAGATCCGTACCAGCGGCACCCTCCATAGCTGCGCGGACAACATGGGGATCGCCATGGACCGTCAGATAATCCAGATCGAATTGCGCCAGTCCGCGCACAGCGGCTTCGACGGTCGCACCGATATCAAAAAGCTTCATATCAAGAAAGATGCGCTTGCCATGCTCTTGCTTCAGCTCGTTGGCGAGGCCAAGTCCACCACCCGTCAGCATGCCCAGCCCAATTTTGTAGAAACTGACTGCATCACCAAGGCGTGTGGCAAGCTCAAGCCCTGCAACCGCATGTGGGACATCAAGTGCTACGATCAAACGGTCGTCATTCGGGATAGGTATCATGGCGTGCGGCTCCGTCGTTGTGAAGAAAGGACAAACGCTTAGGCTGATAGGCGAAGCTACGTATGCTGTACAGAACAAAGGCCCATCCGCCAAATGCGACTGGGCCTTTTACATACGATCAATGTTGAGATTGGGCACTGCCAACTTTAATGGCGTACTAGTGACAATGCTTCAGTTGGCAGATTGCTCAAGATTTCTATAGCTGATCGTCTATGCTACATCGCTTTGGGCTGTGAGACCAAGTTGCTGCAGCCAGCGACGTGGATCGAACTTCTCACGGCCGGCGCGCAGGCTTGGTGCGTACATTTTCATTTGCGAGTACATGCCATACCGTTTGTTGTGCAAACGAAGTGCTTTGGTTTCCAAACCTTTGGCGGCTTGGTCAAATGTCATATTAATTGGTGCTTCGATTGCGCAAGGGTATTTGCGGGTCTCATGCGCTGTCGTAACGGTCACCAATGCTTCGAAGGACTGCGTTGCACCATTATAGATCACATCGGTCATTTTGACAGTTCTCTGTGTCATGTCTCAATCCTCAAACGTCCCAATTTTCTTGGGACTTGTTTATTTGTACCCCATACTTGGGAACTGCTCTCGTAAATTAAACTGTTTAGATTAACGAAAGTTTCCCTGCTGAACGGATATAAATGGATGTCGCTCTAAAAGTCATATGGATCATAGGGTTGCGAGCTGTGAGATTTGGTAACAGCACGCGCACAGCTGTGTGAGCAACGTTACGCGCCACGTATTTGGGGCCGAAGATGTTTTCGACCCTCATCTTGTTCGCTGAAACTATGTGCCTAAATATGAAGGGTAAGGTTCACGACACACGTATGCCGCCGGGCGGGTACGAATTTATGTGAACGCTTTTTATAAAGGAGATAGCCATGGACTTGAGTAAGTTCACGGAGCGGGCGCGCGGCTTTGTGCAGGCGGCCCACACGATTGCAACACGTGAAAGCCATCAGCGGCTCGCGCCGGAGCATCTGCTCAAAGCGTTGATGGATGATGAAGAAGGGCTTGCCAGCAACCTGATTACGGCTGCCGGTGCTGATGCCTCTGAGGTCAAACAGGCCGTTGATATCAGCCTCAGCAAAATGCCTAAAGTCAGCGGAGACGCCGCGCAAACCTATCTGGACGGGGCAACGACCCGCGTGCTCGCCGAAGCCGAGGCGCTTGCGAAGAAGGCAGGCGATAGCTTTGTTCCGGTTGAGCGTATTCTGATGGCCCTTTGCATGGTCAAATCAGGCGCAAAGACAGCGCTGGAGGCAGGCAAGGTCACGGCGCAGGGTCTGAATTCTGCGATCAACGATCTGCGCAAAGGACGTACCGCCGACAGTGCGAGTGCGGAGGACGGATACGATGCGCTCAAAAAATACGCCCAGGACCTGACCGCACGGGCGCAAGAGGGCAAGATTGATCCAATCATCGGTCGGGACGAAGAAATACGTCGCGCAATGCAGGTCCTGAGCCGCCGGACCAAGAATAATCCGGTACTGATCGGGGAGCCGGGCGTGGGTAAAACCGCTATTGCCGAAGGGCTCGCACTGCGCATCATCAACGGCGATGTGCCTGAAAGCCTTCGTAACAAGCGCCTCTTGGCGCTGGATATGGGCGCGCTGATTGCCGGTGCCAAGTATCGCGGTGAATTCGAGGAGCGTTTGAAGTCAGTTCTCACCGAAGTCACTGAGGCAGCGGGCGAAATTATCCTGTTCATCGATGAGATGCACACGCTTGTCGGGGCAGGCAAAGCAGATGGCGCGATGGATGCGGCCAACCTTATCAAACCTGCACTCGCACGGGGTGAGTTGCATTGTATTGGTGCCACGACCCTGAACGAGTACCGTAAGTACGTCGAAAAAGACGCCGCTTTGGCGCGGCGGTTCCAGCCTGTGATGATCTTGGAGCCGACGGTTGAGGACACGGTCAGCATTTTGCGCGGGATCAAGGAGAAGTACGAGCTTCACCATGGCGTGCGTATCACCGACAGCGCGCTTGTTGCCGCCGCGACCTTGAGCCACCGCTATATCACGGACCGGTTTTTGCCAGATAAAGCCATTGATTTGATGGATGAAGCCGGCAGCCGTTTGCGCATGGAAGTCGACAGTAAGCCCGAAGAGCTGGATGCGCTTGACCGACAGGTGCTGCAACTGCAGATTGAGGAAGAGGCGCTCAAGCTCGAGGACGATCAGGGGTCTAAAGACCGGCTTTCGGCGCTGCAAAAAGATCTGGCGGATCTGCAAGAGCGTAGCGCGCAGATGACGGCCAATTGGCAAGCTGAGCGCGACAAGCTCGAAGGTGCACGCCTGATCAAGGAAAAACTGGACCGTGCACGGGCTGATCTGGAGATCGCTAAACGGGACGCAAACTTGGGTCGTGCCGGTGAGCTGTCTTATGGCGTAATCCCGCAGTTGGAGCGTGAATTGGTCGAGGCCGAAAGTCGTGAGGATGGCATGATGGTCGAAGAGGCCGTGCGCCCCGACCAGATCGCTTCTGTTGTGGAACGGTGGACCGGAATTCCTGCGGGGAAAATGCTCGAAGGGGAACGGGACAAGCTGCTGCGCATGGAAGATCAACTGCATGGTCGTGTGATTGGTCAGGATGCTGCGGTCAAAGCGGTGGCCAATGCTGTGCGCCGCTCACGCGCGGGGCTCAACGATGAGGACCGTCCGCTCGGTAGTTTCCTGTTTCTTGGACCCACAGGTGTTGGTAAAACCGAGCTTACAAAGGCCGTGGCGGAGTTCATGTTTGACGACGACAGCGCCATGGTGCGTATCGACATGTCCGAGTTCATGGAAAAGCATGCAGTTTCACGTCTTATTGGCGCACCTCCGGGTTATGTGGGGTATGATGAAGGCGGTGTGTTGACAGAGGCTGTGCGCAGGCGTCCTTATCAGGTCGTTCTGTTCGACGAAGTCGAGAAAGCGCATCCAGACGTGTTTAACGTGCTGTTGCAAGTTCTCGATGACGGGGTGCTAACGGACGGGCAGGGGCGGACAGTGGATTTCAAGCAGACGCTTATTATCCTGACGTCAAACCTTGGTGCGCAATCGCTGAGTACTGCACCGGAAGGCAGTGATATGGCCGATGCCAAGCGCGATGTAATGGATGCGGTGCGTGCGCATTTCCGGCCGGAGTTCCTGAATCGTCTGGATGAGACGATCATCTTTGATCGCCTCAACCGCGAGAACATGGACGGCATTGTCACCATCCAGATGGCACGCCTTCTTAAGCGCCTTGCGGCGCGCAAGATTGAACTGCAACTCGACGATGGTGCGCGCAAATGGCTCGCTGATGAAGGGTATGATCCGGTGTTTGGCGCGCGTCCGCTAAAGCGTGTGATACAGTCGGCGCTGCAAAATCCGCTTGCCGAAATGCTGCTGGCAGGAGACGTGAACGATGGCGATACAATCCCCGTAAGCGCGGGGGCGGACGGGCTGATCATCGGGGACAGGATATCCCCGAGCAACAGGCCGAAGCCGGAAGACGCGACTGTTCGTTGATTGCGCTAGATTAAATATAGAGAAGGCCGGAGCAACTGTTTCGGCCTTTTTTACAGATGATCCGCAGTGAAACCTCTGTGGGTTGAGAAAGATACATTACAACAAAAGCATCGGCTACCGTAGGCTTTACACCACCAAGTATGCGCTATCGTTAGGGTCCTCGAGAAACAGCTTGAGGTCACACACACCACGCATAGAAAAAAAGCCGCCGACCGGGGGAGGTCGGCGGCTCTGGCTCCTATTGCTCAGCTAGAGCGACTTAGGAGTCGGGCATGATTACCGCGTCAATGACGTGGATCACACCATTGGTGGCTTCGATGTCGGCCGCTGTCACGTTTGCGCCGTCTACCATCACGCCGTTGTCGAGGTCGATCACGACAGTGTCGCCATTGACGGTTGCCGCTTCCATGTCGTCAGTCAGATCGGTGGACATGACTTTGCCAGCGATGACATGGTACGTCAGGATTGCTGCAAGCGCCTCTTTGTTCTCCGGCTTGAGCAGGTCTTCGACAGTGCCCTCTGGCAGCGCGGCAAATGCAGCATCAGTCGGGGCGAATACCGTGAACGGGCCTTCGCTTTTCAGTGTTTCTACAAGACCGGCAGCTTCAGCAGCGGCAAGCAGTGTGCCAAAGTCGCCTGCAGCGGACGCAGTGTCTACGATGTCTTTTGCATGACCTGCGGCGAACGCGGAAGTTGCGAGTGCAGTAGCAGCGGCGGCGGACAGAAGTGTTTTACGAAACATAAGGTATCTCCATATTGTTGTGTAATGCATCTGTTGGCATCGTAAGTGATACGCTGCAGATCAGCTTTGGTTCACGAAAAATGGGAGGTATATTTTGTTGACCAAACAGTGATTTAACCTAGTGCGACATCCATCGGCGGATATCTGTATGCCACCGTCAGAACTGGCAAAATCTCGCGCAATCAAGGCACGCGGTTGCGGCAATTCAGCCATATCGCTTGCCATCCGGAAGATGGCTTGAGTTGTGACTTCATGGCAGCATTTGTTGTCACATAAGTAAAAGACCTGTGATAATGAGCCACCGTTGCTGAAACTTCGAGTGAAATCGTTTGGTCCTTGTCACTTGCGCGCTTAGGTGTACGGCAACCTGATAGGAGAACACCGATGGCCATGCGCTGGAAGAATACGCTCAGAGAGAGCGATGTCACAGATGAAGCTGTGTTCATGAACCGTCGCCAACTGATGGGAACCGCCGTCGCGGGGATCGGTCTGGCGGGTACGGGTGTGCTTCCTGCCTACGGAGCTGAGGATACCCTTGTACCAAGCACCTATGAGGACATCACCCAGTACAACAACTTTTATGAATTCGGTACCGGTAAAGATGATCCGGCGCGGTATGCAGGTGCGCTCACGACAGAGCCGTGGAGCGTCAAGATTGACGGGTTGGTGGATAAGCCGGGCGATTACGCGTTCGAAGATATTATGGCGGCGATGACGATAGAGGAACGGATTTACCGGTTCCGCTGTGTTGAGGCGTGGTCAATGGTCATTCCGTGGAACGGGTTTGAGCTGGCCGATATCCTGGATATGGCAGGTGTTCAGTCCGGTGCCAAATATGTGGCGTTCGAGACTGCGTTGCGACCGGATGAGATGCCGGGCGTCAATTCGCGCGTTCTGGACTGGCCCTATGTTGAGGGTCTGAGGCTGGATGAGGCGGTGCATCCCCTGACGATGATGGCCACCGGCATCTATGGCAAGGATATCCCCAACCAGAATGGTGCGCCGCTGCGCCTTGTGGTGCCGTGGAAGTATGGGTTCAAATCTATCAAATCAATCGTGCGGATCACTTTGACCGATACTCAGCCGCCAACAAGCTGGAACAAATCGAACCCGCGTGAATACGGCTTCTATAGTAATGTGAACCCTGAGGTGGATCACCCACGTTGGAGCCAGGCATCCGAGCGTGTCGTAGGTGGCGGTTTGTTCTCCAAGCGTATTCCGACGTTGATGATGAACGGCTACGAAGAAGAAGTGGCCGAGCTTTATGCAGATATGGATCTGACTAAAGATATCTAAATCACGACTACTATAGTGCGGGCAGGGATTCTACGGATTCCTGCCCGCACTACGTTCACACTCTAAACATCTTCGTATTCCCGCAAGGAAACCGCCGTGACAGCGATAACAGACTACATCAATACGATGCTCCGCCGTCTTCCGGTTTGGGTAGTGTATATAGTGTGGCTGCTGCCGGTGCCTTGGCTGTTGTATCTCGCGCAGACCGGTGGATTGGGACGCGAACCAATCAAAGAGCTCGAGCACAGGTTGGGCGAGATCGCTTTGCAGTTGTTGATCATCGGATTGTGCGTGACGCCTCTGCGTCAGTACCTGCGGATCAACGTGTTGAAATTCCGCCGTGCGCTGGGCGTGTTGGCCTTTACCTATGTTGCTTTGCATCTGACAGTATGGGTGGTGCTGGATATGAGCCTGCTCTGGGGGCAGATGTGGGCGGATATCTGGAAGCGACCATATATTACTGTCGGCATGGCAGGATTTGTCGTGCTGTTGCCCCTCGCTTTTACATCTAACAACCTGTCTGTCCGCAAACTGGGCGCTGCAACGTGGCGCAAGCTGCACAAGCTGACATATCTCGCAGTCCTATTGGGGGGAATACACTTCCTCTGGCTTGTCCGCGGCATCCAGCTTGAGCCGATTCTTTATATGGCGGCGATTCTAGGGCTGCTAGGTCTGAGAATTCTTGAGTGGGTGCGCAAACGGGCCGCGCGAGTCGCTTGATTCCAGCAGATTCAGGGATCAACGCAGACATTCTTGTATGGGTGTCACCAGTAAGCGCTATATGTTGAACAGACCTCGGCAAGGTTGACCCAAGGGCTGCGCAACAAACCTGCACACAAGGCAGGCACAGCGCAATTAATTTGCTGTAATTGATTGAAAACGTAGAAAATTCAGAAAATTCAGAAAAAAGTCTATTTCCGATTAAAAACAGCTTGCGGGTTTTGATTGGTAACACTAGAACCCCCTTTACCGGAGGCGCAGTGATGTGCACTGGGGCAGCGGCGGGATCGAAGCGGAGACGCGGAGGGACGGCAGCGAAGAGAAAAATCAGAGGTATTGACGGCGGGGCGCGCCAGTAAGTTAGGGCGCATCTTGTTAGTTTTTGTCTCTACGTTATTT
>JBATTJ010000137.1:0-6693 GCA_049670485.1 Sulfitobacter sp.
GTTGATATCACAACGGGTCTCATCACGTTTGTGCATCCGCCTGATCCTGATACGCGGATTTTCGCGGGCTATGAGTTCGATGTGCCTGTGCGCTTTGACAGCGATAGCCTGCTGACCAATATCGCAAGCTTCAACGCGGGGCAGGTACCGGATGTGCCGGTACGCGAGGTGCGGGTATGATGGCTGAATTTAACGCGGATCTGGCCGCGCATCTGGAGGGCGGTCTAACCACTGTCTGCCATGCCTGGGCTATCACGCGCAAAGACGGCGAAGTGTTTGCGTTCACGGATCACGATCTGCCTTTGCAGTTCGCGGGGTATGCATTTCGCGCGGATGCAGGCCTGAGTGCGTTGGCATTGGCGCAATCAACCGGCCTGTCGGTCGACAACACGGAGGCGTTGGGCGCGTTGTCGGACGCGTCGTTGCGTGAGGACGAGATCGAGCAGGGGCGCTTTGACGGGGCGGAAGTGCGCGCGTGGTTGGTCAACTGGGCTGATCCCGCGCAGCATTGGCTGAACTTTCGTGGACATCTGGGGGAGCTGGTACGCGCAGGTGGTGGTTTTCGCGCAGAGCTGCGCGGTCTTACAGAAGCGCTCAACCGTCCATTGGGGCGTGTCTATCAAAAGCCCTGTACGGCGGTGTTGGGCGACGGCACATGCCGGTTCAATGTAGACCAAGAAAGCTATGCTCACACGCTGCCGGTTCAAACAGTAAAAGACGGCCGACGTTTTGTCTGGCGCGATTTTCTGGCGTTTGATGTGGATTGGTTCACGCGCGGGCGGTTGGAGGTTTTGGATGGACCGGCGCAGGGCCTGTGGGGGACAATAAAATCAGACCGGATTGAGGGGCGCGACCGTGTGATCGAGCTTTGGGAGCCGGTACGTGGCACCATTGGTGAAGGCACGCAAATCCGGTTGGTGGCAGGGTGTGACAAGCGTACGGAGACGTGCAGGCTCAAGTTCAACAACTTTGCCAATTTTCAGGGATTTCCTGATCTGCCGGGCGAAGATTGGGTTGTGTCGGTTCCCAGCAGCAGCAAGGTCAACAGCGGCGGATCGTTGCGATGACCGGTGCGCGCATCGTGGAAGCCGCGCGTGGTTGGGTTGGCACACCGTACGTGCACCAATGTACTGTGCGCGGCGCGGGCAGTGACTGCCTTGGTTTGATCCGCGGCATCTGGCGCGAGGTCTACGGGGCCGAGCCGGAAGCCGTTCCTGCCTATTCGATGGATTGGTCAGAGCCGCAGGGTGAGGAGCGTTTATGGGATGCGGCCGGCAGACATTTGACCCCCAAGCGCCCCGAACAGGCGCAAATCGGTGATGTGCTGTTGTTTCGCATGCGGCAAGGCGGTGTGGCCAAGCATCTGGGCATTCTGGCGCAGATGGATGCTCCCGCGCGCTTTATCCATGCCTATTCGCGCTATGGCGTGGTCGAGAGCCCGCTGACAGCGCCGTGGCGCCGCCGTGTGGTGGCGTGTTTTGAATTTCCCAAGGAGGTCAGCTGATGGCGACGATACTTTTTTCTGCAGCAGGAGCTGCTATCGGTGGCTCTGTCGGAGGAACGTTTGCGGGCTTGTCCTCGGTTGCGATCGGGCGCGCGGTTGGTGCGACGTTGGGTCGTGTGGTCGACCAGAAAATTCTGGGAAGCGGCGCGCAGGCTGTCGAGACAGGTAAAGTGGACCGCTTCCGCATTACGGCTGCGGGTGAGGGCGATCCGATTGCCCAGCTGTACGGGCGGTTGCGGATCGGCGGGCAGGTGATCTGGGCCTCTGATTTCGAAGAAATCACGACCGTTACAGGTGGTGGTGGCGGTGGCGGCAAAGGCGGAAACCGTGCGCAGGCCCAACCTAAAACAACCGAATACAGCTATTCCGTGAACGTGGCGATTGCGCTGTGTGAGGGGGAGATTACCTGCGTTGGCCGTATCTGGGCCAATGGTGAGGAAATTGCCCGCGATAGCCTGAGCATGACCGTTTATAACGGCAGTCGTGATCAACTGCCCGACCCATTGATGGAGGCGATTGAGGGTGCGGGCACGGTGCCTGCCTATCGTGGCACGGCCTATGTCGTGATTGAGGGCCTCGGGTTGCAGCGGTTCGGCAACCGCCTGCCGCAGTTCAGTTTCGAAGTTATTCGCCCAGAGCAGCGAGACGCACCCGGCGCCAGCCACGCGCTGAGCTATGGTGTGGAAGGCGTCGCACTTATCCCCGGCACGAGCGAATACGGCTTGGCGACCACACCGGTCAACTATGAGGATGCAAACCAGATCCTCAGCAGTGCAAATATCAATTCGCCCTCTGGCAAGACGGATTTCGTAACGTCGCTTGAGGTGTTGGAAGACGAATTGCCGGAGTTGAAGGCGGCATCGCTGGTTGTGTCGTGGTTCGGGTCAGACCTGCGCGCGGTAAATTGCCGTGTCCGCCCAAAGATCGAAGATCCCGAGCTGGAGGGAGACCGGATGCCATGGCGTGTGTCGGGACTTCCCCGCACTGCGGCAGAGGTGATCGCAAGAGACGAGGACAACAGGCCCATTTATGGCGGCACACCCGCAGATGATGCCGTTGTCGAAGCCATTCAGGCGATGAATGCTGCGGGTAAAGCAGTGATGTTCTATCCGTTTATCCTGATGGACCAACAAGCGGGCAACAGCCTGCCAAACCCGTACACGGGTGCGGACGGGCAACCCGCATTGCCATGGCGCGGGCGCATCACCACACGGTTTGCGCCCGGCCAACAGGGATCAAGCGATCAGACACCCGCAGCAGCCAATGAGGTCGCGACCTTCTTTGGTACCGCTCAGGCATCACATTTCTCTGTGAGCGAAGGCAGAGTCAGCTATTCGGGACCGCAGGAATGGACCTTCAACCGGTTCATTCTGCACTATGCCGCGTTGTGTGCGGCGGCAGGCGGTGTCGATGCATTTTGCATCGGGTCGGAGATGCGCGGCCTCACGCAGATACGCTCCGCGCGCAATACCTTTCCAGCGGTGCAGGCACTGATAGCGCTGGCTGCGCAGGTGCGCGCCCTCGTTGGCCCCGCAACCAAGATCAGCTATGCCGCCGACTGGAGCGAATACTTCGGGTACCAGCCCCAAGACGGGACAGGCGACCGCCTGTTCCACCTTGATTCACTTTGGGCTGACCCACAGATCGATTTCATCGGCATTGATAACTACATGCCGTTGTCTGACTGGCGCGAGGGTGTGGATCACGTTGATGCGCGGGACTGGGACGCAATCTATAACCTTGAATATTTGCAGTCCAATATCGAGGGCGGTGAGGGGTATGATTGGTTCTACGGCTCTGCGGAGGAGCGCGTTGCGCAAATCCGCACGCCGATTACTGATGGCGAGCATGATGAGGCGTGGATCTACCGCTATAAAGATATTCGCAATTGGTGGAGCAACCTGCACCATGACCGGATTGACGATCAGCGCGTGAATGATCCAACCGGTTGGCTGCCGGGACACAAACCAGTCTGGTTCACCGAATACGGCTGTGCCGCGATCGACAAGGGAACCAATCAACCCAATAAATTTGTGGATTTGAGGTCCTCGGAGAGCAGCTTGCCGCGCTTTTCCGACGGGGCGCGGGACGACTTTATCCAGATGCAATATCTGCGGGCGATGATCGACTACTGGGCGCAGCCGCAAAACAATCCGCGCGGGATTGAATATGATGGTCCGATGATCGACATGCGCCGTGCGTTTGTCTGGGCGTGGGATGTGCGGCCTTATCCGTTCTTTCCCAACAATCGCGATCTGTGGAGTGATGGCGGCAGCTATGCACGCGGTCATTGGATCAACGGGCGCACATCCTCGCGCAGTTTGGCCTCTGTGGTTGGTGAGATTTGCCGGCGTGCGGGCGTGACGGCGTTCAATACGGATCGGTTATACGGTGTGGTGCGCGGTTATGGCGTGTCGGATGTGACTGATGCGCGTGCATCGCTACAGCCGCTGATGGTCCGGTTCGGTTTTGACGCGGTAGAGCGGGACGGCACATTGGTATTTCGGATGCGCGACGGTCTGCGCGAGGTGACGCTTGATCCCGAGCGTTTTGCAGTTAACCCGGACCTTGACGGTACGACAGTGCAGGTCCGCGATGCTGATGCGGCGCTTTCGGGGCGGGTTCGCGTGCGTTTCATTGAGGCAGACGGTAATTTTGACGTCATATCCGAAGAGGCGGTATTGCCCGATGAGCAGACTCATGCGGTGACGGCTACTGAATTTTCTATGCTGCTTACGCGGACCGAAGGGCGGCAAGTGGCGGAGCGGTGGCTCAATGAGGCGCGCATTGCCCGCGAAACGGTGCAGTTTGCGCTCCCACCTTCGCGCTTGCCGGTGCGGGCGGGCGATGTGGTATCGCTGCCCGGTGATCAGGCAGAGGGATCATCGCTCTACCGGATCGACAGAGTGGATCAGGGCGAATTCCAACAGATCGAGGCGGTGCGTGTGGACCCAGAAGTCTATGACGCCGCTCCGTTGAGTGAAGAGCAGGCAGTCATGCGTTCGTTCGTGGCGCCGGTGCCGGTCCGGTCCTTATTTTTGGACTTGCCACTGTTGACAGGGGACGAGGTGCCGCATGCGCCCTTCATCGTGGCGACGGCGGACCCGTGGCCGGGAAGTGCCGCGCTATATGCAAGCCTTACGGACCTGAACTATGCGCTGAATACGATCATGCCCATACGGGCAACGATTGGACGCACGCGCAACGTGATGAACCGTGCGTGTTCCGGGCTGTTTGATCGCGGCGCCCCCCTTGAGGTGGTGTTGGTCAGCGGGCAGCTGGAAAGTGTGGATGATGACGCCCTTTTGAGCGGTGCAAATCTGGCGGCAATTGGAGACGGAAGCAGCGACAACTGGGAGGTATTCCAGTTTGGTAACGCCGAACTGGTCGGTCCCAAGACGTACCGTCTGGGCAAGCGCTTGCGCGGGCAGGCGGGCACGGATGCTTTGCTGCCTGCTGGTTGGCCTGCAGGATCGCAATTTGTTCTGCTCGACTCGGTGCCATTGCAAATCGATCTGAAGCGTAATCTGCGCAATGTCGCGCGCAATTACCGTATTGGACCGGCGCAGCGTCCGTTGGAGGATCCGTCGTTTAGCCAGACGCAGCGCGCATTCAAAGGCAACGGTTTGCGGCCTTATGCGCCTGCACATTTGCGAGCAATACTTGATGCAGACGGGGTACTGGATGTCACGTGGATACGTCGCACGCGGATTGATGGGGACGGGTGGGAGGCGCTTGAAGTTCCATTGGGGGAGGAAAGCGAGGCCTACCTGCTGCGCATCGTCAAAGACGGTCAGGTGCTGCGCGAAGAAACACTGGTTGCACCTACATTCGCGTATGCAGTGCAGGACCGGGTGGAAGATGGCGCGTCGGAGGAGTTCATTATTCAAGTTGCCCAGATATCTGCAACATTCGGCGCAGGACCGGTTAAGCAGATCACGATACTGACTGCATGAGGCAGATCGGCATCAGTGATCTGCTGTGCGCTGCGCGCGCGGTTCAGGCTGTGCCGCGCGCAGAACAGGTGACATTTGCGCAAAACCTGATTTGGCAGGCCCATGTGGCCGACAAATACGTGAAACGGGTTGCACAGTTGCATCCTGAATGGGGTGACGGAAGCCTGCGCGCGTGTGCCAGTTCGCATGCGCGCGCGCCAACGGACGCACGTACCAATGTTGAGTTGCACGATTGTATGACCCTCGTACTATCGGAATTGTCGGTGAGACGATCCTTGCTTGCTCGTTCCAAAAAATGACAGACGGGTTGGCACTTTGACGGACTATGCTAAATAGGAAGGTAACGGAGCATAAGGAGCCGCAATCATGGGCAACCCGCACAGCAAAATCGCCTCGGTCGATCCGGTTTGGGATCAGATCAAGAACGAAGCGCAAAAGGCGGTCTCAGAAGAGCCGCTTATCGGCGGCTTTGTGCACGCGACCATTCTGCACCACGCCTCTATCGAAAAAGCGCTTTCTTACAGGATTGCTGCGAAACTATCGTCGAACGAGATGTCGATGATGGTGGTCCGCGAGGTCGTCGAGCAAGCCTATGCGGATGATCCGAGCCTTGTCGAAGCCGCGCGCGCGGATTTGGTGGCGATCTATGATCGCGATCCGGCATGCCACCGGCTTTTGCAGCCGATTTTATACTTCAAAGGGTATCAGGCAGTACAAGCCTATCGCGTCGGCCATTTTCTGTGGACGCAAGGACAGCGGGATTTGGCATATTTCTTTCAGATGCGGATTTCTGAAATCTTCGGTGTGGATATCCACCCCGGTGCAAAGATCGGCAAGGGGATCATGATCGATCACGCCCACTCCATCGTTATCGGGGAGACGGCAGTGGTGGGGGACAACGTCTCGATGCTGCATTCTGTGACACTTGGCGGGACAGGCAAGGAAGAAGAAGACCGGCATCCGAAGATCGAGAACGGTGTGTTGATCGGTGCGGGCGCAAAGGTGCTCGGCAATATCCGGATCGGTCATTGCAGCCGCATCGCTGCGGGATCGGTCGTGTTGGAAGATGTACCGGCTTGCAAGACGGTGGCGGGCATTCCTGCACGGATTGTAGGGGAGGCCGGATGCGACCAGCCGTCAATCTCGATGAACCATATGCTGGGGCCTTGGGAAGACTGAGTGTTTTCTGTAGATGTGACAGAATAGAAAAGGCCGGAGCATGCTCCGGCCTTT
>JBATTJ010000138.1:0-22904 GCA_049670485.1 Sulfitobacter sp.
GCGATGGCCTTGAGGCCCATGGTGATCTCGGAAATCTCGTTCACACGGTTTTCGTTTTTGCCGGTGCCGCGCACCAGTTGCAGATAGTCGATGATCAACACATCAAGGCCGTGCGTCCGTTTGAGCCTGCGCGCGCGGGCGGCAAGTTGGCTGATCGGCAAGGCGGGCGTATCGTCGATATAAAGGGGACAAGCCTCCAGCGCCTTGGCGGCATCGACAAAGCGGCGAAATTCCGGCTCGGTCATATCGCCGGAGCGGATCTGCTGCGACGGGATCTCGGAGGCTTCGGACAGGATCCGCGCGGCGAGCTGTTCGGCGCTCATCTCAAGGCTGTAAAAGCCCACAACGCCGCCGTCTGTCGCCCCTTCGGAGCCATCGGGCAACTTTCCGCGCTTGTAGGCTTTTGCCACGTTGAACGCGATGTTAGTCGCAAGAGAGGTCTTCCCCATCGACGGACGCCCCGCAAGAATGAGCAGATCGGAACGGTGCAATCCACCCAGTTTTTTATCCATATCAATAAGGCCGGTCGAGACGCCCGACAGGCCACCATCACGCTGGTACGCGGCATTTGCAACATTAACAGCGTCGGTTACAGCCTTGAGAAAGCTTTGAAAACCGCTCTCGGTCTGACCTTGCTCTGCCAGCTTGTAAAGTGCTTGTTCGGCCTCCACGATCTGTTCGCGGGGCTCATTTGCGACGTCCACGCTTGCAGCTTTTGCAGCGATATCGCGGCCAAGGGCGATGAGATCACGGCGCACGGCTAGATCATAGATCATCTGTGCGTAATCGCGCACCGCAAAGGCGGAAATCGCAGCACCGGCAAGACGCGCCAGATATGCAGGGCCGCCCAACTCTCGCAGGCCTTCGTCGTCCTCCATGAACGCCTTGAGTGTAACGGGGCTGGCGAGGTTGTTTTTCGCAATACGCGCGGCGGAAATCTCGAAGATGCGGGCATGTACCGGATCGTAGAAATGCGTGGGTCCGATGATTGACGCGACACGGTCATAGATGTCGTTGTTCGTCAGGATCGCGCCCAGTAACTGCTGCTCTGCCTCAATGGAATGGGGCATGGTTTCGGGCGCCTGCACTGCGATGCCGGTCGTATTCAAAGATGAAATTTCATTCATATCTTGCCCCTTTGTGCCCCGCCGTTGTCATAACGAAGGGGGGTAAGCGGTGCAAATTGTATGTTTCTGTGGATAACCACGGATCGCGCGTGAGATGTCTAGATCTTGCGATGGTATGCTGCTCAACGTCAATAGGTGGTGTTATTTCTGCCGTGCGGCCTGCCATTCACGGGGAGATTTCAGGAAATTTTCCACCTCGTTTAGGGTCGCATCGGAAAAGGCACTCTGTTCCTTTGCTTCTGCCAGAACATCCCACCAAGTGCACAGATGGTGCAGGGCAACACCATGATCGCCCAGTGTCTTTTCCGTTTCGGGGAAGATGTCGTAGTAGAATATCACCGCCGTATGCCCGCAGGTCGCACCTGTCTCGCGAATGGCATCGACAAAGCTGAGTTTGGAGCCGCCATCGGTGGTCAGATCTTCCACCAGTAAAACGCGCTGTCCTTCGCTCATATTGCCCTCGATGCGCGCGTTTTTGCCGTAACCTTTCGGCTTTTTGCGCACATAGGTCATCGGTAGGGCCATCCGCTCGGCCACGAGTGCTGCGAACGGGATGCCTGCGGTCTCGCCGCCGGCGATGTTGTCAAATGCTTCGAACCCCGCGTTACGCATGACCGTGATGGTCAGGAAATCCATCAGCGTGGCGCGGATGCGCGGGTAGCTGATCAGCTTGCGACAATCGATATAGCTGGGCGAGGGAAGCCCGGAGGCGAGCGTGTAGGGTGTATCGGTATTAAAGTTCACCGCACCGATTTCCAACAACATACGCGCAGTTAGTCGGGCAATTTCGGAGGCGTCGGGATAGGTGGCAGGGATCATTTCAAACGCTCCAGTGCAAGGGCATGGCAGGGTCAAAGACCGTGACGGGGCCTTCGGGGGTGTCGATGTGTGCCGGATAGTCGGGTGCGGTACGGGTGAGGGTGATCGTCGTTTCATTCACCGGCAGGCCATAAAACGCAGGCCCGTTCAACGATGTGAATCCCTCGAGTTTATCAAGCGCGCCATCCTGCTCGAACACTTCGGCGAGGACCGACAGGGTATTGGTTGCCGTAAAACACCCCGCGCAGCCGCAGGGCAGCAGTTTGTTGGCATCCGTGTGTGGTGCGCTGTCTGTACCAAGGAAGAACCGTGCATCGCCGGAAGTTGCAGCAGCGCGTAGGGCGAGACGGTGCTCCTCGCGTTTGGCCACTGGCAAGCAGTAATAATGCGGCTTGATCCCACCGGCGAGGATGTGATTGCGGTTGATCACCAGATGATGCGTGGTGATTGTTGCGCCAAGGTTTTCGGGGTTTGCGCGTACATAATCGACCGCATTCGAGGTGGTGATATGCTCCATAATCACGCGCAAACCAGGGTGATCTTTGCGGATCGGATCAAGGACGCGGTCAATGAAAACGGCCTCGCGGTCAAAGATATCAACCTGCGGGTCGGTGACTTCGCCGTGGGTGCACAGAGGCAGTCCGATCTGCGCCATTCTTTCCAGTACCGCTGCGACCTTGCCAAAATTCGCCACGCCAGACGCGGAGTTGGTGGTGGCACCCGCAGGGTAGAGCTTCACAGCTGTGATCAACCCTTCGGCATGCGCTGCGGCAACATCGGTGGGGTCGGTATCTTCGGTCAGATACAGTGTCATGAGGGGGGTGAATTCATGCCTGCTTGGGATTGCGGCCATAATCCGGTCACGGTAAGCGCGCGCATCGGCGGCTGTCACAACAGGGGGCACGAGGTTGGGCATGATGATCGCACGGGCAAAGTCCCGTGAGCTGTGTGGCAGTACAGCGCGCAGCATATCGCCGTCGCGCAGGTGCAGATGCCAGTCATCAGGGCGGCGGATCATGAGGGTTTGTATCATGCGCTGCGTGCTAGCATGCAGCGCATGCGCGCGCTAGTCGTCTTCGTCTGACGATTTCTTCTTTGTGGCAGCCAGACGGCGGGCAAAGCGGGGCGCTTCCATCCGGGACGTGACATTCTTCGCAAGTGCAACGGCAAGCGTTTCGCGACCGCCTGCATCCAATGCGGCCAGCAAATTGCGCAGATAGGGTGGATGACTACGCCGTGCGCGCATCATCTTGGCGAATGTGAGATCGTCCAGTTCATTCTTCGCGATCGCCTCGAGGATCGGGCCCAATTGGTCGATTTCAAGCAGGTCGGTCTGGATGGCGTCACCCATGTGCCGCAGGCGCAGCTTTCGGGTATTGGGACGTGTGAAAAGTGCGGCATGCATGGCATCAAGGCGCTGACGCGGATCATAGACAACATAGGCCGCACCGGCACCATCAAGCATGTCGGGCGCATAGCCGTAGCGCGAGGTAAAATCGGTCCGGCGCATGTCGGTGAACCGGTCATCCCATTCGGTCACGCGCGGATCAAGGGTCGCTTGGGGCTGTACGGCCAGCACGCAGGCCTCCGGCGAAGCGACGGAATAGGCCGCAGCGGCGTAGGCGCAGGGGCCTGCGCCGTAAAAGATCACCCTGTCGAAGATGTCAAAGAATCCGTCGTCAATCAGCCGATCGAAATAGCCATAGACAGATTTGTCACGAAACCATGTGTCGCCATCCGATGCGAGGCAAAGCGACGACCAGTCGTATTCGTGCATCATTTCCCAGCCGAGCGGCTGCGCCAAAGACGATAATGCGGGAATTCCCCGCAAGGTTTCAAAAGTCACAAGCAGGGTCGAGGACCGTTCAACGAAGGCAGCATAGTGACGCTTTCCCAAACGCTCGAACACGCCATCCTCTTTGCACAGCTGTTCAACAGCGGCGAGCCAATCGACTTTTTTCATACCCGCAAGCGAGGTGTCAAAGTTCAAGGGTGTATCGGCCATATCTGCGTCCTCAATCAGTCCCGCTTTTGATCTTTTTGCAGGTTCAAGGACGAGGAATAGCAGCGCATTGGGGCAAAATTACGAAAATACTGCGTAGAATTGAGGCAAGGTGACAGCACTAGGCAGTCAGTTCTTCTTTCGCCCCGCATTGGCATGATGGATAAGAAATTGCGCCGCTTTGAGTGGTAGCGGAGTTGATTGAGGGGTCATCATCAGGCGTCCAAACAGGGCGCGAAACGGCTCTTTTTGCAATAACGCCTCGAATCGTGCTTTGCGCCATGCCACCGCATTTGTATGCAAACCCGACAGGACCGGATCATCCATGAGCTCAGCCAGATTGTCCGCGCGCGGGGCCGCGAGGGTCTGTATGGTCGTATCAGTATCGGTGTTGAAATTCCGCTCCACCCAATAATCAAGGCCTAGCATATCATCGCTGTGCACCGCGCGGCCACGATCGGCCTTGAGCACATAACTCTCCATCGCGCCGAGCGGATAATGGTTGAGCTGAACCAACCCGTAATTATCCTTTCCGAAGTTGGAAAAGATACGCTTTGTCACGAATTGCGCGGGCAGGGGCGCGCCGTTGCCATCAAACCAGCGCGCATCAGGCAGCTTGCCCTCATCCGCGTCGCGGGGGCGGTGCACGCCGGGTTTTCTGTAGGTTCCGTCATTGCGGTACAGCGTTTTAAACATCGCCGCGCGCCAGGGCCAGTTCATCACGGCGGGTGCGGCACGGGTGAAGGTGTCTAGTACGGGCGCATCGCTATATCTGAGCTGCCCGTTTGCACCAAACAGCCGCCATGTGAGCGTGATTGCCGTGGCATCAGGGATTGCCGCATGCAGCGCGGTCAATGTGTGATCGCCGCAATGAATATTGACGAACTCATCCACATCAAGCGGTAAAATCCACTCCGCCTTGCGGACGCGCTTGTGCTTGGCCGCCGTCTTGAGCGCGGTGAACTGAATACCGCCTTTGTCGTAGGGACCATCGTTGCGGATGTGCGTGAGGAGGCCAATCTGATCCAACCGGTCCAGGATCGCGTCGGTGCCATCCTGACAATTGTTGGAGAAGACCAATGCATGATCAAAACCCACAGCGCGGTGATGGGCGAGCCATTCGAGGAGGAATGCCCCTTCGTTGCGGACGCACAGGATTGCCAGATGTGACATGCTACGACGCGCGGCAGATTGTTGGAAGGACCTGCATTTAGCTTTCCATGTCCAGTGCGAGGGCGTAGGCCACACGCTCTGTCTCGGTGAGTTCCACGGCAAGCGCTTCTTTGTACAGATCGGCAAACTCGGGATTTTCATGCAGCTCGGCGGCCTTGGCGCTGTGCCAGTCAAGTCCCTTTTCGTGCCAGCCGCGCAAGGTATCGTCCTCCATCAGACGGTTATATTCAGCGCGTAAGCGGGGGATGTTGCGCTTTATGGTGATGTCGCGGAAATCCGACCAATCCATCCTGATCCAGTAGTTGATCCCGATGGAGCGGTCGACATGCAGGGCGCGCCCCCGCTGGCGTTTGATCAAAAAACTCTCGGCGGAGCGCAGCGCATAGTGATTGAGTTGCAGCAGGTCGTAGCCCACAGATTTTTTTGAGCTGCGCCAACCTTTTACCGCAGCTTCCTTGGTCATATCCTTGCCGGAGCCATTGACCCATTTGACCTTATTTTCAAATCCCGGTTCAAGCTTGTTGGGGCGGTGACACGAGATTTTTTCATAGGCTCCAATGTTTTTGAACATCGTTTTGAAGCCCCAGACGGTATGCGGCTTCGGGCAAAACTTTGGCGCGCAAGTATCGAACTGCTCAAGCACAAAATCATCGCTGAGCTGGGTGACGCCGTTGTGGCCGAACAAGCGCCACGTCATGGCGACGTTGGTGGCATCGGGCACGGCGGCGATAAAATCCTGCACCGTGCCATTGCCACAGCGCACATTCATGAACTCGTCCACGTCGATGTGGATAATCCATTCGGCATTTTTGATAACCGGTTCTTTGAGCGCTTGGTTCAGGGCGTATTGCTGGGGTGAGTTGCCTTTCCAGCCGTCATTGTTGCGGTGCTGAAGCACGCCCATTGCCTGTAACCGGTCAAGGATTTCGGAGGTGCCATCCTCACATCCGTTTGTATAAATGAGGAAATTATCCACACCGATGGCGCGGTGATAGGCGACCCACTCGATGATATATGGTGCCTCGTTTTTCATGCAGCCGACGATCACATTGCCGGAATTCCCTTTTTCGAGCGTGCGTGGCGTAATCGGCGTATAGGCAGCGGCGAGTTCCTCTTCATTCACCGACCCCATCTTGTTGTGAGGCGCAAAGCTGGAGGTGCGCAGCTTTTCGAAGTTCTGGACCGCGAGGGGGGGCATCAGTTTGCGCGCTGTAGCCGTGAGGAAATCGGGCGCGTCCTCCTCGCTGCGCGGTGCGGCCTCTACGGGCGGGGGCGCATCGGAGTCGCTACTGACAAGTTGCGCCAGATCATGTTTGCGGTTCTTTTGTTCCTCGCGGGTAGCCTTGTCGATGCGCCACATGAACCCCAGCAGGTATTGTGAGGGGCGAAAGCCGAACAGCGGATCGGCCTCTTCCCATGTGCCGCTGGCGGCGGGCGCTTTGAACGTGTCAGGGTTAAGCCCTGCGTGCTGTTTACACAGTTTCTTGAGCGGTTCGGCAAAATGGTCGCTGACAGGATGCAGCATCCCCAGATCAAGGGGGGGGCCATCCACTGCCACGTCCTGCACAAAGCTGCGCCATAACTGACGTGGCAAAATCCGCTTCCCGTTGGCCAGAACCTGTAAGATGAGCGCGTTGAGCTGCCGACCCCGTGCCAGTGATGCTGCAGGCGCATGCGCAGGCAGTGTCACCGCCTCAACTTTGCCCATGCTGTCGCCAAGCGCGAAGGCGGTACTGACATCTTCGGTAACGGCGGCACTTGCAAAACGTTGGGCATCATAGCTGTGTAGGGCCACACTGCCCGCACCAAATGCCGTCTCCCAAAAACCGGCAAGACCCGTCAGATCGATCCAGTGGTTCGGTGCTTGGGTCTGGGCAAACACCCCTGCGGCGGGATCAATGGCGGGGGAGGCATCCAGTGCGGCGTGCCACCAGCTGTCTGCGCCCGCTAGATCAAGCTCTGCCTGCACGGGCAGGCCGCGCCCCTCAAGAATTTGCTCTGCATAGGCACGTGCAAGCATGCGTGCGGGCAAATCGACGTGGGCCACGATGCGGATGTCGTCCGACAGTGGCGTGAGCAGTGCACGGAGCCGCTCCAGCTCCGACGTGCTGCGCAGGCTTGCGCCCAGTTGCGCGCATGACAGGATCAACGTGTCGGGTGTGTGCTGCGCCACTTCGCGCGCTAGATCAGCAGCAACCGCATCGCGCAGAACGTTTTGCTTTTCTGCCGTGATATAGCCGCGGTTAAAGCGCAGGGGGTCTACGGACGCGGGGTCCGTGACCGCCATGAACAGGCGGGTGTGGTTTTTGTTCCCCGGGCTGCGCGCATAGAGCACCCCCTTGCGGATCAACTGCTCACGCTTGTCGGACAGGACCGATTGCAGGCGGGAGGCGCTCACTTCTTCGGGGCCGATGTGGAGGTAAATGCGCATCAGCTCACCTTGGTTGTGGCGGTTGTGTTCGCCGAATTTGAGTTGACGTGACCCCACCATGGCAAGTCCACACCGATATGCGCCGCAACAGCCGCCTGCGCGTCAGGGTCCGCGATATCGTATTCCAGAAACGCCGGATCACCCGTAAAAACAGCCCGCAAGTGGGTGTAATGCCCGTCGATCCATTTGATACGCTCATGCGATGTTTCACCGTAGCCCTCGGGCAGGCCAGGCACATGGGCGGCGGGCAGGCGGTTGATCCCCAGATCGGACCACGCCAGCATGGATTGCGACACATCCCACGCTTCGCGCCGTGAGGCCAGAAACCGCACTTTTGGATGGTGTTTGCGGATGGCGTCGATGAGGGCGAAATCCATTTGCGGCCACAGGGATTTACCCTCGCGCAGGCAGCTTATCTCGGTCAGTGTGGTGAAATCCTCAAAGAACTCGGCGGGATCGCCGCTTTGGAAATACCCTTTGTAGAGAAGGTCAGCGACATAGGCATCGTGCAGCGCTTTGCTTTTGGTTTGGCGGGGCCGGATGCGGTGGTCGGCCACCCGCAGACCTGCGATTTTGAGCGCGCGGGCAAGCGAAGTGGTACCAGTCTTTGGCAGGCCCAGATTTACGATCTCGAACCTACTCATGGTGCGGTTTCCAACAGACCAAGACTGCGCAGCATCGCTTCTTCCTGTGGTGGCAGTTTGGAGGCGGTGCGCAGTTGTGCCTGCATTGCACGGTATTCATCGCGCTCCAACAAGGCATCGCGCCGCGCGATATGTGCGGCCACACAAGCCTCGTGCAGCGCGCCGATATCACCTTGTGCCTTCAGCGTGTCGATCTGTTTGCGCACCGCAGGGAGGTAGCGCCGGATCGAGGTGTCTTCCCATGCGGGATCGTTACGCTCGCGCCAGTAGGTGTCATCGAACGCGCGGTTCTCGCGGTTCACATCGCCGCGGTCGTTTTTGACCAGATAGCTGTCGAGGCTGCGCAGAGCGTAGTGGTTGAGCGTGGCAAAACTGCGCGCGCCTGCGGCGGGAAAGCGGCGGATGCGGCGCGGATTGGCCGCGACCAAAAAACGGTGCGGCACGGCACGGCCCGATCCGTCGGTCCAGCTTGGGCGTTGGTTCTTTTTAATGTCCGCTTTGAAAAAAGGGCGGTGCGCACCAAAGTATTTGAGCGGGAAATCCTGCCGGACCAGCGACTTTACCTCGATCGCGGCCTCCCCGCACCACAGGTCGGGATTGTGCGAGCGGGTGAACTGCTCGATCACAGGGCAATCCTCGAAACGCTCGATATCATCGTTGGCGAAAAACTGAAAATTGAGGCTGATGGTTTGCGGATTACCGCAGGCCTCGATCAATGCAGGAAGGCTGTTGTCGCCCACGTGGATGTTTGGAAACTCATCCACATCCGCGATCCAGACCCAATCGGCCAATGCCACGATGTCCTGCTTTTTGGCGTCTTTAAGCGCCTCCATCTGGTAATTGCGCCCCTTTGCCGGATTGGGCAAATGTGTGACATGCCCGCGTGCTGCCAAAGCATCCAAAAGTGTGTCACTGCCATCGTCGCAATCGTTGGAATAAAACAGAAAGTCGGTCACGCCGATGCATTGGTGAAACGCGATCCATTCCAGCAGGAAAGGCCCTTCGTTCTTGATGCAGGTCACGGCTGTGATCTTGAGATCATCCGCCATGGGATACACCTGTGGGATTCCGCGATGAATTTAACATGTCCGCCTCATTACTCGGGTCCCTTGGCCACATTGGACAGATACCTCTTTTTTACTAGTTAAAGGATGCCACCTTGTGCAAATGGCGTCAATCTTTGCAGGCCGCTCGCGCACAGGGTCGTGACATATCTATCAATGCCGACTTGACCCCGCGGTTTGGGAATGGCCTTGTGGCCTGATCAATCGGGAGGGCAGGACAGATGACAGACGCTTCATCCATCGACGCAGTGCAAAAGATGCTGGCGGATCAGGGGTATGTCTGTAGCAGGGCGCTTGGTACTGTGGTGTTTCTGAGCCTGCAGTTGGGCCGCCCGCTGTTTCTGGAGGGTGAGGCCGGTGTCGGCAAAACCGAGATTGCAAAAGCTATCGCGGCCGCGATGGGCCGTCGTCTGATCCGGTTGCAATGCTACGAAGGGCTTGATGCTTCGACGGCAGTATACGAATGGAATTTTGCCGCCCAAATGGTCGCGATCCGAACTGCCGAAGCCTCGGGCGGGGCGGACCGTGCTGCCCTCAATGCCGAGCTGTTTGGGCCCGAGTTTCTGATCGAGCGGCCGCTGCTGCAAGCACTGCGCCCCGATGAAAACGGCCCGCCAGTTCTGCTCATTGACGAGATTGATCGCACGGATGCGCCGTTCGAGGCGTTCCTGCTCGAAGCGCTGAGTGATTTTCAGGTCACCATCCCTGAGATGGGCACGATCAAGGCACCCGAGCCGCCCATCGTGATCCTCACCTCCAACCGCACCCGCGAGGTGCATGACGCGCTCAAGCGTCGGTGTTTGTACCATTGGGTCGACTATCCTGATTTTGACAGGGAGATGGAAATACTCACTGCCCGCGCGCCGGAGGCCGCTGAGGCGTTGAGCCGCGAAGTTGTGGCCTTTGTCCAACGCCTGCGCACCGAGGATTTGTTCAAAAAGCCCGGCGTTGCAGAGACGATTGATTGGGCTAAGTGTCTGCTTGCCCTCGACGTGCTGACACTTAGCCCTGAGACGATTGCCGACACGCTTGGCGCGGTGCTGAAATACCAAGACGACATCGCGAAGCTGCAAGGCTCCGAGGCAAAGCGGCTGTTGGACGAAGCGCGCGCCAGCCTTGAGCCATGATGGCGTTGTGGCGGATAGCTTTGATTAAACATCGCGGGCAGGGCGTCCGACGTGGTTGAATATGCGCCGTTAGAGCTGCCCGATAATCCGCGCCTTGCCGGTAATATCACCCACTTCGCACGTGCCTTGCGGCGTGCGGGTCTGCCGATTGGGCCGGGGCGGGTGATTGACGCTGTGCATGCGGTCACGGCGGCAGGATTTACCGAAAAGCGTGATTTTTACTGGACCTTGCATGCCTGTTTTGTGAACCGGCCAGAGCATGCGCGCATCTTTGCACAGCTCTTTCGCCTCTATTGGCGCGATCCGCGTTACCTCGAGCATATGATGGCAGCGATGCTGCCCGCGATCCGCGGTGTTCAGGAAGAGCGGCCTGCCCAAGCCGCCGAAAAGCGCGCGGCAGAGGCGCTTCTGGATGGGGCCGAAGCACCGCCGCGCGAGCAGGAAGATGCGCCCAAGGAAGAAGAGACCGTGATCGAGGTCGATGCATCGCTCACCATGTCTACGTGCGAGCGGCTCAAAACCCTTGATTTCGAACTGATGAGCCTTGCCGAAGTTGCGCAAGCCAAGCGTATGCTGGCCCGTCTCAGCCTGCCGATCAAACCGCTTCCATCGCGCCGGTCATCGCCCAGTTTCGGGCAGGGGCGCGTGGACGCGGGGCGCTCACTGCGCACAGCGCTCAGGCGGGGGGGGGAGATGGATGCGCTCGCGTTTAAAAAACCCAAGCCCCGCTGGCCTAACCTTGTGGTGCTGTGCGATATTTCAGGCTCCATGAGCCAGTACAGCCGTATCATCCTGCATTTTCTGCATGCGGTCGCAAACGAGCGTGGCGCGGGCTGGGCGCAGGTGCATGCTTTTACCTTTGGCACGCAGCTGACCAACATCACCCGCCATCTGCGCACCCGCGATGTGGATGCCGCGCTCAAGGCGGCGGGGGCAGAGGCGCAGGATTGGGAAGGCGGCACGCGGATCGGTCTAAGCCTTGCTGCATTCAACCGAGACTGGTCGCGCCGCGTTTTGGGGCAGGGTGCAGTTGTATTGCTGATCACCGACGGTCTGGACCGCGATGATCCGGATGCATTGGCCTATCAGATGAAGCGGCTGCACCTGTCGGCGCGGCGCGTGATCTGGCTCAACCCGCTGTTGCGCTGGGACGGGTTCGCGCCAAAGGCTGCGGGCATTCGCGCGATGCTGCCCCATGTGGACAGCTTTCGCGCGGGACATTCCATTGCGTCGCTTGAGGCGCTGGCCGCTGCCATCTCCAAACCCGATGACGTGGGGGAGAAGGCGCGGTTGATGAGAATGATCGAAGGAGCTTAGGTAACCGTCGCTGCAAACGAGCGGGCGTAAAGCGCGCTGAGATCCGACAGTTTTGCGTTGCTGGTGCCAAAGCTCAGCATGTCGCCGCCAAAGTTGCCTACGTGGCTGAGTGTCAGACCGGCGGCGGACGCTGCATCTGTAAGCAGGGCAGCGTTCCCGGGCGTGGCCGCAATGAGGTACCGCGCCTGATCCTCCCCGAAGAGCTGCGCGGTGTCGCCTGTCTCAATGCTGAGGCCAAGCTTTGCGTGATCGGCCATCTCAAAGGCGGCAAGTGCCAAACCGCCATCCGACAGGTCCGTGCAGGCCGCGATATGTGTGTGATTGGCACGGATGAAATCGCCATGTGCCGCTTCTGCAGTCAGATCAACGGGGGGCGCATCGCCCTCAATGCGACCGAACGCTTCGGCGAGGAGTGCAGACTGACCCAAGTGACCCGGTGTTGCGCCAAGCACCAAGGCGACATGGCCCTGTGCCACGTCAAACCCGATAATATCAGTGGTTGCTTTGAGAATACCAACAGCGCCGATTGTGGGCGTAGGCAGGATCGCGGAGCCGTCCGTCTCATTGTAGAGCGAGACGTTGCCGGAAACGATGGGCATGCCAAGCGCGCTCACGGCTTCACCGATTCCTTTGATCGCGCCGACGAATTGCCCCATGATCACGGGTTTTTCGGGATTGCCGAAGTTGAGGTTGTCGGTACTGGCCAGTGGCGTCGCACCTACTGCAGTCAGGTTACGGTAAGCTTCGGCCACTGCCTGTTTACCCCCCTCGAACGGGTTCGCTTTGACATAGCGCGGGGTCACGTCCGATGTGAAGGCAAGCGATTTGTTAGTGCCATGCACGCGGATTATGCCAGCTCCCCAACCGGGGGTACGCGCGCTGTCGGCCATGACCATTGTGTCATATTGCTCGTACACCCACGCCTTGCCGGCATAGTTGGGCGAGCCAAGAAGTGCCTTGAGACCGTCGATGGCATCAATGCGGGGCGCGTCGGTGAGCGGCGTTGCAGCTGGTGTAGGCTCCCACGGGCGGTCGTATTCAGGTGCGGTGCCAGACAGCGCTTTGAGTGGCAGATCGGCTTTTACCTCACCGTTAAGGCGAATGACAAAGCGGTCTTCGGCGATCGTCTCGCCCACAATGGCGAAATCGAGGTCCCATTTATCGAATACGGCTTTTGCCTGCGCTTCAAGCTCGGGGCGCAGCACCATCAGCATGCGTTCTTGTGATTCCGACAGCATCATCTCGTAGGCGGTCATGTTGGTTTCGCGCGTCGGTACTTTTTCCAGATCGAGGATCACGCCAAGATTGCCCTTATCGCCCATCTCCACGGCGGAGCAGGTGAGGCCCGCGGCCCCCATATCCTGAATGGAGATCACCGCACCGGTGGCCATCAGCTCAAGCGTGGCCTCCATCAGACGCTTTTCGGTGAATGGATCACCGACCTGCACGGTGGGGCGTTTTTCTTCGATGGTGTCGTCGAATTCTGCCGATGCCATCGTCGCACCGCCCACACCGTCGCGGCCCGTCTTGGCGCCAAGGTAGACGACTGGCATGCCTACACCGGAGGCGGCGGAATAGAAAATCTTGTCCGCATCCGCGAGGCCTGCGGCGAATGCGTTCACCAGACAGTTGCCGTTATACGCTTTGTCAAAGCGGACTTCACCGCCTACGCAGGGCACGCCAAAGCAATTACCGTAGCCGCCCACACCGGCCACGACGCCGTGCACAAGCTGTTTGGTTTTGTGATGGCTCGGCTCACCGAAGCTGAGCGAGTTCATCGCCGCAATCGGGCGCGCGCCCATTGTAAAGACATCGCGCAGGATACCGCCCACGCCAGTGGCCGCACCCTGATAGGGTTCGATGTAGGAAGGGTGGTTGTGCGATTCCATTTTGAACACCACCGCTTGTCCGTCGCCGATATCAACCACGCCTGCATTCTCACCAGGGCCGCAGATGACTTGAGGTCCTTCGGTAGGCAGGGTGCGCAGCCATTTTTTTGAGGATTTATAGGAACAATGCTCGTTCCACATGGCAGAGAAAATGCCCAGCTCCGTAAAACTTGGGGTGCGTCCGATCAGATCGAGGATGGTCTGGTATTCACTGTCGCTCAGCCCGTGGGCGGAAATGATGTCTTGGGTGATTTGTGGTTCGGACATGATGGCACTCCCGCGCGGGCGATAAAACTTGGCCCCTCTCTTAGGGCAGGAGCGTTCAGGGGGGAAGGGCGATTGCGAAAACTTGCACCATGAGTGCGCCAAAGGTGTGGCGCGGGTTGCAGAGGCGATCAGTGACTGGGTCGAAAGGCAGACAAAAAAAGACCGGGCACAAAGGCCCGGCCAAGTCCAACAGGGAGGTATAAGGTGCAGCACAAGCGCGCCGCGATCCTTATATTGGTGAATTAGGATGCACTCTGCGACTTTTCAAGGCAGATTCTGCGCGCTACACCGCATGCCCGTTATGCGTTTTCTGCATGGCTGGTTGCAGTAGTGCTTTGTATGTTTAATTGTCGCGGGTTTGCTTGCGGTAGGTGATAATCTCGTCTTGCACAAAATCCTTGAACGCAGCGACGCGTTTGGATTGGCGCAACTCTTCGGGATAGGCCAGAAAAACCGGCACTTCTGCAGAGGAGATATCAGGCAGGATGCGGACGAGGTCGGGAAAATCCTGTATGAGGTAATCCGGCAGAACCCCGATCCCGAGATTGTTGAGCACCCCTTGGAGCACGCCGAAATAATTGTTCACCGTCAGCAACGAGCGGATGTCATGCATCATAAGTTGCTGGATCAAGCTGACACCCGCGCCGACCTGATCACTGGTCGGGTTCTGGCAGACCAGCCGGTAGTCAGAGATATCCTCGATCGTGGCGGGCGCGCCGTTAGCCTTGATATAGGCAGGGCTCGCGAACAGGCACATGCGCACGGTCATCAGACGTTTGCGCACAAGGTCGGCCTGTGACGGTTCTTTGAGGCGGATCGCCACATCTGCTTCGCGCATGGGCAGATCGAGCACCCGCTCTTCGAGCATCAAATCGACCTTGAGGTCGGGGTATTTGTCATAAAGCTTGGACAGGCGCGGAGCGAGCCACAAGGTGCCAAAACCGGTCGTGGTTGTCACGCGCAACTCACCAAACACTTCTTCCTCGCTGTCGCGGATGCGCGCAGAGGCGGTGTCGAGGCGTTTTGTCATGGCGCGGGTAGCGTCGAACAAAAGCTCACCCTGCTCGGTCAGGATCAGCCCGCGCGCGTGACGGTGAAAGAGGTTTGTGTTAAGCTGTTCTTCAAGCCCGCGCACCTGACGGCTCACGGCGGATTGCGACAGGTTCAACTTGTCCCCCGCGTGCGTGAGCGAGCCCGCATCCGCCACGGCATGAAAAATTCTCAGTTTGTCCCAGTCCATAATCCACCTCTAAGATTGTCAGAGCCATACCGGAAGACTGCGGGGTGACACAGCCCAAACCATAGGGGAAAAATGTAACAATTGCATTAGAAGCTATACAGGTCAGTCTTTGTGACCTATTATGCCAATAATTCATGTATGTTGAAGCGGGACGAACGACCGCTGGTTTCTGGGGAGGAACGCCATGACGACGCAGAAAATATCACTGAATGACCGTTTTGATCTGAGCAAAAGCCCTGTGCTGCTTAACGGGACCCAAGCATTGGTGCGGGTGATGATGATGCAGGCCGCGCGTGATGATGCAGCGGGGCTGAATACGGCGGGCTTGGTCACAGGCTATCGCGGATCGCCCTTGGGCGCTGTGGACATGCAGATGAGCCGCGCGGAAAAGCAGCTTTCCCAGCACCGTGTGACGTTTCAGGCAGGGCTCAACGAGGACCTTGCGGCAACTGCATTGTGGGGATCTCAGCAGGCGGAATTGCGCGGAGAGGGCAAATACGACGGCGTGTTTGGCCTGTGGTACGGCAAGGGTCCGGGGATCGACCGCTCTGGCGACGTGATGCGCCACGCGAATATGGCAGGCACTTCGGTAAATGGCGGCGTTGTGATGGCGATGGGAGACGACCACACAGGCGAATCGTCGACGGTCCTGCACCAATCCGATTTTGCGATGGTCGACGCCTATATGCCGGTTCTCTCTCCTGCCGGTGTGCAAGAGATTATGGACTATAGCCTCTACGGCTGGGCGCTGTCGCGCTATGCGGGCGTATGGGTCGGTTTGAAAACGATGAAGGACACGGTCGAGGTTACCTCCGTTGTGGATGGCGATCCGCACAGGCTCAAGTTCGTGAAGCCTGACCGCGCGCTGCCTGAGCGGGGGCTGAACATCCGGCTGGTCGATGACCGGATCGAGCAGGAAGCACGTCTGGTTGATCACAAACGCCAAGCCGCAGAGGCGTTCGCCTATGCCAACAAAATCGACAAACGCATGTGGGGCAAACCCGGTGCCAAGGTCGGGTTTGTCGCGGCGGGCAAAAACTATCTCGATCTCATCCACGCGATGTCACTGCTTAATATAGACGCGGATGAGGCTGAGCGGCTCGGCGTCACCACCTATAAGGTCGGACAAACATGGCCGCTTGATATGCGCGGATTCAAGGAATGGGCCGATGGTCTTGATCTGATCATTGTGGTGGAAGAAAAGCGCAAGCTGATCGAGGTGCAGATAAAAGAGGCGCTGTTTGACAGCCGCGCCAATCAGCGTGTGTATGGCGGCACCAAAGAAGGTGTCGAGTTCTTCTCGGCGCGCTGGGCGTTGGACCCCGTTGATATCGCTGACAAGCTTGGCCATCTGCTGTGTGACGAAGGACGCGGGACCGACGGCATCAACGCAGGGCTGTCTGATATCGCAGAGGCACGGCGCGCGGATAACACCGAAGAGCTGGCAGGTCGTTTGCCGTATTTCTGTTCGGGCTGTCCGCATAACTCCTCCACCAAAGTACCCGAGGGCAGTCGCGCCTACGCAGGCATCGGGTGTCACTTTATGGCGCAGTGGATGGACCGTGACACGCTGGGCTTCACCCATATGGGGGCGGAGGGTGCAAACTGGATCGGGGAGGCGCCGTTTTCCAAGACGCCGCATGTGTTCCAGAACCTTGGCGACGGAACGTATAACCATTCAGGCGTCCAAGCCATTCGCGCGGCAATCGCCGCAGGCACTACAATGACCTACAAGATCCTGTTCAATGACGCGGTGGCGATGACCGGCGGGCAGAGTAACGAAGGCGGCCTTGATGCGCCGCGCATCGTGGCCGAGCTGCGCGCGATGGGGGTCAAAAACCTCGAAGTGGTCTATGACGAGAAGGAAGACATCGACTTTGCCGCTTTCAAAGGTGTGCCGACCCATGAACGTGCGGATTTACAAAGCGTTCAGGCCAGATTGGCAAAGGTCGAAGGCGTCAGTGCCATCGTTTATATCCAGACCTGCGCCGCCGAGAAACGCCGCCGCCGCAAGCGTGGGCAGTTTCCTGATCCTGACAAGCGGTTGTTCATCAACAAGGACGTTTGCGAAGGCTGTGGTGATTGCGGCGTGCAATCCAACTGCGTCTCCATTGTGCCGGCCGAGACCGAGTTGGGGCGTAAACGTGCCATTGATCAGTCGTCGTGCAACAAGGATTTCTCCTGCATCAAGGGGTTCTGCCCCTCATTCGTGACGCTGGAGGGGGCGACTGTCCGCAAGGAAGCCACTACACAGGTAAAAATCCCCGATCTGCCGCTGCCTGAACTGCCCGCGATCAAGGGAACGTATAACGTCGTGATCACGGGCGTTGGTGGCACGGGCGTCGTGACCATCGGTGCGGTGCTGGCGCAGGCCGCGCAGATCGACGGCAAAGGGGCCGGTATGATGGAAATGGCCGGTCTCGCGCAGAAAGGCGGCGCAGTGAACATCCATTGCCGCTTGGCAGAGCAGCCGTCCGACATAAGTGCGATTCGTGTGGCGACAGGCGAATGTGACGCGCTGATCGGTGGTGATCTGGTTGTGTCTGCGGGCCACAAGACGCTTGGGCTGACCTCGGGCGGGCGCACGGGAGCGGTGGTCAATGCGCATCAGATCATTACTGGTGACTTCACCCGCGATACTGAATTCCGGATGCCCTATGACCAGCTTGAGTTGGCGCTAAAGGCGCGGATCAAAGACAAGCTGTCGCTGTTTGATGCATCCGATCTGGCGAAGGCCACGCTGGGAGATTCGATCTTTTCCAACATGATGATTTTCGGCGGCGCATGGCAGCGTGGACTGATCCCGCTGACGTTGGAGGCGATCACGGAAGCCATCCGCTTGAATGGCGCTGCGGTAGAACGGAACCTGCGCGCGTTCGAGATCGGGCGCTGGGCAGTGCTCTATCCGGTTGAGGCGCAGGCGGTGCTGGCGCCAAATGTGGTGAACCTGCCTAAAACGCTGGACGAAAAGATTGCGTTTCGCAGTGCGCATCTGGTGGCTTATCAGGGAAAACGGTTGGCAAAGCGGTACGTCCGCATGCTGGACAAGGTTGATGACCGTGAGGTGCGCGCGGCGGTGGCCGAAGGCTATCACAAGTTGTTGTCATATAAGGACGAATACGAGGTTGCGCGCCTGCTTTTGTCTTCGCGTGAAAAGGCGCGGGAAGAGTTTGAGGGGGATTTCAAGATGTCCTTCAACCTTGCACCGCCCATGATCTCGAAAACAGGATCGGATGGCCGACCCGTGAAGCGGGAGTTTGGTCCGTGGCTGGAGCGGCCCTTGCGTATCGTGTCCAAGCTGAAGGCGCTGCGCGGTACGCCGCTCGATGTCTTTGGCTACACCGCCGAGCGGCGGATGGAACGGGCGCTGATCAAACAGTATGAGGCTGACATGGTCGAAGTGCTGCCGCTGCTGGATGATAAAACCCGCGATGCGGTTGAAGCGCTGGCGCTGTTGCCCTTGCAAATTCGCGGTTTCGGGCCGGTTAAACAGGCAAATGAAGCCAAGGCGGCCAAGCGGCGCGAGGAACTGCTTGGCGTGATCCGTGCAGGTGGTTCGTCTTTTGCAAACGCGGCTGAATGACGTAGCCTGATTGTCATAATTCCCTACTAGAGTGCATATCAAAGGAGACTGATATGGGTTTGATGCAGCGTCCCTCGTCCGCCCGCGATCTGAGTTATGCGTGGTCGGCGCAGACCCTCGGCGGCAAGGCGGTCATTCGTTTGATGGAGAACTCCACGGGCCGCATGCGGTTGATGAAACGCGCGCGCGGCTATCAGGATGATCTTGCGGCGGGTGCCAACTTTTTTGATGTGATGGTGGCGCGGTACGGTCTGACGCTCGACATTGTAGGGGGCGCGTTGGAGAATATTCCGCGCGACGGTCCCTTGATTGTGATCGCGAACCATCCTTACGGCATTCTGGACGGCCTGATGATGGGCCATATCCTGTCGCGCACACGGCCTGATTTCAAGATTATGGCGAACGCGGTGTTCAACCGCGCGTCTGACTTGCAGTCCAATTTGTTGCCGATCAGTTTTGAGCAAACCAGGGGTGCGTTGGCCCTGAACCTCGCGACACGGCGCAAGGCGCTGGATTATCTCGGGGCAGGTGGAGCAGTCGGGGTTTTTCCGGGCGGCACAGTCAGCACAGCGTCAAAACCGTTTGCACGGCCCATGGATCCCGACTGGCGCAGTTTCACGGCGCGTATGGTTGCCAAATCAAATGCGACAGTCGTGCCAGTCTATTTTGACGGCCACACCAGCCGGATGTTCCAGATTGCCAGCCACCTGCACGCCACGCTCCGGATGGGACTGCTGATCAAGGAATTTCGCAAACGCGTGGACACACCGGTGCGAATGAGCATCGGTGCGCCGCTTGATCGCAGCGCGCTTGACGCGCGCGCGGGCGATGCAAAAGCAATGATGGATTTCCTGCGCAAGTCCACGTATGAGCTTGCTCCGGAACCGCTGAAATGTTTCGATGCGGGACATGATTTTGACGGTCGGCGCGGGCGCCGCTAATTCAGAGGTCGGCGTAGGCGCCGGTGGGGCGTATGGCGGTTGGTATTTTTGACAGTGGATTGGGCGGCCTGACCATTTGGGACGCCGTGCAAGCGCGCCTGCCGGATCAGGATTTCATCTATCTTGCTGATAGTGCGAACGCGCCCTATGGCGTGCGTGACGCGGATGATATCTATGAGCTGACAGTGGCTGCGACACAGCGGCTGTTTGATGCGGGCTGTGATCTGGTCGTGCTGGCGTGCAACACCGCCTCTGCGGCGGCGCTGCGCCGGATGCAGGAAAGCTGGGTGCCGGATAACAAGCGTGTACTTGGCGTATTCGTGCCCTTGATCGAAGCGATGACAGAGCGGCAGTGGGGCGACAACTCCCCCCCCCGCGAAGTGGCGGTAAACTACGTGGCATTGTTTGCGACCCCCGCGACCGTGGCCACCCGTGCGTTCCAACGCGAGCTGGCATTTCGTGCGATTGGTGTGGACGTAGAGGCACAGGCCTGCGGCGGCGTTGTCGATGCTATCGAGGATGGTGATATGATCCTTGCCGAAGCGTTGGTGCGCAGCCACGTGGATGCCCTCAAACGCAAGATGCCAAAGCCGCAAACGGCCATCCTGGGCTGTACCCATTATCCGTTGATGAAGGACGCATTTCAGGCGGCCCTTGGTGAAGACGTGCGCGTGCTGAGCCAAGCGGCGCTTGTTGCGGAAAGCCTTGCAGATTACCTGCTGCGCCATCCGGATAAAGAAGGCAGCGGTGATGCGGCGTTTTTGACCACGGGCGATCCTAAGCGGGTCAGTGACCGCGCGACACAATTTTTGCGACGACAGATCACATTTACTGCCGCATGACGCGGCATCGTCGAGACGCAACCATCGAACTTTCAGGACGACACATATGACCTATAATATCGCAATTCTCGGGGCTTCGGGCTACACTGGGGCCGAGTTGATACGCCTCATCGCGGGCCATTCCTCAATGAAGATCAAAGCTTTGGGTGGGAACTCCAAGGCGGGACAAGCCATGGCATCGGTTTTCCCGCACCTGCGCCATCTGGACCTGCCCGAACTGGTCACCATGGACGAGATTGATTTTTCGCAGATTGATCTGTGCTTTTGCGCGTTGCCGCATAAAACCTCGCAGGAGGTGATCGCGCAGCTGCCCAAAGACCTCAAAATCGTGGATCTGTCCGCAGATTTCAGGCTCCGCGATCCGGAAGAATATGCACGCTGGTATGGCAACCCCCATGCGGCGCTGGAGCAGCAGGCGGAGGCGGTTTACGGCCTGACGGAATTCTATCGCGAGGAGATCCGCACAGCACGATTGGTGGCGGGAACCGGTTGTAATGCGGCAACGGGACAGTTCGCATTACGGCCGCTGATCACGGCGGGACTTATTGATCTGGACGATATTATTCTGGATCTGAAATGCGCTGTGTCCGGTGCGGGACGTGCGCTCAAGGAAAATCTGCTGCATGCGGAGCTGTCTGAGGGGTATCACGCCTATGCTTTGGGGAGTACCCACCGGCATCTGGGCGAGTTTGATCAGGAGTTTTCCGCTTTGGCGGGGCGGCCGGTTCAGGTGCAGTTCACACCGCATCTGGTACCTGCAAACCGCGGTATCCTTGCGACGGTCTACGTTAAGGGGGAGGTGGAGGCGATCCATGATGCGTTGGCCACGGCTTATGCCGACGAGCCGTTCATCGAGGTGCTGCCGTTTGGTGAAGCACCCTCCACCCGCCACATTCGCGGCTCGAACTTTTGCCACATCGGGGTGAGCGGTGACCGCAAGTCAGGACGGGCCATTATCGTCGCTGCACTCGACAATTTGACCAAAGGATCGTCAGGGCAAGCGTTGCAAAATGCCAATCTGATGTTAGATATTCAAGAGACGGAGGGCCTGATGATGGCCCCTCTCTTTCCGTAACCGATCAGTGAGACCGCTATGAAAAGCCTCAAAAAACAGCGCCGTATCCAGTTGATTGCTGTCGCAGTTGTGGCGTTGATCGGGTCTACGGCGCTTATCGGGTACGGCATGCGGGATGGGATCAACTTTTTCCGTGCACCGTCGCAGGTGGTTGCAGAGCCGCCTGCCCAGACAGAGACTTTCCGCATTGGCGGTCTGGTGGAAGAAGGCACCCTGCTGCGCGGCCAAGGTGAGCAGATCAGCTTTTCGGTAACGGATGGTGGTGCGAGCGTGCCGGTGGTCTACACTGGCGTGTTGCCTGATCTGTTTGGCGAGAACGAAGGCATGGTCGGTACCGGAAATCTGGTGAACGGCGTCTTCCAAGCCTCTGAAATTCTTGCCAGACATGACGAGACCTATATGCCAAAAGAAGTTGTGGATGCGTTGAAAGCGCAAGGGTTCTACCAAGACCCCGAAGGCTAGGCGCACGCTGAGGTGGGGTTCTATTAACTCTTTTCAGGCCTGTTTTCTCTAAGTTTTAGGGGAAGCATTCATGCATAACGTCAGACAGATTGCCGAAGAAATTGTCGTCCGCGAAGGCGGCTTTGTGAACGATCCCGATGATCCGGGTGGGGCAACCAATTTCGGGGTGACCATTCACACCATGCGGCGGCTCGGGCTTGATCTGGACCGTGACGGCGCGATCACCGTCTCAGACGTGCGCCGTCTTACACGGGAGAAAGCCATTGCGATTTTCCTTGAGCATTATTTCAACCGCCCTCTGATTGCCGAATTGCCCGAACCGCTACAGGCGACGGTTTTTGATATGTATGTGAATGCAGGCGGCAATGCGGTGAAAATACTGCAACGGCTGCTGATCGAGATGGGATATAGTGTCGCGGTCGATGGCGTGCTGGGACCGCAAAGCCTTGCCGCCGTGCGTGCGGCTTATCGGGCTGCGCCTGATAATATGGTGGATGCCTACGGTGTTGCGCGGCGCAACTACTATTTCCGCATCGCAGACAGGCGCGTGGCAAGCCGCAAATTCGCGCGCACGCGGGCAGGGCGTAAAGGCGGCTGGATCAAACGGGCGGAGGAGTTTATCGCGCCGCGTTATCATCTGACATCTCAGCAATTCACAGCGAGGACAGCACAATGGGGTTGATTGAACGTGCATTGGGCCTCGTGTTTGGCGGGGACCGCAATGTCGTGCGCGATACGGTTGAGGTATTTCGCGAGAATGCAGAGGCCGGTGCGGCGCGTGGTGCTGTGGTACAAGGCCAAGCTATGCAGCAATATGGTGAGGAATTTCGCGTGCCCTCAAATGGCGGTTTTGACCGGTTCATGGACGGGGTGAACCGGCTCCCGCGGCCTGCGCTGGCGC
>JBATTJ010000139.1:0-1823 GCA_049670485.1 Sulfitobacter sp.
GGCTTGGAGGCTGACTAGAGTTGCATATGCCTGCGCTTGCGCGGCGAAGGCAGAAAGTTCTGCCGCTTCAGCCTCGAGCGCACGACGGCCCCAAATATCCGGTTCCCAAGCGGCCGAAGCTGACATCCCAAATACATCCAGTTCAGGATCTATGGATTGTGAAAATTCCGGCGGTAGATTTGCAAATTGTGGGCCTTCTAGGCTGGAACGTTCGCGTGTCGCGCTGGCTCCGAGGGAAAGCGTTGGTTTCAGTCGTGCCCGTGCGAGGTCGACCCGGGTGCGAGCCAAAATTAGTCTGGCTTGCGCTTCTCTGGCGCTGGGCGTCTCATCAATGGATCGGCGCACCAGTTCGGTCAATGCAGGGTCATTAAACCCTTCCCAAATCGTATCCGGTATGTCTGTGCCCAGCCGCGTAAGAATATCTTGGGTGCGATTTGTCCAATCAGTCGGTACCGTGGCCGTCTCCGTTAAGACATCGTCCATAGCAGCACGTTCCGGCAGGCTGGCACAGGCCGATAAAGTGGTGAGAGAGGCCCCGACGGCTAGAAATTTTAATGCCCAATGTATCATGACTTGGCCTTATTGATGCCAAAGAAGAGAGAGTAGAGGACCGGCACGACACCCAGGGTCAGTATTGTGCCAACGGCAAGACCGAAGGCGACGACGTTGGCGAGTCCGTAAAAGAGTACATCCTTACCAATTATGAGTGGGAGCAGTCCGAGAATGGTTGTAATCGTCGTGATCAGGATCGGGCGTAAACGGCGTTTACAGGCAGAAATTAGCGCAGCTCTGCGCGACTCATAATTATCTGCTTCAGCCTCATTATCGTCATCCGCATCATCTTCCGCGGCCTTCAACTCGATTTTAATCCGATCAATCAGAACGATGGCATTGTTCACAACAATTCCGAAGAGCGCAAACAAACCAAGAATGACCATGAATCCGAAAGGAGCGCTCATGACTTTCAATCCGATAGCTGCCCCGATGACTGAAAGGGGGAGTATAAGCAGGATGATGCCCACATTCCGGAAAGACCCGAATTGTGCCAACAATAGAATTATAATCAGTCCGAGTGCGAGCGGAGCTTGAGACGCCAATGCACCTTGCGACTCTCCGCTATCACCAACTGCGCCGTCAAATTCGATGATATGACCGGGTTGCAATTCCTTTCGAAGGGCATCAATTTCTTTCTGCAAAATTACAACCAGATCTTCGGGTGAGGTTTTGATATTACTGGATTCTACTGTGACTGCGCGCTCCAAATTTTCGCGGTTTATACGCGCATATTGACCTTCTAACCGAATGTCCGCGACGGTTCCAAGACGCACTGGTTCGGATGAGCCCGGAGCATAAAGCGTCAATGAGTCGAGATAATCTTTCGACCGCGACTGCGCATCTACTGCACGGATGATGACCGGAATTTTTTCGTCTCCCTGATAAATATGCGTTGCCGTCTGTCCCGCAGTCAGTACGGAAACCTGTTGAGCAATATCCAGACGCGAAAGACCTGCTAGCTTGGCGCGGCTTTCATCGACGTCGAGGACAAGCTTACTTGAGGGATTGAGCCAATCTGTCCAAACGTAGTTGAAGCCGGGTTGGTCCGCGAGAAGATTGGAAAGTCTGTCTGCCATCTCAACGATATGACGCGCGTCGGGTCCTTTCACCTGGATTTGTATAACGTTTGGATCCGTGGGGCCAAGAAACATGCGAGAGACGCGGATCATCGCGTCCGGGAGGACACGCTCCAACTCGTCCTGCATTTGACGAACATATTTATCAATATTCTCGAGATCTGTCAGGTTCAGAACGGCGAAGCCCACATT
>JBATTJ010000140.1:0-3294 GCA_049670485.1 Sulfitobacter sp.
ATAAGAATTGATCTTGAGCAGAGTTTTTGTCATTGATGGTGTATGGATATTACCTTGATCAAAACATTCATCGAGGTCGCAAACACAGGTTCCTTCGTTGCAGCCTGCGACCGTCTGTTCGTCACTCAGTCAGCTGTCAGTCTGCGCATCCAGCGATTGGAGGACAGTTTGGGCCATCCTTTATTCACTCGATCCAAAGCCGGCGCCATACTGACACCGGCAGGTGCACAGTTTGAACGCTATGCGCTCAGTCTGCTTAAAATCTGGGAGGAAGCGCGTCAGCAGATTGCCATTCCCGAGGGATACAGCAAGGCAATCAGTATCGGAGCTCAATACTCTTTATGGCCGCGTCTTGGGTTTAGGTGGATTGACGCGCTTCAGGCACAGATGCCCGAGCTGAGCGTGCATGCAGAAGTTGGGATGGCTGACAGGATTACCCGCTTTCTTGTCGAAGGCGTGGTTCAGGCAGCACTACTATATACACCCCAGCTTAGACCCGGGCTGGTGGCAGAAAATGCGCTGGATGATGAACTGATCCTGGTAGCCTCATATGAAGGGGCGACCTTGGATTTTCAGAATGAATATGTTGCTGTCGACTGGGGGGCCGAGTTCACGCATGCTCTGGCTGTTAATCTCCCTCACCTCACAGATTCCGGTCGCTCTCTCGCGCTTGGCGCGCTTGCAGCAGACTTTATCGTCAACCGTCACGCAGCAGCTTACCTGCCTGCACGCTCCGTAAAACGGTATATAGACACCGGAAAGCTTCATCTCGTTGCAGATGCGCCACGTTTTCCCTACCCCTCGTGGGTCGTTTGGCGTGAAGATCTAGATGATGATATTGCGGCTGTTGCCCGCAGGACATTGGCGACTGTCGTGGAAGAAGCTGAAACTGAACAAGAAAAACTGGTCAGTGATATCGAGCCGATTGAAGACTTCCTACCTGTAGAGACCAGTCCAATTTCAAATTCATAATACTCACGTTAAGCACAAGTAATTCGAATTACCCTCACTTGATTACAATCTTTATACCGATGTTCAGCAGAGATGCTTCTGGATCACTTCCGGTCCGGATCACTTCTAATGGGAAAGGATTGTCCCCATGAACACTCTTTCAAAACTGGCCACAGTATCTGTACTGGCACTTATGGTTGCGGCTCCTGTCTCCGCACAAACCGCCATTACCGGCATTGAAGGCCTGAACGACCAAATCGACGATATCACAATCGAGGCGAACCGCGACTTGACCGATGGAGACGATGCTGATCGCTTCGGCACAAACGGTGTTGCACAAGGCTGGAAAGGTTCTTTTGCGCTCTCTGCATCCGGTACATCCGGCAATACCGACAATGGTGAAGTATCCGGTGCCGGCCGCCTGACATATGGTGTTGGCGATTGGAACCACTTGATCGGTTTCGCGCTTGAGTATGGTGAAGCAAACGGCAACACATCCGAAGAGAAATTCTTCGGTACTTATGAAGCCAGCCGCTTTTTCACAAACGAAGTTTATGGCTTTGCTGTTGGCCGCTTTCAATATGACGGTTTTCTTGTAGACAACGATGGCAACGAAGTTGTTGGTGACGAAACCAACGCCTTTCTGGGCTTTGGTCCGGGCTACCGTGTCTTGAACAAAGAGAACCACACATGGCGTGTCCAAGCTGGTCCCGGCGTGCGTTACTTTGAAGATGTAAATAACCAGTCAGAAACCGAAGTCGGTTTCATCGCATCCTCACGGTATTTCTATGCGATCAATGACAAGGTCTCCTTCACAATGGATACAGACGTTTTGGGTTCGGACGTGAACACGCTGGTCTCTAACGACGCGGGCATTAACTATAAACTGTCGAACAACCTGTCCACACGCGTAAACTACCGGACAGAATACAACACAGATCCGGTTGCCAGCTTGCGCTCAACAGATAATAGCGTCGGCTTGTCTCTGGTTCTTGGCTTCTAAGAACAGAGTGGAAAGTTGCAGGGCGGTTTGTTCCCTCGTACCACTCTGCAACCGACTGACAATGAAAGGATGGGGAAACCCATCCTTTTTTCTCTGGGAGGAGAAGACAATGCAGGTATCAACGCACATACCGCAGCTCGATGAATGCAAATTCGTAGAAGTCCTGACCGCAGAAATAAGCGGGGAAGTGATCGGATATTGTTTTGACGGCGCAAAACCCGGCCCGGATGCAGCTGTATCAGGCGATGGCCGCCTCATGGATGCGCTGTTTGACCGCCTGAATGCTCTGCCTAATCTGCCTTGGCAGTTGGGCCGCCTGCATCTGATCACGTTAGACGGGATCGAATGCGCAGGCTTGCAAGACATAAAAAAATGCCTGCCCGTATTGGCTTTTGACGAGCTGGTCATGCTGCCCTATGCCCCCGGTGATGATGCCCATGATTTCTCAGTCGATCGTGCATATTGGGCGGCGCTGCGGCTCTGTCACCAATTGGGAATGATCCAAACACAGAACCGCTCAGAGGATCAAAAATCTGAAATCACCCTGCTTTAGGCTCCGGGATATTCTATCGTGTAACAAGTGAATTTGAGGACGACTCCAATGGACAGAATTATGGGCGTTGCCACAGACGTTGCAGTGGTCGCGATGGCGAAAAAAATACGGGTCTAGCAAACGCGATGGTAGCTTTGGAGCGCTAAGGGTGCCGATGCCGCTGCGCTTGGTCAACAATGGGACGAGGGCATGGCACTAATCGCACAAGGTCACCGATTGTCAGGGTGGTTCGTGGGCAGGAAACAGAGCAAAGAAGCTGAAGCTTTGGTTCTCAAAGGCATTGCAATGAAAAATACCGCTGGAAAAGCGTATGAAGCACTGCCGGAAACCAAAGATTTTTAAGAAACGCACTCACAATTAAACTGATAAAGGGCATAATTGACTGAGGGAAAATATAAACCAATTGTGACCGTTTGTTGAAGTTACCCTCATCGCTCAATCCCATGCCCTCGGTCGCGATGGGCGTCCCGCTCAATTTCTTGCGTGCGTTCCAACTCCTGCACCCGCTCCTGTTCTCGCGCCGCCTCCTGCGCGACGTGCCGTTCCTCGGCCTCACGGCCCTCACGCAACGCTGCTGCACGATCCGCCAGAGCATCGCAATCAACGCCCTCCGCTGCCTCGCGCAGACGTGCTGCAAAATCCTGCGGGGCATCCCGTTCCCGCTCCGGCGCATCGACGTCCTGTCCGGCCTCTCGGCCCTGCCGCTCCTCCCATGCGTCCCGCAACCGCGTGGCAAGGTCAGGTTCGTCTTCTCGGCCATCACGCCCCCCCGCAAGCGCCAACTCTG
>JBATTJ010000141.1:0-32032 GCA_049670485.1 Sulfitobacter sp.
CTCTGTCACAGAGCGGCCCTTTTCGTGGTTTCAGACAGGAATTGCTTCGGCACCAAGTTCGCGCCATGCCGCGGCTTCATCGTCAAATGTCTCTGCTTTCACAGGGATAAGGTGATCCATCACCTCAATCATACGCTCTGCCGCCTCGGGCACGCCGACGACAATGTAGCGCCCTACATTAGAAACGGATCTGAACCGCGATTTCAACGATTCCCACCCTATTGAGGCTCCTGCCTCCGCGCCTTTATACCTATCAAAGATCATCAGCATATCGACCTTTTCCTCATGGGTATCAAAGATCCCGTTCATGTATTCTGCCATACCTGTCATGTCTTCGCGGCTGACTTCGGCAACGATGCGAAAGGCAAAAAGGTCTTCACGGCTGGTTTTGATCTCGATCATAGATTTGCTGGTGAACATAACGTACTCCTTGGGTTGTACAGGATGTTATTGACCAACGCCTGTTCAACCCTTGCGGTTCCGCGCTATCATCACAGTATGATCTACATCAACGACGCCATCACAATTCAGGATTGGGAGCTGACCGAAAGCTTTATGCGAGCGTCTGGTCCGGGCGGACAAAACGTCAATAAGGTATCCTCAGCGGTCGAGTTGCGATTTGAGGCGGCCACCTCCCCCTCCCTTCCTGTGCCTGTCAAGAACCGGCTGCGGCGGCTGGCGGGGCGGCGCTGGACGAATGAGGGCGCATTGGTTCTGCAATGTGATGAAACCCGCAGTCAGGCGCGCAACCGAGAACTTGTTCGTGAGCGGTTGAAAGAGCTGATTGAAAAGGCCCTCACCCCGCCAAAGCGGCGCATTGCGACACGGCCCACGCTGGGGTCGAAAAAACGGCGGCTGAAGGCCAAGAAGGTGCGCGGCGAAGTGAAGGCCATGCGTGGGAAGGTTGATCCAGAGTAGGCTCTATTGAAACGCGTTGAGATGCTTCTAGTGCTTTTTCCGACAGTAAAGCTCAAGCCTATGATGCACCACCTCGTACCCCAATTCACGGGCGATTTCGTCTTGAAGCTTTTCGATTTTATCTGACTGAAACTCGATCACCTCGCCCGTGTCTACGTCAAGGATATGATCATGGTGGTCATTCTGCGTCGTCTCGAACCGCGCGCCGCCGCCGTCAAACGCATGGCGGTGGACGACGCCTTCATGCGCCAAAACAGACAGGGTGCGATACACCGTCGCGAGCGAGACCGTTGGCTCCACCGCTTTTGCACGTTCATGCAGCTCGACCGCGTCGGGGTGATCGTCGGCATCAGCCAGAACACCCAGGAGCGCAATACGCTGGCGCGTGACCCGAATGCCCGCCTTGCGCAAGGCGGAGGTCATTTTTGTTGTCTTGTCACTCTCGCCACCCATGGTTTGAACCTTCTATTCTCAATGACCCGCTATCTTTGAGAATCGTTATCATTCTTATTTACAGTTGTGAATGCTTCTCATAAGCATTTTGAAATCAATCCCTTCTAAACTGGAGCAATCTTCATGTTGAACACGACCCTCAAATCCATCGTGGCCATTGGGGCTATCGCCCTTATGACAACAGCGGCGGCTGCACAGGAGAAGTTCAAAGCAGTGACCACCTTTACTGTCATTGCGGATATGGCACGCAATGTGGCGGGCGATGCAGCAATTGTCGAAAGTATCACGAAACCGGGCGCCGAGATTCACGGCTACTCCCCCACCCCGCGCGACATTATTCGCGCACAAGATGCAGACCTCGTTCTCTGGAATGGTCTGAACCTTGAGCTTTGGTTCGAACAGTTTCTGTCAAACCTTGACGGGGTGCCCTCTGCAACGCTCACGGACGGAATTGAGCCAATCAGCATCACTGAGGGCGAATATGACGGCAAACCAAACCCGCACGCGTGGATGGGCCTGAACAACGCGCTGATCTATGTGGACAACATTCGCGATGCTTTTGTGATGCATGATCCTGACAATGCCGACATTTACCACGCCAATGCGGATGCCTACAAAATGCAGATAAGTGACGCCATCGCTCCCTTGCGCGCAGCGATCCTTGCCCTGCCAGAAGAGCAACGCTGGCTTACCACTTGCGAGGGTGCATTCAGTTATCTGATCCGTGATTTCGAGATGAAAGAGCTATATTTGTGGCCTATGAATGCTGACCAGCAAGGCACACCGCAGCAGGTTCGCAAAGTGATTGATACCGTTCGCGCCAATAATATTCCGGCCGTTTTCTGCGAATCTACGGTATCCCAAACCCCTGCTGAGCAAGTCGCGCGTGAAACTGACGCTGTTTATGGCGGTGTGCTTTATGTTGATAGCCTGACAGAGGCGGATGGTCCGGTTCCGACTTACCTCGACCTGTTGCGGGTGACTGCGCAGACGATCGTGGAGGGGCTTACTGAATGAGTGAGGGCATCAGCGCACATGACGTAACCGTCACCTACCGGAACGGTCACACCGCACTGCGCGATGCGACATTCGAGATCCCGCGGGGCACAATCACTGCTCTGGTAGGTGTGAATGGTGCGGGGAAATCGACCCTGTTCAAGGCGATTATGGGTTTTGTGCCTGCGTCCAAAGGGGAAATTTCCGTCCTTGGCATGCCGGTCAAAGAGGCGCTGAAAAAGAATATCGTCGCCTATGTTCCACAATCAGAAGAGGTCGACTGGACCTTTCCTGTGTTGGTGGAGGACGTCGTAATGATGGGGCGCTATGGTCATATGGGATTCTTTAGGCACCCCAAGAAGGCAGATCATGCCGCCGTTATGGATGCCCTAAATCGTGTAAATATGATCAAATACCGCCATCGCCAAATTGGCGAGTTGTCGGGCGGGCAACGCAAGCGGGTTTTTCTAGCCCGCGCGCTGGCGCAAGAAGGTCAGGTCATTTTGTTGGATGAACCGTTCACCGGTGTGGATGTGCAAACAGAGGATTCCATCATCGACCTGCTGCGCGAGATGCGCGACGAGGGTAGCGTGATGTTAGTATCGACCCATAACCTAGGCTCCGTTCCTGAGTTTTGTGACCGGACCGTATTGGTCAAGGAAACCGTACTTGCCTACGGTCCCACAGCCGAGACGTTCACGCATGATAATCTTGAATTGGCGTTTGGCGGCGTGTTGCGCCATTTCGTTATTGGTGGGTCCGACCTACACGATGATGATGATGCGCGTACAATTCGCGTCATCACAGATGATGAGCGGCCCTTCGTTTTGTATGAGGACGAGACGCGTAAGGAAGATGCGTCGTGATGGAAACGCTTCTTTTGCCGTTTTCCTACGGCTACATGTTTAACGCCATGTGGGTGAGCGCGCTTGTGGGCGGTGTCTGCGCCTTCCTGTCGGCCTATCTCATGCTCAAAGGATGGTCACTGATCGGGGATGCGCTTAGCCATTCCATCGTGCCCGGCGTCGCAGGGGCCTATATGCTGGGCCTGCCCTTCGCTTTGGGCGCTTTTGCGGCAGGCGGGTTGGCGGCAGGAACAATGCTGTTCCTCAACCAACGCTCTGGGCTCAAAGAGGACACTATTATCGGGCTGATCTTTACATCATTCTTCGGCCTCGGGCTGTTTATGGTGTCTCTATCGCCTACATCAGTCTCGGTTCAGACCATTACTATGGGCAACATCCTTGCCATATCACCATCTGACACACTGCAGCTTGCTATCATCGGGTTCGTGACTTTGGCGATCCTGCTGGCAAAGTGGAAAGACCTCATGGTCACCTTTTTCGATGAAAACCATGCAAGGTCCATTGGGTTGAAGCCTGATCTGCTCAAGGCGATCTTTTTCGTGTTGCTGTCGGCATCCTGTGTTGCAGCATTGCAGACTGTTGGTGCCTTTCTGGTGATTGCGATGGTCGTAACACCGGGTGCCACGGCTTATCTGCTGACCGACCGTTTTCCCCGCTTGTTGGTTCTGAGCGTTACAATAGGTGCGCTCACCTCATTCCTTGGTGCTTACTTCAGCTTTTTCCTTGATGGAGCAACCGGCGGTATCATTGTGAGCTTGCAAACGCTGATCTTCCTACTCGCCTTCATGTTTGCGCCAAAGCACGGCTACCTCACGGCGCGCCGCAAAACGCGCGAAGCGCTGCGCCCATGATCGACACGATTCTACAGCCGTTTCAATTCACTTTCATGCAGAACGCGTTTCTGATCATGATCATGATCTCCGTGCCGACAAGCCTGCTATCATGTTATCTGGTGCTGAAAGGCTGGTCGCTGATGGGCGACGCCATCAGTCACGCAGTTCTACCCGGTGTCGTCGCTGCCTATGTTCTGAATATCCCCCTCATCATCGGGGCGTTTTGTGCCGGTATGTTCTGTGCCTTGGCCACGGGGTTTTTGGCGGATAACAGCAGGATCAAGCAGGATACCGTGATGGGCATCGTTTTCTCTGGCATGTTCGGATTCGGGATCGTGATGTACACGAAGATCAGCACCGACATGCACCTCGATCATATCCTTTTTGGCAATATGCTGGGCGTTGGCGCAGGCGATTTGTGGACTGCGGGCATGATTGCATTGGTCGTCGCCACCATGGTCATCGCAAAACGGCGCGATCTGATGCTCCACGCTTTTGATCCGGTACAGGCACAGGCGGTCGGGCTGCGTGTCGGATGGCTGCACTATGGATTACTTGCTCTGATATCACTCACAATTGTAGCGACGCTTTCTGCGGTGGGGATTATCTTGTCCATAGGCCTGTTGATCGCGCCAGGCGCGATTGCGTTTTTGCTAACCCACCAGTTTTCGCGCATGCTGCCCATCGCTGTGGGCGTGACGATGATCTCAGGAATACTGGGCGTCTATGCGAGCTTTTTCCTCGACAGTGCCCCAGCGCCCACTGTTATTTTGATCCTGACGATCATTTTCGTTGCAGCTTTCATACGCTCTAACCGTGCTGCGCACAGGGCTGCATAGATCAGACGACAACTTCCTGCTCGTCCTGCTCTCCTACCCCGAAAACACGCTTGTAGCGGGCAATCTCCGGTGTGGGGCCCATTGCCTTTTTCGGATTGTCCGACAGTTTGACTGTAGGCTTTCCGTTTGCGCTGATGGCCTTACAAACAAGGCTGAACGGAGCCAGTGCATCGTCCGGGACCAGTTCGCGAAAGTCGTTGGTCAAAAGCGTTCCCCAACCGAATGAAATTGCGGTTTTGTCGGCAAATTGCGAATGCAGCTCTTTGATTTTGGCAACATCCAGACCGTCACTGAAAATCAAACGCTTGGCGCGCGGATCTTCGCCACGTGATTTCCACCAATCAATCGCCTGTCGCGCAGCCGTCGCCGGATCACCACTGTCGATGCGGATACCTGTCCAACCAGCCAGCCAATCCGGCGCGTTGTCCAAGAATCCTTGGGAGCCATAGGTATCGGGCAGAATGATCCGAAGATTGCCTTCGTGCTCGTCATGCCAATCCTCAAGAACTTTGTAGGGCGCTTGAAACAGCGCCGCGTCATCTTGCGCCAAGGCAGCATAGACCATAGGCAGCTCGTGGGCATTAGTGCCGATCGCTTCAAGTTCGCGCTTCATGGCGATTTTGCAATTCGAGGTGCCGGTGAACTTGGGTCCGAGACCTTCGTTCATGGCCTGGACACACCAATCTTGCCACAGAAAGCTATGACGCCGCCGCGTCCCGAAATCGGCAATGGAGAGATCCGGCACATCGCGCAAAGCCTCTACCTTTTCCCAGACACGGGTCATGGCGCGGGCATAAAGTACCTGCAGCTCGAACTTCTCCATTCCGTTCAGGACAGCACGCCCGCGCAACTCCATCAGGACCGCAAGTGCGGGAATTTCCCAAAGCATAACCTCATGCCATTTGCCCTCAAATGTCAGCTCGTATTGGTCGCCTTTCCGCTCAAGATGGTAGGGTGGCAGGCGCAGGTTCTCAAACCACTCCATAAAATCAGGACGAAACATCTGGCGCTTGCCATAAAATGTATTGCCGCGCAGCCATGTAGATTCGCCCCGGCTGAGCGAGAGGGAGCGGATATGATCGAGTTGCTCTCGCAGTTCGCCCTCGTCGATGAGATCCGCGAGCGGGATATGTTTGGACCTGTTTATAAGGCTGAACGTAACCTGCGTGTCCGGCTTGTTGCGAAAAATAGACTGACACATCAGCAACTTGTAGAAATCGGTATCAATAAGCGACCGCACAATGGGATCGATTTTCCATTTGTGGTTCCAGACGCGGGCGGCGATATCAACCATGTGCTTGCTCCGTTAGGCCCATGTTTTGTGGCCTATGCAGCCTAGCGGGGCAAGCGGTTAGTCAAGCACAACTCCGGCACCGACCATCGCTTTTTGTGCTTCTGCCAGCGATCCATTCAGATCAATCGCACGGCAAAGATCGGTGCGCACATGCACTTTGAAACCCTGCTGTGCTGCGTCTACCGCAGAGTAGTTTACACAAAAATCCAAGGCGAGGCCCACCAGTGTGATTTCAGTGATCCCGCGCGTACGCAAATATCCTTCAAGCCCCGTCGGCGTTCTGTGGTCATTCTCGAAGAAAGCCGAATAGCTGTCGATTGCAGGATTATAGCCCTTGCGGACAATAAGGTCGGCACGATCGGTCTCTAACACAGGGTGAAATGCAGCACCCCTTGTCCCTTGAATGCAATGATCTGGCCAAAGAACCTGTGGACCATACGGCATTTCGATTACGTCATAGGGTGCTTTGTCTGCGTGGCTCGAGGCAAACGACGAATGGCCCGATGGGTGCCAATCCTGTGTCAGCACCACCGCGTCAAACCTGCCCATGACCGCATTTATACCCGCAACAATCTCCCCGCCGCCTTCGACGGCAAGCGCGCCTTTGGGGCAAAAATCATTCTGTACGTCGATTACAAGAAGGGCATGCATGTGCGTTCCTTTCCACTGGCAAAGCTGCGTGGCGTTTATTTTAGCCTACGCGCCCCTTGCACAACAGCCCCTGCACGGCCTATTTGGCGTCCCATGTACACCATTGTAGCCCTTTATCACTTTGCCCGTTTTGACGACCCGGAGGCGATCAAGCCTGCGTTGTTGGACCTGTGCCTAGCACATGATGTGACCGGCACACTTTTGCTGGCGCATGAAGGGGTGAATGGCACGATTGCCGGACCATCACAGGGTGCTGTCGATGCTGTGCTTGCGCATCTGCGACACTTGCCCGGTTGCGCAAGACTAGAGCATAAAATCGCGACTGCCGAACTTCCGCCCTTTGGCAAAATGAAGGTTCGGATCAAGCGTGAAATCGTGACCATGGGGCAGCCAGACGTCGATCCATTGGCAAGTGTTGGACATTATGTTGAGCCAGCCGATTGGAACGACCTAATTGGCCGTGATGATGTTGCCGTGATTGACACGCGCAATGATTACGAAGTGGCCATCGGCACATTTGAGGGCGCAATTGATCCCGAAACTGCCAACTTTAATGCGTTTCCGGCATGGTGGGAGGCGAATAAGCACCGCTTTCATAACAAGAAAATTGCGATGTTCTGCACCGGTGGCATCCGCTGTGAAAAATCAACAAACTACCTGTTGGGTCAGGGCGTTGAAGAAGTCTACCACCTCAAGGGAGGTATTCTAAAATATCTCGAAGAGGTTCCCGCCGCACAAAGTACGTGGAGCGGATCCTGCTTTGTTTTTGATAACCGGGTGAGCGTTGAACACGGGCTGAAACCGGGGTCGCACATGCTGTGCCATGGATGCCGCCGCCCCATTTTGCCAACTGATACCGAGCGGGACGGCTACGAGGCCGGTGTCAGCTGTCACCACTGTGTGAGCGAGACAACGGATGCGGACAAAGACCGCTTTCGCGAGCGGCAAAAGCAGATAGTGCTACGCAAACATCGTAAGTGGTGATCTAGGCCGCAACCGCGACAGGCGTACGCGGGCGGCTGCGCGACATCAGCCAAAGCATAACGGCGATGTTTGCGCCGTTCCACACGATGCCGTTAACGAAGGCAAGGGTGTAAGACCCGCTCACATCATAGATCCAACCCGACAGCCATCCGCCCAGCGCCATACCAAGGATTGTCGCCATCATCACAAATCCAACCCGCGCACCCGCCTCCTTGGCAGGCATGTATTCACGCACTATGAGGGCATAACTCGGCACGATGCCGCCTTGGCTCAGACCGAAAATCATACTCACGACATAGAGCGAGACCATCCCGCCCGAAGGCAAGTAGAGAAACAGCGCGATACACTGCAGGCATGATCCGATGAGCAGCGTACGCACGCCGCCCAATCGGTCCGCCAAAAGACCCGACACGATGCGAGATGCGACACCAGCCAACAGCATAAGCGACAGCATTTGCGCCCCGACAGCCGGTCCGAATCCGAGCCCCACACAAAGGGCCACAATATGTACCTGTGGCATCGACATTGCCACGCAACACCCAATTCCGGCAGCGCCTAACAAATACTGCAGCGCACGCGGCGACAGACCAGCCGATTGCGCGTTTAGCAGTGACGCCGTTTGCGCGGCCACCTGCGCCTCCTCGGGCACTTGGCGGCGTAAAGCGAAGGCCATGGGGATAACAACCGCCAATGTCGCCAGTGCCATCACCAGATAGACAGCACGCCAGCCACTCTCGGCCAGCACGCCGGCCAACAATATGGGCCAGATCGCCCCCGAGAGGTAATTTCCCGATGCCGCAATCGCCACCGCGATGCCGCGCCTGCGCACAAACCAGTGTGATACATCTGCGATCAAAGGGCCAAAGCCCGCTGCAGAGGCAAAGCCCACGACCAGCTGTGCCAGCGACAACATAAAAAGAGATGTTGATAGCGTCGCAAGCCCGTATCCCAACGCGGTCACGATTGCCGCAACAATGAGCGAGAAGGTGATGCCAAAGCGGTCAACCGCGCGCCCGATCACATAATTCCCAACCGCAAAGCCGATCATGGTCAGCGTATAGGGTAGGGAGGCCATGGCACGGCTGCCGCCGTACTCCGCCTCGACCGCAGGCATGATGACGACAATCGCCCACATGCCCGCGTTGATGACCGTCGCCACCACCAGCGTGAGCAAAAGGCGGCTCCAAGAATAGCGGCTGTCGGTGATTTCACTGTCCATGATCAAATCTGGCCGCGATGCGAAGACAATTGCAAGCTTTACCTCCTGATAACCATGCTGCCAGCCATTAGCGTTTTGCTAACGGCTGCGCGGCTATTCCTATTGGTGGGTGAAAATGAGGTGGTGGATATGAGTGCGCATGCAAATGTCGCGCCAGTCATCATTAAACGTAAAAAGATCGTCAAAGGTGGCGGGCATCATGGTGGTGCTTGGAAAGTCGCATATGCGGATTTCGTTACTGCTATGATGGCATTTTTTATGTTGATGTGGCTGTTGAATGCGACGACGGAACAACAACGTGCAGGATTGGCGGACTACTTCTCGCCAACCATACCTGTTGTGCGGATGTCAGGAGGCGGGAACGGCGCGTTTGCGGGGGAAAGTATCTTCTCGGAAATGACGCTGGCCAAAGATGGCACGGGCGCTTCAGACAAAAATCCGACAAAACAGGACAAGGCAAGCGGCAATGCGAGCGATAACGCTCCTGCGGCAGACGCAGACGTCCAGAACGCCATCTTTGAAAGCCTCAATGAGTTGCTCAAAGGTCAGGGGGGCGAATCAGCAATCATGGAGAATGTACTAGAGCATATCGTGACACGGATTACCGACGAAGGCTTGGTTATCGAGGTATTTTCCCATGATAATATGCAGATTTTTGAGGGGGATACCGCAAATCCTACTCCATTGCTGCGTGATCTGGCGCGGTTGATCTCGGAGGTCAGTAAAACCGTGACCAACAAGATTGCCATCGGTGCGCATGTGCGTACCCAACCCTTGGTAATCCGTGAAAATTCAGTCTGGACCCTGTCAGAGCAACGCGCGACACAAATGCGCCTGCTGATGGAGACGAATAACATAAGCCCTCCGCGCATGCACCGTGTCACGGGACATGCCAACCGTGAGCCTGTGGTCCGCGACACGATGGCCGTGCGCAATGACCGGGTCGAGGTTGTCTTGCTTCGCGATGTGCCATGATCAAAGTAATTAGAACGCATTTTATCTGTTAGCCTGGCATTAAACCGTGCCGGGCTATGCCTTGCTTCATCAAAGGAAGCGGCAGAGCAGAAAGGCGTGTCTCATGACAATCTCATCATCATTAAACGCAGGTGTTGCGGGGCTGCAGGCCAACGCAACGCGGTTGGCAAGCATTTCAGACAACATCGCGAACTCATCTACCTACGGGTACAAGCGGGTTCAGACAAATTTTGAGTCCATGGTAATTTCTGGCAACGGTGGCAGTTATTCTGCAGGTGGAGTTCGGGCAGAAACAAATCGCCAGATTGACCTTGGTGGATCGCTGGTGGCGACCTCAAACGCAACCGACCTCGCGGTTCGGGGGCGCGGCATGTTGCCCGTGGCAAAAGTCACAGACCTCAATGTAGGTAACGGCGATACCAACATGCTGCTCACGACGACGGGCTCATTCTCGACAGATGCAGAAGGCTACCTTACGACCAGTTCCGGCCTTGTCCTGCTTGGCTGGCCTGCTCAGCCCGATGGCACAATCCCGACATTCTCACGCGATACAGATGCAGGGTTGGAACCGGTTCAGATCAACGTGAACCAGCTCACAGGTGAGCCGACGACGCGAATGACGCTTGGCGTTAACCTACCGGCCACAGGAACCGTAGCAGGAGCCGCTGTGGAGCCCCAACAGCTTGCCGTTGAATACTATGGCAACCTCGGTACGTCTGAGAACGTCAATGTGACGTTCACGCCGACTGTGCCTGCGGCTGGGGCTTCAAACGAATGGACCATGACCCTCACCGATTCGGTCGATCCGTCAGTAACGATCGGCGAATATGTCCTCACCTTTGAAGATAATCGTTCTGCCGGTGGGACGTTGGCTACTGTAACTCCTGTATCTGGCGGGGCATATGACCCCGCTTCCGGTTCGTTCATCGTGAATGTTGCTGGCGGCCCGATTGAGATTGATATCGGCATAATTGGACAAAGCGATGCTTTGACCCAGCTTTCGGATACTTTTGCACCTGTTTCAATCACCAAAGACGGCTCTCCGGTCGGTAACATGACCAGCGTAAATGTCGACGGGAACGGCTATGTCCATGCGACATTCGACACGGGCGTGACCCGCACGATTTATCAGGTGCCGCTTGTCGATCTTCCAAATCCGAACGGGATGGTCGCGCTCGATGCGCAGACTTATCAACCTTCCGTCGACAGTGGCTCCTTCTTTCTATGGGATGCAAGCAATGGACCGACAGGGGATATCGTCGCCTTTGCGCGTGAGGAATCCACCACTGACGTGGCCAATGAATTGACCGCGATGATCCAGACGCAGCGGGCGTATTCCTCCAACGCAAAAGTCATTCAGACTGTTGATGAAATGCTTCAGGAAACGACAAACATCAAACGCTGATCTGACAGCCAGAGGGAGAGGCACATCACCTCTCCCTCATTGATCCAAGGGGAATACCATGTCTATCACCGGAGCTATGAATGCCGCAATTTCCGGACTGCGCGCAGCCGCACGCGGGTCCGAAATTGTCTCGAACAATATCTCCAATGCACTGACACCTTCATATGGCCGCCGTGGCCTGGAACTTTCTGCGCTCAGCTATAGTACTACCGGCGGCGTGCGCATCGACGGCATCAGCCGCCATATGAACGAAGGGATTGCGGCGGACCGCCGGACCGCCGATTCTGCCCAGCGCAATACACAGACGGCAGTAGACTTCTTTCGCAGGCTTGAAGACGTCACGGGCATTGCCGGTGAGCCGGACGGTTTAAGCGGGCGTCTCGCCATATTCGAGCAAAGCCTGATCACAGCCGCCAGCCGTCCCGATGCAGTAGAGAGGCTCGCAACCGCTGTGAACGATGCAAAGCGTCTGGCGGATGCGCTTGGCGGTGCATCCCGCGAAATCCAAGACATGCGGACGAATGCTGACACCCAGATCGCGACAGATGTGGCGACACTGAACACCGCACTCAAGCAGATCGAAAAGCTAAATGTCGCGATCACGGCCACCGCGGCGCGCGGCGGCAACAGCCCCGCACTGCTCGACCAACGACAAGCGGTGCTGGGTACAATCGGATCTATCGTACCAATTAACGTAGTCGCACGCGAAAATGGCGCCATCACTCTCTATACCGAAGGTGGTGCCATCCTTTTCGACACAACCGCAGCAGAGATCGGGTTCGAGCGGCAGAATCTGGTGACAGAATTTCAAACGCTCGAAAGTGGTACGCTTTCAGGGTTAACACTCAACGGGCAGGATTTGCGGATCAGCGCGTTGGCGGGCGGAAGCCTTGGGGGCCATTTTGCCGTCCGCGACACCTACGGCGTTGCCGCACAGGCCCAAGTCGATGCGATTGCACGCGATCTAGTGGAACGCTTTGCCGAGCCATCGCTCGACCTATCACGCGCACCGGGGGATGCCGGGTTATTTACCGATGCGGGCGCTGCTTTTGACACTGCAAACGAGGTAGGGCTGAGTTCCCGAATTTCCTTAAACAGCGTCGTTGATCCACAGGCCGGAGGCGAAATCTGGCGTCTTCGCGACGGATTGGGTGCCTTGGTACCCGGCCCCGTTGGCGACGCAAGCCTTCTGAGTGATATGCGTGCAGCACTACAGAATGCGCGCGCTCCAGCGTCTGGGGGATTTGGGACAGGCCCACGTGATGCGGCAGCACTCATCTCCACGTTTGGTAGTTTGCTTGCCAGCACCCGCAATGGCGCAGAGCAGGATCTTGCTTTCACCTCTTCACGTCTGACGGAGCTTACACAACTTCAACTCGCCGATGGTGTTGATACTGATCAGGAACTTCAAAACCTGCTCATCCTTGAGCAGGCCTACGCTGCCAACGCCCGCGTCATTCAGGCTGCGGACGAAATGCTTCAAACATTGACGAGGTTGTAAAATGCACATCTCTTCGGGCGATCTGGCCCAATCTTTTTCAATGCAAACGCGCAATACTGCGCTCAAACAGGATATCCAGCGTCTCACTGAAGAGTTGTCTTCCGGCCGGATCGCGGACGTTCGGCAAGCTGTTGGCGGCAACACTGCTTATGTAAATGATTTGGAACGAAGCCTCACCAAGCTTGACGGATACGGCCTTGCGACGGTGGAGGCAGGCCAACTTGCCGACGGGATGCAGACTGCACTTTCCAGAATTGGCACTTTGAATATTGATTTCCGCTCCACCCTGCTGAGCAGTAGTAATTCCGGCCTTGATCTGGACGCACAGAATGTCCTGTCCGAGGCGCGCAACGCGCTGGACGGTGTTATTGGTGCATTAAATACCAGCATTGCAGGCCGCATGATCTTTGCTGGCACGGCAACCGAGACACGACCGGTCGCGTCGAGCGAGACGCTACGCACCTCGCTAAGCGCTGCTGTTGCGGGTGCTGGATCTGTCGATGATATTCTGGCCGCTGCCCAAAACTGGTTTGATGATCCTGCAGGCTACGGCACAATTGGATATCTGGGATCAAATACGGCACTGTCGCCAATTACTCTCTCTGATACAGAGACTACCCAGATCGACGTCCGTGGTGACAATCCCAAAGTGCAAGATATGTTGCGTCACTTGGCAATTATTTCGCTCGCCGGTGATCCGGCTCTCGGGCTCTCTCAGGTACAACAAAAAGAGCTCATTCAGAAAACAACAGGAGGCGTCTTTGCCGCAGTCGATGCGATGACCAGTCTGCAGGCAGAGGTGGGTCTATCAGAGCATAGGATCGAAGCCGCGAGTGTGCGTCAAAGTGCGGAACGGTCCTCCCTCGAGATCGCGCGCAGTAATCTGCTGTCCAGCGATCCCTTCCAAACAGCTACAGAACTGGAGCAAGTCCAATTTCAATTGCAAAGTCTCTACGCCATTACCTCGCGCATGTCGCAGCTTTCGCTCGTAAATTTCCTATGATGGAGCTCATGCGGACAATCATCTGGCTTGGGCTCATCGTATCGCTGAGCCTACCCGCGCAAGCAAACTCGGTCAGGATTAAAGATCTGGTTGATTTCGATGGTGTGCGAGGAAATGATTTGGTCGGCTATGGCCTTGTTGTAGGCCTTGATGGATCGGGGGACGGGCTTCGTAATTCGCCCTTTACCGAGGATATCATGACGAACATCCTTGAACGGCTTGGTGTTAATGTCACCGGAGAGCAGTTTCGGCCCCGAAATGTCGCTGCGGTTTTGGTGACCTCGACTTTGCCGCCCTTTGCACGGGCTGGCGGACAGATCGACGTAACAGTTTCTGCCATCGGTGATGCGGGTAGTCTTCTTGGCGGAACCCTGATCATGACTCCGATGAATGCAGCAGATGGCGAGATTTATGCCGTCGCCCAAGGCACGATCATTGCGGGAGGTGCTACAGCAGATGGCGATGGGGGGCAGGTCACGCAAGGAGTGCCAACATCAGGCACGATTCCATCAGGTGCCCGGGTGGAGCGCGAAATCGAATTTCAGCTCAGTTCCCTAAGTGATCTGAGGCTTGCATTGCGCGAGGCGGATTTCACCACAGCGGGTCGGATCGAGCAGGCGATCAACCGCGATTTCGGACGCGGCGTGGCGGTGATGCTGGACAGCGGGACGGTCATGTTAAACGTGCCCGCTACCCGTATGCAGTCTGTGGCTCACGCATTGGGCCGGATCGAGAACATCGAAGTCGAACCTGAGCGCAAAGCCCGTGTCGTTGTCGATCAACGCTCCGGCACCATCGTTATGGGGGAGGATGTTCGTATTTCGCGCGTCGCAGTTAGCCAAGGAAATCTCACACTCCGTATCCAAGAAGAACCTTTGGTCGTCCAACCCAACCCATTCTCCGAAGGCCAAACAGTTGTCGTACCCCGCACACGTGCCGCAATTGAGGAAGAACCCGGCATCGGCCTTGCTGAGATCCCTTCAGGTGCGTCTCTGTCCGAGCTTATTGCAGGGTTAAACGCACTGGGCGTATCACCACGTGATATGATTGATATCCTCAAAAGCATCAAAGCAGCAGGTGCGTTGCATGCCGAATTTGTAGTGAGGTAAAGGTATCTTTCAAAACAGTTTGATCTCTTTGTGAAACAAAGCTGTCAAGCCGGGCCAAATACCGGCCTGAGTGAGCAGTGCAGCACAAATGCCGGCATGAGTAAGTTGTGCCACAGCGAGCGTTTGCGCGATCAAAACACCGTCGAGCATACCCGAGAGCATGACGGTACACAAAAACATCACCGCGGTGACGCACGACAGTAAGTCGTAGAATACGCCGCGTTCAACAGAATGCATCAGCAGCGTGGTTGCACCAAATAGAACCGGTGCAGATTGACCTACAAGAAACCAGATCAGCAGGGCCTCAAACTCCGGATCGAGCGCCGCAAACCTGGTCGCAAGATACGGCGCAATTGCCAAGATCAAAAGCGCCAGAGCGCCGCATACCATCATGTATCCGAGATTTACGCGCGCTGCCGCCGCTTGGAATCTGGCGCGTTGATGGCTCCCAACCAGGTCCGCGAGGTGTGGCGCGGCCTGGGCACCTAGGGCCGACAATCCAAGCGGAATGCCTAATGACGCGAATTTTGCGGCAAAGTAGGTGAGCAAAATCTCGACTTCCAGCACCCAAGGGGCCAGCAAGACATCCGGAAAGCGCATTATAAATCGAAAAACACGCGCTACGTTCGTCTCTCGTGCTGACAGCACGCCATTTACGTACAGCTTTACCCGCTGACCCATCTTCCCACTCCATTCGCGATGCCACCCCTGACACCTTGGTTCAGAAGTAGAATGCAAAAGTGGCAGACCCCTTAACGAGATCTGCCAATATGTGGTCAGTTAAGCATTGATTAGAGACAGGGTTGGCTAAAAGTAGCTGCGTACCAGACTTCCAGCAATCAAAGACCATCCGTCCGCAACGACAAAGAACGCCAATTTGAACGGCAGCGACACGACTGCTGGTGGAACCATCATCATCCCCATCGACATTAGGATCGCGGCAACAACCAGATCAATGATTAGAAACGGCAGATAGATCAGAAATCCAATCTGGAATGCCCGTGAAATCTCCGACAGCATAAAGCTGGGTACAAGAACGGACAAAGGAGCATCAGGAACGGGCTGCGCTGTGATCGTATCGGGCCGCAATTCAGCAAGCGCAAAAAAGGTTTCAGGATCCAGCCTCGCGGCCATAAAGCTTCGAAATGGCGCAAGAGTGCGGACGAATGCCTCCTCAACTTCGATCTCCTCACGTGTGAGAGGGCCAATTCCTTCAGTCCACGCCACGGTAAAAACCGGCTCCATGATAAAATAAGTGAGAAACAAGGCGAGGCTCACGATCAACATGTTTGGCGGTGACTGTTGGAGTCCGATCGCCTGCCGGAGGATGGAGAATACAGTGATCAGAAACGGGAAGCATGTGACCATGATCGCAAAGCCCGGTGCAAGGCTGAGCACAGTGATCAGAGCAAAGAGCTGTATTGTGCGCGCCGATATCGAGCCGTCATCACCCAGCGATAATGAGAAATCCTGTGCTGTCCCGATCTGCGGCATACAGATGATCACAATAAGGCCAAGCCAAAAGCAAAGCTGACGCATCAGATTCCCGGTCGCATGTCGACAACTTCTGTCAGACGGACCATGAGCTGCCCAGTTGTATCACCCTCGGCCTCTTCAAGTGTTCCGCGTGCAATAAGCTTGTCCCCGACATACAGTTCCACCGGATCATCAATGCGCCGATCAAGGGTGAGAACTGCATTTTCACCAAGCATGACCAGATCCCGTACCAGTGGGCGCGCCTTGCCGACACAGACAGTGACTTCGATGGGAACCGACGTAAAAGGGTTTGAGGTGTCGGTCGCAAGTTTGGTCGTATCAGACATGGGTGTCCTCCTGTTTGGTATGGAAATTGAAAGCGCTCATTGCAGACACTATTTCCTGCCCAACCGCATCGAGATTGATCTCTCGCTCCAGCGTATCGAGCGACAAGAACAACTGCTGCGCGCTGAGCGATGGGTCAGCGGTCAAGGATATCGAAGCATTGAGATCTGCGTCTTTTAGCATCGCCTCCAAGACTGGCATCGTGGCCTCGGGCGCACTTAAAATGATCTGAGCTTGCGTCTGTGTTGCGGCCAGCTCGACCAATTGTTCGATGACATGCGCACGAAACGCGGCGTCTACTGTCTGCGGCAAAAGCTTTTTCATGATTTGCTCAAACATGGGCTCGAGCCCTTGATTGAGGTGCTGAAGAGCTTCTTGGTAGGTAAATGAAAGACTGCGAAGCTCGGTCACGAAGTCTTCGCAAATGCCCTGCTGCTCCGCGGTATGATTCTTATCAGCATCGGTCCAACCTGCCTGATATCCCTCTTCAAAGGATTGCAGTTTTTGATCTTCAACCCGCTCGATAGAGATTGACTCATTTGATTGACCATCAGAAGTATAGGAGCTGAAATCTGCATATCGGTGCGCTAGGGAGGTCATACTTTCTCCTCCTTATCTTCGAGCCAGCCACGGAGTATTTCCACCGTCTCCTCTTGGCGTTCCCCGATCATGTTCCGCAGCCGTTCAACCGGGTCTTGCGACATCCCACCGCTCATATCCGTCACCTGCATACTGCCTGAGGTATTGAATGCTCCTTGAGGCATGCTGATGTCCATATCGTCCACGCTTAGGACTTCGGGCGGCATTCGATCCGTTGTGCCAGCGGAAAGCCCATCCTGTTCACCGGATCCTACAGGCGCAGCCAAGGCGGGCAAAGCTGTAGGTTGCCGTGTCAAAACAGGGCGAATCACAAATAAACCGAGTATCAGGGTCACGATGGCAAGCACTGCCATCTGAATTGCAGATAACAGATCAAGATCGAACTGACCCAGTAAAGATGTACTGGCTGCAGTACCGGATGGTGCCACAGTCTGCAGTGCCATGGACTTTAGAGTGATGATGTCCCCACGGCTTTCGTCAAAGCCTACCGCAGAAGACACCAACTCACGCAAGGCTTCCATTTCTTCAGGCGCGCGGGGCTGAGAGACCGCCTCACCAACTTCGTTGATCGACGGCATTTCGTTGACCAACACTGCGACAGACAACCGCTTTATCGCGCCAGGCGCTCGAATAACCTCCCGCTCGGTCTCGGATACTTCGTAGTTGATCCGCTCACGGGTCTCACTGTTCTGTGACGAGGACGTGTCACCGCCATCAGCCCCATCCTGATCCGGCAGGTTGCTTGCTACGGTTACATCTCCGCCGCCGGTGCCCTCGGCAGTATTTGTACGCTCTTCTGTATCACTGCTTATTGCGACGCGTCCGTCAGGATCAAAGCTGCGTTCCCGAATCGACTCGCTCTCTGTGACCGTATCAACACTGACTTCAACGATAGCATTTCCGAACCCTACACGTGCTTCAAGTAACCGTTGCACACGGTCTCGCAACACACTCGCTTTGTCCTCACCACCAATCGCGGGCGCGCTTTCTTCTGTTGCACCGATCAGTGATCCGTTGGCGTCGATCACCGCGACATCCTCGGGTGCAAGGCCCGCAACAGCGGAAGCCACAAGGAAGCGCACGGCCTTACCCTGAGCTGCAGAAATACTGCCGCCATTGGGTGTCAGGGAAACAGACGCTTTTGGCGTTACACCACGCTGAAACGGATTGGACCCCGTGCTTGCAATGTGTACACGCGCCATAGCGATGGCTGGATTCGCAACAATTGTGCGGGCAAGCTCTCCTTCTTTTGCGCGCCAGTAGGCCGCATCGAACATCTGACTTGTAGTGCCAAATCCCGTCAGCTGATCCAGCAGTTCATATCCGCGATTCCCGTTTGCAGGCAGCCCCTCACTTGCGAGTGTCAAACGCAGTTGGTCGCGTTCCTTACTGTCCACAAAAATCGAGCCGCCGCGGACGTCAAAAACCACTCCGCGTTGCTCAAGCGATCTCACGACGTCACCCGCTGCACTGCTTTCCAGTCCTGCGTAAAGCAGCGTCATACTCGGCGCTGTCGTCATCCGAGCCATGGCCAGAATCGCGAAAAACATCGCTCCCGTCGCTGCGATTACAATGAGTTGTCGCTTGAGCCCAAGCTTCATCCAGACATTCAGATACTGCTGCACAATCGCCTCCGTCACACCGGACGTTCTGTCCGGCTTCACCAACAGAAATGACTGATCGGGCTTAACAACCCGTTAGTGCAATCGCGTCTATATCGGTTTGATAGCAGAGGATGGAAATACAATGGCGACAGAAGAACCAGTACCGGACGAAGATCCGGTAAATAAGTCCAAACTGCCTTTAATACTTGGCCTTGTGCTGGCACTGGCAGGTGGGGGGGGCGGATTTTACGCCACATGGTCGGGAATGATTCTTGGCGCTCAAACTGCATATGCAGAGACACCCGAAAAAGACGAAATGAAAGATGCTTTCAGCAATATCTCATTTATCGAAGTGGATCCATTGGTCATTTCTGTGAATGCACAACCGGCGCAAAAATTGCTCCGGTTTCGCGCTCAACTTGAAGTACCCAAAAGCCATGCTGAGGATGTGACCAAGCTTCTGCCGCGTGTGGTTGATGTGCTTAACAGCTACTTGCGCGCGCTCGAACTGGCCGACCTCGAAGATCAAGCAGGGCTGATGCGACTGCGTGCACAAATGCTGCGGCGTGTCCAAACCGTGACCGGTCCCGAGCGGGTGAATGACCTGCTCATCATGGAATTCGTATTTACGTAAAGGAACGTGTGATGGACTTTATCGCAGATATCTTATTGGCGGCAGGCGCAATTGGTGCAGGCGTTTACTGTTTTATTCTTGGGCGCCGACTGAACCGCTTTAATGATCTTGAAAAGGGCATCGGCGGCGCGGTGGCAGTGTTATCCGCGCAAGTTGATGAATTAAACAAGAGCCTGAATGCCGCTCAAAAAACCGCCTCTATTTCTGCCCAGACGCTGACGGACCTTACGAAAAGGGCGGAAAGCATTTCGCGACAGCTAGAACTACAAATGGCCTCGCTCCACGATCTTCCCGCAGAAGCGCCCCCCGAACTAGCTGTCAAAGCCGCGAACCCGGAGCCACCCAAACCACTCAAACCGGCAACTCCAATGTTTGCGCGGCGCACACCTGTAACAACAACCGGAGATACGGCATGATCCTTCGCAGGCTGAGAAAAGCGATATCGCCTGCTGGCCGGAGTTCGGTGATGGTCATCGCAATTTTACTACTCGGATCAGCAAGCTTACGGGTCGTCACAAGTGCCAGTGGTGCGTTTGCACAGGATGGTCAGCTGCCTAACACAGCACTGCCCGCATCCGCGGAAATCACGCAAGCGGGGGTTGAGGCTGATGATGCACAACGCTCAAAATCAATGCCGGTAAACCGTGATGAAATGTCTAATCTGATCCAAGCATTAACGAAGCGCGAGGCGCAAATCGTTGAGCGGGAAAGGCAGTTGGACATAAGAGTGCGTGCACTAAAAATTGCTGATGATGAAATCGAAAAGCGTCTCCAATTGCTTACACAGACGGAGGAATCGCTGCGGGCAACGCTTTCGCTGGCTGACAAGGCGTCCGAGAAGGACATTGACCGGTTAACATCGGTTTATGAAAGTATGAAACCAAAAGACGCTGCCGCACTTTTCGAAGAGATGGAGCCGAATTTTGCTGCCGGATTTCTAGCGCGGATGCGGGCGGATGCTGCTGCCGCCGTTTTGGCGGGTCTTACCCCTCAGGCCGCGTATTCGATCAGTGTCATTCTTGCGGGACGTAACGCAAATGTCCCGAAAACCTGACCGCGCTGACAGATCTTTAACCACCACCTGCGACACTGACAACAACAGGTAATCGAGGACTGACATGATTGGTATTATTGGCATTATCACCGTCTTGGGGATGGTTTTCGGCGGCTACTTTCTGGCCGGTGGCAAGTTCGGGATCATCGTTAAGGCGTTGCCGTTTGAGATGATGATGATTTGCGGCGCCGCTACTGGCGCGTTTTTTATCAGCAACAATGGTGCTGCCGTCAAACATACGCTCAAAGATATGGGAAAGGTCTTCAAAGGGCCGAAGTGGAAGCACGAGGACTATCAGGATCTTCTTTGCCTCCTCTTTGAGCTGATCAGGCTCGCACGCCAGAATCCTGTTGCAGTTGAAGAGCACATCGAAGGACCGGAGGATTCGTCAATATTCACGCGGTATCCAAAAATTCTTAAAGACAAGGAAGCTGTTGCCTTGATCTGTGACACAATGCGGTCCGCTTCAATGAATTATGACGACCCCCATCAAGTGGAAGAGATACTCGATAAGCGGATGGAAGCCAATCGGGAGCACGCGCTGCATTCAAGCCATGCGTTGCAGGTCGTGGCGGACGGCCTGCCCGCCTTGGGAATTGTGGCTGCAGTGCTCGGTATTATCAAGACAATGGGTCAGATTGATCAACCACCTGAGATTTTAGGAAAATTGATTGGGGGGGCCTTGGTGGGAACATTCCTGGGGGTCTTTCTGGCCTACGGTTTTGTCGGTCCGTTCGCCGCAAAAGTAGGAGACGTCACGCGAGATGAAGCAAATTTTTACCAGCTCATTCGTGAAGTTCTGGTGGCCAATTTGCACAACCATGCAACCAATATTTGCATCGAAGTGGGGCGTCAGAATACGCCTTCCCATTGCCGGCCAAGCTATGGCGAGCTTGAAGAAGCACTCAAAGCGCTAAAGCAGAACGCAGCATGAAATGGCTTTTGCAAAGCGTCGTTTTTGCTTGGACATTGATGGGTAGTGCCCAGGCACAGCAATTTGCGGTTAGGTCCGGTGATCATCCGGCCTTTAGCCGTATCACCATCGCTTTGCCACCCTCTCAAGCATGGGACGTAAATCTGACCAACGAAGGCGTTATAGTCACACTGCCCGGGCATCTTGGTGGGTTTGTCACAACAGATCTCTTTGACAGAATGCGGCGGGATCGTATCGCCGACGTAATTGTACAGGGAAATTCGTTGGTTTTGAAGGTCGATTGCGATTGCCCTGCAACCGCATTTCGAAGTGGCCCTCTACTTGTGGTGGACGTCGCCGATGACGTCTCTTCTTTGGCACTGCCACCATTGGAGAAGCGCAGCACCAACGAAGCGCCGCAATCCGTGTCACCGTCACCAAAGGTGGGACCATCACTTCCCTGGATTGGTGGTGATACGCCATTTGCGACGTCTATGGTTGTCCCCAAAATTCCGACAGATTCAATGCGGCCACAGCTCAGGGCGACATCAGAAGCAGATCGCACTTTGCTGCTCCAGCAGACCCAAGAAGCGCTTGTCGATCAAGTCGCAAAAGCTGCGAGTGCGGGTTTGCTTCAAGACAGCATGGAAGAGCCCCTTCCGTCTTCTCCACAAGAGCAAAACAACACGGTAGTCTCTACGCCAGAGCCGATGGAACTGCCATTAGAGTCGCCAACACTGTCAAACAATCTCCGGATCACCAGCAGTATGGATCTGCCAACTAGATTTAATCGAATAGTGCAATCTGATACGCTGGCAGGATTGACCTGTCCTGAAGAGGGGTTTCTTGCAGTAGAGACTTGGGGGACCGATGAAGGATTCTCTGAACAATTAGGCCCGGCACATGAAACACTCGTCAATGCCCGCGATATATTAGACAAAAACGCAGCACTAAGTTTGGCGCAGCTGTATCTCTACTTCGGGTTTGGCGCAGAAGCCTTGAGTGCATTGGCCCAGCACGCGGACCTACCCGTCGACCATCCCGAGCTTGCGGCTTTGGCATCAGTATTCGAATATGGGTTTGTTCGTGGGAACAATCCGCTGAGAAACTATACAGATTGCGAAACCGATGTTGCACTATGGGCCATTCTCAGCATCAACGACATCACGACGGTTGAGTTGATAGATGCCGGCGCAGCGTTGCGCACTCTCAACAACCTACCGGAACACTTGCGCAAAGTTGTAGCACCGATTCTGAGTGATCGGTTTTTGCAGAATGGCGATTTAGCCTCAGCTGAAGCTGCCATGCGCAGTATCGAGAGGCTTCCTGATCCTTTGAACGCGAACGCTGTTATGGCCCAAGCCGCAATCGCTATTAATGCTGGCAGATCGGCAGATGTTTATCTTGAAGATGTCCTCGAGACGAACAACGATCAGGCGCCAAAAGCGCTCATAAAGCTAGTGGCTGCAAAAATCGAAAACGATGAGCCTCTTTCTTCTGAAACTATAACGCTAATCGCGTCATATGTTCGAGAGTTTCGCGGAACCGAACTAGGAGATAATCTAAGCCGCACACAAGTTGTGGCGCTTGGTCGGGCAGGGGAATTTGAGCCGGCTTTCACAGCGCTTGAATCACTCTCTCCTTCTTTAGCACCATCGGTTGAGGGCAACCTACGTCAGAAGTTGCTCGAAAACTTGGTCAAGGAATCGAGCGATCTGGTTTTTCTGGAACATATTTTTCAGCAATCAAACGCAAAGATTGCAGGCTTGCCGGGTTCCACAAAACTTCTTTTAGGCGATCGGCTGCTGAACCTTGGATTTCCTGAAAGTGTGCAAACCATGCTCGCAACAATACCCGATAGGCCACGCCAAACGGCACGCCAACTTCTTTCCGCACGTGCGGCGCTCATGCTGCGCCAACCTTTCCAAGCAAAAGCTGCACTTATCGGTATAAATGATACTCAAGCGGAAATGCTGGTCGCTCAAGCGAAAGAAATGACTGGAGAATACAAAGAAGCGGCCGAGATTTTTGCGACAAACGATGCAACAGATCAAGCGATACAGGCTGCTTGGCTTTCCGAGAACTGGCGCGATCTAATCCCGAGTGAGACGCCTCGCTTTGGAACAATAGCTTCAATTGCATCTGGGCTACAGAATACGGCTGAAACCCAATTGGGTCCTTTAGGTAGTGCTGATCTTGCACTAGGTGAAAGTCAGCTGGCGCGCGATGCGCTTCAACAACTTCTGAGCGATACAATCGTACAAGATGCCCCCGGTTCCTGAGATATTTTCTTATCTTGGTGACGAAAAATAAACTTGGCAGACCTACTCTAAACTGACTCGCAAAATGCGGGAAAAGTGAGGTGCAGAATGCATAAGTATCAACCTGCCTTGGGGCCCTACGGCGTATCTATCGGCATTTTCAAAAATCATGTTGCGCCTTTTTCCCATCAAATAATTGGGAATGACCACAGCAGGTTCTGTGCAGATACTGCTGCTCTTCTTCCTTTACATACTCATTTTCATCGACCTGTCGAATGCGTCGATGCTCTGATTCAGAACATACCATCTCCCGAATCTGCTCCCCTGACCGACGTTAGGGCGTAAGATGAAAATATCACTTCAAGCACTCTACCAGCCGACCGTACTTCTGGCCGTGGCACTAATGATGATTATCGTCATGATGATCCTTCCGATGCCCGCTTGGGTTTTGGATACTGGCCTCGCAATCTCATTTGCGTTGGCGATCCTTATCTTCACTGTCACGCTCTTCATTGAAAGACCTTTGGATTTCTCAGCGTTTCCGACGATTCTGCTGGCGTCACTAATGCTACGCCTGTCACTCAATGTGTCCTCGACGAAACTGATTATCGGCCAAGGGCATACCGGTACTGATGCCGCTGGAGACGTTATCGAAGGATTTGCGCAATTTGTGATGGGGGGGTCCGTCTTTCTTGGCTTGGTCGTCTTTTGCGTTCTGCTGATCGTAAACTTTATGGTGATCAACAAAGGTGCCACGCGCATGGCCGAAGTCGGGGCTCGGTTTGCCCTTGATGGTATGCCGGGCAAACAGATGGCCATCGACAGCGATATGTCCGCGGGCGCCATCACACATCAAGAAGCCAAAGAGCGCCGCGCGCGTGAGCAACAGGAAACTACTTTTTTCGGCTCACTTGATGGTGCATCAAAGTTCGTTAAAGGCGATGCAATTGCGGGTCTTCTGATAACTTTACTCAACCTTGTCGCCGGCCTGATCATGGGCACATTGGTGCATGACATGCCCTTGGGCGATGCGTTCGAAACATATGCCATTTTGACCGTCGGCGACGGTCTCGTCTCGCAAATTCCTGCAGTCATCATCTCGATTGCTTCTGCACTTCTGCTCGCCCGCGGGGGGGCACAGGGCTCAACGGATTTGGCAGTTTTCGCGCAACTCACAAAACACCCCGCAGCACTAGCAACGGTGGCATGCCTGATGGCGGTCTTTGCGCTCGTACCAGGTATGCCTTTCATACCATTTATAACGGGTGCATTAATCCTTGGGTTTTTATCCCACAAAGCCTTTCAAAAAGCGCAACAAAGCCCCATCGAAATTATCGAGGATGAAGCGGATCAGGCTCCAAGGGACAAACCTCTAGGCGATATTCTGGAACTTGATGATATTCACGTAGAGTTCGCGCCTGATCTTGTCGGTATGGTGCTTGATCCAGGAACAGGTCTTGATGCGCGGATCGTGAATATGCGCACGCATGTCGCCTCGGTCTTTGGTGTTATTCTGCCCGAAATCCGCCTGACCGACAATCCCGGCCTGTCCCCGGGCACCTATCTGTTGCGTATCCAAGGTGTCGAGCAGGCCCGCGCGGAATTAAACCCACACCAGGTTCTCGCTCTCGCGCCCGATGATCTTAGCGTCCTTCCAGACGGAACCGACACGGTCGAGCCGGTTTATGGTGCGCCTGCCCGTTGGATTAATGAAAATGATCAAGAGGATGCCGCAATTGCAGGGATTACACTTGTCTCTCCCGCCGAAGTTTTAGCGACCCATTTGCTGGAGGTGGTTAAGCGGAACCTCCCCCGTCTTCTGACCCTGAAATCGTTGCGCCGGCTTCTGGAGGAGATGGTAAACCTGTCATCGCCCATGCGCGCCGAAGCCAATCGCAAACTTCTTGATGAGTTAATCCCCGACAAGGTTCCTATCGATGTGTTGCATTCTGTCCTCCGCCTTCTGCTCGCCGAACAGGTTTCGATCCGAAATTTGCCTTTGATCTTGGAAGCAATCGCCGAAGCACGCGGGCAGAACTCCCAGCCCGAGGCGATCTGCGAGCTTGTGCGCCAGCGTCTTGGCTTCCAACTCGTTGCAGAAAGCCGCCGCTTGGACGGCACACTCCCATTGGTGCAACTTGCCCCAGAGTGGGAGGAGACATTCAACACCTATCAGGTGGATGCAGACCGCGGTCTCGACATCGCATTACCACCCGATTTGTTCAATCTTCTAGCCGATGGCGTCTCACAAAAACTCAATGACGCAAACAAAAACGGCATTTACCCAGCATTGGTCACGAACACCCGTCGTAGACGGTTTTTGCATACTGTGATGCGTGCAAAAGGGATTAATTCTCCGGTCCTATCGTTCGAAGAAATCGGCATAGATGCACGCCCCTCCCTTGTTGGCGTCGTGCCGTCATGATCGATGCTTTGACGCAGCTATCAGAGCGTAGTGATGCATTTCTATGGCAGGGTTTTGCCGTGTTTCTGCGCGTCGCGGCACTGGTTAGTCTGCTGCCTGCCTTCGGCGAACAAGTCGTGCCTGCCCGCATCAAACTAGGGATCGCATTAGCATTCACGGCAATTATCGCGCCTGCCGTTGCCGCGCCGAAATTGCCGATGCAATTTGATACGGTTATCTGGATGTCCCTGACTGAAGTCACTGCCGGATTGATTTTGGGTATTGGCATCCGCCTGTTCGTGCTGGCGTTGCAGACGGCAGGATCAATAGCGGCGCAATCTACATCACTGGCCCAAATTCTGGGCGGTTCGGTTGCGGAGCCGGTGCCCGCACTGGGCCACATTCTTGTGATGGGGGGGCTGGCATTGGCAGTGATGACAGGCCTACACGTACGTGTCGCGGAAATGATAATCCTTTCATACGAAATGCTACCAATGGGTCGGTTGCCCACTGGTGCAGATGTGTCCGAATGGGGCCTCGACCAAATCCGCAGCGCTTTCGCGCTTGCTTTTACGCTTGCTGCGCCGTTCGTTGTGCTCTCGGTTCTCTATAATGTTGCGCTGGGCGTGATCAACAAGGCAATGCCCCAACTCATGGTCGCATTCGTCGGCGCGCCAGTTATCACCGCCGGTGGTTTGCTTTTGTTGTGTTTAGCTGCGCCCTTGCTCATCTCGACATGGCTTGATGCTCTGAACAGTTTTATCGCAAATCCGTTGGAAACTGTCCCGTGAGTGATGGAGAAGATCCAGACGACAAAGGCTTTGAAGCCTCCCAGCAAAAGCTGGATGAAGCACGCCGGAAAGGTGACGTTGCCAAATCAACCGATTTGCTGACGGCCTGTGCCTATCTAGGGCTTTTGGTTGCGTTCTGGACTGCGGGGTCCAGCGGCATGGATTATGTGGGCAGCACGCTGATGACACTCCTTGATCAACCCTCGGAACTGGCGCCACTTTTCTTCGGAGGTCGCGGTACCGCGCCCACGGGTGGTCTCATGCAATCGGTTGGTTGGGGAATGGCGCCGTTTTTTGCGCTCCCTGCACTAGGTGTGGTCCTTGCCCTCTTCGCTCAACAAGCATGGGTTTTTGCCCCCAGCAAGCTTGAACCGAAACTCAACCGGATCTCGATTTTCGCCAATGCCAAAAACAAATTTGGTCGCGATGGCGCTTTTGAATTCTTCAAAAGTTTTGCAAAACTCATAATATTCTCCATCTGTTTAGCCGTCTTTATCTATATCTGGCTTCCGCAGATGATCGGCGTGCTTCAAACAAATCCACAAACAGCAGTCGCGCTGCTAGCAAAGATATGCACTGGTTTTCTGGGGATTGTTGTCATCGTCTCTGGCCTGATCGGTGGAATTGATGCGGTCTGGCAACACGCCTCGCACCAGCGCAAAAACCGGATGTCGCACAAAGAGATGACGGATGAGGCCAAGAATACCGAAGGCGATCCCCATCTCAAACAGGAACGCCGTCAACGCGCGATGAGTGCGTCGCAAAATCAGATGATGAAAGATGTGCCAGGTGCGGACGTCATTGTCGTGAACCCAACCCACTTCGCCGTTGCCTTGAAGTGGAGCCGCCTACCCGGTGAAGCGCCAACTTGTGTGGCCAAAGGTGTCGACGAAATTGCGATGAATATACGGCGGATCGCTGCAGAATCGGGCGTTCCCATTCACTCTGACCCGCCGACCGCACGCGCGCTGCATGCTTCCGTCGATATCGGTGCACAAATCCGGCAGGAAGATTACGCTCCCGTCGCAGCGGCAATCCGTTTTGCAGAAGATATGCGCAAACGCGCGAAAGGAGCGCTGTGAGCCGACTTACCGATCTTGGAAAGATGCAAAAGCTTGTCGATATCAAGTACCGACAACAACAGGAGAGCTTTGCGCGACTGATGGCACAGGAAACCCGGCTGCGCACTTCTTTACAACAACTCGACGCATATCTGGCAGACAGCATCGCTCAGGATGATACGCCACAGCGTGCAATTGGCGCTGATGTCGTCTGGCAGTCATGGATCGGGCGTAAAAAGCGGGACCTGAACATGCAACTGGCACAAGTGCTTGCCGTTAAAGAAGGCCACATTGCACAGGTACGGACGGCTTACGGCAAAGTACTGGTCACCGACACACTGATTGAACAGACCCGTGCCCAAGAGAAGCAGCAAAAAGCGCGGACCAAATTGGACCACGCCATAGTTTCGCTGTTTCCATAATATGTCTCAGTAGTCCTGGCGGGCGATCTCGACGATGAGAACATCCTGAACCAGTTCTTTTCCTAGATCCTTTTGGGCAACTTCCTTTAAGGACCTGCGCAAGCGGTCCAGCATTTGCGCATCGGTAAAATTACCGTCAAATCCACCCATATTCGCATGATCGAACAGGATTTGCAGAAAACTGTCACGCAGCTTCGGCTCTCTTTGAAGCACAAGGTCCGTACCGCCCGCAGGCACTTCGATGCTCAACGCAAGCACGACGAGCGCTGCAACCCGCTCCCCCGAGACGAGCGGGACTACAAACTGATTGCTCAGTTGGACATACTCGCTGCTATTGTGCTCATCTCCGTGATCGTCCGTAGCATGGTCTTGGTCTTGATCTTTATCTACGTGCTGATCCATTTCTTCGGCCATCGCCACATCAGTAGTTTCGGTAACCTCAGGCGGAGCGTCCGGACGCAGGAATATGCCCGCGCCTACGCCGGCGCCCGTTCCAACCAGCACCAAGACAAGTGGTATGAGTTTCTTCATAGCGGTCGCTCCTGATTAAAACGGCAAAACAGCATCAAGGATTTGCTGGCCTACACGCGGCTGCTGAACGTCCGAAATTTGGCCTCGGCCACCATAGGACACACGCGCAGATGCGATTTTATCGTATGTGATTTCGTTCTGGCGCGAGACATCTGCAGGCCGGACAAAGCCGGTCACCAACAATTCACGCAGCTCGAAATTCACGCGCAACTCCTGACTTCCCGAGATCGAAAGCACGCCGTTGGGCAGGACATCGACCACCGTGGCAGCAATGCGCAGCTCCAGCTTCTCATTGCGCCGCACAGAGCCGTCTCCAGATGAGTTACTTTGCGAGTTGATCCCGACGAGCGCATCTGACGAGGCCCCATCAGGAAGCTTCCCATCTAGACGCTGCGGCAGACCAAACAATCCGGGCACACTCAAACTCTCGGAGCCAGATCTGCTGCGATCGGATGAGTTTGAAATCTCGGCCTGTTCGTCGATCTCGATAACGACTGTTAAAATATCTCCCCGCACAACCGCACGGCGATCTCCCAACAAAGATGCCCGCGATGGCGACCAGAGCGAGGCCGCATCCGCTGCACGCTGCTTCAGAATAGAGACCGGCAGCCCCGGCTCAATCATCGCACGCGCTTCGGGCGCCTGCATCGCGGACGTAAAGCTTGGCGGGCTCCCGATATGATCCACCCTCGCACAAGCCACTGTCAGCCCAAGCATCGCAAAACATCCCAGATTAAGCAAAATTCGCATCACTCAATTCCTCACTTCGATGGTGCCATCCGGCATTATTTGTCCAGACAGCGTTGCCCGTGATCCAAGGTTCATAACCCGCACCCGATCCCCGACTGCGCCACGCTCCAACGCGCGCCCATCGGTACCAATGCTGATCCCGTTAGCGAAGTACCGCAGCTCGACAATCTGGTTGCGTGTAATCACGGCGGGTGGTCCGACATCTCCAACAAGGATCGGCCGCCCTGCGTAAAGAGCAACACGCGACTCCTGCCCAACCACATCGGACAAACGTTCAAACCCGCTGGTCAGCGTTCCAGCGACGAGTGTCAGATCGGTTTCGCTGATAATCTGGTTCGCCCGGATGGTGCGGGCGGGAACGACTGTGTCGGCAAATACGGGAAACGACAGTACGGCGATTGAAGCTGCGGCAATCATTCTCATCAGCGCACCTGCGTCGTGGCGCTCATCATCTGATCAACCGCAGAGATGACTTTTGCATTCATTTCGTAGCCACGCTGCGCCTCAATCAGTTCGGTAATCTCGCGCACGGCATCAACAGAACTATCTTCCAGATAGCCTTGTCTCAGCGTGCCCAAACCGTCCTCACCCGGGGACGATACAAGGGCCGGACCGGATGCTTCGGTCTCGACAAACATATTGCTGCCAATCGCCTCCAGCCCTTTGGAATTGGTAAAGCCGGTCAAGGTAAACTGCCCCAATAGCTCACCTGCTGCGGCATCGTCAAAATAGGCGTAAACCTCGCCGTCTGCGTTAATTGAAATACTACGCGCGTCAGCTGGGATTGTGATTTCCGGTCCGACCGCAAATCCCTCCGAAGTCACGATCAATCCCTCACCTGTTCGTTTCAGACCCCCGTCGCGGGTATAGGCCGTCTGACCACTTGGCAGTGTCACTTCAAGATAGCCTTGACCGTCAATCGCCACGTCCAGATCACCTTGTGTCGCTGACAGAGATCCCTGTTGGAGGTGCACGCTGACCGCAGCAGGCCGGACCCCAAGGCCAAGCTGAACGCCGGTTGGTAGCACTGTTCCGTCGGACGCATTCACTGACCCTGCGCGCGCAAGCTGTTGATAATGAAGGTCGGCAAATTCTGCACGACGCGGATTGTACCCCGTCGTGCTCATATTCGCGAGGTTGTTGGAAATCGTCTCAACCCGCATCTGTTGGGCGCTCATTCCTGTGGCGGCAATCGTAAGGGCACGCATAGGTTTTCTCCTTTATTGGGAATCACTGAGGGTTTTAACTGCCGCGCGAATGCGCTCGTCCTCGGTCTGCAAAAAGCTTTGACCCATCTCATACGCGCGCTGCACCTCAATCATGCGCGACAGCTCGAGGATTGGATTAACGTTAGATCCTTCAATGAAGCCTTGGAGCACGCGCGCGTCCTCTGCGACCTCGTCACCCGCGTCGGCACGAAACATGACGCCGTCTTCACGCACCATGTCCAAGGGAGCCAGTGGCCGCACAATGGCCATCTGCCCCAAGGGGGCGCCATCTACGCTCAGCGTTCCATCCGAAGAGACGGCAAGAGTTCCTGCACCTGCAGGTACAAACAATGGCGCACGGCCTCCATCAAGGACAGGATAACCGTCAGGCGTCACTAGCTGGCCTTCAGCATCGGGTGAGAACGCGCCTGCACGAGTCAGCCGATCTCCCATGGGAGTCTGCACAACAAAATATCCGTCTCCTTCAATGGCAAAATCAAACGTGCCGTTGGTCTGGCGCAACCCACCTTGCTCAAATGATGTTTTGCCAATGTTGCCCTGCCCCATCGAAAGGGACGCGCCACGATCCACCGACTTTACATATTCAGAGAAAATAACGCCCTCCGCCCGGAAACCGGTTGTGGCCGCATTTGCAATATTGTTCGCCACAACCTGCATTTCACGCTGCAGGCCAAACTGACGCGTCAACGTAATATACCCAGTACTTTCCATCGCTATCCTCCAACAATCAGCGGGATGATGTGTCCTTGAAAAAACGCGACGAGCGTGTTTGTCATGAAGTGCATCGACATCCAGAAAACGACTGCAATCGCCGCAAGTTTCGGCACAAATGTCAGCGTCATCTCTTGAACAGACGTCAACGCCTGCACCAATCCGATCGACACACCCGAAACCAACGCCGCGACAAGGAT
>JBATTJ010000142.1:0-2789 GCA_049670485.1 Sulfitobacter sp.
TCATATAGCTTTTGACCGCAGGGCCATAGACCAGATCATTGGAGCGCAGGAACGAAAACGTCCGTGCCATCACGATAGACGGCAGCATACCTTTATCTTTTGTCTCCGCCTCGATCCCGTCTATGAAATCGTCTGTCAGGAACGGTTGAAACTCCCCCTGATCGGAGAAATCGGTCAGTGCGGTAAAGAAAGTGGCAGATTTAACAGTCGTATCACCCCGTTGCTTGAGCAAGCTGAGCGTCAGGCACAAGGTTGTGCCGGCAATACAATAGCCCACAGCATTGACCTTTTTCTCGCCGGTGATGGCCTTCACCTGATCGAAAGCAGCGATATAGCCATCTTCGACATAGTCGCCCATACCGACGTCTTTGTACGTCTTGTCTGGATTGATCCACGACACCATAAAAAGGGTATAGCCCTGATCGACCACCCATTTTACAAATGAATTCTGCGCCTTGAGATCCAGAATGTAGTATTTGTTGATCCACGGTGGAAACACCACCAGCGGTGTCGCGTGTACCTTCTCGGTGGTGGGTGTATATTGGATCAGCTCGAACATACGGTTGCGAAAGACGACCTTGCCGGGTGTGGTCGCAATATTGACGCCCAGCTCGAATGCATCCTCATCCGCAAGGCGTACAATCATTTCGCCGTTGTTGGCCTCCAGATCGGAGATGAGGTTTTCGAGCCCTTTGATCAGGCTTTCGCCTTCGGTCTCGACAGCGCGCTGCAACACATCGGGGTTGGTCGCCAGAAAATTGGTCGGGCTCATCATGTCGATGATCTGGCGCGAGAAGTATTTGAGTCTTTGCTTTTCACGCGGGTCCATATCCTCCACGTCCTCGACCGCTTGGGACAATGCGTCGGCGTTCATCAGATACTGTTGTTTGACGAAATTGAAATACGGATGCTGCGCCCACAAAGGATTGGAGAAACGCCGGTCCGTGCCGGTTTTGTCCTCCGGCGCGCTCAGCGTGCCTTTGGCCAATGCTTGTTGCGCCTCCATGAAATGGGTAACCGATTTGGTCCAATATCCCATCTGATGCTCGAGTAGCTTTGCCGGGTTCGTCAGCGCTTCATGCATATAAGCCTTTGCGGCCTTTGCAAATAATTCCTGATTCGGACCGTCCAGTGCCGCCTGATGCGTGTTTCGGTTGGCCAGAACCTGTGTGAGCCGCTCGCGCAATGCGTCCACTTTACTGAGGTTTTCAGTCATCCGTGTCATAGCTGCAGCAGTTGGTTCACCATCGTTCGAGGTATCAGTTGTCATCTTAATACTTCCATCCTATGTTTGCACTTGCAGCATTTCCGACTGAACGGCCCCGTATTGGGAACCTCTGGCGGTCGTGACGCCCATGTTGGGCAATGATACAGGAGTTCCACAATGCGTTTTATGGCAACCTATGATATGATGGAAACGATCCGAAACACGAATCAGTGGCTCGGCGCATCCGCACAGGCTATGGCCTCCTACCCTGCTGTTTCTATGGTCCCAAATCCGATGTTGCAATGGATAGGCGCATGGGGCGAAGTCACAGAGCGTACGTTCAGCCGCATGGCGCAGAAACCTGACTGGAACATTCCCTCGTTTGTAGGTGCTGAAGGTACTGACCGCGTCGTCACGGAAGAGATTGAAATTGAAGGTTCTTTTGGCGACCTGCTGCGTTTTAACGTGCAGGGCCGCACCAAGAAAAAGCGCAAAGTACTGCTGGTAGCGCCCATGTCGGGCCACTACGCCACATTGCTTCGCTCAACCGTGATCAGCCTTTTGCCTGATTGTGAACTCTACATTACCGATTGGCACAATGCCCGCGATATTCCGGTGAGTGCGGGTAAATTCGATGTCGAAGACTACACCATGTATCTGGTCGATTATATGCGCCACCTTGGCCCTGACACACATGTCATTGCGGTCTGCCAGCCTGCGCCGCTGACACTTGCTGCGACTGCATACCTTGCCGAGGAAGACCCGAACGCGCAGCCAAGCTCGCTCACGCTTATCGGTGGTCCTGTCGACCCAAGTGCTGCTCCCACCGAAGTGACCGATTTTGGCCATTCGGTCACCATGGGCCAGCTCGAGCAGTCGATGATCCAAGCTGTAGGCTTCAAATATGCAGGCGTTGGCCGCAAGGTATACCCCGGCCTGCTGCAGCTCAGCTCGTTCATCTCGATGAATATGGACACGCACAAAGACGCATTTGTGAACCAGATCCAGCGTGTCGCCAAAGGCGAAGCGCACGAGCATGACAAGCACAACAAATTCTACGATGAATACCTGTCCGTGATGGATATGCCGGCGGAGTTCTACCTCTCCACCGTTGATCGCATTTTCAAAAAGGGTGAAATTGCCAACAACGAATTCACCGTTCGGGGTAAAAAAATCGACTTTGGCAAGATCACGACAGTCGCTGTGAAAACCGTTGAAGGCACCAAGGACGACATCTCCGCCCCTGGTCAGTGCATCGCGGCCCTTGCCCTGTGTACCGGTCTGCCAGATGACAAAAAAGCCAGCCATGTTGAAGAAGGTGCAGGCCACTACGGGATTTTCGCAGGCAAAAGCTGGCGGAACAACATCCGTCCGCTGGTCCTTGATTTCATCGACGATCATGAAAAAGCGACACCTCCGGGCTATCGCCGCAAAAAAGCTGCCGAGAAAGCCGCGCCTGCCAAACCTGCGAACAAGAACGCAGCTGCCTAAATCTGTTGAAAGTTACTGGCGAGGATTAATGAGCGGCGGGGAAACCTGCCGCTTTTTCTTTGTCTTGGTTGTTTATTGAAGGACGAACGGC
>JBATTJ010000143.1:0-109233 GCA_049670485.1 Sulfitobacter sp.
AATATCACCCGTGCGCAATGTACCATTCTGGATCAGAACAGTAGCGACAGGTCCACGACCCACATCAAGCTTTGCCTCGATCACAGCGCCAACGGCGGCGCGATCAGGGTTGGCTTTAAGTTCAAGAATCTCGGACTGCAGCGCAATCGCTTCGAGCAGTTCATCAAGACCTTGACCCGTTATCGCAGATACTTCGACGTCCTGCACATCGCCCGACATCTTTTCGACAATAACTTCATGCTGCAACAATGCTGCACGCACTTTGTCAGGGTCAGCGGATGGTTTATCCACTTTGTTGATCGCAACAATCATTGGCACTTTGGCCGCTTTCGCGTGCGCAATCGCCTCAATCGTTTGCGGCATTACAGCGTCATCTGCTGCGACCACCAGAACCACGATGTCCGTGACCTGCGCACCGCGTGAACGCATGGAGGTAAATGCAGCGTGACCAGGTGTGTCGAGGAAGGACAAAACCTGTCCACTATCGGTGGTAACCTGATAGGCGCCGATGTGCTGCGTGATGCCACCGGCTTCGCCTGCGACAACTTTCGCTTTCCGGATCGCATCAAGCAGGGACGTTTTCCCGTGGTCGACGTGCCCCATAATAGTGATGACAGGCGGACGTCCTTGCAGATCACCCTCGTCATCAACTTCCAGCTTGATCACATCTTCAACGTCAGCGTCAGACACGCGCACAACTTTGTGGCCAAACTCTTCGATGATCAACTCGGCGGTGTCAGCATCAATTGTTTCGTTCTGCGTGACCATCAGGCCGCTGTTCATCAGCGCCTTGACGACAGCACCCGTCTTTTCGGCCATACGAATGGCCAATTCCGAGACGACAATCGCTGGCGGCAAGTTCACATTGCGCACGATCTTCTCGCGCTCGACGTTTCCACCCATCGCTTTGGCGCGAGCACGGTCTTGCTTGCGCTTCATCTGAGCCATGGACCGTTGACGCCCACCTTCACCACCGCGAAGCGCTTGATTCACAGTCAACTTGCCAGAGCGACGATCATCGTCCTGACGGTTCTTTTTGTTTGTTTCTTCACGGTCGCGCTCGGTCTTGCGCGGCGTAGCAGAGGGCAGCGCTTTGTTCGGTGTAGCGCGTTGTTGTTGTGCAGGTTGCTGAGCACCGGGTGCAGCAGCCGCTTGCGATGCAGCAGTTGCTTCACGCTTAACGCGCTCTTCCTCGTCTGCCTTAGCTTTGAGGCTTTCTTCGCGTTCACGATCCTCAACCTCTTTGGCTTCAATTTCGGCGCGGCGGCGCTCACGGTCTTCAGCGCGTGCTTTTTCGTCCGCTTCGCGTGCAGCGGCCTCTTCGACCTCACGCGATTTTGCGGCTTGAACAGCCTTCAGGCGGCGATCCATTTCAGAATCGGTAATGCCTGCGGGACGCCGTGAAGGGTCACCGACAGGACCTGCGCCCGGACCACTTGGTTTTTGGCCACCAGGCTTGGGAACCACAACGCGCTTGCGCTTGGTCTCCACCACGACGTTTTTCGTCCGCCCGTGGCTAAAGCTTTGCTTTACATTGCTCGGACGCGATGGCGCGCCCCGCAAACCCAGTGTTTTTTTGCCGTCACTATCGCTCATCTAGCTCGTCTATCCTTTCGGCTGGTCGATACCAGCCTCGTTTACGCGCACGCCGTTCAGTCTATGGGCTTCCTCTACAACACGCAGAGTGAGTCCACCAGAGGCGAGCGCCCCATGTATCACAGTTTGACGACCGAATGCCAAACCCAATTCATCCGCAGTCAAACACCCGATATAGTGTCCATAGTGCGGCGTACTCAGTTTCGATTTACCCCGACCAGATCCATCCACAGCTTGGATCAAAACCAGTGCTTCTTCGTTTTGCAGCCAACCTTTGACCTTCTCATAGCCCGCAACGGCTTTACCCGCCTTGCGCTGCATCGAGATGAGGTCGACCACACGTCGGGCCAACTGCTTTTCTACTTCGTCCACCAGGTCATCCGGTGTTTTCACAGGCTGTTTCGCGCTACGCGAAAACAAACCTTTCTTTGTTGCCAGATCAAGTGCGGCACGATCTGCCGTCACCCAAATTCCACGGGCGGGCAGTTTGCCCATGATGTCCGGCACAACCAGTCCGTCCGGTCCTACGACGAAACGTACCAGCTTGTACTTTGGTTGCACCTCACCTGTTGCGATGCATTTACGCTCTGCTCCGCTTTCACGGTCTTTGGATGCGCCACCGCGTCCCATTCCAGCTTTCCCCGAGACCTGCGATCAGGCCTCGGCCTCCTCATCTGCGTCCATGTCTTCTTCGGCGTCTGCTTCAAGTTCGGTGGGATCGACCCAGCCCAGCAACACGCGCGCCGTCATAATCAAACGCTGTGCTTCTTCGAGTGACATCTCAAATGGCTCAAGCGTGCCATCATCTTTGACCCGCTCACCGTTTACAGTTGTCCAACCACCAGCCAGCTCCCAATCCGCGCAGGTCGCGAAATCTTCGAGCGTTTTGACATCGTCTTTTGCCAGCGCCTCAATCATCTGGGGTGTCAGACCCTCGAATTCAATAAGACTGTCTTCGACGCCCAGCGCACGTGCAGCATCGAGGGCCGCTTTGTTCTGCGCTTCGAGTACATCGCGGGCACGGGCTTGCAACTCACCGGCGGTGCCTTCGTCGACACCGTCAATGACCAACAGCTCGTCAACTTCGACGTAAGCGACTTCCTCGAGGCTGGTGAACCCTTCAGAGACCAGCAGCTGAGCAAAGAATTCATCCAGATCAAGATTGTCCATGAACAGTTTGGTGCGCAGTTCAAACTCGGCCTGGCGGCGCTCGCTTTCTTGCTCTTCGGTCATGATATCAATGTCGAGACCTGTGAGCTGGCTCGCCAAGCGCACGTTCTGACCGCGACGGCCGATCGCAAGCGAAAGCTGCTCTTCGGGTACGACAACTTCAATCTTGCCCGCTTCTTCGTCCAGAACAACTTTGGAGACTTCCGCAGGTTGGAGCGCGTTCACAAGGAAGGTCGGTGTGTCTTCGTTCCACGGGATGATGTCAATCTTCTCACCCTGAAGCTCGTTCACGACGGCCTGAACACGGCTACCTCGCATACCAACACAGGCACCGACAGGGTCGATGGAATTATCATAGCTGATCACAGCAATCTTCGCACGCGAACCGGGGTCACGGGCAACTGCCTTGATCTCGATGATCCCGTCATAGATTTCCGGCACTTCCATTTTGAACAGCTCTGCCATGAACTCGGGCGCTGTGCGGCTGAGGAAGATTTGCGGGCCGCGCTGCTCGCGGCGTACTTCCTTGATGTAGACGCGGATGCGATCATTCGGGCGGTACGATTCGCGGCCGATTTTCTCGTTGCGGCGCAAGATTGCTTCGCCTGCACCTACGTCCACAATAACGTTGCCATACTCTTCACGCTTGACCAGACCATTGATGATTGTGCCTGCGCGGTCTTTGAACTCTTCGAACTGGCGATCACGTTCCGCTTCGCGCACCTTTTGCAGGATAACCTGCTTGGCCGATTGCGCGGCGATGCGGCCCATTTCAACGGGTGGAACCTCTTCGATGTATTCCTGACCAACTTCGGGATCAGTCATATATTGCTTGGCTTGCTCAACAGTAAACTCGGCCTGATAGTTCTCGAGCTCTTCGTCTTCTACAACCGTCCGCACGCGTGTGAATGTCGCACGGCCCGTCTTGCGGTCAATCGCCACACGAATGTCCATCTCGGCACCATACCGCGACTTGGCCGCACGAGCGAGCGACTCTTCCATCGCTTCGATCACCAGCACGGGATCAATCATTTTCTCGCGGGCCACAGCTTCGGCAGTTTGCAAAAGCTCAAGCTGGTTTGCGGATGTAATGGCCATTAGGTCTCTCCCTCGTCAGACAGGTGTGTCTGCACTTCATCAAATTGAGTCTCGTCGATTGCACCAGCCGCTTTGCGCTGGCGCAGCATTTCTTTGATCAGCTCGTCCGTCAGAACCAGCTTTGCATCGGTCAGCCATTCGAATTTCAGACCGACAGTGCCTTCTTCGATGTTGATCAGAATCTCGTCACCGTCGATGCCAGCCAACTCACCCTTAAAGCGACGGCGTCCGTCGATCAGATCATCGGTTTCGATCTTGGCCTCATACCCTTCGAAGTTCGCAAAATCCTTCAAGCGTGTCAGCGGACGGTCGATACCGGGGGAAGACACCTCAAGCGCATATTCGTCGATAATCGGATCTTCAACATCAAGCACGGCACCAATCGCTGTGCTGATCTGGGCGCAATCATCCACTTCGATACCGCCTTCCGGCTTGTCCGCCATCACCTGCAAAGTCGATGCCTTGCCGGTCATCAGCCGCACGCGCACCAACTCATACCCCATATCTTCAATGACGGGAGTAATGATCTCGGCCAGTCGCCGGTCCATAGCTGCTTTTGCGATCAGATCGTTGTTCATAATCTCACATGGCTTAAGGCACAAAAAAACGGGCGCGCGGCCCGTGTATCAGGTTCGGTGGGCGCTTGGTTTGGACCCGAGCGACGCGCTGTTGAAAATTCATATACGCCGGGTGCCGCAGAACATCAAGCCCCCCACCACCTTTGCGGTGCACGCAGATCATCCAATATGCCGCGCCCGAGTGTCATCGGCATCGCTACACTGCGCGAGATCGCCTGCCCGCCCCAAACGGCGATGTCATCAAAGCCAGTCAGCGCGGATGAATTTGAAATATCAGCACCGTCCACCAGATACTCCGCCAACGCCTGAACGCGCACATCCTCGGAGGGGATCGAGACAAGCTCGACCTGATCGAACCAGCCTGCATGCCCGTCCTTCCAGTGACGCGGCATCCGCTGTGCCAACACCTGCTGGCCGGCAGCGAAATGGTGCACACGGTAAAGGCCTGTGCCCACACCGTCCGTATTTGCATGCAGGATGATATGCGCAGGGCGGCTCAGGGTGAAAGGCAGCGCGGCATCGGGTGTATCCAATGTGATCTGCACGCGGTGCGGTGCAATAGCACGCACATCGGCAAGCGTCGAAAGACTACGCACCACATCAGCCGCAGTGAAAGGCGTGCCATCATGAAAGAACACGCCTGTGCGCAATTCAAACGTCCAGACATGTGCGTCTGCTGTGCTGTGCCACCCCGTGGCAAGTTCTCCACGCAAGGTACCATCAGCAGCAACTTCTGTCAGCGTTTCATAGACCAATCCCTGACGCGCCACCTGCATGAACAAACCGTCACCATGCGCCCAGCTGTCACTGCGCGCAGCCCCCGACAGGGCAAGACGCAAGCGTCCGCCGCGCTGTGGCAGGGGTCCGGCACTCACCCCTATCGCCGCCAGCAACGCTGCGGCAACGCCGCTGGCAAAAAGGGCACGTCTATCCATCGGTTTACGGGTCATGCCGCGCCAATCCTGTCCATCGCGCGCACAAGTTCGGCGCTGATACCCGGCTCGCTCAGGGCATGTCCTGCGTTGCGCACCATTTTGAGCTCGGACTTGGGCCATGCACGGTGGATGGCATAGGCACTGGTTGGCGGACAAATCATGTCATAGCGGCCTTGCACGATCACACCGGGAATATGGGCTATACGGTTCATTTGCGCCAAAATCTGGCCGTCATACTCAAGGAAACCGGCGTTGATGAAATAGTGATTCTCGAGTCGGGCAAAAGCGCGGGCATATTCGCCCGGCCCCTCAACCATCTGGCCAACCGACTGGATTGAGGCCAACGCGTTTTCCCAACCTGCCCATGCCCGCGCATACCGCGTCTGCAACGACATGTCATCGCTGAACAGTCGCCGGTGGTAGGCTTGGATCAAGTCACTCTGCTCGTCTTTGGGAACAATGGCTGTGAACTTCTCCCAAACCTCTGGCCAGAATTTTCCCGCACCCCCACCATAGAACCAGTCAAGCTCGACCTGCGTCATCAGGAATACGCCGCGCAGCACCAGATTACGCACCGCCTCTGGATGGGTCTGCGCATAGATCAGCGACAGCGTCGCACCCCAACTGCCGCCAAATACAACCCATTGGCCGATCCCCAGCGTTTCACGGACCATCTCGATATCAGCAACGAGATGCCATGTAGTATTGTCGGTCACGGATGCATGCGGCGTTGAACGGCCACAGCCACGCTGATCAAACAAGATCACACGAAATTTCTCAGGATCGAAATACCGCCGCATCGACGGGCTGCACCCGCCACCCGGACCACCATGCAACACGACGACCGGAATACCATCAGGATTTCCGCACTGCTCAAAGTAGACAGTATGCCCATCGCCAACGGACAACGTCCGCCTGTCAAAGGGGTCTATCGGCGGGTACAGATATTGCACTGCGCGCTTTTGATCAGGGGTTTTATCCATTACCAGCCTATATAGTACGAGAGACCGCATTGAATACGAGGAGCGCAAAAATGCAAGCGCATCAAAGCACAGTAGATCCTTCTGAAGTCGCAAAGTTTGAAGCGATGGCCGCCGAATGGTGGGATACGGAAGGTAAATTCAAACCGCTCCATATGCTCAATCCTTGCAGGCTCGACTATATCACCACCCAAATTGCTGGAGAGTTTGGTCGCAATTTGACGACATCCGAGCCGTTCAAAGGGCTTCGCATCCTCGACATCGGCTGTGGCGGCGGACTATTGGCAGAACCGATGGCCCGCCTTGGAGCGACGGTGGTCGGCGCGGACGCAGCGGCGGGAAATATTCCGGTCGCGGAAATCCATGCAGAGCAATCAGGCCTCGAGATCGATTACCGCCATACCACCGCAGAAGCCATGGCCGAGGCAGGAGAGCAGTTCGATGTCGTCCTGAACATGGAAGTGGTCGAGCATGTGGCCTCTCCGATCAGCTTTCTTACGGCCTGTCGGCAATTGCTCAAACCCGGCGGGCTGCACATCTGCTCAACACTCAACCGCAATCCGAAATCATACGCGATGGCGATCATCGGAGCAGAGCATGTGATGCGCTGGCTGCCGAAAGGAACACATGAGTGGTCCAAATTCATCACGCCCGACGAGCTTTATGCGCTTATAGAAGAGGCGGGCCTCAACCCTGTGGACCGCAAGGGGTTTGTGTTTAACCCGCTGATGTGGAGCTGGAGCATTTCAGCCCGCGATCTGAGCGTAAATTACGTCACTGCCAGCCTCAAACCAGCAAGCTAGCCCAACTGCTTGCGCAATTCGCGCAGGATGGGAAGGGCTGCGCGGGCTTTCTCTTCGCCCAACTGCTCGACCACTTGCGTGATCATCGGCGCTATCGCACTCAACGCTGTCTTTCGCGCTTCGCGCCCTGCGGGGCTGATGGTCACCATCTTGCGCCGTGCATCGTCCCAATCAGGCCGGACGTGGACGTAGCCCGCCCATTCAAGCTTGGCCAAGGTATTGGTCATCGCTCCGCGGGTCAGATGAAATGTCTCAGCCAACTGCGCGGGCGAGCGTTCCGTATCACGCCACGCAAGGTGATTGAGAACCGAAAAGTGCGAAATTTCCATACCCTTGGGGAGCACCTTGCTCAGACGGCTGCGCAAAATCTGGTCCGTGCCAAGAATCTCGCTGAACAACATAATCGCAAGGGTATTGGAATCGTCGCTCATTGCGGACCGTCGAACGGGCGTTTGTGGCTCATGCTAGGCACACGGCTGCGCGCTGTATTTATTTGTTCAAGGTCCAGATCAAACAGATACACGCCCGCCCGTGTCCCCGCATCCAAGACCACCTCGCCCCACGGTGCCACAACCAGCGAATGACCGTATGTATCACGGGTATTGTGCGCAGCGCTGGCATGGGTGCCGGTTTGAGCCGCAGCAATCACAAAACAGCCCGTCTCAATGGCCCGCGTCCGCAACAATGTGTGCCAATGCGCAGCACCGGTTACGGGCGAAAACGCCGCTGGCACCATGAGGATTTGCGCACCAGCCTCTGCCAACGATTGGTAAAGCTGGGGGAACCGCACATCATAGCAGATCGTCATGCCGATATCTGCGAACAGCGTACGTGCCAGAACTGCCTGATCTCCGGGGCGATAGCCTAATGATTCTCTCCATGTCTCCGTGGCCGATATCTGGACATCAAACATATGAATCTTGTCGTATCGCGCGACAATCTGCCCCTCGGGGTCAATGAGAAACGACCGGTTCGCAAAGCGCCCATCCGCATCACCGGTGAGCAGCGCAAGTGAGCCAATTGAAACCCAAACTCCAAGACGCGCTGCATCCTCCCGCAGAGCAGCAAGCGTCACATCATCCTCTTCCAGGGCAAGTACATTGCGTTGGTGATCGCGGCTTGTGGAGACGCAGTTGGTGACTTCCGGTGTGCACACGAAACCGGCGCCTTGTGCCGCCGCATCCTCCAGCATCCCACGCGTGACGGCCAAATTGGCAAACGGGTCATCACTTGAGTTCAGCTGGAGAATTGCCGCCTTCATTTCGCCAAAAGCGCATCAAGCTTTCCCGCGCTTTCAAGCGCATAAAGCTCGTCGCAGCCACCCACATGGGTATCACCGACAAAAATTTGCGGCACTGTCCGCCCACCGTTTGCGCGTTTGATCATCTCACCCTTACGACCGGGGTTCGCCATCACGTTCACTTCGGAAAAACTTACGCCCTTTTGCTTGAGCAGACGTTTGGCGGAATGGCAAAAACCACACAGGGGGGAAGTATAGATTTCGACAGGTTTCATGGCTTAGTCCTTTGCAACAACTGTTGGATAAGGAGTTAAGCATCTTTGCCCGCTCTGGCTAGTGTCAGGATGCGCACGGGTCCTGATCCGGCATCAAGACAAGCGCGTGCACAGGCGCTCAGTGTCGCACCTGTTGTGAGTACGTCATCAATCAGCAAAACAGGAACACCTTTGAGTTTCATACCCCGTCGCGGATGAGCGCGTATCGCATTATCGAGTGTTTTCGCCCTTTGCTCATGACTGAGCCCACCCAAAGAAACGGTCCTGCGCACCCGCATAAGCGCATCGGGACACCACGCCAATTCAAGCTGCTGCGCAACAGCGCGTGCCAGCAAAGCAGATTGGTTATACCGCCGCTTGAACATGCGCGTCCAATGGAGCGGAACCGGTACCACCAATGTCTCCTCAGTTACCAAACCACGCATGATGTGAGCCATCCACAGGCCTGCGGGCCGTGCCATCTCTTGACGGTCCCCATGCTTGAGCGACAGGACAACCTTGCGTCCGGTATCTTTGTACAGCAGCGCGCAACGCCCTTGCACCCAAGGCTTTGGCCTTTGGATACAGCCATCACAAAGATGGATGTCACCATATCCACCGGGGGTCAGTGGCAGACTGCACATGTCGCACATCGTACCACCCAGAAATCGCGTGTCCCGCCAACATGTGCTGCACAAGCCAAAATCGCTTTCGACCATATCGCCGCAGGTGATGCAGCGGGGCGGATAAATCATCGAGACTGCTGTTTGAAGTTGCGCCAGCACCGGCCTATGTATCCCTTCATGAACAAACCTATGACTGACACGGTATCTTTGGCCGCTCACCGCGCCCGCGCGACGGACGAGGGCCTATTCTTGCATGAAGTAGCGGCGGACGAGCTTCAGGATCGTCTGGATATGGTTAACAAGCCGTTTACATCCGCCGCGATCGTGACGGGATTTCCCGAATTTTGGACCACTCGCCATCCAACTACGAAACTTGCGCCCGATACTGAGGCGCTAGACCTTGAGCTGCAAACGCATGACTTGGTGGCGCATATGATGAGCTTGCACTGGGCAAATGATCCCGTGGGGCAGCTTATCCAATGCCGCCGCGCGCTCAAACCCGATGGGCTTTTTATCGCAGTGAGCTTTGGTGGCGATACACTACAGGAATTACGCCGTGCGCTGGGCGAGGCGGAGATCGAGGTGACCGGCGGTTTGTCTCCGCGCATCGCTCCCCTGCCAGAGCTGCGCGATCTTGGCGATCTGCTTCAACGGGCAGGCTTTGCATTACCGGTGGCAGACACCTCGACACTTACTGTCGAATACCGCGATATTTGGCACCTGATGCATGATCTACGTGCGATGGGAGAGACGAACGCACTAGCCTCACGGTTGCGCCAGCCAACACGCCGCACTGTATTCGAACGTGCGCAATCCCTTTATGCTGAGCACTTTGCGGCTCCGTCCGGCCGGTTGAAGGCCAGCTTTGAATTTCAGGTTCTGACAGGGTGGGCCCCGCACAGCTCACAACCCCAACCCTTGCGTCCAGGATCGGCGCAACAACGTCTGGCGGATGCCCTTGGGACGCCCGAAAAACCGCTGCGCGATTGACCCCGCGCAAAATCTATCTATGTGAAGGCTTAGATCAAACAGGATGGTTCCATGAAAGATATGCGCCCCGTCGAGACCGCCAAATGTCCGGTACACGCGGATGCGGACCACCCACCGGTAGCACCGCCTAAAATTGGCGTGCTTGTCGGTAACCTCGGTACGCCGGACAATTACGACTATTGGTCCATGCGCCGGTATCTGGGTGAATTTCTGTCAGACCGCCGGGTCATTGATTACTCGCCCTGGCTTTGGCAACCGCTTTTGCAGCTGGTGATTTTGACAAAGCGTCCGTTTACCTCCGGTGCGGCCTATAAATCCATCTGGAATGAAGAAGAGGGTGAGAGCCCCCTTCTGACCATTACCAAAGCACAGACAGCCAAGATCGCAGCCGAAATGCAGAAGACCTATGGCAATGACGTCATCGTCGAATACTGCATGCGCTATGGTAATCCGTCGACGCAAAGCAAGGTCGAGAAGCTGGTCCAAGCCGGATGTCAGAAAATCCTCTTTTTCCCACTTTACCCTCATTACGCCGGTGCAACTTCTGCGACAGCCTGTGACAAATTCTTTGACGCGCTGGCAAAGGAAAAGTGGCAACCCGCCGCGCGCACAGTACAGCCCTATTTTGACCGCCCCGACTATATCGACGCGCTCGCCAAAAGTATCGAAACGGCATATGCCAAGCTTGAGAAGCGACCTGATATTCTGGTCTGCTCCTACCACGGTGTGCCAAAGCGGTATTTGATGGAAGGTGACCCCTACCACTGCCAATGTCAGAAAACGACGCGTTTGCTCAAAGAACGGCTGGGATGGGAAGACACCGAGATCAAGACGACGTTTCAGTCAAAATTTGGCCCCGAAGAGTGGCTTCAACCCTACACAGTGGAAGAAGTCGCGCGTCTGGCGGAGCAGGGTAAAAAGAACATCGCTGTCTGCGCGCCTGCCTTTTCAGCAGACTGCATCGAAACGCTTGAAGAAATCAACGAAGAGATTTTTGAAAGCTTTGAGGAAGCGGGTGGTGAGCATTTCACCTATATTCCGTGCCTCAATGACGATGATGCGCATATTACCGCACTGTCAAATGTCATTCGTGAAAACCTGTTGGGCTGGATTTAACAAAGACCGGTCTGGCAGCCACAAGTTTCGCAAATCAATAGTCGGAAACGTAAAAAGGCGGTGCATTGCACCGCCTTTTCTAATTCAGTCGGAGACCGAAATTTAGTCAGAAGCAACAGCTGCTGCAACCAGAACCAACAGAAGAATTGGGATCAGGATGCCAGCAGAAGAGCTGGACGCCTCTTCAACGATTACTGGTGCTTCGATGATCGGATCTGCCAGCGAGCCGGCAAAAGCGGAAGAAGAAGCAGCGGCAGTCAGAGCAGCGGCGAGAACGAGTTTTTTCATAGTAATAACCTCCAGAAGATGGTGTTTCATGATTCTCAGCATAAAACACTCAGAACACTTACCTCGTGAGTATCCCTAAACATCATCTCTCGCAAGAATGAAACACGCATTAACGTGATCAAGCGACAGAACGTCCTGATGTCGTCAAATTAGCAACACTTGAGTGCCGACATTTGCCATAACAAACAGCTCTTCGATGTGCTCGTTATAAAGACCAATGCAGCCATTCGACGATTTACGGCCAATCTTGCGCGTGTCGTGTGTGCCGTGGATGCGGTAATACTGCCAGCTCAGGTGCAGCGAGCGCGTGCCGAGCGGATTGTCAGGACCTGGTCCGATAAACGGTGGCCATTCCGGATTACGCTCCAGCATGGAGGGCGTCGGGCGCCACGACGGGTTCGGATCCTTGAGCGTCACTTGCGTACGGCCACGGCGGGTCAAATCCTGCGTCAGCGGAACGCTGGACGGATACAATTTATAGATACTCTGATCTTCTGACCAATAGTGCACAGCGCGGCTGTCGATATCGACAAGGATCGCACCATTCTTGGTGTTGTCAAAGTATGGTTGCCAATCAAGCGTACGAAAGCTCGAAATGTTGCGGCGCACAACTTCGTTGATGTCACGCTCTGTCTCGGTGGTGGACTGGGCGTTAACGTCAAAACCGGTGGTTTGTGCGATCGCAGGTGTTGCGAGCATCGCCGCACTCCCTGCAAGGAAACTGCGTCGTGTGTTAAGCTTGGTTTTAGAGTTGGACATGTCATATCTCCGACTAAATTGGGGTCTGATCAGTCATATATGGTCGTAAAGGCACGTTTTCAATTCAAACCCGCGTGAGATAGGCGGTTCTGTGCGAAAGTGCGTTTGAACTGTTGCACCTCAGCATGTATGGACGTTCAAACAAATATGCTTGGAGTAGCGTAATGATCCGTCTTTTTACACTTCTATTGGTCGGCACAATGGCGTTGGCCGCCTGTCAGCCCGCTGCTCCATCGATCGGCGCAGACGGCAAAGCAATCCCTCGTGCCTATAAAATTGGCGCACGCGAAGCGAACCAAATCCCTTTCCGTATGCTGGATTCGGTCAATGCACTCCGCTCTGCCCAAGGGGTCGCACCGGTTGAGCTTGACGCGCAACTGACCGCCGCCGCCGCCACACACTCCCGCGATATGCAGGTTCAAAACCGGCCATGGCACTTCGGTTCCGATGGCTCTTCCCCTGTTGACCGCATCCAGCGCGTTGGTTTTTCAGGAAGTCTGGTGGGTGAAGTGATTTCCGAGACCTATGAGACAGAGCTTGAAACACTCGGTGCATGGATGGAAACGCCAGACACGCGCCGGATCATCGTCTCACCTGACGCCCGCTCCATGGGGTTTTCCTGGTTTCAGGAAAGCAACGGTAAGATTTGGTGGACGATGGTGATGGGCAGCTAAGCAAAGCTGCCCAATCCAAGACCTACGGGTTAATCGCGATGGGCGTGCCATCTTGTATCATCGCGTAAATCCGCTCCATCTCCTTGTTGGTCACCGCTATACAGCCCCAAGTCCAGTCACCTTTGTCTTTGCGCAACGGATTCTTTTGACCGTGGATAAAGATATCGCCGCCGGGCGATTCCCCCAACTCACGCGCGATGCGCTTGTCTTCCTCATTGGGATACGAAATCCCCAATGAGAGGTGAAAGCGGCTGTTTGGATTGCGGCGGTCAATGCGGTAAACACCTTCCGGCGTCCGCCCGTCACCTTCAATCGCCTTATGACCTGTCGGCGCAAAGCCCAACATGACGTCATAGTCTTTCAACACGCGATCAAAGTGGAGCAGATACATTTTCCGCTCTTGTTTGTTCACCACCACGCCGGTCACATCGGGACCATTGTAGCGTTTGAATTTGCTGGGGCTACACGCCCCCAAAGTGGCGACTGCGGCACCACCCAGTATAAGATGTCTTCGTTTCATAAACCTGCTGCCCTGTCCGGTTCCGGATCTTGAGTACACCATAGCAAAAGGTCAGCCATTCACAAACACGTCAATTCGCATTTTGATCGACTGAGACGTAATTCCGCCGTTACCGGCGCGTCAACTGCGCTGCAAGCTCCACATGCGCGGACCAGCGGAATTGATCGACCGGCTGAACCCAATCAAGCGTGAAGCCACCCGCAACCAGAACCGCGACATCACGTGCAAATGTTACAGGATTGCACGAGACGTAGGCGATGCGTTTGATATCAGACCGAACCAATTCCGCCGTTTGCGCTTCCGCACCGCTGCGCGGGGGATCAACGACAACCGCGTCGAATTTCTTGAATTCATCCGGCAAAAGCGGTCTGCGGTAAAGGTCACGCGCCACATGGGTCACCGTCTTGAGACCCTTGGCCATGCGCCAACCCTTATCCATCGCCACCAGCATTTGCGCATCGCTCTCGACCGCAAAGACTTCTGCATCTTTCGCCAAGGGCAGCGTGAATGTCCCGCAACCCGCAAACAGATCGACGATGCGCTTCGCCCCCTCGACCGATTCTTGCACTGCCTTCAAAAGCTCGGCCTCACCATGGGCGGTCGCCTGCATAAAAGCGCCCGGTGGCGGACAGACGTCGGCATTTCCAAACCGCTGCACAGGCGGCGCCCGCTGGGCAATGACTTCATCTTCCCACGTCAGTCGGGCAAAACCGCGGCTGTCACACAAACCGGCAAGTGTGATCCGCAGCGGTCCGTCAATGGGTTTACCTCCGCTTGCCTGAACATCCAGGCCGCGCGGCGATGTAGTCACCGTGACCGCCAATGTTGCTTTCCGGCTGCCGCCCAAATCGGCCAATGCTTCGCAGATGTCCCGCGCCAGCAACAGTTCAGGCTCGACCAGCTTACAGTCGGGAATTTCCACAACGGTGCCTGATGCGCGGCCGTGAAAGCCGGACATTGTGCCCTTCTTGGTCCGCCGCGCAGCGAACGTCGCACGCCGGCGCGACTGCGCAGGCGACGTAGCGATTGGACGGATTTCCGTCTTGAGACCTTGCGCGGCAAGGGCCTGTTCGATCAACGTCGTCTTCCAATCCGCAACAAGCGCGTCTGAGCCGTGCTGCAACTGACAGCCGCCGCATGATTTGAAGTGACGGCACGGCGGTGCTACCCGCGCATCTGAAGGTGTGATGATTTTCACATCCGTCAGGCTTGCACCGTTCAACGTGCCCGTGACCACCTCACCGGGCAATGTCAGGGGTGCAAAAACCGGTCCTTCGGCAATGCCGTCGCCATACATGCCAAGCCGTGTGATGTGATATTGTGTCATGCGATTGCCATAGCGGGGCACAGGCGTCGCGACCAGCCCTTATTCAGCGGCTTTGACGTCCAGAAAACCGCCTGATTGACGCTCCCAATACCCGGCATAAAGCCCGTTTTGCGCAAGAAGTTCATCATGAGTGCCTGCTTCTGCGATCCGCCCTTGGTCAAGGACAACGATCCTGTCCATCTCACGCAGGGTGGATAGTCGGTGCGCGATTGCCATGACCGTCTTTCCTTCCATCACCCGATCAAGCGCGGATTGGATCGCAGCCTCAACCTCACTGTCCAGCGCACTTGTCGCCTCATCAAGCACCAAAATAGGCGCGTCTTTAATAATGGCGCGGGCCAGCGCGATGCGTTGCCGCTGACCACCTGACAGCTTTACGCCCCGCTCTCCCAGATGGGCGTCGTATCCTGTGCGGCCTTTGTTGTCCTCAAGCTCAAGAATAAACTCATGCGCCTCGGCCTTCTTGGCCGCTTCAATCATTTCGGCTTCTGTCCCATCCGGTCGCCCGTACATAATATTGTCGCGCGCAGAGCGGTTGAACATCGCCGTTTCTTGCGTGACCATCGCAATGCTGCGCCGTAGGCTTTCTTGTGTGACATCACGAATATCCTGACCATCGATCAGAATACGACCCTTTTCGGCTTCGTAGAGCCTGAGCATGAGCGAAACTAGCGTCGATTTACCTGCACCTGATGCACCAACCACGCCCAATTTTTCACCTGCGCCAATCATAAGGTCAATCCGCTCAATCCCGCCGCTTTCTCGTCCGTATGCAAACCCAAGACCGTCGAAATGCACTTCGCCATTTGCAGCGTAAAGCGGTTTGGCATCCATCCCATCTTCAAGACGGGTGCGAGGTGTGAGCGTGCGCATCCCGTCTTCAATCTCACCAATGTTGGAGTAGATCGCCATCAACGTGAAACTGACCCACCCCGTCATCTGTGCGATCCGGATAGAAATCGCACCTGCCGCTGCAATATCACCTGCACTTGCCATCCCTCTCTGCCACAGCAGAACAGTTGCGCCGATCAACAACACAGGCAAAATCCCTGCAAGGCTCATCAAGGCAAAGCGGAAACCCGCAGCGATATAGCCAAATTGAAGCGACCGGTGGCGAAAGCTCTGCATGGCATCGAGAGCGGCACGGTCTTCATGATCATCATGGGCGAACAATTTAACCGTCTTGATGTTGGTGATCGTATCAACCACCTGCCCTGACACGAGCGAGCGCGCACCAGCCCGCGCAGCAGACCGCGCGCGAATACGCGGCAAGAACCAGTTGATGAGCGCCCCGTAAAAGACCAACCAGACCGCCAGCCCCACCGCAATCCAACCGTTAATCGATGTGAGGAGCAAAACTGACCCGACCAATGAGGCAAGCGCAAAGGCAACTACATTGATCATCTCGGACGCAACATCGGTCACCGCACGTGCCGCCTGCATCTGCTTTTGTGCAATGCGACCTGCGAAATCGTCGTCGAAGAAGGTCACGTTCTGACCCAACGACCACCGGTGCAACCGTGACAGGACAAGCGGGTTCACATTTGGCTGCACGATGATGGCGTTCGACGCCGCAGACAGGCCAAAAAACAGAGGGCGTGCGATCAGAAAGAACGCAATTGCACCTACGATCATCCCAAGATTACGACCATCAAAAAATGCCTCCGGCCCGCTGGAAACCGCTGCATCAATCACCCACCCCAAAACAAGTGCTGTGCCCGCCTCAAGTGCGCCGGCAAATGCCGACAGCGCTGCCGCGATCCAAAGCGCGGGCCACGCTCCTGACAGACACCAGCGCATGAAAGCACCCAATGTTTGCGGTGGCGGCCCATCTGCCGGTCTGAAGGGATTGATCCAGTCTGCGATATTCACGCGTCTTCGTCTTCCGTTTTGAGAAACCCGCCGGATTGACGCGCCCAGAACTGTGCATATAGCCCGCCTGCCTCCAAAAGCGCGTCGTGGTCCCCATCTTCGACAATCCGGCCTTCATCCAAGACCAAAATCCGGTCCATCCGCGCAATCGTGGACAGGCGGTGGGCAATCGCGATCACTGTTTTGCCCTCCATCATGCCATAAAGGGTTTTTTGGATCGCCGCTTCGACCTCGCTGTCGAGCGCGCTGGTCGCTTCATCAAGCAGCAGAATGGGTGCATCTTTCAAAATGACGCGGGCCAATGTGATCCGCTGACGTTGCCCTCCCGACAATTTCACCCCACGTTCCCCGACGCGTGAGGCGTAGCCGGTATTGCCCTCAGGGTCCTGCAAATCTTCAATAAATGTGTGCGCTTCTGCTTGCTTTGCAGCTTCAACAGCCTGCGCTTGTGTCGCATCAGGCCGCCCATAACGGATGTTCTCCAGAACGGAGCGATGCAGCAGCGAACTGTCTTGTTGCACCATTCCGATCTGCCGACGCAGGCTGTCTTGGGTCACACCGGAAATGTCCTGTCCATCAATCTCGATCCGACCCGTTTCTGCATCATAAAAGCGCAGTAGAAGCTTGAGTAGGGTCGATTTACCAGCGCCTGACCTCCCGATCAGCCCGATCTTTTGACCCGGCTCGATCACCAGATCAATGGCATCCAATCCGCCTGACGCGCGGCCATAATGGTGGCTCAACTGCTTCATCTCGATCCGTCCATCAGTGAGCGAAAGCGGCCTTGCCTCTGGATTATCGACAAGTGTGATCGGCTGCGCGATGGTTTGCATCCCTTCGGCCACAACGCCCAGCTGCCTAAAGAACGACGATAATGCCCACATGATCCACCCAGTCATGGAATTCAGACGTAGGGTCAGCGTGGCTGCGGCAGCAACGGTGCCAACGCTCGCCTGACCCTGAAGCCAAAGCGACAATGCCCAGCCCACGATACCAACGATCAACAACCCGTTGAGCACAACCAGCCAAAAATCCATCGTTGTGAAAATACGCTGTTCAATCTGGAAAGTGCGACGTGCTTCCTCGATGGCTTCCTTGGCGTATTGCTCCTCCCGATCATGATGCGCGAACATTTTTACCGAGTGAATGTTGGTGTAGGCATCAACGACACACCCCGTCACAGCAGAGCGGGCATCGGATGCCGCTTGGGATGCAGGACCAATCCGCGTGAGTGCCCATTTCATCAGCACAAGATATAGCCCGAACCAGATCACCAACGGCAGCAACAGCCGCGGGTCCGACGTCGTGAGCAAAATCGCGGCACCGATCAGATAGGCCAGCGAAAACGAGATCGCATCGAAGGCTTGAAACACCACTTCACCTGCAGCAGGGGGCGTCTGCATGATGCGGTTGGCAATGCGGCCGGCAAAGTCATTCTCGAACCAGCCGACAGATTGCCGCAACACCTGCCTGTGTGCACGCCAGCGGATCAGCGTACCAAAGTTAGGCAAAATCGCATTGTTGATCAAAGCTACATCAAGTGCCTGCACAAGCGGACGCACAAAAACGATCAAGAGTGCGATGATGATGAGCTCAGTGCCGTACTGCGCCCACATCTCCTCAGGGCCTCCATCCAGTACATCGACGATCCGCCCCATGTAATAGATCAATCCGACTTCGATCGCGGCCACCAAAATGGACATCACACCCGTAAGGGCAAACACCTTTTTGAACGGCTTGCTATACCCCATAAAGAAGGGCCACAGCTTGCGCGGCGGTTCGTCCTCATCAGGGTAATCCACATAAGGATTTACCATATTTTCAAAAAATCGAAACATACGTGCTACCTTTGGTCGGTGGTTCGCTATCCCTAACCCGCGTACACGGGTAATTACCACCTGCGGTCAGGTGTCGGGCAGCGCCAGTAGATCCTGCTTGCTCATTGTGAAGCTCGATGCAATCCACGCCATCTTCATCTGCGCAAGCCGTTTGCCCAGCGCCGGACCTTGATAAGTAGGCATCAGGTCAGAAGCGCCAACAGGAAATACTTTCTCCGCAGAATCGCCAAGTTCAATGATAAATGACGTTTCAGGCAATCGTTCTGCGAGGGCACATTGTAGGAGATACGCCTGTACCGCGATATCTACTCCATGATCAAAAGCGGTCTCTAACAGAGATATTCCGTCAAATGCAGCCGATGAGATGGCCCGATACGCCTGCCTGTCCCGCTTGCTCATCCTGAGCCGCTCCGGCACATCTGTCCCGCCAAGCGCGACCAGACGACCAAGCCAGTGCGGTGGTTCCTTTGCGTGTTGTGCACCCACAATCATAAGCTGCGCCAACCTTGTATCCGCACCGGGCAACAGGGTCGTTAAAACTCCAGCTTGTGCCATTGCGCCCAACGACGTGCTTGGATCGGGCGCGCGCAAAAGCTTCGTCAGTTCCGCACCAACACGCTCAGCAGAAAGCGTCTCTAAACCGGAAAGATTCGCTGCTATCGCAGCCAAGGCATCTGCATCCATGCCAGCATCGGCATCCCCGTACCACGCGTGAAAGCGGAAGTATCGCAGAGTACGGAGGTAGTCCTCGCGAATGCGATCCTGCGCATCCTCGATGAACGAGACGCGCCGCGCGCGCAAATCATTCAGACCGCCCAACGGATCAATTACCTTACCATCCGCATCCGCATAAAGCGCATTCATGGTAAAATCGCGGCGGCGCGCATCATCGCGGATATCGGTGGAAAAGGTCACAACTGCATGGCGGCCGTCAGTCTCCACATCGCATCGGAAGGTCGTCACCTCGTATCCTGTCCCGCCCGAGACCACCGTGATTGTCCCGTGCTCAATGCCGGTTGGAACCGCTTTCAGTCCTGCGGCTTCGGTCAGTGCGATCACTTGTTGTGGTGTCGCGCTTGTCGCCATGTCGACATCGCTGACTGGCGCGCCCAGCAATGCGTTGCGCACGCAGCCTCCCACGAACAGAACCTGATGCCCTCCGCCCGCAATCGCCTCACAAACCGTGCGTGCGGAAGGCGCGTTGAGCCACGGGGCGTCTGCCGGAATTAGTTTTGCAATGTCTGTGTCCATCCGCGCAACATACATGCAGTTGCGCCCCAGATGTAGTAGGGTCCGTAAGGCACTACGAAATAGTGGCGAGTCTGCCCGCGCCAACGCCGCGACTGGATTAAATAATTGTCCGGATCAAGGACATGATCCAAGGGCACGGCAAAAACCTCGTCCACCTCACCGGGTTCCGGCACGACCTCGAAGGGTGCTGTGACCAACCCGATCACAGGCGTCACCAGAAAGCTGGTTACAGTTTCATGCGGCGGCAGCGTACCCAAAACCTCGACATTCTCGCGGGGCAAACCGATTTCTTCATGTGCCTCCCGCAGCGCCGCAGCAATCACATCCGCATCACCCTCGTCCTGCTTTCCTCCAGGAAACGCAATCTGGCCCGGATGATGCTTGAGCGCGGCAGATCGTTTGGTCAGCAGCAGGCTCAGCCCATCCGCAGTCTCGACAATCGGCGCCAGCACACCTGCGGGACGCAACTTTCGCGCCGCAGGCAGTACCGTTTCGGGATTTAGATCAAAATCAGAGGACGCTATCCCCCCCTGCTTCAATCCCGCGCGTATCTGGTCGATCCGTTCACGCATCCTTTTGCGCGTCAAACCCGACAGTTGCCGGGTCAATATCATAATGCGCACCGCAAAATTGGCAATCCGCTGTGACGCGGCCCTCGTCTGTCGTCATGGTTGAAATGTCTTTTGCAGAATAGATCGACAGGCTTTGGCGCACCCGGTCCTCCGAACAGGTACATCCAAAATGCACCCGCTGTTTGTCAAAGACGCGCGGGCGTTCTTCGTGAAAAAGACGCAGCAGAACATCCGATGGATCAAGCGTGGGACCGATCAATTCCAGATCGTCGACCGTGTCGAGCAGGATGTTCACACGGTTCCAGTTTTCCTTTTCGTCGTTTTGCAGAAGATCCACAGGCCGGAGCATTTCACCAGACCCTTCACCTTGTGCGGCAAATGGTGACGCATTTGGTATATGCTGAAGCATCACGCCCCCTGCACGCCAATGCTCGGGCATATCCGCTGTCGTGGACTTCCCAAGGCTCAACTCGAAACGTGTCGGCAACTGCTCTGATTGGGCAAAATACCCTTCGGCGGATTTCGACAGGCTTTCAGGCGACAGCGGTGAGATCCCTTGATAGGGTGTCATCCCTTCGCCCTGATCAATCATCACGGCAAAATACCCCTCACCGATTTGATCAATCGGTTCACCATCGGTCAGGCGGTCTGCGTCATAGCTGGCATAAGCGCGGATGCGCGCGGGACCGCCTTCGGTCTCGGGACCGTAATAATCCGTGGCGATCATACGCACCGGCCCTTTGGACTGGACCTGAAGCTGTAATTTCCAGCGCACCTTGATGGTTTGTCCGATCAGCGCGGTAAGCAATGCCATTTCCGCCACCAACGCTTCGACAACCGGTGGATAATCATGCTGCTCCAGAATACCGGCCAACGCCGTATCAAGGCGCGCGATGCGACCCCGTATATTGGAGTGATCGAGCTGGAAAGGAAGAACAGTGTCGTCCCATCCTCCAGTATGTACATCTGTCATTTTCATCTATCCTTACCGCAAGCCGCTTGTCATACATCGCCCTATGTAGGGTCGGCAACGCAGGACAGAAAGGGGTGTTCTCATGATCAGACGCATCGGAGAGGTGCCCCGGCGTGCAAAACACTATCGTTTGCGGACCGGTGTCTATGCGATTCTACCGCTGGAACGGCGGTTTTTACTGACGGCGCAGATGTCGGATATTGTGGATATCCAACTCCCCGGCGGTGGTATTGATCTTGGCGAAAGCCCGCTTCAAGCGCTTTACCGTGAGGTACGCGAAGAGACCGGCTGGTCCATTGCGCGGCCCCGCCGCCTTGGCGCATTTCGCCGGTTTGTATTCATGCCAGAGTATGACCTATGGGCCGAAAAGCTTTGCCATGTTTATGTAGCAAAACCCGTGCGTCAGCTGCACGCACCCTTGGAGCCGTTTCATGAAACGCTCGTGCTGGATGCAGGTGAGGCAATTGCCGTCTTGGGCAATGACGGGGACCGTATGTTCATGCAAAACTACGCTGCATCATCCCCCTGATATTCGAACAAGATCGCAGACACGTCGTCGGGGAAATCTTCACCACCGGCAAATTCGGTAAGGCGCCAGACAAGCGCCTCAAGAAAAGGTGGGCCTTTCACGTCTGCAAGGTCACGCATAAACTTTTCAAGCCCCTCTTCACCCAGCATGGTGTCATTCGGCCCCGGACATTCAGTAACCCCGTCCGAAAGAATCAGAATTCGATCACCGCGCGCTAGCTTCAGCTCGAACCGCTCAAAGCTTGCGCCTGACAATAGCCCAACAGGAAATCCCCCCTGCCCAACTTGCTCCACCCTGCCATTCGCACGCTGAACCACGGGATGCGGATGACCGGCCTGTGACAATACCATCCGCCCGGTGCGGGTTTCCACAAATCCCAGAAGGAGGGTAAAATAATGCTCCGTCTCCATCTCGTCCAGAACAAGATCGTTGAGCGCTGCGACGACCTCATCAGGAGAGCGCGGCACGAATTGCCCCTTTGCGTTTTTGCAAAGTGCTACATTTTGATCCGGTGCCGCACTGGACAGATAACCCGCAAGTCGCGCCGTCATCATTGCAGAGCTGATACCATGGCCCGAGACATCCAACGCATAAAGCCCGACATGGTCCGGACCAGCCTCAAAAAAACCAACTAGGTCACCACCCACATGCCCCGAAGAGCGCAACATCAGCGATAAATCTCCGGCTGACAGGGCGCGAAACCGCTCTTTTATCAACGACTGCTGTAGCTTCTTGGCCTCCTGCAAATCGCTGTCGATATTGTCATAAAGCCGCTGAAGCTCTCCCAATGTCTCGCTAAGCGTGCGGTTCGCCTCCGCCATGGAACGTTGCATCTCGATCAGGCGCTCTCCTGCGGTGATGCGCGCGCGCAATTCGTTTGCGTCCACAGGTTTGGTGAGAAAGTCATCCGCTCCGCTGTCGAGACCACGTGCGACTTCTTCCTTCTCACGCTTGGAGGTGAGCAGAATGAAATAGCTATAATCTTCGGCCGCCATCTCCCGAAACCGGCGGCACAGCTCGAGTCCGTTCATGCCCGGCATCATCCAATCGCTGAGCACCAGATCAGGCCGCCGAATCGCTGCCATGGCCAAAGCGTCTTCGCCACTGGCCGCCTCCGATACGTCAAATCCCCACTTTTTCAGGGATAAGCATAAGAGCTTTCTCTGTAACTTGCTGTCGTCAACGACCAACACATGCCGGATTGCACCTGCACGAGGCAGGGCCGCAGGCAGTGAAATATGTGGTGATACAGCAGTCATAAATCCTTCTCGCTTACAGTACGTCAAATTCCTACCCATTCGACCTTAACAGCCGATGAACCGAGGCGATTACCGTCTTTTAACGGTTTGGTGCTAGGTCACACTGGTCCAAGGAGGCGTCAGATGATTGATTGGGAGCGGATAAAACTGCTATGTGACGATGTTGGTCCGGAGGATTTCGAAGACGTCGTCGAGGTCTTTTTCGATGAGGTGACAGGAATGACCGACAGCCTGCGCGTTGCGCCCAACATCGACACCTTGGGTGCCGACCTTCACGCTCTGAAGGGAAGCGCGCTCAATCTCGGGTTCATCACGTTCTCGGAGCTGTGCCAAACCGGCGAGACACTTGCAGGCCATGGCCGTGCCGCGGAAATAGACCTTAGGTCCATATTGGAGAGTTTTGATCTCAGCATGCAGGCATTCCGAGAAGGTATGCACGAAGGCGCAGTCGCCTAAAACCTCACTGCTCTCTATGGCAGGTCAGAGCACGAATTGAGCAAGCGTCTCGTCGTTGGTGATGTCGGTATATGTAAACCCAGCTTCATCCAGCTGTAACAGGAAGCGAGGAAAGGTATCAGGATTCAATGTCTCGATCCCGATAAGCACGGAGCCAAAGTTGCGCGCTGACTTTTTGAGGTATTCGAACCGGCAGATGTCATCATCAGGCCCAAGGATGCTGAGAAATTCCTTCAGCGCACCAGGTCGTTGCGGCATTCGCAGGATGAAATACTTCTTGAGGCCCGAATAGCGTTGCGCGCGCTCCTTTACCTCCGGCAACCGCTCAAAATCAAAGTTGCCGCCAGACGTCACACAAACGACAGTCTTCCCTTTGATCTGATCCGCCACTTCGCCCAGCGCTTCGATGCTGAGCGCGCCTGCAGGTTCAAGAACGATACCTTCGACATTGAGCATCTCGATGATGCTGACACAGATGCGGTCCTCTGACAGATGCACCACGTCACTACGCCGCGCATCTTTCAGCTTTTCAAATGTGCGCACCCCGATTTTCGCAACTGCCGCGCCATCGACAAAGGTATTGATCGGCGACACGTCAACCGGCGCCCCCAGTTCGAGTGCGCGACCCAAGCTTGGCGCGCCTTTAGGCTCTACGTAAGTATAAGTGCAGCGGTTTTGGAAAAATGCGCGTGTGCCGGCAGACAGTCCACCACCTCCCACAGGTAGGATAATATGATCGGGCACACCGCCCAATTGGTCCTCAATCTCAACCGCGACCGACGCTTGCCCTTCGATGACATTATCATCATCAAACGGTGACAGAAAATATGCACCCTCCTCGGTGCAGAACGTCTGTGCCGCTGTCAGCGTCTTGTCAAAGTAATCCCCGACAAGCCGAACCTCGATATTGTCACCACCGAATATTTTGGTCTTCTGGATTTTTTGCTGAGGGGTCGTCACCGGCATAAAAATCACACCGCGCACGCCAAAATGACTGCACATGAATGCGACGCCCTGCGCATGGTTGCCCGCAGACGCACAGACAAAAACACCATGTTCCGGGATCAATTTGCGCATCGCATTGAACGCACCGCGCAGTTTGTAGGACCGCACCGGGCTCAGGTCTTCACGCTTGAGATAAATCTCCGCGCCAAACCGCTCTGACAGATGCTCGTTCTTGAGCAAAGGGGTCGCGGGGAACACGCCACGCATGGCGCGGGTGGCGGCAATCGCACCCATCTGGAAATCATCGCTCATATCACGCTGCCCGTTGTTTCAGAGGTCTTGGATATGTCCCTACACCACCCCCGTCAATAAACCCATCTCCCTTGCTGTGCGGTGTAAAACCCGATACGTCACCCGCGGAACCCGACAAAGGAAAAGATCATGTCCGCGCCAAAGAAAGTTGTGCTTGCCTACTCCGGCGGTCTCGATACCTCCATCATTCTGAAGTGGCTGCAGACCGAGTATAATTGTGAGGTCGTGACCTTTACCGCTGACCTGGGTCAGGGCGAAGAGCTTGAACCTGCCCGCGCAAAAGCGGAAATGATGGGCGCGTCAGAGATTTACATCGAAGATGTGCGCGAAGAGTTCGTGCGTGATTTTGTCTTCCCGATGTTTCGCGCGAATGCAGTCTACGAAGGCCTCTACCTTCTTGGTACCTCGATTGCGCGGCCGCTCATTTCCAAACGTCTGGTCGAGATTGCCCATGAGACAGGTGCAGATGCGGTTGCGCATGGTGCTACCGGCAAAGGCAACGATCAGGTACGGTTTGAGCTGGCCGCTTATGCGCTGGACCCCAATATCAAAGTGATCGCGCCTTGGCGGGAGTGGGATTTGAGCAGTCGGACCAAACTGCTGGAATTCGCGGAAGAACATCAGATCCCGATCGCCAAGGACAAACGTGGTGAGGCGCCGTTCTCCGTTGATGCAAACCTGCTGCACACCTCTTCCGAAGGGCTGGTCCTTGAAGATCCGGCTGTGGATGCACCGGAGTATGTGTACCAACGCACTGTCGCACCCGAAGACGCGCCGGATACGCCTGAATTTATCGAGGTCGGATTTGAGCGCGGTGATGCGGTTTCCGTGAATGGTGAAGCGTTGTCGCCCGCCGAGTTGCTCACCAAACTCAACGAGCTTGGCGGCAAGCACGGCTGTGGCCGTCTTGACCTCGTCGAGGGGCGTTTTGTCGGTATGAAGTCGCGTGGGATTTATGAAACACCCGGCGGCACGCTGTTGCTGGAGGCGCACCGCGCCATCGAATCTATCACACTGGATCGCGGTGCCATGCACCTCAAAGACCAGCTGATGCCGCAATATGCCGAACTTATCTACAACGGCTTCTGGTTCTCGCCGGAGCGGACAATGCTGCAAGCAGCCATCGACGCAAGCCAGACCCATGTGACCGGCACCGTTCGCCTCAAGCTCTACAAAGGGCACGTGCGGACTGTGGGCCGTTGGTCTGATTACAGCCTCTATTCCGAGGCACATGTGACCTTTGAGGATGATGCAGGCGCGTACGATCAAAAAGACGCCGCCGGATTTATCCAACTCAACGCCTTGCGCCTCAAGCTTCTCGCGGCACGTGACAAGCGTATGAAACCCTAGAAAACCAAACGGCCCAAGCGATTGCCCGCTCGGGCCGACTACTCGTTACCTCTACCGGAAACCGGCTACGCAATTTTCATTGCATACATACTCTTTAAGAACGCTGAACATTTAACAGCATTATGATCCGGTTCACGGGGAAAGACGGCGGTCATGTAACCCCAGGTAATGGGGAAGCGCCGCCTCAAGCAGAGGCGCAAATGCGTCGGGTATCTCTGGCAACGGCCCTTCTGCACCCGCGATACCTGTACTGCGGTGCACCGCGCCATACCAATGCGATGCCCAAATCCCGTCCTCTGACCGTGGCCCCGCAGGCCAGCGCAACATCGCCTCGTCAAATTCCAATCCAATAGCCGAACATAGCGCGCGGAGCATCGCCTCCGGCTGCGCACGGATATCGGTGCTGTCGATCACCAGCCCACCCAAGCGTTCGTAAACATCGCTTTGCTGCACAAAACCGATATCGTCCAGCGTCGGCGCATCCCGCTTTTCGCGGTAGCTGACGATGACGCGCGCAGGGTGGCGGATCAAATGAACATTTACACAGTCCTGCGCCCAATCCATCGGAAACCCGTCCAACATATGATGCGGCATGTGTTTCATATAGACATGTGGAGTCCCAACGACGGTTTCGCAGGTATGCGCAACACTCACTGGATCGGCGTCATGCGACCCAATAATCTGGTTTGCCATTGGATGATCAACGCCCGTCCTGGCAAGGTAGGGCGCATAGAACGGCTCATCCATGACGTGAAAATCCGCGCGCGCACCAAATGCATACATCATCGCAGTGCTGAGATTGCGCGGCCCTGACCACATCGCAATACGCATTGAGACATTCCTTTTTCCGGCCCTGTTCCGCGCAGTGTTAGCAATCTCTTGCATCCAGTAAACTGAAATCACCACCCCGTGAAATTACGCTTCATCCATTGCGCAACCCTTTCTTCCACGTCAGCGTCTAGAGAAAAGGAGCACTCAATGAGCACATTCTACAACATAAAATCAGTTGCCTTGGCAGGTCTCATCGCCATCGGCCTGATTGTTCAGGCCTCCCCCTCCCGTGCGGCAGATAGTGAGACACTCATAATCGCAGGTGGATGTTTCTGGTGTGTCGAAGCGGATTTCGAAAAAGTCGCCGGCGTCACAGATGCTGTGTCCGGCTTTGCAGGTGGCAAGTCATCAGACCCGACTTACAAGCAAGTCATATTGGGCGACACGGGCCACTATGAGGCCGTTCAGGTCACATTTGATCCTGACGTCGTCTCAGCGGGTCAGTTACTACACCTTTTCTTCCGCTCCATTGATCCCACCGATGCAGGCGGACAGTTTTGTGACCGTGGCCCCAGTTACCGGACGGCAATATTCGCAACACCGGATCAAAAAGCAGCTGCAAAGCAGGCCAAACTAAACGCGCAGTCCGAACTGGGCCAAGAGATCGTCACGCCCGTACTGTCGGCAAATACATTCTTCCCTGCAGATGCATTTCACCAAGATTACGCAAAAGGCACAAAGCTGGTCGTCACACGCTTTGGGCCCAAAACACAGGCAAACGCGTACAAAAGCTATCGCAAGGGATGTGGCCGTGATTCACGTGTCAAAGAACTGTGGGGAACAGCCGCCCCATTTGCAGGCTAGATCCCAAACCTGTCTTGAATTTCTTTCAGGTCAGGTATCACATCCGCCGTGCCGCGCCGCATCACCATCATCGCGCCAGCCTTGAGCGCCACATCAATCGCGCCTCTCATATCCATCCCTCGGTCAAGCCCTGCGACCAGATAGCCGGTGAATGTATCGCCGGCGCCCGTGGTATCGACTGCCTCTGCAGGATAGGCGTCAAATATCGCCGAGCTTTGATTGGCCCCTCTGTTAGAGACCCATTTACACCCCTGCGCCCCCAAAGTGATCACCACATCAGGCACGCCAAAATCTGCAACGGACCTTCCTGTTGCCGTCTCAAGCTGTGCTGCTTCCACTTCGTTCAGGACCAGCAAGTCAATCCGCCCAACCAGCCGCTCAATCGCTGACGCATCAAACGGTGCGGCGGCATATACCACGCGCAGGCCCAACGATTTGGCGGTTACCCCTGCATACTCTTGTCCATTCGTCTCGTTTTGCATCAGCAGGTAATCACCGGGCGACGCTTCGGTCAGCGCGGCACCGATGATCGCCTCGGTCAATTGTACGTTGGCCCCTTGATAAAGAACGATATTGTTCTCACCACTTTGGTCCACGACGATGTTCGCATGACCTGTCGGTGCATCAACCTGCGCAATGTGCAGCGTGTCGACGCCGTATTCTAGCAACCGCTGCCGCGTCCAATGCCCGTCACCCCCCACCGCGCCAATATGGCTCACCCGCGCAGCACAGCGTGCGGCCGCGACCGACATATTCGCGCCCTTTCCACCCAATCCGAAACCAAAACTAGTTGCGGCCAATGTCTCACCTGCAGCGGGCAAATACGGCACCTCATAGAACTTATCAATATTGATTGAACCAAGGTTCCAGATCATCCGCCCACCTTACATGCCGCCAAAATCGCCATGTTGAGGATGTCATTGGTGGTCGATGTCGATGATGCAATCTGAATCGAGCGGTCGAGGCCCGTCAGAATTGGCCCGATCACTGTCGCCCCTGCCATTTCCTGCATCAATTTGACGGAAATACTGGCCGAATGGCGTGCAGGTACCACCAGAATATTCGCCGGTCCTGTCAGGCGTGAAAACGGGTAGTTCTTTTGACTTTCGGCGTTCATGGCCACATCGACGGTCATCTCGCCTTCGTATTCAAAGTCGACTCCGCGCCCATCCAAAACCTCAGGTGCCAGATGCATCTTTTCAGCCCGCTCCGAAACGGGGTAACCAAACGTCGAAAAGCTGACAAAGGCCACGCGCGGCTGCATCCCTAAATGCCGCGCAACACGCGCGCCACTTTCCGCGATATTGGCAAGGTCATCGGCATCCGGCCATTCGTGCACCAGCGTATCACCGATCAAGACGATGCGCCCATTTTGCAAAAGGGCCGTAATGCCAACGGCCCCCCCTTGGGCACTGGCGTCAAATACGTGATTGATCCGGTCCAACACATGCGCAGATTTGCGTGTCGCACCCGTGACTAATCCGTCGCCATGCCCATGCGCCAACATCAGCGCGCCAAATACATGTCGGTCGGTCGCCGCAAGGCGGTGAATGTCTTTGCGGTCAAAACCACGGCGCTGAAGCCGGTCGTAGAGATAGGATTTATACATATCGAGATGTTGCGTGTTGGCGGCGTTGACGACCTCCAGCTCGCGAGTCGCATCCTCAAGACCTGCAGCGATCAGCTTGGCTTTCACGTCATCTGCGCGTCCAACGACATACGCTTTCCCAAAACCCTGCCGCTGATACATGACGGCTGCGCGCAGCACTTTTGGATCATCCCCTTCGGCAAAAATCATTCGCGCCTGATTGGCACGTGCACGCGCGTTGATGCCACGCATGATATTGGCCGTCGGATCAAGGCGGGATTTCAGCCCTTCTTCATAGGCTTCCATATCAATAATCGGACGCCGCGCAGCACCCGTGTCCATACCTGCCTTTGCCACCGCAGGCGGTACCGTGTGAATGAGGCGCGGGTCAAACGGTGTCGGAATGATATAATCCCGACCAAAGCTGAGGTTTTTACCGTAGGCAAGCGCGACCTCGTCCGGCACATCTTCACGAGCAAGGTTGGCCAGAGCATGCGCGCACGCGATCTTCATCTCGTCATTGATTGCGCGTGCATTGATATCGAGCGCGCCACGAAAGAGATACGGAAACCCTAGCACGTTGTTCACCTGATTGGGATAATCACTGCGGCCCGTTGCGACGATAGCATCGGCACGCACCGCATGCGCCTCTTCCGGTGTGATCTCGGGATCGGGGTTTGCCATTGCAAAAATCACCGGATCATCGGCCATGCTCGCCACCATATCAGCGGTGACCGCGCCCTTGACGGACACCCCAAGGAATACATCCGCACCTGCCATTGCATCAGCCAGACTGCGCGCATCGGTGTTTGCCGCGTGGCCGGATTTCCACTGGTTCATCCCCTCGGTTCGACCTTGGTAGATGACGCCCTTCGTATCGCACATGATGCAGTTGTCGTGACGCGCGCCCATCGCTTTGAGCAATTCAAGGCATGCAATGCCGGCCGCTCCTGCACCATTGAGAACGATGCGCACATCCTCAATCTTCTTGCCCGATATTTTAAGCGCGTTCAAAAGGCCCGCAGCACAGATGACTGCTGTGCCATGCTGGTCATCGTGGAAGACCGGAATATCCATCTCTTCCTTGAGCCGCTGCTCAATGATGAAGCATTCCGGCGCTTTGATATCCTCAAGGTTGATACCGCCAAACGTCGGCCCCATGAGTTTCACAGCATTGATAAAGGCTTCCGTATCTTCGGTGTCGAGCTCGATATCAATCGAGTTGACGTCAGCAAACCGTTTGAACAAAACCGCCTTGCCCTCCATCACCGGCTTGGAGGCCAGCGCGCCGAGGTTACCAAGGCCCAGAACCGCCGTGCCGTTTGAAATTACCGCAACCAGATTGCCTTTATTGGTGTAGTCATAAGCTAACTGCGGGTCTGCCGCGATCGCCTCACAGGGCACCGCGACACCCGGCGAATACGCCAGTGACAGGTCACGCTGTGTGGTCATCGGAACGGTTGCGGTGATCTCGAATTTACCGGGCGTTGGTTCAAGATGAAAGGCAAGTGCCTCATCGGCGGTTACTTTTGTTTTTGTCACAGACGGGGCGCTCTCTTTTGCTATTTATCCGACCATAGCGAGACGCGAACAGCCATTCAATCAGGTGACGAAAAACCGACGGGCGGCGGCCCCTCGGAAACCGCCATCGCCCCTTCCCTCCGGACCTGCGGTTTTGTACAGACGATACATGCGAGGGGATGGCAGATGAATACCGGCACGATCACACCGATGATGGCGCAGTATCTCGAGATTAAATCCGGCTATCCGGACGCCCTCTTGTTCTACCGCATGGGCGATTTCTATGAGCTTTTTTTCGACGATGCCGTCGCTGCTGCGGAGGCACTTGATATTGCCCTAACCAAACGAGGTAAGCATGAGGGCGAGGACATTCCCATGTGCGGGGTTCCGGTGCACTCCGCTGAAGGGTACCTGCTGACGCTGATCCGCAAAGGTTTTCGTGTCGCCGTGGGGGAACAATTGGAAACTCCTGCCGAGGCAAAAAAGCGTGGCAATAAATCCATCGTCAAACGCGATGTGGTAAGGCTGGTAACGCCAGGCACATTGACCGAAGAATCCCTGCTTGAGGCACGGCGCCACAATTACCTCGCTGCATTTGCTGAAGTCCGTGATGCCCATGCGCTTGCTTGGGTCGATATCTCTACCGGCGCGTTTCACGTCATGAGCTTGCCGGTTGTCCGCTTGGGTCCCGAGCTTGCCCGTCTTTCCCCGTCTGAATTGCTGGTGGCCGAGGGCAAAGAAACTGAGCATCGTGCGCTTGAGGCCGAGTTTGGGCTTTCCCTCACCGCGCTGGCACGCGCCAGTTTCGACAGTACTGGTGCGGATGCGCGGATTTGCGCATTGTTTGGCGTGAAGTCGCTTGATGCGTTTGGCAGTTTTGACCGCGCTGAAGTCTCTGCCATGGGTGCTTTGATCGAATATCTCGACATGACGCAAAAAGGTAACCTGCCGCTTTTGCGCAAACCGGTGAAAGAAGCCGAAGCCCGCACTGTCCAGATTGACGCCGCCACGCGCCGCAATCTCGAATTAACACATGCCTTATCGGGTGGGCGTTCGGGATCGCTTCTGTCCGTGATGGACCGCACGGTCACCGCCGGTGGTGCTCGCTTGTTGGAGCGGCGGATTTCAAGTCCATCGCGCGTGTTAGAGACAATTCACGCACGGTTAGACGCTATTGATTTTGCCGTGGGTAATATGCAGATCGCACAAGAAGTTCGCAGCAGATTGCGCTCCGTTCCTGATCTTGAGCGTGCTCTGTCGCGGCTGTCACTCGATCGAGGCGGACCTCGCGATCTTGCTGCGATCAGGAATGGACTGTCGGAGGCAAACCACCTGAGCAAAACGCTATCCCCAAAAGATCTGCCTGACTTATTGAAGGGTGCGGTTGATAACCTCGCCGGACATGACGAACTCATTACGCTTTTGGATGAGGCGCTTATTGCGGAACCGCCACTCATGGTGCGGGACGGTGGATTCATTGCCACCGGCTACCATGACGAGCTGGACGAAGTTCGACAGCTACGTGATGAAGGCCGCAATGTCGTGGCAGCGATGCAGGCGCAGTTCGTCTCTGATACGGGCATTTCGTCTCTGAAGATCAAACACAATAACGTCCTTGGCTATTTCATCGAGACGACCGCAGCACATGCGGAAAAGATGTTGTCACCACCCCTGTCAGAGAATTTCATTCATCGGCAGACGACTGCAAACCAAGTTCGTTTCACAACTGTTGAACTGTCCGAACTCGAGACGAAAATTCTCAATGCTGGTAACCATGCTGTCGAGCTCGAAAAGCAGCTTTATACCAATCTTAGAGCCGCAATACTTGCCAATACAGGTAAAATCGGCGCGACATCCGCCGCCCTTGCCGAGGTTGATCTGGCTTGTGGGTTGGCTGACTTGGCGCAGGCAGAAAACTGGGTCCGACCGACCGTCGACAATTCCCGCGCATTTGATATTCAAGGCGGTCGTCATCCAGTGGTCGAGCGCGCCTTGGCACAGCAATCCGGCGCACAGTTCGTCGCGAATGATTGCGATTTAAGTGCAGACACCAACGCCGCGATCTGGTTGCTGACCGGCCCGAATATGGCAGGTAAATCAACATACTTGCGCCAGAACGCACTCATGGCGCTGATCGCCCAAATGGGAAGCTATGTGCCTGCCCGTTCCGCTCATATCGGGATCGTTAGCCAACTTTTCAGCCGTGTTGGTGCCTCCGATGATCTGGCCCGCGGGCGTTCGACCTTCATGGTGGAAATGGTGGAAACGGCCGCGATTCTCAATCAGGCTGACGATCGCGCATTGGTTATTCTGGACGAGATCGGGCGTGGAACGGCAACCTATGACGGATTGTCGATCGCATGGGCCACGCTGGAGCATTTGCACGACGTAAACCGTGCGCGGGCGCTCTTCGCCACCCACTATCACGAGATGACAGCCCTCGCTGCCAAGCTTGACGGTGTGGACAACGCTACCGTCACGGTGAAGGAGTGGGAAGGCGACGTGATTTTCCTGCATGAAGTTAAAAAGGGTGCGGCTGACCGGTCCTATGGCGTACAGGTCGCACAGCTTGCCGGCCTGCCTGCTGCTGTTATCGCGCGTGCGCGAGTCGTTTTGGAGGCGTTGGAAAAAGGGGAACGTGAAGGTGGCGCGACACAAAAGACATTGATCGACGATCTGCCCCTGTTCTCGAACAAACCCACGGCACCACCACCACCTGCAAGGCATTCCGAAGTTGAGAAACTGATGGGAGAGATTTTGCCCGATGAGCTGACCCCGCGAGAGGCGCTCGATCTGATCTATAAGCTAAAAGAGGCGGCCAAGGAATGACCGCCTCCTGATCCTGAGTTAACCGGGGGTGGAAGATACGCCCACTTGTGCGGGACGCAGCAAACGGTCGTGCAGCATGAAACCTTCCGCAGCGACCTGAATGATCTCACCGGCTTTTGTGTCGGGCACGGGCGCCTCGAACATCGCCTGATGCAGCTTGGGATCAAACCGGTCACCAACCTCTGGCGTGATTGGCGTGATGCCATGCTTTGAGAAAACTGAAATCATCTCCCGCATTGTAAGCTCGATCCCTTCCAGCAGTGGGCCGGAAATCGTACGCTGCTCTTCAGTCGCCGCTTCTAATGCACGCTTCATGTTGTCGTGCACTGACAGCATATCGCGGGCGAGTTTTGACCCACCGTAATTCTCAGCTTCGCGGCGATCCTTGTCAGAGCGTTTGCGCGCATTCTCAGCATCGGCGAGCGCACGCACAAAGCGGTCTTTATATTGGTCGCGCTCCTGAATTACTTCTTCAAGGGCCAGTTCGCCCTCGTCAATTTCTTCCATTTCATCGGCATACGCTTCTGCCTCTGCTGCTTCGGGATCATCCAAAAAATCGTTCGGGTCTGCCATATTCTACCTCTAACTCCGGTCGGAGATCAGTTTCCCAACCAGTTGCGCCGTGTAATTCACAATCGGCACGATACGTCCATAGTTCAGGCGCGTCGGGCCAATTACACCCACCGCACCGATAATCTTACGATCAGAGTTCATATATGGGGAAACCACCAAAGAGGAACCCGAAAGTGAGAAAAGTTTGTTCTCTGAACCGATAAAAATGCGCACACCGTCGCCGTCTTCGGCCAATTCCAGAAAATCTGCGATGTCACGCTTGCGCTCAAGGTCGTCAAATAGGCTCCGCACCTTCTCGATGTCCTGGGCTTCTCCGCTGTCAGACAGCAGATTACCGCGGCCCCGCACGATCAAGCGTTCAGGATGTCCGCCTCCGCTTTCCCAGATGACCAGCCCACTTTCCACCAGCTCGGCCGCGAGGGCATCAATCTCCTGACGGCGGCGGCCCATCTCGATTTTGATGGTCCGCTGTAGCTCTGACAGGGTCTTTCCTTCAACCAGTGAATTGAGGAAATTCGCAGCCTCTCGCATGGAGCTGGGCGTTTGCCCTGCAGGTGGCGTAAAAAGACGGTTTTCCACATGCCCGTCAGAGAAAACCAAAACTGCCAGTGCGCGATCCTGAGAAAGTGAGACAAATTCAATGTGCTTGATCGGCGCTTCGTGCTTAGGGGCGAGAACAAGGGACGCACCATGCGTAACACCGGACAGCGCGGTACCAAGCCGGTCCAATATACCCGACACGTCATCCGCATTGCGTCCCATCGTCGCGTCGATCTGGGCGCGGTCTCCGTCATCGGGATTGCCTACCTCAAGAAGACCATCAACAAACATCCGTAAACCAAGTTGTGTTGGAATACGCCCTGCGCTGACGTGTGGACTGTCGAGCAGCCCAAGAAATTCCAGATCCTGCATGACGTTGCGAATGGTCGCCGCACTTACCTTCTCACTGAAGTCGCGAGTCAGGGTGCGGGACCCAACCGGATCACCATTGGCAAGATAACCTTCGACCACACGGCGGAACACCTCGCGCGAACGCTCGTTCATTTCCTGCAAGATGCCTGATGTGTCGGTCATACCCCTACATTAAGGGCGCGGGGGTTGCATCCGCAAGGGATCGGGCGCTATGCCATGAGCCAAATCAAACAAAAGGAATATCTCATGCGCCCATCTGGTCGGAAACTTGACGAAATGCGTGATGTGTCTGTCGAAGTCGGCTTTACCAAGCATGCTGAAGGTTCTGCCTTGATCAAGATGGGCGATACCCATGTGCTGTGTACTGCGACAATCGAAGACCGCGTGCCGCCGTTTATCAAAGGGTCCGGTTTGGGTTGGGTAACCGCCGAATATGGCATGCTGCCCCGCGCAACAAATACCCGTATGCGGCGTGAAGCAGCATCGGGCAAGCAAGGCGGACGCACCGTTGAAATCCAGCGGCTGATCGGCCGTTCCCTACGCGCCGGTGTTGACCGTGTAGCATTGGGTGAACGCCAAATCACCATCGACTGTGACGTGCTTCAGGCGGATGGCGGCACACGCTGCGCCTCGATTACGGGCGGTTGGATCGCACTGCGTCTAGCCGTGAACAAGCTGATGAAAGCAGGCGATGTGATCTCGAATCCGATGGTCGATCCTGTTGCTGCAATCAGCTGTGGCATCTATGCGGGCCAGCCCGTCCTCGACCTCGACTACCCGGAGGATTCCGAGGCCGGCGTTGATGGTAATTTCATCATGACCGAAAGCGGCCAAATGATTGAGACACAGATGAGCGCCGAAGGTTCAACCTATTCCCGCGCGCAGATGAATGAACTTCTTGATCTGGCGGAGAAGGGCATTTCCGAATTGACCGCAATCCAGAAAGCCGCCTGCGCATGAACCGAAAGTTCGAAGGTGATCGCATCCTGATCGCCACCCACAATGCGGGTAAGCTTGAAGAGATGCAGGAGCTTTTTGCGCCTCTGGGTATTACCGTCGTGGGGGCCAAGGAGTTGGGCCTTGAGGAGCCTGAAGAGACGGAAAGCACGTTTATCGGAAACGCCCGGATCAAAGCGCGCGCAGCGGTAAAGGCCACCGGCCTTCCCGCCCTTGCCGATGACAGCGGCATTCAGGTTGTCGCCCTTGATAATGCACCTGGCGTTTACACCGCCGATTGGGCCGAAACGCCGGATGGGCGCGACTTTGTCATGGCGATGCACAAAACGCATGATCTGCTGGAAAAGGCAGGCGCACCACATCCCCGCGCCGCCCGTTTTTGTGCGACCCTCGTCCTTGCGTGGCCTGATGGGCACGATGAAATTGTAGAAGGCTTTGTCGACGGCACATTTGTTTGGCCGATGCGCGGTGAGACCGGGCATGGGTATGATCCAATTTTTCAACCTTTGGGTGAGACGCGGACTTTTGCAGAAATGTCCCACGATGAGAAGAACAACATGAGTCATCGCGCGGATGCCTTTACCAAACTATTGGCGCAATGCTTTGACTGAAGACTGGCAAAACGGCGGGTTCGGGATTTATATCCACTGGCCGTTTTGTGAGGCTAAATGCCCCTATTGTGACTTCAACAGCCATGTTTCCCGCTTCATTGATCAAACCGCGTGGAAGGCCGCATATCTGTCCGAGCTTCGCCGCTATGCGGTCCAAACCAAGGATCGGACAGTCACTTCTGTATTCTTTGGCGGCGGCACACCTAGCCTTATGGACCCCGATACCGTTGCAGAGGTCATTGAAGAGATCAAACGTCTCTGGCCTACTGCGAATGATTTGGAAATTACACTTGAGGCAAACCCCGGCTCGGTCGAGGCCGGACGATTTACCGCCTACCGCGACGGAGGTGTTTCCCGTATCTCGATGGGCATACAGGCGTTGAATGATGCGGATCTCAGGCGCCTCGGCCGCATACACTCGACATCAGAGGCGCTCGCCGCTTTTGATATTGCCCGCACTACGTTTGAACGGGTGAGCTTTGACCTAATATATGCCCGCCAGAACCAATCATTGAAGGAATGGGAATCTGAACTTAAGCAGGCACTAAATCTATCCATAGACCATCTTTCACTCTATCAACTGACCATTGAAGACGGTACCGCGTTTGGCGATCGATACGCATTGGGAAAGCTGCGCGGTCTCCCTGGTGAAGACCTTGGCGCAGATATGTTCGATATGACCCAGGATATCTGCGGTGCCGCAGGAATGCCTGCATATGAAGTCTCCAACCATGCCTCAGACAGTGCGCAATCACGCCACAACCTGATCTATTGGCGCTATGGTGACTATCTTGGGATCGGACCCGGCGCACACGGACGTCTTACCGACAACGGGAGACGCAACGCGACCACCTGCTACAGCAATCCTAAGCGTTGGCTGGAGGAGGTAGCGACAAAAACTGCCGAGCAATCCCGCGATGCCTTAACCCGCGAGGATGAGGCGACTGAATTTCTGCTCATGGGCCTACGACTGCGTGAAGGAATTGATACGCATCGATATACAGCTTTAGCTAAAGAACCGCTCAACCCCACGGCGCTAGACCACTTGCAAAATATTGGAATGGTCCGCCTCGACAAAGCCAGATTGATCGTGACGAACCAAGGGTTCAGAGTTTTGAATTCCGTTATCGCAGAGCTAGCGAACGCTTAACTGCCGCTCAATAAACGGCAAAGCTCATCAAGCTGATCCAAAGATTTATATTGCACCGTTAGCTGGCCATTTTCCTGCCCCGGCTTATGCGAAAGTGAAACCTGCATTCCAAGGTTTGCCGAAAGATCACCCTCAAGTGCCTTGGTATCAGCGTCCTTATCTGAGGTCTCCGCCCTCTTCTGCGGCTTCGCTTCGCCGCCTGCCGCTTCCCGCTTAACCAACTCCTCAGTCGCGCGGACCGAAAGGCCGGATTTAATCACCTGCTGGGCAAGCTTCATTGGGTCTGCTGCGGGGATCAGCGCCCTCGCATGACCGGCACTCAGTTGCCCTTCGCGCAGCAGTTCCAACACCGGTGTAGGCAAGTTCAAAAGCCGCAAAAGGTTTGCGATATGGCTTCGGCTTTTGCCAAGTGCTTCAGCCATTTTCTCCTGTGTATGACCAAAGCGATCCATCAATTGCCGATAGCCCGCCGCTTCTTCAGCGGCGTTCAAATCGGCACGTTGGATGTTCTCGATAATCGCCACCTCGAGAACTTCGATATCGCTGAATTCACGCACAATAACCGGCAACTCGTGCAACTGCGCCATCTGTGCTGCGCGCCACCGACGCTCCCCCGCGACAATTTCGAACTGTCCACCCTCGCGGGCCCGCACGATTAACGGCTGAAGGACGCCCTTCTCTCTGATCGACGCGGCAAGGTCATCAAGATCAGACTGTACAAACTGCTTTCGCGGCTGTTCGGGATTGGGTGAAATCCGCTCAATAGGGATCAGCTGATCAGCAGCTGCTGGACCTCTGGACGCCACGCTATCCGTCTCACTCACATCGGCCATCAACGCTGATAATCCACGGCCAAGGCCTCGCTTACGTTCTTGATTATTCGACATGCTGCACCTCTTTGATTGCGGGTTTGTTATTGTTCATAAGTTCCCGGGCAAGCGCACGGTACGCGGTCGCCCCCTTGGATTGGCTGTCATACGAAAGCACCGGCATCGCAAAACTGGGTGCCTCGCTCACTCGAACGTTGCGTGGTATCATCGTCTTGAACACCAAATCCCCAAGATTATCGCGCGCATCCTGCTCAACTTGTTGGGATAAATTGTTGCGTTTGTCGTACATGGTCAACACAACACCTTCGATTCTTAGGTCCTTATTTCCACTCTGACGCACCTCACGAATGGTCAGCATAAGCTGTGAAAGCCCTTCAAGCGCAAAGAACTCGCTTTGCAGTGGAACAAGGACAGAATGCGATCCGATCATCGCATTAACTGTCAAAAGATTTAAAGACGGCGGGCAGTCGATCAGGATGTAATCAAATCTAAATGTATCCATCTGCGTCTGTCTCAACGCATCATGTAGTAGAAAGCTACGCTTTTCGTTGGAAAGAAGCTCCAGATCAGCGGAGCTTAGATCAACCGTTGCTGGCACAATATAGATGTTGTCAGTCGGGGTTTTCTGGATGATTTGCTTTAGATCAATATCTTCAAGAAGCAACTCATATGTCGTGAATTCCCTATTGTCCTGATCTATCCCCAAACCCGTTGACGCATTTCCCTGCGGATCAAGGTCAATAACAAGTACGCGCTGCCCAACTTCTGCAAGTGCTGCGGCAAGATTTATGGTGGTAGTGGTTTTGCCCACCCCGCCTTTCTGGTTTGCAATAGCAATGATTTTAGGACCCTGTGGCCGCGAAAGATCATGCATGCGGGAGATCCCTTATCTTTAGAATTATTGCGTCGGAATTCGTAGCGCTTGTAACGGCTTCAAGATAGTAAGACCAAAGCTCACTTGCCTTCGCATGCTCCTCTTTCCACGAAACCCCCTTAGGAAAAAGAGCGACACCCGTCGGAGACAAATGCTGCTTCATATACGGCATCAAAGATATCAAGCTACCCAATGCACGCGCAGAAAGAACTGCTGCTTCCTGAGGTTCAAGAGCCTCGACCCGAGATGCATGAACTTTCACGTTTAAATTCAACTCCCTCGCAACCGTCCGTAGAAAAGCACATTTGCGTTGATCGCTATCAACCAGAGTAAACCTTCGCGTCGGCGCACGCTTTTTTGCGATAATCGCGCAAACAATCCCTGGGAAGCCACCCCCACTCCCGAGATCAAGCCAGTCGCCTGTTTCTGGAGCAAGATCATATACCTGAATGGAATCAACGATGTGCCGATCCCAGATTTGGCCTGCGTCCCCAGTAGAAACCAGATTGATCTTCTTAGTCCATTTAAGAACCATAGCTTCGTATTCTCGAAGGAGTTCCATTGTTTCACGTGAAACACTGCTTAGCTGTTGACCCATACTATGCCGTCTTCTTTGGATATCCCTTACGCATGAGCGCAAGGAGAAGCGTTAAAGCAGCAGGTGTCATTCCGTCGATTCTAGACGCTTGAGATAAATTTTCAGGCTTCGCAGCAATCAGCTTTGATTTGAGCTCATTTGAGAGACCGGGAATTTCATCATACATGAAATCAGCAGGAATATGCATACTCTCATCCTTACGAAGAAGTTCGACATCATTTTCTTGTCGCTTAATATAGTTCGCATACAAAGCGTCTTTGGAAACCTGTTCCGAAATTTCCTCAGATACATCTTTCAACTGTGGGTCCAAAGCTTTCAAGTCTGAGAATGTAACGTCCGGAAACGAAAGTAGCTGAAAACCGGTTCGACGCTGGCCGTCATGACCGATTGTAATACCAACGGCAGTTGCTTCTTTCGGCGTAAAGGTCTTGGATTCTAACGCTTCACGGCACTCATCTAGCTGTGAAAGCTTTTGTTCAAACATCAACTTTCGCTTCTCAGAAACGCATCCCAATCGGACTCCCAGAGTTGTTAAGCGCTGGTCTGCATTATCAGCGCGCAGAGAAAGACGGAATTCGGCGCGTGACGTAAACATCCGATATGGTTCTGACACGCCTCGAGTGGTTAAATCGTCGATCATCACACCAATATAGCTATCTGTTCTGCTGAACTGAATGGGATCACGTCCAACGACCGCTAGCGCTGCGTTCAATCCAGCAACGAGGCCCTGGGCGGCTGCTTCCTCATATCCTGTCGTTCCATTAATCTGACCTGCTAGATACAGACCAGTCACCTCTTTCAATTCGAGCGTCTGCCGTAGTGCGCGTGGATCCACATAGTCGTATTCGATCGCATATCCAGGCTGTAATATCTCAACGGCTTCGAGACCAACAATTGATCGAACATAGTCATTCTGCACCTCAACCGGCAACGAAGTCGAAATACCGTTCGGATATACTGTCGGATCATCAGCGCCTTCGGGTTCAAGGAAGATCTGATGGGATGTCTTGTCGGAAAATCTAACGACTTTATCCTCAATCGACGGGCAATATCGCGGACCTACTCCGTCGATATGACCGCCGTACATCGCAGAGCGTTTCAGATTATTTCGAATGATCTCATGTGTCCGCTCATTCGTGTGTGTAATTCCGCAGGAAATCTGCCGCGCCTCAACACCCTTGGACATAAAGGAAAACAATGTAGGCACGTCATCGCCAGGCTGCATTTCTAAGCCTGACCAATCTATCGTTCGGCCATCCAATCGCGGCGGTGTCCCTGTCTTCAGACGCCCTAGTGACAGCCCGAAGCCGTCAATACATTCTGCCAGTTTTCTCGACGGATTGGCGCCCATTCGTCCACCTGGCTTCTGAACGTCGCCAATATGGATCACACCCCGTAAAAACGTGCCCGTCGTCAAGATTACAGCCCCTGAAGTCAGGGTACTCTCATCGTTCATCACCACACCCGAAACACGGTCTTTGGACATCACAAAATTTATCGCTTCACCCTCAATGATTGTGATCAACGGATGCGCTTCCATCTCCGCCAGCATCCTAGTGCGATAAATTTCTCTATCAGCCTGCGCACGCGGACCTTGTACAGCTGGTCCCTTGCGCCGATTTAGCAGACGAAACTGTATGCCTGCCGCATCAGCAACACGCCCCATAACACCGTCAAGCGCGTCAATTTCACGAACCAAATGACCTTTTCCAAGCCCACCAATCGCTGGATTGCAAGACATGACACCAATCGTGTTTTTCGACATCGTCAAAAGTGCGGTGCTTGCCCCCATTCGTGCTGCCGCATGTGCGGCATCACAGCCCGCATGACCACCACCGATAACGATGACATCAAAATGTTTCACGTGAAACACCCTCACTTTCCAAGACAAAAACTTGCGAATATTTCATCTAGCAGATTCTCTGCGTCAATGCGACCAATCAAAACTTCCAGCGCACGAATTCCTATGCGAAGTTCCGCCGCAGCGATATCATAACTATCAGGCCCAGCATCCAATAATGACAGAGCTTTTCGAAGTCCCGTACGCGCCGCTGACATCGCCTGAGCATGACGTTCATGTGTCGCGAGCCCAGCGCCGGAGGCAAGTTCCACAAGCCTACCCTGCACCTCACTTAACAACTGCTCAATCCCAGAACCATTTTTACCCGATATTGCAGGGTACTTGCCCCCTGTGACATCACTTTTGGAGGTAACAACAATATCATCAGGGGCCGGAGGGAACGGCGCGGCAGCTCCCTTTTCTAGCAAAAAGATGCGCAGATCGGCGTCAGCGGCGCGTTTTCGAGCAAGCTCAACACCTAGAATTTCAATGGCATCGTCACTTTCCCGAATGCCCGCAGTATCCAGTAACGTCACCGGCAAACCGCCAAGATCCATTCGTACTTCGATAACATCTCGAGTTGTTCCAGCGATATTGGATGTAATTGCAGCCTCCCGACCTGCTAGTCGGTTCAACAAGGTAGACTTTCCCACATTTGGCGCGCCAACAATCGCAACTTCAAACCCGTTCCGAATACGCTCTGCCGCTTTCGTACCATTGATCTCGACAGTAACGGATTCGTCTACCCCTTGGAGAAGCGCACGCACTTCCTCGCTGACGTCTACAGGCACATCTTCATCAGCGAAATCTATTGTCGCCTCTAGTAGCGCAGCTGATCGGATCAGCGCTCTGCGCCAGTCTTCAATTTTTGACCCCAAAACGCCTGACAGAACCCTTAGCGCTTGCTTGCGCTGTGCTTCGGTCTCCGCCTCAATCAGATCAGCAAGCCCTTCGACTTGTACAAGATCAAGCCGTCCATTTTCAAGAGCCCTGCGTGTAAACTCACCAGGCTCCGCCAAGCGCACACCCTCGAACTTACCCAATTCAGCAAGGACGCGGCGCATGATGGCAATACTACCATGTAAATGTAGCTCGACTACGTCTTCTCCAGTGAAGCTCTCTGGACCATTAAACGCAAGTATCAACGCCTGATCAACAAGACCGCCATCGCTATCTTTTACCATTCGCAGGGCGGAACCGCGCGGCGGCGGCAATGATCCAACCATCCGTGTGCAAATTTCATGCGCCGATGGTCCGGAAACCCGAACGACAGACACACCAGCGCGACCCATTGCGGTCGCTTGGGCAAAGATAGTATCCATAGACCTAAGCCTTTGAATTTATGATATGTTTCAGGTATTCATCGAGTCAAAGAAATCAGAATTTGTCTTTGTCTGCTTCAGCTTGGAGATCAGGAATTCGATACCATCGGTGGTCCCCATGGGGTTGAGGATGCGTCGCAGAACAAATGTCTTTTGCAAATCAACCTTGTCAACCAACAGCTCTTCTTTCCGCGTACCGGATTTCAGAATATCGATTGCTGGGAATACGCGCTTGTCTGCAATTTTGCGATCCAGCACGATTTCCGAGTTACCAGTTCCTTTGAATTCTTCAAAGATCACCTCATCCATACGGCTACCCGTATCAATCAAAGCTGTGGCGATAATGGTAAGTGAACCGCCCTCTTCGATATTACGTGCGGCACCAAAGAATCGTTTGGGACGTTGCAATGCGTTGGCATCCACACCACCGGTCAAAACTTTGCCCGACGACGGAACAACAGTGTTGAAGGCGCGACCTAAGCGGGTCACAGAATCGAGCAGGATTACAACATCACGCTTGTGCTCAACCAGACGCTTAGCCTTTTCAATAACCATTTCGGAGACGGCAACATGGCGAGTCGCCGGCTCATCAAATGTAGAGGAGACAACTTCGCCTTTTACCGAGCGCTGCATATCGGTGACCTCTTCCGGCCGCTCGTCGATAAGCAGGACGATCAGATAGCACTCAGGGTGATTCTTCTCGATGGAGTTAGCGATATTTTGAAGCAGAACAGTTTTGCCCGTCCGGGGTGGTGCCACAATCAGCGAACGCTGGCCCTTACCTATCGGTGCAACCAGATCAATAATCCGCGCTGACCGGTCTTTGACCGTTGGGTCATCGACTTCCATGATCAGACGTTCGTCAGGATAAAGCGGTGTGAGGTTTTCAAAGGCAACCTTGTGGCGTGCTTTTTCAGGATCCTCGAAGTTGATCAATGTCACTTCGGTCAAGGCAAAATAACGCTCCGTATCATCGGGCGCTTTGATTAATCCTTCGATGGTATCGCCGGTGCGCAAAGAATGCTGCCTGATCATATCAGGCGAAACATAGATATCATCCGGACCCGGCAAATAATTTGCTTCAGGTGAGCGTAGAAACCCAAAACCGTCTTGCAGAACTTCAAGAACACCATCACCTGAGATTTCCCAACCTTCATCTGCACGTTCGCGCAAAATCTGGAACATCATCTCGCCTTTGCGCATCGTTGATGCATTCTCAATCTCAAGCTCTTCTGCCATCGACAGCAGCGCCTTGGGTGATTGTTTTTTCAGGTCGGCGAGGTTCAGGGTCTCTTGGGTCATCGAATATCCTTAGCGGCACGTGTCGCGCCTGCTGGTCAGTCTGGAAATGTCATCGGGTGGCACCTACTCCGGACGGAGCGGTCATATTGCTTTACGCCGCGCGGAATGACCTGTCAATCGCGGGTCAAATTAGAATTTCACCGTGACCGAAAATACAATGAGCACCATCAACAGTGTCGGAACTTCGTTCATCATCCGGTATTGTCGGCCTGTCACCGTATTTTCACCCCGTTGGAAGGATTTCATCCGCCGCAGAAGCCAGACATGAAATACAGTCATGGCAATCACACCAGCCCCCTTGAGCCATGGCCAGACATCGCCCCACGACACAATCCCGGGCGTGATCACGAGTAGTAGGCCAAATATCCAAGTCGCCATCATTGCCGGGCTCATAATCACTTTAGCGAGCTTATATTCCATCATGGCAAAGACTTCGTGCATCTCGCCACTCAAACCCGCGCGCTCTGTATGATGGACCATCAAACGTGGAAGATAGAACAGAGCAGCCATCCACGAGATTAACGACATGATGTGCAGTCCTTTGATCCAAGGATACGCGATGCTCAAAATATCGGTCATGTGTCATTCTCCAATTTAACCTCTCTTTATAATAATAAAGATAGAAAGAAAGATTGATGTTGTAGATAGGGGCACGGATTCCTGTGGATCAAATTTATATCCACAGATTTTTTATGAACACAAAGCCAAGTGCCATGTATGTGGATATCACTAAATAACCTGAATTAATATATATAAAACAATGTATTAATGGAGTATAGCCAAAATGAATAAAAGGATAACTCCTGTACTTAATCTCGATTGTTCAAGTTATCTTGCCGCAGCTTTGTTCTTATCCCTCGTGGAGCTAATTGGGCCAAACTGACTAAGAGTTGTGACTTCTCCCCCTCTTGAACCTGCGCGTGTAATTGCCGACAAGTTGCCCTTAAGAATTCCTTAAGATTATGCATGAGTTGTCCCCATGACTGTCCCCATCATCCTCGCCTCGGGTTCCAGTATTCGGAGCCAACTTCTCTGGCAAGCTAAGGTGGCGCATGAGGTACAGATCGCCCGTGTAGATGAACAGATGATCAAATCTTCCCTTATCGCCGAGGGCGCAACGCCGCGTGATATTGCTGATGCGCTGGCAGAGTTGAAAGCCTCAAAAATCAGTGAGAAGAACCCCGATGCGTTGGTAATCGGGTGTGATCAGGTTCTGGAGCATGCAGGTGTGTTGCTGAGCAAGCCGGAAAAACCACAAGAGGCAATCAAGCAATTGCAGATGCTGCGCGCGGATCGTCATACGCTTTTGTCGGCAGCCGTGATATATCAGGGTGGTAAACCACAGTGGCGCAATGTCGGTGTGGTGCGCCTGATGATGCGGGACGCAAGCGATGTCTATATAACTGACTATGTTGACCGCAACTGGGACAGTATCCGGCATGCGGTCGGATCCTACAAACTTGAAGAAGAAGGCGTGCGCCTTTTTGCGCGGGTCGACGGGGATTATTTTAACGTTCTTGGTATGCCCCTGCTCGAAATCCTGAATTACCTCACCCTCCGAGGAGACCTTGCTCAATGACCCAACTGCCCCGCATCCCTTTGGCCGGCGTCATCGGCTCACCGATTGCCCATTCAAAATCTCCGCAGTTGCACCGCCACTGGCTCAAGACGTATGGCATCCCCGGTCACTATATTCCGATGGATGTCGGCACCGATGATCTTGAGGATGTTCTAAAAACACTGCCAAAAATGGGATTTGTCGGTGCAAATGTGACCATTCCGCACAAAGAGACGGTCATGCAATATGCAGACCTTGTTACTGATCGTGCGATCCTGATTGGCGCGGCGAACACCCTTATTTTTCGTAAAGATGGAAAAATCCATGCCGATAATACAGACGGCTACGGTTTTCTGGAAAACCTCAAGGCTGGCGCGCCCAAATGGAATCCACGCTCAGGCCCGGCAGCGGTGTTTGGCGCGGGTGGTGCGGCGCGTGCGATCATTTCCTCTTTGCTTGAAGCGGGTGTGCCGGAGATCATGCTGTCAAACCGCACGCGGGTTCGCGCAGAGCAGCTTCAGCATGATTTTGGCGGTCGCGTTCGTGTCTATGACTGGGTGCAGGCCGGTAATATGATCGATGATGCGACCCTTCTGGTGAATACGACATCGCTGGGCATGATCGGAAAGTCGGAAATGCGTGTGCCGCTGGACGGCTTGCGGGCGCATACGGTCGTGAATGATCTGGTCTATGCGCCCCTGAAAACAAAGCTTTTGGCCACTGCCGAGGAAGCAGGATGCGTGACGGTCGACGGCCTTGGTATGTTGCTGCATCAGGCAGTGCCGGCGTTCGAGCGTTGGTTCGGCCGCCGCCCCGAAGTGGACCGGGCCACCCGCGCGGCGGCGTTGCGCTGATGTATCTGCTGGGGCTCACCGGCTCTATCGGAATGGGTAAATCAACGACTGCACAAATGTTCGTTGATGAAGGCTGCGCGTTATGGGATGCGGATGCAGCTGTTCACCGGCTCTATTCCGAAGGAGGTGCTGCTGTTGATCCTTTTTCAAAAGTGTTTCCCGACGCTGTGATTGACGGTGCCGTATCACGTCCCGCTCTCAAGCAGATCATCGCTGAAGATTCCACAGCATTGAGAAAAATCGAAGCCATCATTCACCCGCTGGTCGGCGAGGACCGTGCGGCCTTTCTGGCACAGACGCAGGCGGACATCGTTGTACTCGATATCCCGCTCTTGTTTGAAACCGGCGGTGACACGCGTATGGATGCCACAGTGTGCGTCATGACCGATGATGCGACCCAAGAAGCGCGCGTAATGGCGCGTGGCACGATGACAAAAGCGCAATTTGACACCATCAAGTCAAAGCAGATGCCTGCCCGAGAAAAAGCCGCGCGCGCAACTTATGTAATCAAGACAGACACCCTTGATCACGCCCGCACACAGGTGCAAAATATCGTCTCAACCATTCGGAGCCAGCGTGATGCGTGAGATCGTCCTAGATACGGAAACCACAGGATTTGATCCGCAAACCGGTGACCGCATCGTCGAGATTGGCGCCGTTGAGCTTATGGGGCACGTGGCCACCGGCAAGACGTTTCATGAATACATCAATCCCGAGCGTGAGATGCCCCAAGGCGCGTTCGAGGTGCACGGCCTTGGCGATGATTTTCTGCGCGACAAGCCGAAGTTCGCGCAAGTAGGCCAGTCATTTTTGGATTTTGTCGGTGACAGCAAGATGGTCATTCACAATGCGGCCTTCGATATCAAATTCCTGAACTTCGAACTGGGTAAGATGGGCTTGCGGCAGCTTCCTTGGGAGCAGGCGATTGATACGCTCGCCATCGCACGCAAGAAATTCCCCGGCTCCCCATCCTCGTTGGATGCGCTTTGCCGTCGGTTTGGCATCGACAACTCTTCTCGTACATTGCACGGCGCATTGCTCGACAGTGAAATCCTAGCCGAAGTCTATCTTGAGCTTATTGGCGGGAAGCAGCCCGATTTCGGCCTGTCGACCCGCGCGGAGCCGAAGGAAGGCGAAGAAAGCAATGAATGGACGCCGCGCCCGCGTCCCCGTGCATTGCCCCCGCGCCTGTCCGAAAAAGAAATCGCCGCCCACGCTAATTTTGTAGGTACGTTGGGCGGCGATGCAGTCTGGCTCAAAACCTGAGACTTTATGCGTCGGCTGTTTTTGCTGCTTCTTGCTGACGGCGCGCGATCTCGTTGCGGTAGAGCGATACAAAATCAATGTTTTCAAGGTTCAGTGGCGGGAAGCCACCGTCACGAGTCACATCGCTCACGATGCGGCGCAGGAATGGAAAGATCATGCGCGGACATTCAATGAGCAGGAAGGGATGCAGCTGCTCGTCGGACACGTCCTGAATGTCAAAGATACCGACATAGTCGATCTCAAGCGCGAAAAGGGTCGTGCCATCGCCTTTGGCTTTTGAGGTGACGTTCAGTTTGATCGCCGTCTCGTACTGGTTCTCGACTGAGCGTTTCTTGGCATCAAGGTTCACCTGAACCTGCACATCGGGCTGCACATCGCTGGGCGCACCTTTTTGCGCCATGATGTTCTCGAACGACATATCGCGGATAAACTGACCCAAAACGCGCAATTGCGGTGATTTCGGGGTTGCTGCTTCGGTTACTTCTACTTCGTCCTCGGCCATTTATGGCTCTCCTCTTTGGAGGTTGGAATATAATTTCGCACGCTTATCAGGTCGCACCAAATCGCTCAATCTCTTAGTGTTTGGTCCAGCCTGACGTCCCTTTCGGGGCATCGTTGTCCGGCAGCTCGGTAAACTCACCGTCAATGATGTCCGCACCATCGCGTGTTTTTTGCGTGCCGTGCGACGGATGCTGGCCCGGTTTGCTAAATCCCTGAATGTTGATGCGTGCGCGGATCGCCTGAAACGTGGCCTGCCTTACGGCGGGGATCAGCAATGCAAAACCAACCGCATCTGTGAAAAAGCCTGGCGTGAGCAAGAGTGCGCCTGAAAATAGGATCATTGCACCATGCACGAGTGGTTCTGTCGGATCACGCAGATCACTGAACGCGCCTTGCAGCTGTCCGAGGGCCATGCGCCCCTGACTGCGCACCAAATATGTGCCTGCAACAGCGGTTGCGATCACAATCAGGAGTGTCGGCCAAAGCCCGATAAAACCGCCAACCTGAATGAATAGTGCAATCTCGATCACCGGAACGAGGATAAACGCAATCAAAAGCCACATGTTATTGCTTCCTTTCATCGGGGTCGGAGTGGACTTGGACCCCCTTCACACCTACATAAGGTTCTCAGACGTTTCTTTCCACGCCTAGCCCTCAAGAGGTCCATATGAATTCGCCGCTTATCCAGCTTCTGGTGCTTGCCGCAATTGCGGTTTTTCTCATCCTGCGGCTCAAAAATGTTCTTGGTACACGAGAAGGCTTTGAAAAGCCGCCGTTGCCAAACCCGCCCTCCGCACGCAGCGGTCCTGCTTTTGAAGTGATCGAAGGTGGTCCTGACCTTGATATCACAGACCACTTTGATGAAGGCACCGCACAAGCGCGCGCGTTGGCAGAGATGAAGCGGATCGAGCCTTCGTTTAATGTCACTGATTTTCTGGCTGGCGGACGTGGCGCCTATGAGATGATTGTCATGGGATACGAAAAGGGCGAGTTGGACGACATCAAACCGATCCTGTCCGAAGAAGTCTATGAAAGCTTTGTCGATGGTGTATCCGCGCGCGAGGATCAAGGCCTTACGATTGAGGCACAGTTCATTGGCGTGCGTGAAATGACACTCGACAATGTCACGCTTGATCCCGATACAAAAGAAGCTGAAATGACGCTGCGCTTTGTGGCAGAGTTGACGCAAGCTGTGCGCAACAGCGACGGCGAGATTGTTGAAGGCAGCCTGACGGATGCTAAAAAGCAAAAAGATACGTGGGTATTTTCCCGCCATATGGGCTCGGATGATCCAAATTGGTTCTTGGTTTCTACAGACGGGTAGCATGCGCATTGCGCATCGGCGCTACAATCGGGGCCTCGCTGATGGCGGGGCCTTTGGCGTCTGAAGTGAAATATGATGTGTTGTCCTTTGACCAGCTTGATGGCTGGGCGCAGGACGATCACGCCGCCGCGTTTGAGACGTTTTTAAACACCTGCCGTGATCTTAAGGCGCCGGATTGGCAGGCAGTCTGCGCCTATGCGAAATCAGGGGCAGACCCGCGCGCGTTTTTTGAGCTGCTGTTTCGTCCTGTCCTGATCACAGATGGTAAAGAAGGCCTGTTCACCGGCTATTTCGAGCCGGAACTTGATGGCTCCCTCAACCGCACTGCGCGCTACCGGTTTCCGGTCTACAAGATGCCGACAGAGGCCCGCCAGATCCGCCCTTGGCACACGCGCCGTGATATACTCGAGAATGGAATTATGGACGGGCGCGGTTTGGAAATCGCCTATGTTGATGATCCGGTTGAGCTTTTCTTTCTGCAGATCCAAGGCTCGGGCCGTATTCGCCTACCCGACGGGCGGGCGTTGCGTGTCGGCTATCGCGGCTCGAACGGACACAACTATCGCTCCATCGGTCAAGAGTTGGTCCGGCAAGGGGTGTATGAACCCCATCAGGTCAGTGCGGAAGTGATCAAAAACTGGGTGCGTCGTAATCCGGCCGCCGGTGAGGAGCTTTTGTACCATAACCCGTCCTATGTGTTTTTCCGCGAAGTAAATCAGGTGCCCGCCGACAAAGGGCCGCTTGGAGCGATGAACCGGTCCATCACTACAATGCGCACGGTTGCGATTGATCCGGCGTTTGTCCCGCTTGGCGCGCCGGTGTGGATCGAGAAGGACGGGAATGTGCCGCTGCGGCGGTTGATGGTCGCTCAAGACACTGGGTCCGCCATCAAAGGCGCCCAGCGCGCAGATGTCTTTTTTGGCACTGGCGATGCAGCGGGTCGCGAGGCGGGCACCTTGCGCGATCCTGGTCGGCTTATGGTGCTCATGCCGATTCAACGCGCCTATGCTCTGTTGCCGGAAAGTGCGATATGAAACGCCGCCGGTTGAGTGCTGAGGATCAGGAGTTGTGGGACCGTGTACGCGCCAAAACCGACAAGTTGGAGCGCAGCAATCTAGAAGTGCAGCGGTTTGACCCCGACGTGAGCCTTCCCGCACCAACGCCGCGCAACTTGCCAAAAGCAAAGTCGGTCCTGCTCGGGCGGCCCACGAGTAAAAGCCGACCAAGCACACACAATCTGATGCCAGCCATCCATGACCAGATTCGCCAGACACCCGTGCAGATGGATCAAAAATCATTCGGGAAGCTCATGCGGGGCAAGCTTTCGCCCGAAGGTCGGATCGACCTACACGGTATGACGTTGGAGCGCGCACATCCTGCCCTTTTGGGGTTCATCATGAGTGCGCATGCAAACGGAAAACGGCTTGTCCTTGTGATTACCGGCAAGGGAAAGCAGCGCGATGAAGGGGGCCCAATTCCCGTGCGGCACGGTGTTTTGCGGCATCAGGTGCCGCAATGGCTCGCGATGCAGCCGCTGAAATCAGTCGTCCTTCAGATCGCGCAGGCGCACGTCAGCCACGGGGGCGGCGGTGCGTATTACGTCTACTTGCGGCGTCACCGGTAGATCACACTGGTATCTCAGGATACCAAGTCCGGCCATGAGCGCGCCGATGAAATAGAACACAGCAATCGGTATCATCTGATCCGGGAAATCCACTCCATAGTCGATGAGTGCACCTGTAACCCCCGGCCCGATGGCAGAGCCGAAAACCATGAGTGCCGCGGCTGCCGCCTTGATCGCGCCAAGGTTTCGTGTGCCGTAAAATACCGCCCAAAAGGCTGAAGTCGCTGTGCCTTGCATCCCCTGCCCCACGCCAAAGATAACAAGCCCGACACCGGCCATGAATATCGTATCTGCGTAGGCCAGCACCAAAAACGAGATGCCGAACGGCACCATCTGAAACGGGACAATCCATTTTACGCCAAACCGGTCGATCGCCCAGCCTGTTATAAACGTAAACGCGATGCTTGAGACAGTGTAGGCGGGCATCAGCGCTACAAAGGAGACAAGGCTCCATCCCTTCACTTCCGTCAGATGCACCTGTTGAAAAAATAGGGCCGTGCCCCATGCCGCAGGTCACAACACAAGCGGGATCAAGATATAGAACAGCGGATGACGCAGCATCTGACCGCGGGTCCAGTGAACGCTTCCCATTCCTACGCCCTGCGCATCGTTCGCCATGGATTGCGGCGTGCGTTCCTGTTTGAGCAAGACTTGCATCAGAGGAATGAGCAACACGACACATATCGCCGCAAGCAGCCAAAGGTTCCGCCAGTTCACAGTCGCAAGGAGTGCGACGAAAATGATCGGCAGCATTGCCTGCCCAACGGCAAACCCCATTGAAGAAAGCGATAGCGCGCGTCCGCGTGTCGCGATGAACCAGCGTGACATGGCCACCGCACCGAGTTGCGACAGCATCCCCTGCCCCATCAAGCGCAGCGCATAGATCACCAACACCAGCAGAAACGCGTTTGGCACCACCGCCATCGCGACGCAGGCCAGCGCCAGCAATGACATTACACCCAGTGACAGTTGCCGCACCCGAAACCTGTCGGTCAGCGCCCCTGCCCAGATCATCGTGATAGCAGACAGTGTCGTGCCGATAGTATAAATGCCGCCCCATCCACCATCGCTCAAGCTGAACGACCCTTTGATCTCACCCGCGAAAAGCGAAATGAAATAGGTTTGTCCGAACGACGAGGTAAACGTCAGCAAAAACCCTGCAAGCAGGAACATCCGGTTGTCGATGAGGAAACGCAGATAGCTCATGCGCCCTTGATTGCGCGGGCAGAGGCGGATGGGAAGACTTTAAAGCACGTAGCGGCTCAGATCTGTGGATTTGACCAACTCGCCGAGGTTCTTTTCAACAAAATCGGCATCGACCACGATCTTCTCGCCGGTACGGTCCGGCGCGGTAAAGCTCAGCTCCTCAAACACACGTTCCATCACCGTATAAAGCCTGCGCGCGCCGATGTTCTCGATAGATTGGTTCACATCGGCCGCTATCTTGGCCAGTGCCGTGATCCCCTCGGGGGTAAAGCTTACGTCGACGTTCTCGGTCCCCATAAGGGCGGTGTATTGTAACGTCAGTGCGTTATCAGTCTCCGTCAGAATGCGCACAAAATCCTGCTCTGTCAGCGCGCGAAGCTCCACCCGAATTGGCAGGCGACCCTGAAGTTCAGGCAGCAGATCAGACGGTTTGGCAATGTGGAAAGCGCCCGACGCGATGAACAGCACATGATCGGTTTTGACCGGCCCGTGTTTTGTGCTCACGGTGGTTCCTTCGATCAAGGGAAGAAGATCGCGCTGCACTCCCTCGCGGGAGACATCGCCACCACGTGCATCCGCGCGGGTACAAACCTTGTCGATCTCATCAAGGAAGACGATGCCGTTTTGCTCGACCGCTTCAATCGCGGCGCGGGTCACGATTTCGTCGTCCAATAGCTTGTCTGCTTCTTCCCCGATCAACACTTCATAGCTGTCCGACACACTCAAGCGTTTCTTGGTTGTACGCCCACCCATGGCCTTGCCAAAGATATCGCCGATATTCATCATCCCTGCCCCACCTTGAGGCTGGCCGGGTATTTCCATGGCGGCAAACGGATTTGAGGTATCGGCAACCTCTAAGTCGATCATCGTGTCATCCAATTGTCCGTCTTGTAGCTTTTTGCGAAACATCGCGCGGGTGCCTTCACGGGCGTCCGGTCCGGCGATGGCGTCGATCACACGCTCTTCCGCCGCCTTTTGCGCGCCTGCCTTGACGTCTTCGCGCATGTGATCGCGGGTCATTGCAATGGCAACGTCGAGAAGATCGCGGATGATCTGCTCCACATCACGCCCGACATAGCCGACTTCAGTAAACTTGGTGGCCTCGACCTTTAGAAATGGCGCACGGGCCAGCTTTGCCAGACGGCGCGAAATCTCGGTCTTGCCGACGCCGGTTGGTCCGATCATCAGGATATTTTTCGGATAGACCTCGTCGCGAATGTCATCGGGTAAATTGCGACAGCGCCAGCGGTTACGCAGGGCCACGGCCACCGCGCGTTTGGCATCATTCTGGCCGATGATGAACCGGTCAAGTTCGGATACGATTTCGCGCGGCGTGAGGTCGGTCATAAGTATCTCCTTGCTACACGCTACCTAAGCTTTGATCACGGAAACGCAACCATACTCACATCCGCGTGCAGCCTGCTGTAATGTCGAACGCGGTCTGGCATGATCAATCCGACAGTAACCCCATCGGAGATTCCCAATGAAACGTCGTCAGTTCTTTACCTTCGCCGCAGCCAGCCTTGCAGTTTTGCCTGCAACGTCCCTGATCGCAGGCGGCCATGGCCGTACCGGATCGTTCAAAGGCACAAATAACCATGTCACCAAAGGCACCGCCGAAGTTGCGGGTAACAAAGTGAACCTGTTGGGCGATTTCAAATTTGACGGCGCGCCGGATCCAAAGGTCGCACTGGGCAAAAACGGCTATGATAAAAAGACTTTGATGGGCCTGCTGAAATCCAACAATGGCGCATCAAGCTATGAAATCCCTGCAGGCATCAACCCTGACGACTATAACGAAGTCTGGATCTGGTGTGAGAAGTTCAACGTGTCCTTGGGTGTCGCCAAGCTTAACTAAAGCGCATACCCCAGAGAGACCGAAAGGCCCGCAACTGCTGCGGGCCTTTTTTTATTAAGCGCTGATTTTCTCTACGGTCAGATTGCCGTTGGTATAAACGCAAATGTCCGAGGCAATCTTCATAGCATCGCGCGCCACCGCTTCGGCGTCACGATCGCTATCGATCAGCCCACGCGCGGCGGCCAACGCGAAGTTACCACCTGAGCCGATCGCGGCGATGCCATGCTCTGGCTCCAGAACGTCACCGGCACCTGTGATAATCAGCAATTCTTGACCGTCAGTGACAATCAGCATCGCCTCAAGCTTTTGCAGATATTTGTCCGTGCGCCAGTCTTTGGCCAGTTCAACACTGGCACGTTGTAGCTGACCGGGCGTGGCTTCTAATTTCGCTTCCAGCCGCTCCAGCAACGTGAACGCATCCGCAGTAGAGCCCGCAAACCCCACCACGACATCCATGCCACCGGGCGACAGTCTGCGCACTTTCCGCGCGGTGCCTTTGATCACGGTTTGGCCAAGGCTGACCTGACCATCGCCTGCAATCACGACTTCACCGTCTTTTTTTACACCGATGATGGTTGTCCCGTGCCAACCGGGGAAATCTTGTTTAGTCATGTAATTACCTTCCAGTTCCCTCATCATATGAAAGCCCGCACCGTTTTTCGCAAGGTCAAAGCCCAGAATGAGTTTCCTGCATCACACCAGTGCGCTTCACCAATCCGCGCAGGCCGCGTTCGTTTTGCTGTGCGCGCGGGCGGATTTGAATGCAGATGCGTACTGTGTTGGCGCCGAATGGATCAAGGATGATAAAAGGCGCCTGCATATCGTGCAGCGCTATGATGCAGACGGGTGTGAATCCGTCGTTCTTAAACACGCGTTGCGCCCTGATGATCAGGATGCGTTCAAGGCAGTGTTGGAGGCGCATCAATATTCATCCGATGCTTTGAACGGTCATCCGTCGGCGCAGGTGCCTCGCATTTTGGCGCATGATCACGGCAGCAAGAGCTATCTTATGGAGTTTTTCGCTGGTGAAACCGTCTTGGCACTGTGCCGTAAGTCGAATGATCACGCCCCCGTTTTGAAGGCGGCAGGTGGATGGTTGTCCGCGTATCACGAGGCAACGTTTCAGGAGAAACGTGCGTTTCAACCCAAGTTCATGGTGCGCCATATGCGTCATCTTGCCGATCAACTGTCACGGGGAGAACGTAAAATCAGGGGGCAAAAGAGGTTTGTCTCGCTCGCGTACGGGATGGAAGAACACGTGGGAGATGCCGAAGGCTATATCGGCAAGGTTGCGGGCAAGCACGGTGATCTGAATGCCCATAACATCCTGATAGAAAGTGATCAGACAGTGGCGCTCGACTTCCTCGCGCGGTCCACGGCACCTGTTGCCTATGATATTGCGCGGTTTCTGCTCAGCTATTTGCAAATGGTTGGTGATATCAGCGCTGTGCCAAAGGGGCACGTTCTGCCAACTGCCGCGATGGACGCGTTCTTTGATGGCTACACTTTTGTTGGTCAGAATGATCCGACCTTGCATTTCCTGATGCGCGTCCAAATCCTCACGGATTGGAACCGCAGATCGGACAATATGACTCTGTCAAATGTGCTGCGGTTTGATAGGCTCAAAAAAATAGCGCGCCAGACATTTGCCTGACGCGCTATCCTTAACCAAGTTGGCCAGCTTTAGATGGATCCTTCGATCCAGCTTTGCAGGGCGGCTTTCGGACGGGCACCTGCCATGTTGGAAACAACCTCACCATCTTTGAAGATAAACAGCGCAGGAATGCCGCGAACGCCCATCTGCGCAGGTGAGTTGGGGTTGTCGTCTACGTTGACTTTAACGATCTTGACCTTGCCAACCATCTCTTCAGACAACTCTTCGAGGGCGGGACCGATCTGCTTGCAGGGGCCACACCATTCGGCCCAGAAATCCACTACTACGGGGATATCCGAGTTTTTGACTTCGGCGTCGAAGGTCGCATCGGTAACTGAAACGGTGGCCATAAAGCTCTCCATGAATACGTGATTGATTGATACCTAGGTTTGCGTGCCCTCTGCGTCAAGATGACCTGTGCGTCGCAATGCTGACCTCACGCTATCGTGCGGCAGGAGCGTGAGGGTACCATCGTGGGTCCAAAGGATCGCGGTTTCAATGATCCGGTCAGGATAAATGGCACGCAACGCATGATCATACGCCCCCATTTGGCGCAACAAACCTTCGGGGCATTCTTCGGGTGTGGTTGGTACGGTGCGGTTTGTTTTGAAATCCACTGCCAGCACGCGGGCATCATTGACGAGTAGTCGGTCGATCACCCCGAACATTCGCTGGTTCCCCAAATCGGCGGTGATGGCCACTTCCGCCAATGCGCTGGGCGCGAATATTTCCTTCAGCGCAGGATTATCCAGAACTGCATTGGCCTCCCGAAGCGCGCTTTGTGCTGTTTGTGGGTCCACCTGATGTAACAACTGCGCGGCGATATGGGCGCGCACTGTCAAATCAACGGGCGCCAAGTGCTCCAACAACAGATGCACTAATGATCCGTAGGCTTTCGCTGTATCCTCATCCAGCCCCACATCACCGGCCAACGCTTTAGCCCCCCCAAGATTTGAGGGAGACAGCGCCGACAGCTTTGCTGGTACAGTTGGCGGATTGGTTTGAAAAACAGGCTCTAACTTGGCGTTATTCAATATTTTGACGGTGGTATTCTCAACCGGTAAATTGTCCCAACCAGCCTCTTCATGCCGCTTTCCAAACGCAGCACCATCGGCAAATGGCACCGCATTGAGATGCCCCAATGCACCGTCCACCATTTGATACCAACTGCTGCCGTCTTTGGACAATTCACCTGCTGCGGCGATGATTAACCATTTTTCCGCACGTGTCATTGCAACGTATAAAAGGCGCAGACGCTCTTCCATTTGCGCTTCTTTCAGCGCGTCGATCTGCGCGCTGATGGCGGTGGTCATTTCGGGTGCATTCGGTTTCCAGATCGGCACACCATCGAGGGTGATGATCTCATCCTTGATCACCACATCTTTCTTGCCCGTGTCGGGCAGGATCACAATCGGCGCTTCGAGCCCTTTGGCACCATGCACTGTCATCACCCGGATTTGGTCGGATGCGCTGTCGATCTGGCGCTTGATCTCGAGGTTGTCGGCCTGCATCCATTCGAGGAAACCTGTAAGGCTTGGCACTTCGGTCCGTTCATAAGCAAGGGCCTGACCGAGCAGCGCGTCAATCCCATCCACTGCCTCGGTCCCCAACCGCGCCAGCAGACGGCGACGCCCGTCATGGCGTGTTAAAATCCGCTCGATCAGATCGTAGGGCCGTAGAAAATCAACCTGACCCCGCAGATCGTGCAAAACGCTTATGGTATCAGGGTATTTAGCCTCTTGAGTACGCAGGCTTTGCCATAAATCCAGCTTTTCCTTGCGGTAGTGCGCCAGCGTGAACAGCGCTTGTTCATCCCATCCAAAAAGTGGGGAGCGGAGCGCGGTGGCCAAGGACAACGCGTCATCAGGCGTAGACAGGAACGACAGGAGCGCGCCAATATCGCGAACAGCCAGTTCCGCACCGACCTTTAGCCGGTCTGCACCGGCAATCTGTAATCCTGCTGCCTTGCACGCGCGAATAATCTCCGAGAACAGTCCTGTTTTTCGCCCACGCACCAGAATAAGGAAATCTCCGGCCGTGATACGCCGCCGGATCATCCTACGGTCGTCGGTAATATCAGGGATAAAATGCTCACCGTTTATAAGGTGTTTGATCTGATCCGCGATCTGATCGGCAAGAATGACAGTATGATGTTGTGGGCTCTTGCGATCCACCGGATCGGTCCAATCCGGCTCCTCCTCCGTGTTTTTTGTCGCCTCGACCACAGGCCAGATATCGACCCGACCGGGCAACGTGTCCTTGAACGCGAGGTGCGTCATCGTTTCGTCCATTTGAGGATCGGGCAGGGTGTTAAACGCCTGATCTACGGCGCGCAAAATCGCTGGTGAAGAGCGGAAGGAATAATCAAGGCTTTGCGTCTGAAACTTCAGATTTGCAGCCTCAAGGCTTTGTTTGAATGTCGCCCGCTTTAGGTCGAACTCCCGCGGATCAGCTCCTTGAAACGAATAGATCGACTGCTTTTTATCACCGACGACAAACAACGTCCGGTCGGCCCCGCCTTCACGCACACCCTCGCCAGAGGTAAATTCATCCGCCAGCTTCTCGATAACATCCCATTGGCGCGGGGAGGTATCCTGCGCCTCATCGACCAGAATATGATCAATGCCGCCGTCAATCCGGTAAAGCACCCATGCCGCCACTTTTGGATCGTTGAGAAGGGCACGCGCGCGCAGGATCAGATCATCAAAATCGAGCCAACCCCGCCTTTGTTTCGCCGCCTCATATTTTGCGATGAACGTGAAAGCAAAACGGTGCAATGCACTGGTACGGGCCACATTGCGCGCGCGCATTTGCAGATCATGCGCTTTCATCGCCCGCTCTGCCAGATCCTCCAGCGAGCTTAACATTTGGCCCAGATCGGATTTTGCATCCTTGGTCACGATGTTTTTGCGCAACTCCATTTTTTGGGTGAGCAGGGCTGCCTTCAGTTTGTTCAGATCAGCAAGAGTAGGTGCATCGAAACTAATTTGCCGCAGGTTGTCCGCCAGAACAGGCATCGTTTTGGCTTTCTGCAGAGCAAGTATTTCAATCGCATCGGGCATCCACCGCGCCACCGCTGTGTCCATCACGTCGCGTGGTAACGCCTCGAGATCAAAGTCAGCAGGCAGATCAAAAAGCGCCATCAAGTTGTCAGGCAAGTTCTCGAACGCCTCGCGTTTACCCGTTATCGCCTGTGTTAGAGACGCAAAGCTTTCTCCGGTATAGTGGTCCGCCAGATTACTAACCAACGCTGCATCATCTCCTTCTGCCATGTCGTCAAGGATGTCAGCGCGCAGCAGTTCTGCCGCGCGATCTTCGATTTCCTTGAACTGCGGACTGACACCCGCCTCTAACGGAAAGCGTCGCAAAAGTGAGGCACAGAATGAGTGGATCGTCTGGATTTTAAGACCACCGGGAGTCTCGATCGCTTGGGCAAATAGTGTACGCGCATCACGCAATTGTGCGGCGGGGATATCTTTGAGCACGCCCAGATCACGTAAGGCGGCACGCAGCTTGTCATCCTCCATCATCGCCCATTCACCCAACCGCTTGAACAGGCGGTTTTGCATCTCTGAGGCGGCGGCCTTGGTATAGGTCAGGCAGAGGATATGCTGTGGCTTTACCTCGTCCAGCAACAGGCGTGCCACACGGTCGGTCAAAACCCGGGTTTTGCCTGATCCCGCATTCGCGCTGAGCCATGTGGACATCTCAGGTGCAGCGGCGGTGATCTGCGCGCGGGTCGCATCGTTCCAGTCGGGCAGATCGCTCATGTCAGATCCTCCGGCGTTGCGGGGTCCGATCCGTCCCATTCACCAAAGCGCGCAAGGTGATCATATTCGCCTTCATAGATCTCTTTTTCGGGCATTCGGCGGGAGGTAAAGCCCTGATTAGGGTCTAGATAAGCGGTGATTAAGGTCCGCAGATTTTCCAGTACTGCCTGCGGTGGTTCTTCTTCGAGCGGTGCATCGACTTCGACGGGCGCATTTCCCAAACCGATAAAAGTCGCGCGGGAAACAGGTGCCGCACCTATCTTTTTAAACGCACCTTCTTCAACCATCGCTGCCTCGATCAACAGTTGTTTGTCAAAGTGCTTTTGCTGTTTATCCGTCGGCGGCTTGCCTGTTTTGTAGTCATAAATTTGAACTTCTCCCGCCATGTTCCGGTCAATCCGGTCGGCCACCCCGCGCAAGGTAAATGCCAGATCACTCAGCTCAAGCACGCCGCATGCTTCATCTTCAAATGCTACAGGCGCGGCATGGGCCATGCGCGCGCGCTCTGCTTCAATGAACCAATCTGCAATCCGCCCCATGCGCGCGAGCCAAATTGTGCGGGCGGCGGGCCATGGGACCAAAGCCTCAAGCGCGCTCTGTGCAGTTTCCATCAGGTGTTCGCGGGTCAGATTTGCCTCATCGGCCATGACGGACTTCACAAACCGCTCCATCACAGCATGAACGACGATGCCGCGTAGGGGTGCATCGGGAGATTGAACCAGCGGACGCAGCGCCCGAAGGCGTAAACTGTGGCGGGCATAGATCGCGTAAGGATCGCGTATCAGTGTTTTAACCTCTGTCACGGACAGACTAAGGGGACGCGCGGCCAACGGGGGGCGGGGAGACGGGCGTGGGGCGCAGGGCGCAGGATCAACAGCTTCAAGCGCGCGGGCCTGTGCCAACCAATACGCACCGCGCGCACCCATGTCTCGCCACGCGTCAACACCGCCTTGTCGAGGGAGACCCCCCATAAGATTTCCAAGCCGGTTGACCCAGCGCGATGGCACGGTTTCGGCGTCTTCGGACCGTATGGCGCGGGTGATCCAGACTTCACGCGCACAAACCGCCTGTTGGTAGTCGTGCGCAGAAAGACCCACGCGACGCTCAGGCAGCAGAAGGCCTGCATCGTTGCGCATTTTGCGGTTCAGCCATGGATCGGGCGGCGGTGCTTCCGGCCAGACGCCATCGTTCATACCACCAAGAATGACCAGATCGGCGCCCTGCACCCGCGCCTCAAGCGTACCCCAGATCATGATGTCGGGATGCGGGGCATCGCGGTCACGCACCTCACCAGCGGACAGCAGAGCACCCACCAGATCGGTGTAATCCGACGCGGTGAGAGTTGTGCCATGGCCTGCCTCGCCTTGCAGCTCTTGCATCACACGGCGCGCTTCCATGCCCGCTTTTTGCTGCCAAAGCTCATGACCCTCTCCACCACTCGGGCCTGCTGCAATCTTCTCTGCAAGATCGAGATGGCGCGTAACCCAATATTCCAGCGTATGTGTGCCGCCATCCAGATGACCCGTTATGGACGTGCCAACCCATGCGGCCCATGCGTGCATGTCGGTATCATCCGGTACGGCCTTTTCACAAAGCGCGCTGAATGTCGCGGCCTCGGGATAGGGCAGGCCGTGTCGGCGGATCGCAAGCTCACTGCGTTGTGTATAGAGACGGTGCAGATTGCGGTCCAAACCACTGTGAGACAGCGGATGTTTGAGCAGTGTCAGTAGCCCTTCTGCGTCAAGGCGGTGTGCAAGAAGGGCGGCCACATGGCGCAAAAACCGGCCTGGCGGCGACAGATGCAGCGGCGTGCCCGCACTGTCATCGGGTAGGATATCCCACCGTGTGAGCGCGGCCGTCACCCGCCGCCCCAACATCCGGTCAGGGGTGATAAGTGCGGCAGTCTGCCCATTCTCCGCCGCTTGACGCAGGCGAAGCGCAATCGCCAAGGCCTCTGCACGGGGGGTGTCGGCCAACACTAGCGTCATATCTTTGGTAGCGCTTTGCAGATCAATCAGGTGCGGACCCTCGATCCGCCATGCATCGGTCACGGGGGCAGGGCGCAGGGACAGCGAAATCAGTTTGTTGCGATTTGGCGCGGGTGCGTCACTGCCGTGCCAGCTTTCGACCGCGTTTGGCGTGCTTTGGAGGGTCTTCATCAGATGGTAGAAGCGGAATTGCGGATGGTCCTCGGATATCATCGGATCGTCGAGTGCGGCCCAAACCTCTGGCGGGAGGTCAAAATCGAAGCCTGGCAGCACAAGCGCGCCTTGGGGCAGTTGCGCAACGGCCTGCATCAGCAGCATAGTTGTTCCACGCGATCCGGTGGAACCCGCGATAATGACGGGGTTTTGTGGCGCATTTTCAGCCCAGAGGGCAGCAATTGCACTGACCCGCGCACGTTGACGTGCTTCCTTATCCGGCAAGGATTCTGTCAGCGAGAGGTAGTTTTGCACGATTCCGAGGAACACTTTTGCGCGCTCCCAATGGCCGGACTGGTCCGTCACATCGAGGTTAGCAATATCGTCCGGTGACACCCCTTCGCCCTGCATCTCGTCAATCAACGCGGCGAGGCTGTCGGCAAGGTCAAACAGGGAGGCGCGGGAGGCAAGGTCGGGTGATTTTTCAAGAAGCGCAGAGATGAGGCCGATCAGTTCCAGACGTCGGCGCAATGCAGGCACACCATGCGGCATCGGTATGCCTGGCGCGAGCATGTCGAGATCGGTGATCAACCGGATGCGCGGCAACAGCAAAGCAGGCCCGTTCTCGAACAGATGGCGCAACCGGCGCGCCATCCTGCGGGTGTTCACAAGCAGATCGACACGGGCCAGCGCCTCTGGTGGCTGTCCTTTGCTCCGCGCCAACAGGCCGGCAACCAGCATTTGCGGAAAATCCGCACCGCACGGCAGGCCAAAGACGCGCGGGTCAGTTTGAGGCTCAAACATTGCGGGCCAACAGTGCTTCTGCAGTCAATATACCGTCAGGATGCCCGACATCGCACCATTCTCCATCGTAGCGAAGGCCAAAAAGTGTGTGCCGTTCCAGCATTTTATTCCAGATCAGATTGAGTGAGAAAGTATCCTCATCAACCGATGCCAGCAGATCGGTTTTGATAATCTGCGCACCGCCATAAATAACGCCCGCACCGCGGGTCAATCGCCCATCAGACGCAAGAGTGAAATCACCATCACCGGTGTGCTCATGCGCTTGGACCAGCGGAATGCCCATCAACAGTGCGTCCATCCGTGTAGGATCCCATGCTTCGATCAATTGCTTCAACGGATTGGTCCCGCGCCAGATTGCGTCGGTGTTCATGGTCACCACCGGCCCATCCCCCAATAGGGGGAGCGCATTGCGCAAGCCGCCGCCAGTGTCGAGAATTGCGGGCGCCTCAATCAGCGTTTGCACGCCCAAGGGTGCCAGATGCACCACCAACTGCGCAGGTTTATAATGCAGGTTCGCGACAATCGTTGGCGGGCAAATTCCCCGTGCCACTTCTAGAGCATAATTAATGAGCGGCTTGCCCGCGACGTGGACCATCGGCTTTGGGCGATCCGCTGTCAGGTGCTTCATTCGGGTGCCGAACCCTGCCGCAAAGAGCATCACAGGAAAGCTCATGCAGGACATTTCGATCGCAGGGAGGCAAGCACTTCAGATGTTGGTGGAGGCAGCGTCTCGAGAACGTGGAGTGCAAGCGGACTGAGGGTCGGATGCGCGAGATTTCGCTCCACAAACTCCCAAACACGGGGAATGAGATCAATGTAATGTGGCTTGCCCCGTTCAATCCCCAACCGGGCAAAGGCACCGATGATGCGCAGGTTACGCTGCACCCCGAGCACGGCATAGGCCGCGCGGAAGCTATCTTCATCCTGTCGGTTTTGATCCAGATAGCGGATGATCATCTTCTCTTCCAACGCAGGCGGCACATCGCGGCGCGCGTCTTGCAATATAGAGACCAGATCATAGGCCGGATGCCCAAGCATCGCGTCCTGAAAGTCCAGCAGACCGACACGCGCTGCACCTTTACGGTCCGGCAACCACAACAGGTTTTCTGCATGATAATCGCGCTGGATCAAAACTTCGGGTGTGTCCGCAATCGGCCCAAGCAGTTCGTACAACATATGCTCGAAGGTTGCCTGCTGTGACGTGTCACGCGCGTCTGTTACGCCGAACATATACCAATCATAGGCAAGCGCCGCGTAGGTGGTCATGGTGTTGGTGTCATACGGCGCGAGCACTGGAATCGGTGCGGCATGCAAAACCGTCAATACATCGACGGCCGCCTCATACAGCGGCACTTCGAGTGTTGGGTTGCCGGCGATCACAGGTTTGAACAGGTCGTCGCCAAGGTCTTCGATGAGTAAAAAGCCCTGCATAGTGTCGTGGTGCAGGACTTCAGGTGCGCTTAGTCCGATACTGCGCAAGTGCTCGGCGATTGCGATGAACGGGCGCACATCCTCGCCCTTGTCTGCGGGGGCATCCATTAGGATTACGGTGCGGCCATCCAGCGCTTGAAGCCGCTCATACCGGCGGTTCGACGCATCGCCCGCAACCAGCACGCGCGCGGCATCGGCCCAATTGGCCTGTTTGATAAATTCGGTCAAGAGGATATCGCGGTTTGTCATGTCATCCAGTCTTTGAGTTTTGCATCCCAGCGGGGGTCAGACCAACATGCCGTCAACGTGCGATGATCCGCAACACCGGTCGCACCTAGCGTTATGTCCAGCGCGTCAGCGGGGAGGAGATCAGCCAACCTGTCGGGCCACTCGATAAGGCAAATGGCTTCTGATATCGCTTGCGAAAGGCCCAACTCCTCAACCTCGGACGGGCCGGTCAGGCGGTAAAGGTCTGCATGCCAAATCTCCGCACCGCTTGCCGCATCATAGGTTTGTACCAGTGTGAATGTGGGGGAGGGGATATCTTCGGGCGTGATCAACAACGACTGTATCAGCGCACGGGCGAAATGGGTTTTGCCGGCACCCACATCGCCGCTGAGGAGGATGGTATCGCCGACAGCCAGTTGTGCGCCAATATGGCGGGCAAATGCAGCGGTTTGGTCCGGAGATGAGAGTGTCTTGGTGATTTGCATACCGCCAAGGTAGCGATCCTGCAGGGGTCTTGAAAGGGGGTGTCAGTCGCGAGTTTCACTTGCGTCTGCAATCCGTGGTTCCGGCACATCGGGTTGGCACGAAAAGCGTACAACAGTGGCGCCAGATGCAATGGGCACAATGCTACACTGCATCGGTTTTTGCCCCTTGATACAGACCGGCATTTCCCATGCCTCACGCTCTCCCAGCTTCATCACCGCCTCTTCAAGGTCTTGCCACATCGGATTGGGGGCTGACTTCTCTCTCCAAAGACGGATAGCATCCGTGATCGTTACGTCGGCAAAGCTGGTGTTACTTTCAAACCCCCAAACCTGATCATAAGCTTTATTCGAAAAGCTCATTACACCGGATTGGGAAAACACAGCTACAGCGTCCTCGAATGTATCGACGAGGCTCTGGCCCAGCTTCAGCTCAGCGCGGAAATTGCGGGTCAGGGAAACTTCGGCGCTGATGTCCTCAAAAAGAAAGGCGATGGCCCCGTCAGGGTGTGGTCTGCCTTTGATGCTATAGGTCTGTCCGGTCTCTAACGTCCACGTCTCCTCGAACCGGCCAGTTTCGGCCGCGCTGACCAGATCGGCCATCCTGTGACGCCACGTGTTGTAGTTTTTGGGCTCTGGCATCCGGCGGTTTTCGCGCATGGCGTCAAAAAAGCTGTCTAACGTCGGTCGGGGACTCAGGAACGAGACCGAAAGCCCGCTCAGATCAATCAGCGCCGGGTTGAATAGGGCCAATTGACGGTCGCGGTTGAAAATGGCCAGCCCGATAGAGAGGTGGGCGAAAGTCTTGGCTAAAGTTTGCACAAAATCGCGCTGGGCATCCTCTGCCTTGATCAAATCGGTGAGGGAGTTGGCATAATGCATTGTGCCATCTGCGACAGGGACACGGGTGACTTTGAACCATGACGGTTTTTGTGCACCGCCGCTGTCGCGCGATACATGATTGAGCTTGATACGGTTGGCCTGCTGCGGACCTGACATGGGTGGCAGATCAAAAATAGGAATGCCAGCATTCCGATCTTCCCGGTCAATTGTGCACACCAGATCGGTGTAGGCGCTGTTTTGCCAGACCACTTTGCCTTGCGGATTTGTTTTCCAGACTGGTTGCGCCAGATGGGTGTTAGCCTGCCGCAGGATCTCAAGCTCCGCAAGGTCGCAGGCTGTGATCATGACGTCCGCAGCCCCCTGAAAGGTTAATGTCGCACCATCTTTGAACCACGCGATCTGAATGGCATTTTTCGGGGAATCCGGCCCCGCATTACAGTAAACTATCGTTTGCGTCCCGTCAGTATATGAGGGTTTAACCGGAAACTGCGGGAAATTCTGGCTCAGCACATCGTGGAGGTCCTGCCAGTTGTGCATACCAATCGACAATGGAAACAAATTCAGCGCAGCATCTGATGCATAGTGCAGAATATCGTCCTTCATCATGATCACGGGCGGATCTTCGACAGCAGATGCTGCGACAAACGGCGCATCTTTTCTAAAAACCCACCATAGGCTCAATAAAACTGTGGATAGCACGACCGCAAAAATTAAGGCTAGGTCAGTCATGGCGCGTCACTCCAAAAGGCGGGTCATCCAGCAAGACTTGAGACAAGTTATCTTAAATAAGCGTTAATAAGAAATATGTGGCTAAACTTCGGCAAAGTGGGTGTTGCGTCCGGTCAACACTACGTTTTCGCGCTCTCGCGCGTCAATCTTGTTGCGGGGCCATCTGACCTCGATTACGGCGCCGATCTGATGGCTTCGATCTGCAGCCTCATCTGCGCCGTTGGCAAACCTCAGGCTGGCACCCGACCGCTCCAGCAAAGTCTTTGCAATGAATAACCCAAGGCCCATACCCTCATATTCCGGTCGCGTTCTGCTTTGTTTGCGCGGATTGCGACGGCCCATGAAAGGATCGCCCAATCGACCCAGAAGTTGCGGCGGGAAGCCTTTCCCATCGTCTATGATGCGGACGGTGATCGTCTCTTCGGTCCACCGTGTTTCGATCCAGACGGTCGTGCGGGAAAAGTCGACGGCGTTCTGGATCAAATTTCGTAACCCGTGAATGATCTCTGGCATCCGCAGGATGGCAGGTTGCGTACCATCTGCGCTGTTGAGGTTGATAATGACTTGTTTGCCACGCTCCATATGTGGCTCTGCTGCGGTTTCTAGCACAGTGATCAGGGGCGCTTGGCGCATGTAAAGGTCGTCTTTTCCCGCGCGGCCCATGTCGCGCAGGATATCACGGCAGCGGTCGGTTTGCTGCACGATCAACTCGGCGTCCTCACGCAGTTCCGGCAAATCGCGCAACTCATTCACCAGCTCCGCACTGGCGAGCTTGATGGTGGCCAACGGTGTGCCCAACTCATGCGCAGCAGCGGCCACAACGCCGCCAAGGTCGGTCAACTTCTGCTCACGGGCGAGGGCCATTTGCGTCGCGGCCAGCGCGTCGGACATCAAATGGATTTCCGATGTGACGCGTCGCGAATAAGCGGAGGTGAACACAACCGCGATGATAAGCGCGATCCACTGTCCAAAAATGAACAGCTGCGGAATTTGCAGCACATCCCCCGTTTGTGTGCGCAGCGGCATGTAAAAGAACGCGAGCAACGTCACGCTGACAATGGCCATCGCACACAGCACCAAAGTCGAGCGTAGGCTGAGTGCCGTGGCCGATATGGTCACTGGTCCCAAAAGCAGCAATGTAAACGGATTATTGAGTCCGCCGGTCAGAAACAGCAAAAAGCTGAGCTGTACCAGATCAAAGATTACCATCGCCATATTCTGGCGCTCTGACAGCCTTTTGTTTTCGGGGAATACAAAGGTCGCAACAAGGTTGCCGATCATCGAGACACCGATGGCGAAATAACACCATCCAAGCTCTAGCTGAATACCGAATAAATAGGGTGTGACCGTGATCGCAATGAACTGGCCCGCGATCGCAATCCAGCGCAGGAAAATCATCGTACGCAGACGGATCCAGTTGGCTCTTTTCCGCTCGCCCAGCGGGCGAATAGTTGACTGCGACATCCGGGCGCTCCACCTAAATATGACTTGCATTGTATGGGACCTAGCGTAGGTCTGTGGCAGTTCACCATCAAGAGCGCGCAATGTCGCTGGCGCACAGGAGACGACTATGATCCGTATCGCAGCAATCATCGCCGTTGTTATCGCAGGCGCAGGCCTTATGGCTATGTTGATCTATGGTGGTGGTGATGAAGAAGGCCAGTTTGCATCATGCGGCGCAGGTGCTGTTGCCGGTGATCTGGGCGGTCCGTTCACCCTCGTTAACGGTGAGGGTGAGACGGTCACTGACGCAGATGTGATCACGGAACCGACGCTCATTTATTTCGGCTATACCTTCTGTCCCGACGTTTGCCCGCTTGATGTGGACCGCAATGCAGCAGCAGTGGAGATCCTTGAAGAACGCGGCAAATCGGTAAAACCTGTTTTCATTACAATTGACCCAGCACGCGACACGCCCGAAGTTGTGCGTGATTTTGCTGGTGCGATGCATCCCCGTATGGTTGGCCTGACCGGTAGCGATGAACAGATCGCCGCAGCAAGCAAGGCCTACCGCACATTCTATCAGGCGCATCCGCCGTTGGATGGTGAATACCTCGTGGACCATTCAACCTTCAGCTATCTCGTCACCCCAGAACAAGGTTTTGTCGAGTTTTTCCGCCGTGAACTGACGCCGGAGCAGATGGCCGATAAGATCGGATGCTTTGTCGATCATATTTGACCACGGCCCTCCGCGCTCCATATTCTAAAGTAACAGATTTTAATTCGCTTTGGATAAGGCACGCTGACATGCCACAGGACCAGATGACTGACCTTGGACCCGACAAAACTCTTTTGTTGCTCGATGATGACGAACCGTTTTTGCGCCGTCTTGCGAAGGCGATGGAAAAGCGTGGATTTGAAGTCGAGACGGCAGGATCAGTTGCGGCAGGCAGTGCGATTGCTACGGCCCGCCCACCTGCATATGCGGTTTGTGATTTGCGCCTGGAAGACGGAAACGGCTTGGACGTCGTCGAAATTCTGCGCGAAAAACGCCCCGATGCGCGGGTGGTTGTTCTGACAGGATACGGTGCAATTGCGACTGCGGTAGCAGCGGTCAAAATTGGCGCTACCGATTATCTCTCAAAGCCTGCGGATGCGACCGATATTATGAACGCCTTGCTGGCCACTGGGGACAATCTACCGCCACCGCCCGAAAACCCGATGAGTGCGGACCGCGTACGTTGGGAGCATATCCAGAGGGTCTATGAGCTGTGTGATCGCAACGTCTCGGAAACCGCGCGCCGCCTGAACATGCACCGCCGTACGTTGCAGCGCATCCTGGCCAAACGTAGTCCGCGCTAAACGTCGTAGCGTTTGCTGATTTTATCCACGATCAAACCGCTGTCGATCGTGACTCCTTCGTCAACAGCCCAAGTTCTAAACCCACGGCTCTGATAGTATGTCAGACCACCTTCATTGTCTGCCCGGATAGTTGCGTTGATCCATTTATAACCGATTGATTTTGCAGCGCTGGCATTAGCCATAAATAATGCAGATCCAATCCCAAGGCCTGTGCGCCCTGTCTGTACAAATGTAGCAACATCACATGCTTCTGGTGGTAACTTTGGATGCGGTGAAATCCATTGAAAACCTATAACCTGTTCTGTTTTATCCAAAGCAACATGCCACGCAGCCCGGTCAGCCTCCACCTGCATCCATTCGTTCAAATCCTGTGCAGTTACGGGTCGCACAAGCGCCGTAGTGCCACCGATAGCGATAATCTCGTTGAGCAGTTTAGCCATAGAGCCTGTATCGAGGCCCATAGCAGGGCGGACGTTGATCATGGCATTTCCGCCAAAAGGACGCTGTGGCGTTCGGTAAATTCTTTGCGCACCTCAACAGGCGGACGCAGCGTGATCGTCAAACCTTCCTTGAGTTTTTCGTCCGGCTTACCAAAAAACTTATCTGCTTCGGCCCGTGCGAAACCGGCAATCTGAACGGCCTCCATCCATGCACTTACACGGTCTGCTTTTTTGATCTGCTTTTTCACCGCTGCCGGAACTTTTGCAGGTAAGCCAAACCGGATATGAACCGCTGCTTCCAACCGCTCATCAAGTGCGGTGTATCCCGGCCCCACGGCGGCTTTCACTGGCGAAATCATATCACCGATCACATACTCCGGTGCGTCATGCAGCAATGCGGCAAGCCGCCACTTCGCCGGTGCATTTGGTGCGATGCGGCCAAATATCGTCTCAACCAACAGCGAATGTTCAGCAACGGAATAGGCAAAATCACCCTGCGTTTGACCATTCCAGCGCGCGACGAACGCAAGGCCGTGGGCGATATCTTCAATCTCGATATCAACAGGTGTCGGGTCCAACAGGTCAAGCCTGCGACCTGATAGCATTCGCTGCCACGCTCTTGGCTGTTGTGCCATACCTGTACCCTTATGCTGCGGTTAATCCTGTTTCGTTCTCATTTTGGTCCTATCGTGTGGGATTGTCCAATACACTTGGCTTGCGTGGAGGTGGGTGCGACCCGTGCACCGATTGCGCAGCCATCCCTGCAGTGCTATGTCCGCCCCAACAAGATGACAAGGAGTGCCCCAATGGCCGACGACTTTATCGTAAAAGACATCAAACTTGCGGAATACGGCCGTAAGGAACTCAATATCGCCGAGACGGAAATGCCGGGTTTGATGGCATTGCGTACCGAGTATGGTGAAGCAAAGCCGCTCAAAGGCGCGCGCATCGTGGGCTCGCTGCACATGACTATTCAGACGGCTGTTCTGATTGAGACGTTGGTTGAACTTGGTGCTGACGTGCGCTGGGCCTCGTGCAACATTTTCTCGACCCAAGATCACGCCGCAGCGGCAATTGCGGCAGGCGGCACACCGGTGTTCGCGATCAAGGGCCAATCGCTGGAAGAGCATTGGGACTACCTGGATAAGTCCTTCATGTTCCCTGAAGGGCCAAACCTCATTCTTGACGATGGCGGCGATGCGACCCTTTATATACTGATCGGTGCCCGCGTTGAGAACGGCGAGACCGAGCTTCTGGACGTGCCAACGTCCGAAGAAGAAGTTGCAGTTTTCGCCCAGATCAAAAAGCGGATGGCGGCGTCACCCGGTTGGTTCACCAAAATGCGTGATCAAATCGTCGGAGTTTCCGAAGAGACGACAACAGGCGTTCACCGTCTTTATGACCTGTTCAAAAATGGCCAGCTGCCGTTCCCTGCGATCAACGTGAACGATTCCGTGACCAAGTCGAAGTTCGACAATAAATACGGCTGTAAAGAGAGCCTTGTTGACGGTATCCGCCGTGCTACCGACACGATGATGGCAGGCAAAGTCGCTGTTGTCCTTGGATACGGCGATGTGGGCAAAGGCTCTGCTGCCTCTCTGTCAGGTGCAGGTGCACGGGTCAAAGTAACCGAAGTCGATCCAATCTGTGCGTTGCAGGCGGCGATGGATGGATATGAAGTTGTACTCCTCGAAGATGTTCTGGACAGCGCGGATATCTTCATCACCACCACCGGCAACAAAGACGTGATCCGCATCGAGCACATGCGGGAGATGAAGGACATGGCGATTGTTGGCAATATTGGCCACTTCGACAACGAGATTCAGGTCGCCGCCCTCAAGAACCACAAGTGGACCAACATCAAAGAACAGGTGGACATGATCGAGATGCCTAACGGGCATCGTTTGATCCTGCTCTCCGAGGGCCGTCTGTTGAATCTTGGCAATGCCACGGGCCACCCGTCCTTTGTGATGTCTGCGTCCTTCACCAACCAAGTTCTCGCTCAAATGGAGCTTTGGATGCGGGGCGATCAGTACAAGAACGAGGTCTACATCCTGCCCAAGCATCTGGATGAAAAAGTCGCACGCCTGCACCTCGACCGCATTGGTGTGAAACTGTCCAAACTTGATCCAGAGCAGGCCGCGTATATCGGCGTCTCGCCCGATGGTCCGTTCAAGCCAGAGCACTATCGCTACTAATCCACCATACCGATGCGTGATCCCCATCCTTACAAACGCCGTCCGGTCATCCACTGGGCGGCGTTTTTGTTTTTTCTTTGTGCGGGAGTGGCGCTGGGCGGATGGCAACTGTTGGTGCATCCTGATACACCTGTCGCGCCGGAGTGGAACCCGCTGCAACCTCTCGCGGTGACCGATCCTGAAACGCCGCTTACCGGCTGGAAGTTGCGGCGCGCGTTGGCTGACGACCAAATGTGTCTTGCAGCGTTGGCGACTGGCGCGCAGGCGCAACTCAAACCAGATTTAGTACAAAGCGCGCAATGCGGGATCGCCCCGCAAGTAACCCTGACCGAGGCTGCGGGTGCCAAGCTGACGCCCGTGAACACGCGGTGTCAGACTGCCCTTCGAACTGCCATGTGGGCTGAACATGGTCTTAATCCGGCGGCACGGGAGCTTTTTGGTCAAGATATCGGGCAGATCACCCACTTCTCAAGCTATTCGTGTCGCGCAATTCGCACGACCACTGGTGCGACAGGCCGAATGAGTACGCACGCAACGGCCGATGCTATTGATATAAGTGGTTTCGTATTGACCGATGGCACGTCCATAAACCTGCTGCGGGATTGGCAAACGACCTCGGAAAAATCGGAGTTCCTGCGCCGCGCCAACAACAGTGCCTGCGACTGGTTTCGCGTGACCCTTGGGCCACGGTACAATCGGTTGCATGCGGATCATTTCCACCTCCAGCATAGCGGCTTTGGTTTGTGCCGCTAACTGCGGGGAAATCAGGCCGGAAAAATTCCTTTTGCGATTTGGCAAAGCCGACTAGTCTCTTTGCTGATGGCGTCAAAAAGGCGTCTAAACACCGGAATTGGGAGTGCTAAGATGGGTAAACGGGACGAATGGATCGCAAAGTACGCGGATGATCTAAAGAATAAATGCGGCATGGAGCCGGATATGGATCTTTTGAAAAAAGTGACGATTGGCTGCGGCCCATCAATTTATAACGCCGATGCTCAGACTGTTGCTGGCAGTGACACCGAAGAGCTGAACACGGTAAAAAACAACTTCCTCATCAAAAAGCTGGGCCTGCCGGATGATGAACATCTGATGGGTGGCATCCAGAAAGTTATCGAGACCTATGGCCGTTCCGAGCGTAACAAATACCGCGCAGTGGTCTACTATATGCTGACCAAGCATTTTGGCAAAGAATCCGTTTACAGCTAAGCGCGTCAGATATTCGAGTACAGTTTCGCCCGCTTGGTTAAGCGGGCGTTTCTATTTTAGGATAATTTCAACATACTGTTTTCTTGCGAAAATAATGCTCCTGGCGTATTTCTTATTCCACGGCCAGTAAGGCCAGAACATATTTCGAATACGTGTGCCGGGGTTTAGGGAGCGCACGGGGTGAGAAAGGGTTCTGGCGGGGTGCCGGAACCCTTTTTTCGTTCCAGATCCAGATTACGGCGCGGTATTTCCCATCTCACAAACGATCTGCCATTCCGCATCGGTGACAGGCTGAACCGACAACCGCGCACTGCGTACCAACGCCATATCGGTGAGACGTTCATCTGATTTTATCATCGCCAGCGTTACAGGCGTCTCGAAGGGGCGCACCGTGCGAATATCGACGCACTCCCACCGCGCATCGTCGGTGGTACTGTCGGGATGGGCTGCAGCACAGACCTCCACGATGCCAACAACGGACTTTTCTTTCTGTGAATGATAGAAAAACCCCAAATCACCCACTGCCATCTCGCGCATGAAATTGCGGGCCTGATAGTTGCGCACGCCGTCCCATTCCTCGCCTTCGGCCCCTTTGGCCAGCTGATCCTCCCAGCCCCAGACCGACGGCTCTGTTTTGAACAGCCAATACGCCATCAACCGATGACCTTTTTCCATTCTGTCAGCGTCACGCTCTCGAACAGGCCTGCTTTTGCGTATGGATCTTTTGCGGCCCAGTTTTCGGCCGCTGCCATGTCTGGCACATCAAGCACGATCATAGAGCCGCACATCCCGCCATCCGCGTCGATCAGTGGACCAGCTAAATGAACGTGGTCCGTACTTTTGAGGTAGTCCACATGCGCGGAGCGGTTTTCCATACGCACAGCCAGTGCACCGGTTTTGTCATGAGCCATCAAGCAAACAAGCATTCTATTCTTCCTTCAAAGGTCGTGTGAGTAAAGTGTGTACAGCCGTTTTAACATCTATTGCGTGGTCAAGCACGCCCGCAACAGCCATTGTGATCGGCATTTCAAGCGCGGCATCCGCAGCCACCTTCGCGACAGCACGGGCGGTCGCGGCACCTTCAACAGTGGTCTGCGCATCGAACACTTCGCCCCGACCAAGTGTCAGACCAAGGCGGTAGTTGCGCGATCCAGTTGAGGTGCAGGTTAGGGTCAGATCACCAAAACCGGACAGCCCTGCCAACGTATCGGGATTTGCTCCGCGATGCGCCGCCATACGCTGCATCTCGGCATAGCCGCGGGTCATCAGGGCGGCACGCGCGCTTTCCCCCATTCCTGCACCTATGGCGATACCGCATGCAATTGCGACAACATTCTTTAACGCTCCGCCCAATTCTGCACCGATGGTGTCAGTTGTGCGGTAAAGTCTGAGTGTGGGCGTGGTTAGCTGTTCCTGAAGCCGCCGCGCTACCGCATCATCGGACGCGGCAAGCGTAAGCGCGGTCGGCAAGCCGCGCGCAATATCGGCGGCAAAGCTTGGACCGGTCAGGATTGCCCCCTGCGCATCCGGCACTTCATCCGCGATAATCTGTACCGGTCCCATGCCGGTGCTCAATTCAAGCCCTTTACAGCAGGCTACCAAAGTTTTGCCTGATAACAGCGTGACATGATCCCGCAGAAATTCGCGTAGCGTTTGTAGCGGTAGGGCCAATAAGACAGTCTCTGCACGCAGTGCAGCTTTAAGATCACCAGTGACCGTAAGCGCATCAGGAAAGCGGCAATCGGGCAGGCGCCGGGTATTCTCACGCGTGGTCTGCATGTCTGCGGGTGCGCGGGCCCACAGTGTTACCGGCCCCTGTCCACTCAAAGTGATGGCGAGCGCGGTGCCGAACGCACCACTTCCCAAGACACAGATGCTCATGCTTTTGCTCCCTTTTTACCGCTACCCAGCATTGCAGGGGCAGTTTGATCCAACGGCCAGCGTGGACGCGCAGAAAGGTCCATGCCGTCAGCTTCACGCGTCTCTCGCTGCTCAATCGCAGCATAGGCGATCATCGCGGCGTTGTCTGTGCATAGGGCAAGGGGAGGCGCGATGAACTTTGCGTCAAACGATGCAGCAACAGTCTCTAATCCTGAACGAATGGCGTTATTCGCTGCAACCCCTCCCGCAACACAGATTGTGCGGTTGTCCGTAAGGGGCGCATAGATATCCATCGCACGGCGCGTTTTTTCCGCAAGTACGTCGACGACCGCCGCCTGAAAACCTGCCGCCAGATCTGCCTGATCCTGATGCTTCAGCGCGCCATTAACCAATAGACTATCCCGCTGCCGCAGGACCGCTGTTTTCAGACCCGAGAAGGACATATCGCATCCCGCCCGACCCAGCAGGGGACGCGGCAGATTGAACCGGGTAGCATCACCGTCATGCGCGCGCATCTCTATGGAAGGCCCGCCGGGTTGGGGCAAGGCGATGAGGCGGGCAACTTTGTCAAACGCTTCACCCGGTGCATCGTCAATTGTACCGCCAAGGCGCTTAAACGCATCTGGTCCCGACACGATTAGAAACTGGCAATGCCCGCCGGACACAAGCAGCATCAGATAGGGATAGGGCACCGCATCCGTCAGACGCGGTGTCAAAGCATGACCAGCCAGATGGTTGACGCCGAAAAGGGGGATACCCCGCGCAAGGGCGATCCCTTTGGCGCACATCACGCCCGACACCACGCCGCCGATCAATCCCGGACCGGCGGTAACGGCGATGGCGTCAATATCGTCCAGCGCAACCTGCGCTTGTGACAGCGCCTGAACGATACAGGTATCAATCTTCTCTGCGTGGGCACGGGCGGCAATTTCGGGCACGACACCGCCGAAATCAGCGTGTAGATCAGTTTGACCCAGTACAACTGACGCCAAGATGTCCGCATCCCCTGCGCAGCCACGCAGCACGGCCGCTGCAGTATCGTCACAACTGCTTTCGATTCCGAGGATCGTCAGAGAGGTCATAATTAGGTGGTTTCCGTTGCGAAGGGACCCTTGCGCAGGTAACACTCTAACTGCCGGCTAACAATCCTGAGAGCGTCGCGGTCATGACTTTGCCCACCCTGTTGTTGACTCGCCCCCGTCCGGCATCGGAGACTTTTGTCGCGTCTCTCGATCCAATTGCATTGGCACAGGTCAATGTGCTCATCGCCCCCTTGATGAATATTGCGGCGACCGGCGGTGATACGTCCCTTGGGCAGGCGCGCGGCGTGATATTCACGTCAGCAAACGGCGTGTTGCATGGGCCTGAAGGTGCCGGACGCTCAGCCTATTGCGTCGGAGTGCAGACCACCCAGCAGGCACGCGCGCGAGGGTGGGATGCACGACAAGTCGGCGATACCGCGAATGAGCTTACGTTTGCCCTGTGCAACAAACCACTAGAAGGCCCGTTGATCCATTTTGGCGGGGCACACACGCGGGGGGATGTGGCCGAAACGCTCACCGCTGCGGGCATTGCCACGCGCCATGTCACCCTCTACGCACAGACGCTTTTACCGATGGAAAAGGCCGCGCTCAGCGCGCTTGATCACAGGTGTATCTTGCCTGTCTTCTCACCGCGAACCGCGCAGCATTTGGTCGGGATGGCGGCAGATAGGTTGTCCAACTCCCATATTATCGCGCTCAGCGCGGCTGTGGCAGGGCCGTTTGGAGCGGAAAAAATAGCAGAACTCATCATATTACCTGCACCACAGGCAGGATATATGCGTAAAGCAGTTGAAAACCTTTGCTTGACGCCCAGCTTACCTTGAGGGGGTTGAGGATGCCGGATAAGGTTGCAAAACTGCTCCCGTTCCGAGGGCAAGAATCGAAAAGGTATCTGTTGTGGCATCATCGAAGAAACCGGGTCCCGCCCGCAGCAAATCAACCAAGAGCAAAGCGGTTGGTCCGAAGATAGAAGATGCTGTCATCGCCGAAGATCAAAATGCTTCAGATGCTGCGGCGAATGCGAAAGTTCTGAGTGCTGACCAAGTCACTGTCGAAGATGTTGTATCTGTCGAGACGGACATTCCCAAAGGTCCTTCCAAGAAGACAGATGATAAGGTCCAGAGTTCTGAACCGGCCGCTGTAGAAACCGCTTCGATGGGCACACCAGATGATGCGCCCAAGTCAACAGACGAAGAAACCAAAGCGCACACAGAGAATACACGCCCTACACCAGTGCCTGAGACGAAAACAGGCAACAGCTTTCTACCGCTTGTTTTGGGTGGGATCGTGGCTGGTGTTATCGGGTTTATAGCTGCCCAAAGCGATATGTTCAGCGCGGATGATGCCGGGATTACGACACAGCTGCGCAGTGATCTCAACACCCAGCAAGAGCGTATCGCCGCGCTCGAGAGTGTGGAGCCAGCAGTCGCACCTGCAGCCGAGGCTCCAACGGTTGACCTGTCTCCGCTCGAAGCCGAGATTGCCGCGCTTGAGGAACGCCTCACAGTGCTTGAGAACCGGCCTGCAACGCCAGCGCCGGAAGGTGTCGACCCAGATGCAGCCGCCGCATATGCCGCTGAGCTTGATGAATTGAAGAATTCCGTTGAGACACAGCGCGGCGAGATTGAAGCACTTTTAAACAACGCACGTAGCGTCGAAGAAGCGACGGCTGAATCTGCAAGATCGGCCAGCGCGCAGGCGGCGATTTCCAAGATTGTGTCTGCCATTGATGCAGGCCGTCCGTTCGAGGATGCCCTGTTTGATCTTGAAGCGCTCGATATCACCATTGATCCAGCGCTGAGCGAAGTTGCGGCAAACGGTGTCTCGACGCTGAGCGCATTGCAGGCAGAATTCCCGGATCGTGCGCGTTCGGCACTTGCCGCAGCACGAGCCAGCGGTACAGGCGAAGGTGAACAGGGGATCGGTGGATTCCTCTCACGTTCGCTTGGCGTACGCTCGGTGGCACCGCGTGAGGGAGCCGATCCCGATGCAGTCCTGTCGCGCGCCGAAGCGAAGATAAGAAGCGGTGACTTGGCCACAACATTAAACGAACTTGATACCCTGCCCGAAGAAGCGCAGGCTGCGATCACCGAATGGCGTGCAGCGGCTGATGCCCGCATGTCTGCCCGTGATGCGGCCGACGCTTTGGCACAACGCCTGACGGCAGACTAAGGAAAACAATATGCTCTGGTCCCTTATTAAAATCTTCATTTTCATTGGCGCTGTAGGTGCCATGGCGTGGGGAGCAGGCATGCTGCTCGAAGCGGATGGTGGTTTGCAAATCCGCGGCTTTGGTGTCGAAATGAGTCCGGGACCGCTTGAATCTGTGCTGTTGCTGATCTTGCTGGTTTTCGTAGTGTGGCTGCTGCTCAAGGTGGTCGGCGTACTGATTGCATGTTGGAAGTTCCTCAACGGTGATGAAACCGCATTGTCGCGCCACTTTGACCGTAATCGGGAGCGTAAGGGATTCGACGCACTGTCCGAAGGCCTGATGGCGCTGGCCAGTGGTGAGGGTAGCATTGCGATGGCAAAAGCGACCAAGGCCGACAAATACCTGAACAAGCCTGAATTGACGAACCTCCTGATCGCGCAAGCCGCCGAAATGTCAGGCGACACGCGAAAAGCGGAAGAGACTTATCGCAAGCTGGTAGAGAACGAGCAAACCCGTTTTGTTGGCGTACGCGGGATCATGAAGCAAAAGCTGGCTGCGGGTGATACCGAGACGGCGTTGCAACTGGCAGAAAAAGCCTTTGCGCTCAAGCCCAAGCATGCGGAAACCGGTGATGTGCTTTTGCGCTTGCAGGCGGAAAAGCAGGATTGGACCGGCGCGCGCAAGACGCTGAGCACGAAGCTTCGCAACGGGCAATTACCCCGTGATGTACATAAACGCCGCGATGCGGTGCTGGCACTGTCCGAGGCAAAAGATATCCTCGACGAGGACAAGCCGATTGATGCACGTGAAGCGGCGATTGAGGCAAACCGCCTGTCTCCTGACCTTATACCCGCTGCTGTCATGGCTGCACACGGCTACATTGATCAAGGCAAACCAAAATATGCGATGCGTCTCTTGAAAAAGGCGTGGGAAGTTCAGCCCCATCCAAACCTTGCTGCTGCATTCGCCGCAATCGCGCCCCAAGAGACGCCAGCCGCGCGCATCAAACGCTTTACCACGTTGACCAAGATGAAGGTGGATCACCCTGAGACGAAAATGCTCTTGGCAGAGTTGCATATTGCGAATGAGGATTTCCCCGCCGCGCGCCGTGCTTTGGGGGATCTGGTTGAGAAAGATCCTGATGCACGGTCCGTCACTTTGATGGCCGCGATCGAACGGGGCGAGGGTGCTTCTGATACCGTCGTTAAAGGCTGGCTTGCGCGTGCGCTTGCTGTGCCGCACGGACCACAGTGGATTTGTGGCAATTGCCAACATATCCATAACGATTGGAAGCCGATCTGCGAAAATTGCTCGAGCTTTGATACATTGGAGTGGAAGCGTCCACCGCTGTCCGAAGTTGCAATGCCCGCTGGTGTGCAAATGCTGCCGTTGATTGTCGGCACGATTGAGGAAAAGCCTGCCGCAGGTGGTGTGTCGCCCGTCAACAGTGCAGATGCGGTAGAAGACGCCGAGATCATCGAGGCGGACACAAAGCCGCAGAGTGATGAAACAAAGGATGCAAAATAGGCAGCTTGTGCTGTCTGTTTCGTCCTGATTAGGGACGTGTATGTCTGATATTTTTCAAATTCGTGTACAGAATATGTCCTGTGGGGCATGTGCTGCGCGCGCGCAAAAGGCGTTGAGCGGCGTTGCCGGTGTAGAAGATGCGGCGGTAAATTTTGCGGATGAAAGTGCGCAGTTCTCCGTCACATCTGCCAAAGCACTCAAAGATGCGTTCGCTGCACTCGAGCAGGCAGGCTACCCCGGTGCGCTCAAGGAAGATGAAGATGCGGCCGCGCGCCGTGAGGCCAAGGAAAATGATGTCGTTGCTTTGCGCCGTGTGACAATCATCGCGGCACTCCTCGCGCTGCCGGTGTTCTTCCTCGAAATGGGCAGTCATACCTTCCCGTCGGTTCATGCAGGCATTCACAACACAATCGGAATTGAGACGTCCTGGCAGATCCAGTCGGTTTTGACCGCCATATTGATGATCGGGCCAGGCTCCCGGTTTTTCCGGCGTGGCATTCCTGCGCTATTCCGTGGCGCGCCAGATATGAACAGCCTTGTTGCGCTGGGCACAGGTGCTGCCTACGCCTATTCCGCCTTTGTGCTTGCCGCGCCGGAGTTGCTGCCCGAACAATCGCGCGCGGTTTATTTCGAATCCGCCTGTGTGATCATTGTGTTGATCCTTCTTGGTCGCTGGCTCGAAGCGCGCGCAAAAACGCGCACTGGTGCTGCGATCGAACGCCTGATCGGGCTGCGACCTGATATGGTCCGCGTCGAAGTAGACGGAGAATGGCAGGAACGCCCCTTGGTCGAACTGAGCACTGGCCAAACCTTTATGGTGCGGGCGGGGGAGCGTATCGCCGCCGATGCCGATGTCATCGAGGGGCACAGTGATGTGGATCAAAGCATGCTCACTGGTGAGCCGATGCCGGTTTCCAAAACGGTAGGGGACGCTGTGGCCGGTGGTACCGTGAACACCGACGGTACTCTGATTTGTCGTGCCACTGCGACGGGCAACGACAGTAAACTGGCCCAGATCATCCGCCTTGTTGAAACAGCGCAAGGTGCCCGCCTGCCCATTCAGGCGCTGGTGGATCAGATCACGCTCCGCTTTGTACCCGCGGTCCTTGTTATTGCGGCGCTCACAATGCTGGTTTGGGGCTTCTTTGGGCCAGAGCCGCGGCTGCCTTTCATGCTTGTGGTGGGCGTGTCTGTTCTCATCATTGCGTGCCCCTGTGCAATGGGGTTGGCTACGCCTACGTCGATCATGATCGGTACGGGTAGGGCGGCAGAGTTGGGCGTTCTGTTTCGGACCGGTACTGCGCTACAGCACCTGCAAAGTGCCACATTGATTGCCTTCGACAAGACTGGAACACTGACCGAAGGGCGGCCCGAGTTGATCGCTGTCCACCCTGCGCAAGGTGAAGACAAAGACCGTGCGCTGCAACTCGTGGCGGCGATTGAGGGATCTTCCCAACACCCTGCTGCAAAGGCCATTGTCGAAGCGGCGCAGGGAACCATGCTTCCCAATGCGACCCAGACCGAAGCGGCCCCCGGACGCGGCGTGAGCGGTCTCGTTGAAGGTGCGCAGATCAAAGTCGGAAAGCACGCATGGCTGGAAAGTCATGGTGTGGACCTTTTGCAGTTCGACGCAGGCAAGCACACGGCGGAAGCAAAAGGTCAGACGGTTTTCTTCGCAACCTGCGATGATGCGCCGCTTGGCATGTTTGTTGTTGCTGACCGTGTGAAGGCAGGTGCGAAAGAGGCGGTTGAGAGGCTCAAATCGCGTGGTGTACGTGTCGCGCTGATAAGTGGCGATAGTGCCGGTGCGGTGCATCACCTCGCTGAGATACTCGGGATCAATGAGGTCGTGTCTGATGTCCTGCCTGAGGGAAAGATTGCCGCGTTGGACAGCTTGCGCCGCGATGGTGATGTGATTGCCTTTGTGGGCGACGGTATTAATGACGCGCCTGCGCTTGCACACGCTGACATTGGCATCGCAGTCGGGACAGGCACAGATGTTGCCATGGATGCGGCGGATGTGGTTCTGATGGGTGGTGATTTGGGCGGTGTGGCGACCGGTTTGACCGTGTCCAGAAAGACGATGCGCAACATCCGTCAAAACCTTGTCTGGGCCTTTGGCTATAACGTGGCGCTAATCCCTGTGGCTGCGGGTGTACTCTATCCGCTGTTTGGGATCTTGCTGTCACCGGGTCTTGCGGCGGGCGCGATGGGACTGTCATCGCTGTTCGTTTTGAGCAATTCTCTGCGCTTGCGCAAGATGCAGGCCTGAGGCCACCCGTTACATCACGGATGGCCGATTGGCTTAGAAGTCGAGGTTTTCGACATTGAGCGCGTTCTGCTGGATGAACTCGCGACGCGGTTCAACCACATCGCCCATCAGTTTGGTAAACAGATCATCGGCTTCGGCCATATCCTCCACCCGCACCTGCAACAGCGTGCGCGCATCGGGGTCGAGGGTGGTTTCCCAAAGCTGGTCGGGGTTCATCTCTCCCAGACCTTTATACCGCTGGAGCGACAGGCCTTTTTCACCTTCGGTCAGAACCGCGTTGAGCAGGTCCATCGGACCGTTGATAAGCTGGCTGCGATCCTTGCGCACCAGCGTCGCGGGTAGGTTGTACACATCCTGCAAGTGTTCTGTGAAGGTGCCGGATTTGCGTGCTTCGCCTCCACGCAACATCTTGCCGTCCAGTGTGCGCACTTCTTCCACACCGCGCAGGATGCGTGCCAGTTTGATACCATGATCCTGTGTGATCCGACCCTGCCAACCACGTTCATATTCCAGCGCGATCAGGTCGAGCCGTTTGGCCACTTTGTCAGCGACACCTTGCAGGTCTTTGTCCACCGCACCGGGCACAAAGGCACCGGAAATCGCGGCTTGCTCAAGGATGTGGCGCGGATAATGGGTCGGGAAAGCTTCCAGTACGCGGCGCATCTGGCGGGCGTGCTCGACCACACGGGCAAGGTCTTGTCCGCTGATTTCTTCGCCATTGCCCTGACGCAACATTGCACCGTCGATGCCCTGCTGGATCAGGTATTCCTCCATCGCACCTTGGTCCTTGAGATAAACCTCGGACTTGCCGCGCGACACTTTGTAAAGCGGCGGCTGTGCGATATATAGGTGACCGTTTTCAATAAGCTGCGGCATCTGGCGATAGAAGAATGTGAGCAGCAGCGTCCGGATGTGCGCCCCGTCTACGTCCGCATCGGTCATGATGACGATTTTATGATAGCGCAGTTTGGCTATGTTGAACTCATCACGGCCAATGCCAGTGCCCAAAGCCATGACAAGGTTGCCAATCTCCTGAGAGCCAAGCATGCGGTCAAACCGCGCCCGTTCCACGTTCAGAATCTTACCTTTGAGCGGCAGGATTGCTTGGGTCTGACGGTCACGGCCTGTCTGGGCTGAACCGCCCGCAGAGTCCCCTTCCACCAGGAAAACTTCAGTTTTGGACGGGTCTTTTTCCGAGCAATCTTTGAGTTTGCCTGCAAGGAAGTTCACATCCATCGCCGTTTTGCGCCGCGTCAGATCACGGGCCTTGCGTGCGGCCTCACGGGCATGAGCGGCCTCAATGATCTTGCCAACAACGATTTTTGCGATCTGTGGATTTTCCTCAAACCATTCGGCCAGCTTTTCGTTCACAAGTCCCTCGACTGCAGGACGTACTTCGGAGGACACAAGCTTGTCTTTCGTCTGGGATGAGAATTTTGGATCGGGTACTTTGACGCTCAGCACACATGTCAGACCCTCACGCGCATCGTCGCCCGTAAAGGTCACTTTTTCCTTTTTCGCGATGCCGCTGCTTTGAGCATAGTTGTTGATCGTCCGCGTCAACGCTCCGCGAAAACCCGCCATATGCGTGCCGCCATCGCGCTGCGGAATGTTGTTAGTGAAGGGCAGGACGTTCTCGTGATAGCTGTCGTTCCACCACATCGCGACTTCGACGCCGATATCGTCCTTTTCGCCAGTGATGAAGATCGGCTCCGGCAGGATCGATGATTTGTTGCGATCAAGGTATTTGACGAATTCCTTCACGCCGCCATCGTAATACAGCACGGTCTCAAGCGCCTCGGTGGGCCGCTCGTCGCGCAAGATAATCTTCACACCCGAATTGAGGAAAGCGAGTTCTCTCAAGCGCTTTTCCAAGGTCTCAAACGAATATTCCAGGTTGGAGAACGTCTCGAGCGAGGCAAGGAAACGCACCTCGGTGCCGGTCCGGTCTGTCGCGCCCAATGTTTCGAGATGCTTGGTGGTAAAGCCTCCCTCGAAGCGCGCGATATGCTCGAACCCGTCACGCCAGACGCGCAGCTCAAGCCAATCGCTGAGCGCGTTTACAACCGACACACCAACGCCGTGCAGACCGCCGGAAACTTTGTAGGAATTGCTGTCGAATTTGCCGCCTGCGTGCAGCTGCGTCATGATCACTTCTGCAGCCGAAACCCCCTCACCGTCATGCATACCGACCGGCACGCCGCGTCCGTTGTCGGAGACAGAAATGGAGCTGTCGTCATGGATCGTGACGGCAACATGGTCCGCATGACCGGCTAGTGCTTCGTCAATGCCGTTGTCCACGACCTCGTACACCATGTGGTGCAGGCCAGAGCCATCGTCGGTATCACCGATATACATCCCCGGACGCTTGCGCACAGCCTCCAAGCCTTTGAGAACCTTGATGGAATTCGCGCCGTATTCTTCGGGGGCTTGCTCTGTCTCGGACATTGATCTGATCCTGTTATTCAATCCCCAAAATATACCGTTTACAGGGCGGATTGTCACGCGAATGACACAAGATTTTGTGTCTTGGCCCTGCATTGCCTAGGGCGTCACGGAAACGCCCGACAGCCCGTCTGTTTCTGCCACTAAAAGCGTTTGCGCGCGATCACCCATCGCCTCGAAAAGCCCGTCTTCGGTACCTGTCATCCACGCCTGTGCGCCCAGTGCTGAAATCTCGTCATAGAGCGCTGCGCGGCGGCCTGCATCCAGATGCGCTGCGACTTCATCAAGCAATAAAAGTGGCGGTGCGCCAAAGTCGGCGGCCAGCGCGCGGGCGTTGGCAAGGATGAGGGAGACCAAAAGCGCCTTCTGCTCTCCGGTGGAGCAATCACGCGCGGCAACTCCTTTGGCCGCATAAGTACCGAAAAGGTCCGCTCGGTGTGGCCCGATCAAAGTCCGGCCCGCCGCCAGATCACGCATGCGGTTGTCAGCGAGAGCCACGCGCATGGTCTCAACATCGTCAGGCATGCCGCATTCAAGGCTGAGTGTGGCCGTCGGAAAAGCGGTCTCGGCCGCTTCCTGCGCCTTGGACAGGGCATTTAGGGCGTGCAACCGGTTGTGATGAATCGCCACGCCAGTTTCCGCCATGCGCGCCTCAAGTGCGGCATACCATGACGGCTCACGCACCATATCCTTAAGCAGCCGGTTCCGCTCCCGCATGGCCTTTTCATATGACAGTGAAATCTCGGCATGGTCAGGCAAAAAGCTGAGCGTCATGCGGTCCAGAAAACGCCGCCGCCCATCCGCCCCCTCGATCCACAAACGATCCATGGAGGGGATGAGCCAAAGCACGCGCGCGATCCGCCCCAATGCGGTTTGTGGAGTAGGCTTGCCATCAATCCGCACTTGGCGCGCGGCCCCTTTTTCGGAAGTGACCTCGATCTCGTTCACGCCCAGAGGGCCGTGCAAAAGAGCACTTATTTTCCAACCTAACGCTTCGGGTCGGCGCGTCATATCTTCCGCACTGGCACGGCGTAGGCCGCGACCCGGAGAAAGGAGCGAGACCGCCTCGAGAATGTTGGTTTTGCCCGCGCCATTGTTCCCATGGATCGCAACGGGGCGTGCATCAACCTCGATCACGGCGCGCTTGTGCGACCGGAAATGTGACAGGGTAACAGAAGAGAGAAACAGACCCGCCATCTCAGCAAGGCTGCGTGTTGTAGGAGGTCAGTGGCCCGTTACACACGCATCGGCATGACGACATATATGGCAGAGGTGTCGCCACCTTCTTGCATAAGTGTTGGATCACCCGAGGAATTGAACATAAACACCGCATTCTCGCGATCCACCTGTGAGGCAATCTCCAACAGATATTTGGCGTTGAAGCCGATCTCCAACCGCTCGTCGCTATAAGCCACGGCGAGCTCCTCTTCGGCGGCACCACTGTCAGGAGCGTTCACCGACAAGATCAGGCGGTCTTCATCAAGTTGTAGCTTCACCGCGCGCGACCGCTCGGAGCTTACAGTGGCCACACGGTCCACGGCGCGTGCAAAATCAGCGGCGTCTACCTCAAGCTTGCGGGTGTTTCCCTGCGGGATCACGCGGGTGTAATCGGGGAAAGTGCCGTCAATCACTTTGGATGTCAGCGTGATCTGCGGTGTAGCAAAGCGGACTTTTGTCTCGGATACGGATACGGCGATTTTCATGTCATCGTCTTCGAGCAGCTTGCGTAATTCACCGACAGTTTTGCGAGGTACAATCACACCGGGCATATCCGCTGCGGCTTCGGGCATTTCTGCGTCAATGCGGGCAAGGCGGTGACCGTCGGTCGCCACACAGCGTAGTTTTTTTCCGCCATCACCATCTGCGATGTGCATATACACGCCGTTGAGATAATAGCGCGTCTCTTCGGTCGAGATCGCAAATTTAGACTTGTCGAACAAACGGCGCAGAACGGCGGCGTTGGCCGAAAAGTTGGAGGCATACTCGGATGATGCCATTACCGGGAAATCTTCTTTTGGCAACGTCGCGAGCGAGAAGTTCGAGCGACCTGCCTCAACTGTCAAACGCCCCGCAGCAGTATCAGCCGTGAGCGAGACAAGTGCGCCATCGGGCAGCTTGCGGACGATCTCGTGCAGGGTTGTTGCAGCCACGGTTGTCGCGCCTGCGCGCTCTACTTGAGCGGGGGCTTTATCCACGACTTCGATATCCAGATCAGTCGCACGGAAGGAGACTTCGCTACCCTCTGCCTCGATCAGCACATTGGCGAGGATCGGGATCGTGTTGCGACGCTCGACCACGGATTGTGCCTGAGAGACGGCTTTGAGCAACGCGGCGCGTTCGATGCTAAATTTCATTTGCTATCTCCACTGTACAGGGTCGGGATGGGCAAGGTACCCGCTTTGCCCTCAATCACAAGACTATAAGCGACCTGAAACCCAAAAGGCAGCCCCGTCAAGAGCTGCCCTGTGGCATCACTGCATCTGTCAGTGCTCAGGCTTCCAGCGCGCGGCGTAAAAGCTCGAGATCTTCGGCGATTTGACCGTCAGACACTTTCAGCTCTTCGATGCGTTTGACGCCGTGCATGACCGTCGTGTGATCACGCCCACCAAACCGGCGGCCAATTTCGGGCAACGACCGGCTGGTCATATGTTTGCTTAGGTACATCGCGACCTGACGTGGCCGCGCAAAGCTGCGCAAACGCTTGGGACCGATCATGTCGGACAGTCGAATATTATAATGATCCGAGACTTTGCGCTGAATCTCCTCAACGGTGACTTTGCGCTCCGAGGCGCGCAGCACGTCGGCCAGACAGTCTTGGGTCAGTTCCATGTCGATCTTGCGTCCGACAAGCGAGGCGAAGGCGAAGAGCCGTGTAAGCGCCCCTTCAAGCACGCGCACATTCGTTGAAATGCGGTGCGCGAGGAATTCGAGTATACCATCCTCCATCTCAAGCTCGGGATAGGATGCGCGGTGCACATCGACCTTCGTTTGCAGGATGCCAAGGCGTAATTCATAGTCGGTGGGATGTAGATCAACCACCAGACCGCATTGCAGCCGTGATTTCACGCGGTCCTCGAGGTCCTTGATGTCTTGCGGCGCGCGGTCGGCGGAAATGATGATCTGCTTGTTCTGATCTACCAACGCGTTGAACGTGTGAAAGAACTCTTCTTGTGTGCTGTCTTTTCCTGCGATGAACTGTACATCGTCGACCATTAACACGTCGACAGTGCGAAAGATCTCTTTGAAGTCCATCATCTTGCGGTCGCGCAACGCTTGGACAAAGCGGTACATGAACTGCTCCGCCGAGAGGTAGAGCACATTCAACTCGGGTTTGCGGACCGACAGTTCTTGCGCGATGGCATGCATCAGGTGGGTTTTGCCCAGACCAACACCACCATAAAGGAAGAGTGGATTGAAGGTGACCGGACCGCCTTCGGCAACGCGGCGCGCAGCAGCATGGGCCAGCTCATTGGGTTTGCCGACGACAAACGTATCGAAGGAAAAGCGTTTTTCCAGCGGTGCGGTATAGGTTTTGGATACATTGGATGTGCGGGCTGCGGATGGTTGGCCTGCGGCAACTGCATCCGTGCGTCGTGTCACCGGCTTTTGTGATTTCTGGACAACCTCAAAATTAAGGCGCGAGAGTGTGCCGTCAAACGCCTTCATCTCGTGCAGAACAAGATCAGCGAAGTTCTGGCTCACGTAGTTTCCGAAGAAAGTGGTGGGCACATGAACGGTTGCAATACCGTCGCTCACAGCGCCAAGCGCCAAAGGATCAATCCATGTCGTAAAGTTATTTTGTCCAACTGTTTTCAGAAGTCGTTGTTTTACGTTGCCCCAATCGTCCCGCGTCATATCTTTACCTACCACCATCATTTGCGCCATTCCGCGCCATTCTTTTGAACAATACTGCAGACAAAATCAGGCCGTCCCGGTGCCCACTGGGTACCGGCCCTGTCCGTAGGACTGTTTCGTATAATGCCATGCGGTAGCAAGACGGCATCATGCGTCGTGCAAAAACCGAATGGCATCGGTCGTCTTATGTGACAGGCAAATGTGCTGGCAGCAGCATCCGCAACTCTAACAAACCGGCCTCAAATAGCCGTCTGAAGAGACCCTTAAATCCCTGAACCACCTCTAGCAAAATGGTACCGGATTGTCGGGTCTGTCCCCCCGCGAAGTGAATCGCTTACACTAGGTAGCAAGTTGCAGCCGTTCGGTTCAACAGAACTTATTTGTTGACTCTGACTTTGTGAGAAAAGAATCTCACGGGCCTGTGAAAGGGGCCTGAAAACAACACAGGCGCCCCGAATGGGACGCCTGCATAAAAACCATGTTGCCCGATTCTCAGGCGATTGATTTGACCCGTGCGGCCAGACGCGACATTTTCCGTGACGCGGTATTCTTGTGGTAGACGCCTTTTGTGACGCCGCGCATCAGTTCGGGCTGTGCTGCTTTGAGGGCGGCGACAGCATCGTCTTTCACACCGGATTCGATGGCTTCTTCGACTTTGCGAATGAATGTCCGGATGCGTGAACGACGTGCTTTGTTGATCGCAAAACGCTTTTCGTTCTGGCGTGCGCGTTTCTTCGCTTGGGGTGTATTGGCCATTAGGATCGTCCTATCTGTATCTCTTGTGTAAATGCGTACACTCGCTCCCACAGGGGAGGACACCGATAGGTGATTCTAGCCAGAGCGGGCTGCACGCGCATGTATTGCAGCGGCTATAGCTGGATTTGCGACAGGTTGTAAAGGTTGCTTTGGGTCACGGTGATCTGCGATCAGGATGTCTGGCGTATAAAAAGGGAGGGGACATATGCCCCTCCCTTATGTCTCTCGTGGCGATTGCCATAATGGCTGATGATCAGTCAGAGATGATTTGAAAATCAACGCGGCTGTTGGGCAGGCTCGGCTGGCCAGCGACCGCAACCGAATAGGAAGGTGCGCCAATGAGGATTTCCTCGCTCTCATAGCCGGCAGCGACCAGTGAACTCATCAAAACAAGCGCCCGCAACCTGCCGGTTTCCACGCTTTCGCGTGCGCCAAGCTGGTCAGAGTGTTGGCCCACGACACGCAGACGTGCGCCTTTGCATTGTGCAACGGCATCTGCCAACTCATAAACAACCTCAAGCTCGCTGGGCGTCACGGTAATGGCACGCGGTCCGTAGAACAGACGGGTCTGCGCAACTTTGCTCTCAAGCGCGCGGGCGCATTCGGGCACTTGGGGTGTCCATTGCTGCGCGCGAGCAAGTGGTTGGGCAACAAGGCTCGCTGTTCGTGTGTTCTTGACCACGGCGAACTCGACGCGGCGGTCATAGAACGCGGCGCTGTTCGGGCCTGTGACGTTTGATGGCTCTGCATCCCCCAGCCCGACGGCCTCGAAACCTGTTGTGTTAATGCCGCCAGCAGACAGCATTCCGATCACCGCCTCAGCGCGTTTCTTGCTTAGATTAAGGTTCACGGCAGGATTACCTGATGGGTCGGAGTGACCGACCACCTGAAGTGTATAGCCGGCGCAAGTCCCGGCAAGCTGGCCAATTACCCGTGCTTTGATCAGGCCGGATGCCTCTGCGGTCAGACCACCAGATGGGAAATAGATCTTCGTATCGCGAACCAGCGATTTCAGATCTTCGCCACATGAATCGTCCGCAGCAAGATTGGCCTGTGCGTTCGCAAAAAAGCTGGCCGCGTCAAACGAACTCTCTGACGTGGTTTGCGCAACCGGCTCTGCCAAAGGTGCGACATCGGTTGAGGCTTCCAACAAGGCAATCGGCTCGTTCCGCGTTACTTCTGCTACATCTGACGTCGCTGTGGCGCGGACGAGTGCTTGAACGATCTGCTGACCATCAATCTCTGCTGGCTCCGTATTCTGTGCCGGAATTGTTGCGGCTTGATCCGCTGCTTGAAACGCTGCAAGCCGATCAACGGGCGCGGATGCGGTCGTATCGCTGAATACGTTGCTGTCCTTTGCGGTCCGGTCCCAAAGGCCCGACGCCAGCAAAACGACGATACAAACCAAAGTGGCCGCCGCAGCGACCAACCAAGGTAGATTAGCTCTTAAAATTTTCATTGTGCATCCAGCCCCCACTAAATGTTGTGATCAGTATTTTGAAATCAGCGACATTTCGCTGGTAACAATACCTAGTGGGGGCAAGAGGTCGCTGACGTCAACTCAAACTGGGGCGGAATGCCCGTTTTTAGGGCAATGCGGGCATAAAAACTGTGCCTTCTGGTGCTCAAAGGCCGCATTGGTGCTAAATCGCCTATATACGTCAACTTTGGCGGCACATTTATTTGTCTCGGAACTGCGCTTCGCGCTTCTCCAAAAACGCACCCATGCCTTCAGCTTGATCCTCGGTTGCAAACAGCGCGTGGAACATGCGCCGCTCAAACAACAAGCCTTCGCGCAAGGGTACTTCATAAGCGCGGTTCACAGCTTCCTTGACGACCATCACGGATACCATGGATTTCTCCGCGATCTTGTGGGCGGCACCCTGCACTTCTTCCATCAGCTTTTTAACCGGAACCACGCGGGAAACGAGGCCCGACATCTCGGCCTCTTTCGCGTCCATAAAGCGACCTGTGAGGTTCATATCCATCGCTTTGGATTTGCCGACGATGCGCGTGAGCCGCTGTGTGCCGCCAATGCCCGCGACGACGCCCAGATTGATCTCGGGCTGGCCAAATTTCGCCGTCTCCGAACAAATGATGAAATCACACATCATCGCCAGCTCGCACCCACCGCCCAGCGCATAGCCACTAACTGCTGCGATGATCGGTTTGCGGACGCGCATGATTTGGTCAGTCTCGGGGGTGAACAGATCGCCTGAAAATGCATCAACGAACGATTTGTCTTTCATCATCGCAATATCGGCACCAGCGGCGAACGCCTTGTCGGAGCCTGCAATGATGATACAGCGTACCTTTTCGTTGTCCTGACAGCCTTTCAGGCAATCGGCCAATTCGCTCATGAGTTGATCATTGAGTGCGTTCAATGCGTCAGGCCGGTTCAGTGTGATTGTCGCCACGTGATTGTCGACGTCCATCATGATCGTTTCATAAGCCATATGAGGGGCCCTTTGCAGTTGCACAGACGTGATTGCATATCACGGGCGTGGCACGGTTCAAGCTATCTTTGGCAAACCGGACAATAGAATGACGAGCGACCCGATTGCACCACACGGGTGATTGTCGCTGCGCAGCCTTGGGTTTTGCACGGCTCCCCTTCCCGTCCATAGACGTCAAAGGAATGTTGAAAATACCCGAGTTCTCCATCGGCTTGGCGGAAATCGCGCAGGCTTGATCCGCCTGCCTCAATGGCCTCGGCCAAGACGTCGCGGATGATCGGAACAAGGGCGGCAACCCGCACCGCTGAGATGCGCCCGGCTTTGCGTGTGGGACTGATCCCTGCCCGAAAAAGCGTCTCGCAGACATATATGTTGCCCAATCCTGCGACGATACGCTGGTCCAGTAGGGCCGATTTCACGGGTGTGTTGCGCCCTTTGAAGGCCTGCACCAGAATCGCTTCGTGAAAATCATTGCCCAACGGCTCCGGCCCCAAAACTGCCAAAAGCTTGTGCTCTGCCTCGCGCGCGGTCTCTATTAGGTCCATCGCACCGAAACGGCGCGGATCATTGAACGTGATGCGCGCGCCATTTTCCATATGAAACACCACATGGTCATGTTTTTGCGCGGCAGGGTGTTCGTGAACAAAATTGCCTAGCGGATCACCGGATATAAGCATCCGTCCCGACATGCCCAGATGAACAAGCAACGTCTCCCCACTGTCCAAATCCGCCAATACATATTTCGACCGCCGCCTTAGCTGGATCACCCGCTTACCTGTCAGCCGCTCTGCCATACGCTCGGGAAAGGGCCAGCGCAGGTCAGGCCGGTTCACGTCCGCATGGGCAATCACGGCACCCTCCATCACAGGAGACAGCCCGCGGCGCACCGTTTCGACTTCGGGTAATTCGGGCATTGTGGCTCCTGCGGCAATTGGCGGTTTGTATCTGCCGTTGTGAAACTATATCCACGCCATGACAAGTTTAGGACCAAGTGCCATGACCGACAAAACCACCCATTTCGGCGCCCAGACGATTCGTGAAGACGAAAAGGCGGGTAAGGTGCGCGACCTTTTCTCGGATGTAGCCAATAAATACGACATAATGAACGATGTGATGAGCATGGGCATCCACCGCGTCTGGAAAGAAGCGATGATGGATTGGCTGGCTCCGCGCGCGGGTCAGAAGCTGCTCGATGTGGCTGGCGGCACGGGCGACGTCTCGTTTAAATTCCTCAAGCGTGCAGGCTCCGGTCATGCCACTGTGTGTGACCTGACGGAGGGGATGCTGATCGAGGGCCGCAAGCGCGCCGAGGCCGAGGCGATGCAAGACAGCCTTGATTGGGTTGTTGGCGATGCCATGAGCCTGCCTTTTGAGGACAGCACTTTCGATGTCTACACCATTTCTTTTGGCATCCGGAACGTGACCCGCCCCCAAGAAGCGCTCAATGAGGCGTACCGCGTTCTCAAGCCCGGTGGTCGTCTGATGGTGCTGGAGTTCAGCCAGTTGCCGAGCCCGGCCATGCAGAAGGCCTATGACCTCTATAGTTTCAATGTCATCCCCCGGATGGGTCAGTTGATCGCAAATGACCGCGACAGCTATCAGTACCTCGTTGAATCGATACGCAACTTTCCCGATCAGGAGACTTTTCTGGGCATGGTGCGCAGTGCCGGCTTCGAGCAGGCAAAGTATCGCAACCTGACCATGGGAATCGCAGCCCTTCATTCGGGTTGGAAAATCTAAATGCGCGGGCCGCACAATATTTGGCGCTTGATCCGCACAGGTGCCACGTTGGAGCGTACGGGTGCGATGAATTTCGTGCTGGACGCTTTTGAGGCACCCAAAGCAGTTCGGCTGGTGGCGCGCGCGCTCGCAATTCCGTTCAAGCCGTTCGGTTACAAAGGCGACCCTGCGCTTCAGCCTGCCACCCGCGCACTAACAGCCCTCGGGCCCGCCTACATCAAGTTTGGCCAAATTTTATCGACACGACCTGATGTCGTAGGAGAGGAGATGGCCCTGCAATTGCGTGTTTTGCAGGATCAATTGCCCCCGTTTCCAGTGGCCGTCGCAAAAGCTGAGGTTGAAAAGGAACTTGGCCAACCGATTGAGACAATGTTCTCGGAATTTAGTGAGCCTGTCGCCGCAGCCTCTATTGCGCAGGTCCACAAAGCCCGGCTGAACAGTACTGGCGAAGATGTTGCGGTGAAAGTGCTGCGCCCGGGCATCGAAAAAGCGTTTCGCAAAGACGTTGATGCCTTCTATCTCGCCGCCCGCATGGTCGAGATTTTTTCGCCCGGTTCTCGCCGTCTGCGTCCCATGGACGTGATTGAGCATTTCGACGGTGTGGTGCGCGGTGAGCTTGATCTACGCCTCGAATCCTCAGCCGCGTCGGAATATGCCGCCAATACAAAAGACGATGCAGGGTTTGAACTGCCCGAGATCAAATGGGACTACTCCGCCCGCCGTGTCATGACACTTGGCTGGGCCGAAGGCGTGCCCATGGGCGACAACGCGGCCATTGATGCCACCGGCGTTGACCGTGTTGAACTGTCAGAGCGTATTTTGGGCCTGTTCCTGCAACACGCCCTGCGCGACGGATACTTCCACGGCGACATGCATCAGGGCAATCTCAAGGTTGCTGCGAATGGCAATATTATTGCGTTTGATTTTGGCATCATGGGCCACATCGACGAATACACACGCCGCGTTTATGCGGAAATCCTCTATGGTTTCATCCGAAAAGACTACAGACGCGTGGCGGAGGTTCACTTTGAAGCGGGCTATGTCCCTGCTGACAAAGACGTCGACGAATTCGCCCGCGCCTTGCGCGCTGTCGGAGAGCCCATTTTCGGCATGGACGCTGACCGCATTTCGATGGCGCGTCTATTGGCTTACCTTTTTGAGGTGACCGAACGCTTTGGCATGGAAACACGGACCGAGCTAATTTTACTCCAACGCACCATGGTGGTTGTGGAAGGTGTTGCACGATCGCTTAATCCGCAGATGAACATCTGGCAGGTCGCGGCCCCTGTTGTCACGGACTACATCACCAAATCAATCGGACCAAAGGCTATAATAAATGATCTGACGAAAACCGCGCGGGTGTTGTCACGTTTCGGTCCGCGCCTGCCCGCCTTGGTCGAAGCTGCCCTGATCCGCCAAGCCGACGCACTGCCGCCTGCGCGCAAACCCTTTAAACGCTACATCATTCTTGCAGTAATACTTGGAGCGGCTGGCGCCACTATGCTCATCGGACTCTTTGACGCGCTGGGTTAATCCCTATTTTTTCTGGCTAAAAATACTCTGACCCAAAGAGGAGGCTCAATGCCTCCTCTTTGGGTCTCTCTTTCACAACCGCTCGATCGCAAGCGCAATGCCCTGACCGCCCCCGATACACATGGTGATCAAGGCGCGTTTGCCCTGTATCCGCTCCAGTTCATAGAGTGCTTTGACCGTGATAATAGCACCTGTCGCTCCGACAGGATGGCCCAGCGCAATTGCACCACCATTCGGATTTACCCGAGCAGGGTCAAAACCAAGCGCCTTGCTCACAGCCAACGCTTGGGCGGCGAACGCCTCATTGCTCTCGATCACGTCAAAATCACCAGCAGACAGCCCGGTTTTCTCGAACAGCTTACGCACTGCCGGAATAGGTCCTATTCCCATCACATCGGGTCGCACTCCGGCATGGGCATAGCCGATGATCCGCGCCAAGGGGCGAAGCCGACTGGCGCGTGCCGCGTCTGCGCGGGCCAGTACCAATGCGGCGGCACCATCGTTGATGCCAGACGCATTGCCAGCCGTGACGGTGCCATCTTTACGAAACACCGGTCGCAATCCGGCTAACTTTTCAAGCGTTGTGGCCTTGGGATGTTCATCGCGATCAAAGGAAACCATCTCGCGTCCCTTTCGGACCTCAACGGGCACGATCTGTTCGGCGAAATAACCGGCCTCTATCGCGGCGGCTGCACGCTCTTGGGATAGCATCGCAAAGCTGTCTTGTTCCGCGCGGCTGATATCATGCTCACTTGCAACATTCTCGGCGGTTACACCCATATGTCCGGTGCCAAAAGGGCAATTCAAAGTGCCCAACAGCATATCAAGGGTGGCAACGTCACCCATCTTCTGCCCCCACCTTGCGGCGGGCAGGATATAGGGCGCGCGGCTCATACTCTCCGCACCACCGGCGAGCGCAAAATCCGCATCCCCCAACATGAGTGACTGTACCGATGAGATAATCGCCTGCACGCCCGACCCACACAATCGGTTCACATTCATCGCAGGTACGGCATCGGGCACACCTGCCTCCATCGCGGCGACACGGCTGAGGTACAAATCGCGCGGCCCTGTATTGATGACATTGCCAAAAACGACATGCCCGATCTGGGCGCCCTCAACGCCTGCGCGGGCCAACGCCGCCTTTGCTACCGTGGCCCCCAAATCTGTCGCAGGTGTGCCTGCCAATGCGCCGCCAAATGTGCCAATGGCCGTCCGCGCGCCGCTTAGAATGACGATGTCGTCTGACATATGCTCTCTCCCGATGTGTGTTGTATGACTTTAGGAACGGCCATCGCTTTTGTCAGCCACAACATGCCGTCATAGCAGCTACCGGATTCCTCTGTTTCAGAGGCATACCCTTTGTATTAAGTATGACCCAACACAGGAGAACCCAGATGACAGTCCTTTTTCTCGAGCACGTCACCAAAACCCTAGGCCAGATAGACGCTGACGGAATGATGAAGCGCGAGCGGTTGATGACCTCACCGCAAAGTGGTCAAGTTTACGTAAGCGGGCGCGACGTGATCAATCTGTGCGCGAACAATTATCTGGGTTTGGCGAATCATCCGGACCTGATCGCTGCCGCCAAGCATGCGATGGACACGCAAGGGTTTGGCATGGCCTCGGTCCGGTTCATCTGCGGCACCCAAGACATCCATCGCGAGCTTGAGCAAAAGCTTGCTACATTTTTGGGCAAGGACGACTCGATCTTGTTTGCCGCTTGTTTTGATGCAAACGGTGGTTTGTTCGAGCCGCTTTTGGGGCCTGAAGATGCAATAATTTCTGATGCGCTCAACCATGCCAGCATCATCGACGGCATCCGCTTGTGTAAGGCCAAACGTTACCGCTATGCCAACAGCGATATGGCCGATCTTGAGGCCCAGTTGACCCAAGCGCGCGCAGATGGCGCGCGGTTCATCCTGATCGCGACCGACGGGGTGTTCAGCATGGATGGTTATCTGGCCAAGCTTGGTGAAATTACCGAACTGGCCCTGAAATATGATGCCATGGTGATGGTTGATGATTGTCATGCCACCGGCTTTATGGGGCCGCAGGGGGCTGGCACACCCGCCCATGCCGGTGTCGATGTCGACATTCTGACTGGTACATTGGGCAAAGCGTTAGGCGGTGCAATTGGTGGCTATATCGCCGGACCGCAGCCTGTAATCGACCTGCTGCGCCAACGCGCCCGGCCCTATTTATTTAGCAATTCGTTGCCCCCCGCTATTGTCGCTGCGGGGATCAAGGCGTTGGAATTGGTGACACAGGGTGATGATCTGCGGGCGCAGCTTTTTGAAAATACCGCCTATTGGCGCGGCGGTCTGGCGAAGTTGGGCTTTGATCTGCTACCGGGTGAGCATCCGATTGTGCCTGTCATGCTAGGGGAGGCGCAGCTGGCGCAGGATATGGCGGCCGCCCTGTTCGAAGAAGGTGTGTATGTTTCGGGCTTTTTCTTTCCGGTGGTCCCGCGCGGTCAGGCCCGTATCCGAACGCAAATGAATGCCACCCTGACCAGAGCGGAGCTTGACCGTGCTTTGGCAGCTTTCGAGGTCACGGGCAAAGCATGCGGAGTGTTGAAATGAGCAATCAGATGAAAGCATTGTCGAAACTCCATGCCTGTGAAGGGCTTTGGGCTACTATGGCACCTGTGCCTGAAATCGGTCCCGATGACGTGCTGATCAAGATTAATAAAACCGGCATTTGCGGCACGGATGTGCACATCTGGAACTGGGACGAATGGGCCGCAAGGACCATCCCGGTCCCGATGATCACGGGACATGAATTTGCGGGCGAAATTGTCGAGATTGGTCGTAATGTCGAAGGTCTCGAGTTGGGTCAGCGATGCTCGGGTGAGGGACATCTCATCGGTAAGACTTCACGGCAAAGCAGGGCGGGTAAATTCCACCTCGATCCGGCCACACGTGGTATTGGCGTAAATGAACAAGGCGCGTTTGCGGAATACCTGCGCCTGCCAGCGTTCAACGTCGTGCCCCTTCCTGATGAGGTAAACGATGATATCGGTGCTATTCTCGATCCGCTGGGCAATGCGGTGCACACCGCCCTAAGTTTTGACCTGGTCGGTGAGGATGTGTTAATCACCGGTGCGGGGCCGATTGGCATCATGGCGGCCGCCGTCGCGCGGCACGTGGGCGCGCGCCATGTGGTGATAACGGATATCAACCCTGATCGTCTGGCGCTGGCTGAGAAAGTCGCCGATGTTGTGCCGGTCGATGTGCGCGATACCGACCTGCGCGATGTGGTTGCACGGCTCAAGATGAAGCAGGGGTTCGATGTTGGCCTCGAGATGTCGGGCAACCAACGCGCGCTTGACCAGATGGTCGAGGCGATGACCATGGGTGGACGCATTGCAATGCTGGGCATACCACCAGGAAAAAGCCCCGTGGACTGGAGCCGGATCGTGTTCAAGGCGATTACCGTCAAAGGCGTCTATGGCCGCGAGATATTCGAGACGTGGTACAAGATGATTGCCATGCTGGAGAATGGTCTGGATGTATCAGGGGTGATTACCCACCGGTTTGACGTAGATGATTTCGAGCAGGGATTTGCCGCGATGCGCGGTGGTTCTTCCGGTAAGGTTGTGTTGGATTGGACTGGTGCGAAAAGCTAAGGACTGCTCCTCCTGGGAAATTACAGATCTCATGTACACAGACGATAGCTTCTACACATTAACCCTGACAGGGCGGCTGGGCGTGCTGGCTCTTTCGGGTCTTCTGTTTCTTGTCACGGTTGGTGTGTCCGCCGCGCTCATGCGGGGGCGGCGTGCGGCTGTCCGGCTGGCGACAGGGGCGTTTATCTTTGTGCTGTTTGTCTGGCTCTCACCACAGGCCTATTATGCGCTCTACCGTTTTTTGATTGACGGATTGCCGCAACAATGGGTGATTGGTGCGCCACCACCGTTGGAGCACTTGTTGGGTCTGATCACCTTCACAGGTATGGCGACGCTTTCTGAACATGGGCAGGGGATGCTCTTCTGGGCACTTGTTTGGCTTAGCTGGCGTTCGCGCCCTCGGGCACCATTGGTACGCGTCCCTGATCCGTAAGCTGCCAGCAGCTTCGCCCCTCGAATACAACTGCGGTCAGCGGTTTGCCATAACCTGCACCGGTGTCGATATTGATGCGATTACCGTAATGCGTGGCAAGCTCCACAGGCGTATGGCCGTGTACAACCAACTTGCCATGATCGCCTATGTCCGCATGAAACTCCTTACGTATCCACAAAAGATCATGATCGGTCTGTTCATCTAACGGCACGCCGGGGCGTATACCCGCATGCGCGAAAAACAGATCATCCGTTGCATAGTGTGTCGGCAGAGTGCGTAGGAATTCAACATGTGCGCGTGGCACCGCAGCTTGCGCGCGGGCATGAACGACCATCTGTCGGTCCGTCTCCGCAATCTCCACCCCGTATGAGGCAAGCGTTTTGTCTCCGCCCAATCGCGCATGCAACCAATACAGATAAACAGGCAGATGCGCGTCATGCAGCGGATAGTCACGCATGAACCAGCTGAACATACGGTCGTGATTGCCCATCAAGCAGCGCCATGGTTTGCCTGCATCAACACCGTCGATCAGCGTATCAAGAACCGCAGCAGATGCCGGACCGCGATCCGTGTAGTCCCCGATAAATACGACCTCCGCATCCGCGCCGTTGTCCTGTTCAATTAGACCCAGAACCCGCAGCAACTCGTCATGCTGGCCGTGGATATCACCAATGGCGTAGATCAGTTTGGTCATGCTATCTCCCATAAAAAAAGGCGCGGACCGCGTGGAGCCGCGCCTCGATATCATTCTATGGACCGCGCTACGCGATGTCGAATTCGAGCAGTTTGATCTGGTTGAACAGGCCCGTGTCATGCAGCTTTTTCACCACTGGCGCGGGGACAGGCGCATCGACATAAAGGAGTGCAATTGCCTCACCCTTCACGGCGGCGCGACCCAGCGTAAAGTTCGCGATGTTCACGCCGTTTTCGCCCATGGTCTGACCCAACGCGCCGATGATGCCCGGCACGTCTTCATTGGTGGTATAGACCATGTGACGGCCCACTTCGGCGTCAATCTGGATGCCTTTGATCTGGATGAACCGTGGCTTACCGTCAGAAAACACCGTGCCCGCGATTGAGCGTTCGCGTTTGTCTGTGACCACGGTCACTTTGATATAGCCGTCGAACGCGCCTGATTTATCCTGATTTGTGGTGGAAATCTGGATGCCTTTTTCTTTTGCGACCACAGGTGCGGAAACCATGTTCACGTCCGGATTGGCCCGCTTCATGATGCCCGCGACTACACCGCAGTTCAGCGCATCCAGGTTCATCTCAGAGACTGTGCCGTCATACAGGATGTTGATTGCCTTGATCGGCTCATCCGTAAGTTGGCCGATGAACGCACCCAGATGCCCCGACAATTTGAGCCATGGGCCCATGACCTGCGCCTCTTCGGCGGTAACAGACGGCATGTTGAGCGCGTTGCTCACGGCACCTGTCAGAAGATAGTCGGCCATTTGGTCCGCGACCTGAAGGGCGACGTTTTCCTGCGCTTCCGTTGTGGCGGCACCAAGGTGCGGCGTACACACGACATTCGGCAGGTTGAAAAGCGGGTTTTCAGTTGCGGGTTCCACCTTGAACACGTCGAAGGCGGCACCGGCGACATGACCGGATTTCAGCAGATCAGCGAGTGCTTCTTCATCCACCAAGCCACCGCGTGCGCAGTTGATGATGCGCACGCCCTTTTTGGTTTTCTCTAGGTTCTCACGGCTGAGGATATTGGCCGTTTGATCGGTAAAGGGCACGTGCAGCGTGATAAAGTCGGCACGGCTGAGCAGCTCTTCCAGCTCGACCTTTTCCACGCCCATTTTGGCGGCTTTCTCTTCTCCAAGGAAGGGGTCATAGGCGACAACCTTCATCTTGAGCCCGCGCGCACGGTCGCACACGATACCCCCGATGTTGCCTGCACCGATTACGCCCAGCGTTTTACCGGTCAGCTCCACGCCCATAAATTTCGACTTCTCCCATTTGCCATCATGGGTGGAGGCGGATGCCTCAGGGATTTGGCGCGCCACTGCAAACATCATCGCAATTGCGTGTTCGGCCGTGGTAATCATATTGCCGAACGGCGTGTTCATGACGATCACGCCTTGTTTGGAGGCGGCATCCTTGTCGATGTTATCCGTCCCGATACCCGCGCGGCCAATGACTTTGAGGTTGGGCGCGGCTGCCAGAATCTTCTCAGTCACTTTAGTGGCCGACCGGATTGCGAGGCCGTCGTAGTTACCAATCACGGCGAGTAGGGCGTTCTTGTCTTTGCCAAGCTGCGGTTGAAAATCCACCTCGATGCCGCGGTCTTTGAAGATCTGGACGGCTGCGTCGCTGAGGCTGTCGGAAATGAGTACTTTGGGGGCCATGCGTGTGGTCCTTTGATGATAGAAAAAGGGGAGAGTGGGGCGATGCCCGCGTTTTAATCAGGCGTTGATTTCGGCGTTGAACGCATAGTTGAGCCACGGCAGCATCGCTTGAATGTCTGACGTCTCGACCGTGGCACCACACCATATCCGAAGGCCCGCAGGCGCATCGCGGTAGCCGCCGATATCAAGGGCGACATCCTCATCCGCGAGCCGCTTCGCCACTGCTTTTGCAAAGGCCGCGCCATCGGTGATGCGGTCATCTGTAAACTTGAGACATACAGACGTGTTGGAACGCGTTTCGGGATCAACAGCGAGAAAATCAATCCAGTCATGCGTCTCTACAAAGGCGTTAATTGCTGCGGTGTTCGCATCGGCGCGCGCAATCATACCTGTGAGGCCACCGACGGAAATCGCCCATTCGAGGGCGAGCAGGTAGTCTTCGACACACATCATGGAAGGCGTGTTGATCGTCTCACCTTTGAAAATACCCTCGATCAACTTGCCGCCTTCAGTGAGGCGAAAAATCTTGGGCAGAGGCCACGCAGGCGTATAGCTTTCGAGGCGGGCAACCGCACGGGGGCTAAGGATGATCATGCCATGTGCGGCCTCACCACCCAGTACTTTTTGCCAGCTGAAGGTAGTCACGTCCAAACGGTCCCACGGCAGGTCCATCGCAAAGGCGGCGGATGTCGCATCGCACAGCGTCAGGCCTGCGCGATCCGCGGGAATATCAAAGGAGGCTGGAACGCGCACGCCCGATGTAGTGCCGTTGTAGGTAAAACACACATCGTTGTCGAAGTTCACACCCGCCAGTTCGACGATCTCACCATAGGGGGCCGTTTTCTCTGTGGCGTCGATCTTGAGTTGTTTGAGCGCATCTGTGACCCATCCTGAGCCAAAACTTTCCCATGCGAGCATCTCGACATGACGCTCCCCAAGCAGGTTCCACATCGCCATTTCGTAGGCGCCGGTGTCCGAGGCAGGCACGATGCCGATCTTGTAATCCACAGGGACGCCGAGAACCTCGCGCGTGGTCTCAATCGCTTCAAGCAGCTTTGCCTTACCGGGTGCGGCACGGTGGCTGCGGCCCAAGGGCGCGCCGGACAGTTTTGCCAGATCGAATGTGGGGGGTTTGGCGCAAGGGCCAGATGAAAATCGCGGATTGGTCGGCCGCAGGGTTGGTTTGCGCGCATTAACGCGCGACGCCTGTTGTTCAATAGCCATTAGCTATCCTCTCAGATAATCGCCCTTCGTTGGGGAAGGGTGTCCCACCGATGCGTCTATGGACCAATGCGGACTGGCACAAGCTAAGATTTGACGCTAAACCGCCGCCCCATAGGCTTTTTGCGACGTCTCTGACGCGGATCGGAAACTTTGATATGTATACTGCTGTCCTGCTTACGGCGCCCGGTGCGCGCACTTTAGATCCGGCGTTGGTAGAATCGCTGCGCAACGCTTGGGGCGGCGGCGATGCCATTTGGCTCAGTCCGGATGAGGCGGTAGAGTTCGCGCTGGAAACTTTGCCCGCCAATTTCGAGCAGGTTTGGGAAAGCTGTCAGGCGATGGACGTCGATCTGGTGGTGGTGCCGACGGAAGGCAGGCGTAAGAAGATGTTGCTGGCCGATATGGACAGCACGATGATCCAGCAAGAATGCATTGACGAATTAGCCGATGAAGCAGGCGTAGGCGCATATGTCAAACAGATCACGGCCCGCGCCATGAACGGTGAGCTGGATTTTGATGCAGCTTTGAAAGAACGCGTCGGTCTTCTCAAGGGGTTGCCAGTGGCGGTGATCGACAAGGTGCTTGCCGAGCGGATTACGATGATGCCGGGCGGCAAGACGCTGCTTGCGACGATGAAGGCACATGGCGCGTATGCCGCACTTGTCTCTGGTGGGTTCACGGCTTTTACCGCGCAAGTGGCAGGGCAGCTCGGCTTTGATGAAAACCGTGCAAATACGTTGTTGGCTGAGGGTGGTGTGTTGACGGGGGAGGTCGGCATGCCAATTTTGGGAAAGCAGGCCAAGGTTGACGCGCTTGAACAGATAACAGCGAGGCTGAGGTTTTCGGAAGCCGATGTGATTGCTGTTGGTGACGGGGCGAATGATCTGGGAATGCTGACCCGCGCAGGTATGGGAGTTGCGTTGCATGCCAAACCTGTTGTGGCCGCGCAATGCAGTGTGCGGATCAACTTTTGCGATCTGACCGCACTTTTGTATGTGCAGGGCTATGATCGGGATGCATTTGAGAGGGGGTAGGGGGCCTGCCCCCCTCACTGGCCGCTGGCCAGTGAGTCCCCCGGAGTATTTAATGCCAGAAAAAATAAACGAAATTCGTGTTACACGAGACCTGTGGCAGGTTTGAGAATGCCGGTCTGTAGGCCGTCCCAGTTGGTAATGGGTGTGTTGATCCGCTTTAATGTTGCAGGGTGTTTCGGGTCAAGCACACCCAAACGCACCAAGAGTGCCGCAATCGCGGCCTCGGCAGCGCGGGTCGTACCGCACGCCGCTTTTAGGGCGATGCCGATCCCGCGCTCTGGCAAGATTGCGATGAAGAAACCCTCCGCCCCTGTTTTGAGCGCCACATTTCCCTCACAGGCGTGCATTAATTCGGTGCAAGCGCGGCCGTCGCCGGCCACAAGCTCGGGGTGAAGCCGCATTGCCTGATGCAGGCGTGCTTCTGCGCTACCGTTGGGAGCATTGGCAAAATGGGCCATGGCGCGGGCGATACCATGCAATGTGGCCGCGTGGTTTGGAGCAGAGCATCCGTCGATGCCAAAGCCGGGGCTTGTCTCACCGGTTACGTCTTCGAACGCTTCAAGGCATGCTTTTTGCACAGGATGATCAGGTTCTATATAATCCGGACCGGCGCCCAGATGTTGTGCCAATGTGAGAAAGCCTGCGTGTTTGCCAGAGCAATTGTTGTGCACGCGGCAAGGTTGTTCGTGCGCGCGAATCTGCGCTTCCATCACGGACCTGTCACGCGATTCTTGAGGGCCGCAGCGAAATGCGTCATCACCCAAGCCCAGGTCGCCAAGCCATGCATTAACAGCATCCACATGAATATGCGCCCCTTCATGTGATGCGCAGGCAAGTGCGAGGTGGCGGGTTGTCAGGCCAAAGGCTTCGGCAGCGCCTGAGCGTACCAGCGGCAGCGCCTGTATCATTTTGGATGAACTGCGCGGCAGTACAACCAGCTCAGGATCGCCCCACGCCTCCATGATTTGGCCGGTATCGTCGCAGATGACTGCATGGCCGGAGTGCACACTTTCCAGAATTGGTCCGCGCCAGATTTCGGCGAAGGGGGCGGGAGCGGTCATAGCTGGTTCCTTTTGGTGTATTTTATGGGCGAAAACCTGCCAATGCGGGGTTTCACCACTCGCGTCTTTCGCGTTATGATGTTTGGTGTCGAAACGAGTGTAAACCATTGCAATAGAATGACCCATTTAAAAGAGGTCACTGTGTGGTTTTGCATTATATGTATTGAGGCAACGAGACGGCTGGAGAGTTGGACAGATGGCATTTTTGAGAACAGGTGTGAGTGCAGCACTTATGGCAGCCTTGATCGCGGGGAGCGCCTGGGCACAGGATCAGAGCAGCAACCGCGTGGCGGCGAAAACAGACTGGAGCGTGTTTGTTGAGGATAACCCGACCGAGTGTTGGGGTGTCTCCACGCCCAAAGAAACGGTGAACTCCCGTGATGGTAGGGTGGTGGCGGTCAACCGCGGTCAAACGCTTTTGATGGTCTTCTATCGTCCAAGTGCTGGTGCAAGTGGTCAGGTTGCATTCACGGGCGGTTATCCTTTTGCCAGTGGATCGACGGTGACGCTGGATATCTCTGGCACCGCCTTCGAGTTGTTTACCGAAGGGGAGTGGGCGTGGCCTGCCACGACAGCAGATGACGCGCAGATCATTACCGCGATGAAACGTGGCTCAGATGCAAAGTTGACTGGGCGTTCCGGTCGTGGCACGCAAACTGAAGATACGTTTTCTTTATTAGGCTTCACAGCTGCGGTTGAGGATGCTGCTACGCGCTGCGGCGGCTGATTTTTCAGTAATATTTGATGCGGCTCTGCTCCCTTGGGGCGGGGCTGTTTTCATTTTTGGGACTTAGCTCCTATATACAGCTCAGCAATCCATAGGAATCGTTACATGTCTGCTCCGATCACCCAAGATGTCCACACCATGCCGCGCAAGCTGCCCGACGGGCCTGCCAACCTTGTGGGTATGACTCGCGATGCGATGCGTGATGCGCTGATCGCCATTGGTACGCCGGGCAAGCAGGCAAAGATGCGTGTTGGGCAGATCTGGCAGTGGATTTACAATTGGGGTGTGCGTGACTTCGACGCAATGACGAACCTGAGCAAGGATTTCCGCGCCCAACTGGCCGCGCATTTCGTGGTTGAGGTGCCGGAGGTCGTGACCAAGCAGGTGAGCGAGGATGGCACGCGCAAATATCTGGTGCGTATCGCAGGTGGTCATGAGGTCGAGGTTGTCTACATTCCTGAATCGGATCGTGGCACGCTGTGTGTCAGCTCTCAGGTTGGATGCACGCTTACTTGTTCATTCTGTCATACAGGTACGCAAAAACTGGTGCGCAATCTCACTGCGGGTGAGATTATCGGTCAGGTGATGATTGCACGTGACGATCTGGATGAATGGCCCAAAAGTGGCACGCGTACCTATGATGCGCGCCTGCTCAGTAACATCGTTTTGATGGGTATGGGTGAGCCGCTGTATAATTTTGAAAATGTGCGCGACGCGATGAAGATCGCCATGGACCCCGAAGGCATACAGCTGAGCCGTCGCCGCATCACATTGAGCACATCCGGTGTCGTGCCAGAGATTGCACGGACCGCAAGTGAGATCGGTTGCATGCTTGCCGTGTCTTTCCACGCCACTACAGATGAGGTGCGTGATACGCTGGTTCCGATCAATAAAAAATGGAATATCGAGGCTCTGCTGAATGCGCTGCGGGAATATCCGAAGGTGTCGAACTCCGAGCGGATCACGTTTGAATATGTAATGCTGCATGGCGTCAATGACAGCGATGAAGACGCGCACCGTCTGATGAAGTTGATCGAAGGTATTCCCGCCAAGATCAACCTGATCCCCTTCAACGAATGGCCCGGCGCACCCTACAAACGCTCAAGCAACAACCGCATCCGCGCGTTTTCCGATATCGTGCATAAGGCAGGGTATGCTTCTCCCGTGCGCAAACCGCGTGGTGAGGACATTATGGCCGCATGTGGTCAGCTCAAGTCTGAGACTGAGCGCGCGCGCAAATCACGCCGCCAAATCGCATCTGAGACAGGTATCGCATCAAATTGAACCTATTGAGGGTTCAAGGCGTTAGCCTGCAATTGCAGCTATTTGCTGGAGGCATGTTTTGCCCATAGAAAATCAAACTTTTGTTGTTGTGGGCCTTGGCACCTTTGGCAGTACGATTGCGCGTGATCTGGTCCGTTTTGGTCATCATGTGACTGGCATTGATATGGATGAACGTGTTGTTGCCGCGATTGCGGATGACCTTGACCGCGTTCTGATACTGGACGCGCGTGAGGATACTGCCCTGCGCGAATCCGGCATAGAGATGTGTGACGTTGGTGTCGTAGCGATCGCCGATAACATCGAGGCGAGCATCCTTGCGACGATTACGCTCAAGACTTTGGGCGTCAAGAAAATCTGGGTTAAGGCTGCATCAAAAAACCACCACCGTATCCTCTCTCGCCTTGGAGTGGACCGTGTCATCCATCCTGAGAAGGAGGTTGGCCAGCATGTCGCGCAAATGCTGCACAACCCGTTGGTGCGTGACTATTTCAGCCTCGGAAACGGGCAGCATGTGGTCAATTTTCTGGTGCCAGAAAGCCTTCAGGGCAAAAAACTGACCGAGCTACCTCATGGCAATAAGTTCAATCTCAAATGCATCGGTTTGCTGAGGGGTAAGGATTTTCAGGGTCACGATGGTACAGATTGCGAAATGGAGGAAGGTGACCTGATGCTATTGTTGGGCAGTCGGGAAGATTTGCGTAAATTCGCCGGTAGCCTTTGATGCCTAAAAGGCGCGTTGTGCACCTGTCGCTGGCAAGCAAGCGGGTGAGCCCGCCCGCAGTTTTGGCTGCGATTTATGCAGGATTCATCGTATTTGGCGCGCTTTTGCTACGGATGCCATTCAGCAACAATGGTGGAGTCACATTTAGCGACACATTATTTACTTCCGCTTCTGCGGTGACGGTTACGGGATTAGTTGTCGTCGATACCGGCACCGACTTCACGCTGATTGGCCAGATCATCATTGCTTTGCTCATTCAGGTGGGCGGTCTTGGTCTGATGACCTTCGCCGCACTGTTGCTGTCAATGCTTGGAATGCGCATCGGGATGCCGCAGAGAATGGTTCTGCGCGACGAGATGGGTCAGACTTCGCTCAGCGATCTGGCGGCGTTGGTGCGGGTTGTGATCATGGTGGCCTTCGCAGCAGAGGCGCTGGGCACGGCGGCGCTTATGACTGTGTTTGTGCCAGAGTTAGGGTGGAGTGCCGGATTCTGGCAGGCCTTGTTCCATGCGATATCGGCATTTAACAACGCAGGCTTTTCTTTATTTCCTGACAGTCTGAGCGGATATGTGGCCGATCCGGTGGTGAACGTGTCGATTACCGCCCTTTTCATCATAGGCGGCATTGGATTTGTCGTATTGGCGGATATCAATCGTAAACGGGGATGGCGAGGGCTGAGCCTGCACAGCAAGCTGATGCTTGTCGGGACGCTGGTGTTGATCCTGTGGGCATGGCTGATGTTTGGTCTGATGGAGTGGCGCAATCCTGCGACATTGGGTGGACTGGACAGCTTTGGTGCAAAAATCTTGGCCAGCTGGTTTCAGGCTGTCACCCCGCGTACTGCGGGGTTCAACACACTTGATTATGCGGCGGTATATGACAGCACGGCGTTGATGACGGTCACCCTTATGCTGGTAGGTGGCGGTCCTGCCTCGACCGCTGGCGGGATCAAGGTGACGACGCTTATTGTTCTCGTGCTGGCAACGCTTGCGTTCTTTCGTCGGCAGGAGCGTTTGCATATCTTTGGTCGAAGCCTTGGCCTTTCGGAGATTAGCAAGGCGCTGGCCCTCACAGTTTTGAGTTTGTTTCTGGTTCTGACGGGTCTTTTTGTGATGTCGCTGACGTGGCGCGGTGATTTTCTGGATTTATTGTTCGAGGTGACCTCGGCGTTTGGCACGGTTGGTCTGTCGCAAGGGGCTACCGGAGAGCTTGATACTATGGGCCGTTTGATCATTATCGTGATCATGTTTTTGGGGCGTTTGGGGCCCCTTACCCTTGGCTTTTTCCTTGCGACACGCACAGTTTCGCGGATCAACTACCCTGATGGAC
>JBATTJ010000144.1:0-15789 GCA_049670485.1 Sulfitobacter sp.
CGATAGATGGCCCCACCACCGAGATCGAGGGTGAAGGCACGTTTACCGGTACAGGCACCGCAACTGTCGATATGGAAACTGTTACTGATACGCAGTCCGGTGGTGCCAATGTGGCCGATACTGCTGAACCTGCCGTGCAGACGGTTGAGACTGCAGACCCTACAGGCTTCTCGATGATTGATTTCTTTGGGTCCGACAGCTTCATCTTTAACCGTAATGCGGATTTTACCATGACCAGCGGGTCTTCGGTGAGTAGCGGTGTGGTCCAAGCCAGCGCAAGCACTCAGAACGGGGTGTCGGTCGATATCCTCGAGATGATTGGCAACGTAGATTTGTTTGGAAGTGCTGCCAACGGCACTCAATCTGTGAGCGACGCCTTTGCAAGCACAGGCTTTGATTTCGGCACGTTACAGTTTGCGCAGGGCGACCTTGGATTCGACGCATTTTCGTTCTGATCAAAAAGGGAAGGGGGCTCCGGCTCCCTTCCTCATCCGTTTCAAGACGTCCTAGGCCAAGGTTTTCCTGCCCGTTGCACCCATACGCGCGACCCACATCCCAACCAAAAGATATGCCGTACTTGCACAACAAATTATCCCAGTAAAACCACTTGCCCTCCCACAACCACGTCGCTAAACGGGTCAACGGAGACGTGGCCGAGTGGTCGAAGGCGCTCCCCTGCTAAGGGAGTAACGTGCAAGCGTTCGAGGGTTCGAATCCCTTCGTCTCCGCCATTTAATTTAAAATCAATGGTTTACAACTTGATTTCGTCCGGCGCGCCACACAGGTGGAACATACGGTCATGAAATTCGACGCCTAACCTGAGTCCCTCACGCCACGGCATTTACGACTTCAGATGGTCGCTGCCGCTAACGGATCATCAACCAAAACGAACCACGTTAAGGGTTTCCTTACGAACTCGCTGTCCAGAACAGGCCGGACGGCGGGTGCGAAAATGCAATCCTGCCGCCTCATGTTGCTAATCTTGCGAATCTGCTGATCCGTAAGACTGTCTGTTTAGCGATCCTATGGGCCACTTTTCGTGCGCGTCCCCGTATCTCGGTGTCAGCATCTAGTTGAACGAGCCAGCCTACCTCTTGCAGCGTTTTGCGTGCAGCTTGTGCGCGCTTTCGTTCACGCAAGCTGTTGGGGTCAGACTGAACCATGTCACTCGGCAGAATTTAGGGATGTTGCCACTTATCAAACAACCAGACCGGGATCTCATGAACCAGTTTTGAGCTGAAGTCGCCAACGGCGTGCCCGCCGTTTGCTCGACTATCTGCCTGCATGAATGTCACGTCGCTTCGCGCTTCTATTGTGGCGTGGGGGCCACAAATTGCGCCGTTTTCCATGCCGCATCGTGATTTCACGCCAAATTGATTTAAACACGTGTATCTGCACGCTTGCAGGATCAGCTTATTCAACATCTCGACTTTTTGATGGCTATTTAAGTGGCAAGATCGAAAGTAGCTGTCTGACGAGGGTCAGCGTGACGTGGAGGCGATGTGTTGGTAATGGTTTTGGTTGAGGAGCGCGTCCACTGTGCCGCACCTCGTGCGGTTCTACCTGTGAAATTCCCCGCGAAATTCAACGCCATGTATGTGAATTTACCAGCAGCAGCTTCGGGCGTGCTGGCGAAAGCCGGAAGGGCTGGCATCCATGAGCGCGATGCTGCGGGGTCCAAACCTGCAGCGGGGAAGACAGGCGTCAGGTGCCGAACGGAGCGCGTAACAATTTGGGCAGTGGGTCGTAGGTCGTGACCAATATAGCAGTCGCGGTCTGTCGCTACAAAAGGGGTGTCCAAGATGCCTTGCGGGCAAGGAAAAGGCTTGGGTTGAGATGATGCAGTACACAGCGAAGCCGCAGGATTCGGCGGGCGAAACGGTGGGTCGGACAGGTAAGCACCGCGAGGTGCCTCGCACGCGTTTGCGCCGCTTTGCGCTTTGGTTTCTGGTCGGCGTGTTGGCGCCTGTTTCCGCTTTTGCACAAGGCATGTGCACACCGGGCAATATTGCCCAGAACGCCACAAGCATTGAATTGTTCGATGCTGCAGGAAATGTGCAGGGCGGTGGCAATCCAGATCTATCTCCCGGCGATCTTGTCGTCTACCGAAACGCGATTATAGCAGATTACAACGCCAATGCGACCGTGGACGTCGTCTACCAAATTTTGGATATCGTGACGGGGCCGGGAGGCAGCGCACGCTTGAATAGTGGTTCGGGCGAGTTGGAGCTGCGCGGCATCGCGCCGCCCGACGATCCGTACATGACATATAGAATTCTTGTTTTTGTCGGTGGTACCCTGACGAACTCGATTGCTTCGGGTGAGCCAGTCAACCTCATGAACGCAAGGATCTCCCTTCAAGATATCGACTCAAACTCCAATCAGAACTTTTCTGACGCTGGCGGATATCTCTTGTCAGGCCCAAGCCTTCCCAGCAGTATAAACCTATCGAATACCTCAGCGCTGCCATTTCAGAACGGGGGTGGCCCGAACAACTTCGCCACATTCCTAGCGACACCGAATCCTGCAGGCCAAACACCCCCGAACTTCACTAATGTTCCGAACACTCAAGACGTTGCGTCCTTCAGCGCCACGTTCAACTATAGTTCATTTGAGCAGGGAACCTTTTTGCACGGTGTCACGGGGCCGCGGCCTGATACGCTGGGCGGCCGTGGTGCGGTGATCGCGATCTGCGGCGAAATTCTGGCGCCCGCCCTTGAAGTCGAGAAATCCACAGTTTCTGAAGTCGAGAACGCCGACGGGACAACGGATATCACCTATCGCGTAACTCTGCGCAACACAGGTGGACAGGACCTGGACAATTTGTCAGTTTCCGACGCGGTCGACACAATCTTTTCGACGCCTGTCGATGTGTTTATCCCTTCCACGACGGCGACAGCCACCGGTGGTATCATCGCTGTGGACGATTTTGCGACGATCGTGACGGACGTCGGTCCGGCTATCGCGCCGATTGCGACGAACCCGAATTTCGATGGCGGGGCCGATCTGGAAATACTGGCGCAACCATCAACGGCGACCCTCAGTCCGGGGGACGAAATTTTTGTCGATTTCACCATTCGCCTCTTTACCAATGACAGTGATATGGAACTCAGCTTCATCAACGTCGCTGAGGTCAGTGTCTTGGACGATTTCAACATTCCCATCGATCTGGATGCGCCGGCGTCTCCCGTGAGAACGCCACCGCGCAACTCGACTATCGAACTTGTCAAATCGGTGGCGTCGGTTGAGGATACCAACAACAGCGGTGCCTTCGGGGACGCAGGTGATACGGTCAACTATACCTTTACTGTTGAGAACACCGGGCGTGCGGCACTGGGGCAGGTTGTGGTGTCGGATACCGGCATTCCTGGCTTGGCGGCTGTGCCCGTGTCGGGTTTTGACGGCGATCTGGCCATTGGCGAGGGTCCTGTTCTGGCGGCGACTGCAAGGCTTGTGATTACGGCAGGCGATTTGGCGACAGGGTCGATCACGAACACCGCCATTGTGACCGCGCAACCGGTCGCGACAGGCGCGAATGGACAGCCTGATCCGACAATTCCTCTGATCAACCCGGGGACGGGGCAGGCTTTCGCAGCCGATTCCGCAAGCGATGACAGCGATACCGGCTCGACCCCAGATCTGGAATTTGCCGATGGGACCGTGCCACAAATCGCGGATCCGGCGGATACCAACGGGGCAAATGATCCGACAGTCCTCGTCTTGCCGAAGCCTCCCGTTGCCAACTTCGACAGCGCGTCTGGCTTTACGCCGGTCGAGGTTGCGAGCGTTCCGAATATCGCCGGAAATGATACCGACGATGGCACCGTACAACCGGACCGCATCAGCTTTATCGCCCCCGCCGGTTCGACAACCCTGACGGATGCCGAGGGAGATGTAATATCGGTGACTATCGACGGACAGGGCATATGGGCCGTGGACCCGGCAGGCAACGTGACCTTTACTCCCGAGGCGGGGTTCGAGGGTAATCCCGATCCGATCAACTATACCGTTTTGGACGATGATGGCTTTGAGTCCAATCCTGCGACCATCACGGTGACGTATAACCCCCTGCCTGCAATCTCGGTTGAAAAAAGTGCTGATGTCTCGGGTCTGCAATCCCCACCGCAAACGGGCGATGCCATCGTTTATTCTTATGTGGTCAGCAATACCGGCAACGTGCAGCTGTTCGACGTTGCAGTGAACGAAAGCGCGGCTGATTTCAGCGGAACCGGCGTGTTGCCGACACCAGTCTACGTGAGCGGCGGTGCCGACCTTGATTTCGATCTGGATGCGTTCGACTTGGCGCCGGGTAGTGACACCATCCTGTTTCAGGCAACCTATCGTCTGACGCAGCTGGATATCGACTCCGGTGGCGTGACCAATCAGGCGTTTGCCACGGGCGACAACGTCACCGGCACGCCTGTGATGGACGCCTCTGACGATCCGGCGGATCCCGCAAACGCGCTGGACAATGGCGACCCGGCTGATCCAACCGTCGTTTCACTGGATCAGGTCGCGTCGCTGGATTTGATCAAGGTGGTGCTCAGCGCGCCCGACTCGAATGGAGACGGTCTGTTCGGTGGCGAAGGCGACACGGTCTTTTACGGTTTTACCGTCATCAATACCGGCAACTTGACGCTGGACGATATCGACATCGACGACCCGTTGTTTAATGTCACGGGTGGGCCAATTACGCTGCTTGCAGGTCAGGCTGACGAAACGACGTTCCGTGGTGAACTGATTGTGGGGCCCAATGATATCACCCGCGGGTTCATCGAAAACTCCGCTACCGCTGAGGCGGAAGCCGCGAACGGGCAAATTCCAGTCGCAGTGTCCGACACCGGCACCGATCCGGATGCACAGGCCATTCAGAACCCCGGTGAAATCGAAAGCCCCGACGGCCTTGGGGCCGTTGACGGTAATCCAAGGAATGATCCTACCGTGCTGTCCGTTCCTGCAAATCCAAACCCCGGTTTAGCCCTGACAAAGTCGATCACAGCCGTGAGCGATGGCAACGGGAACGGCATCACCGATGCGGGCGACACGATTGATTACGTATTCAGTGTGACGAACACCGGCAACCTGCGTTTGGCGGATATTACGGTCACCGATCCGCTGCTGAGCGTCACTGGTACGACTGCCATCCTTGAGGTGCTCGAGGTAAACGCGACGGCCCTGACCGGCAGCTATGTGATCCAGCCTGGCGATGTCACGGCAGGCTTTGTCGAGAACACAGCGCAGGCCACGGGCCTTGCCGTCAACTCGCTTGGCGCACCGATCCTTGATCCGGCTACCGGCGTTCAGTTGAGTGCGACAGACACATCTGACAGCGGCACGGCACCCGATCTGGACGCAGCCGGGAACCCGGTCAGCGTGACGGCCCCCGGAGCGATCGAGACACCCGACGGGGCGGGCGGGACAGACAGTGATGCAGGCAATGACCCGACTGTGCTGCGTATACCCATGCCGCAGATCACACTTGTCAAATCAGTCTTCGACGTAGCCGATACCAACGGTGACGGCCTGATCGGGGGACCGGATGACATCATCACCTACGCCTTTGCGGTGACCAACACGGGCTCCGTCGATCTGGCCAGCGTGACTGTCGATGACGCGCTTGCGACGGTCACCGGCGGGCCGATCGTCTCTCTGGCCGTTGGGCAAAGCGATACGCTGACTTTCCGCGCGACCTATATGGTTACGCCCGGCGACATCACGACTGGTTTCGTTGAAAATACGGCCACTGCCTCCGGTGCGGCGGTGGATGAAAATGGCAACCCTTTCTTTGGCCCGGCAGGTGATCCTGTGGTGATCAGTGACGTGTCCGACACGGGCAACAATGCTGATGGATCCGCTGTGACGAATCCCGCAGGCACCGAAACGCCAAACGGTGTCGGTGGCACGGATGCGGACCCCACGAATGATCCGACGGTCATCACCGTTCCGCTCAACCCCGTAGCGGGCGTTGAGTTGGTGAAATCTGCGGTAAATGTTGCCGACACCAACAATGACGCTGTAACGGGTGCCTTTGGCGATCTGTTGACCTACAGCTTTGCGGTCACGAACACAGGGAATTTCCCGCTGGGCAACGTGGTGGTGAATGATCCCGTTCTGGGCGGCCCCATCGGCACGATCCCCTTGCTGCGCGTCAACGAAACCATAACGCTGAGCTTTGACTATGAGATCACGTTCGATGATTTCACGGCCGGATTAATCGAAAACACAGCCACGGCGTCCGGTACGCTGACCAATGCGTCGGGCGCGCCCATCATCGACCTGACAACCGGCACTCCGTTCACAATTACGGATGTGTCCGACACCGGCACGGCCAGCGACCTATCGCCCGTGCCAAACGCCGCGACAACGGAAACGCTGGATGCGAACGGCAACACGAATGGCGATCCGACCGACGATCCTACAGTGACGCAGCTTTCAATCATACCGTCGGGTGCGGCCGTCAGCGGAACCTTCTTCGTTGACAACAATCGGAACGACGATTTCGAGTCTGGAATTGACGATCTGGTACCTGGCGTGACGGTCAACCTGCTCAATGCTGCAGGACAGATCGTTGGCACGGCCGTGACGGACGCCAACGGGTTCTTTAGCATCGCGGGCTTTCCTGTTGGAGCGAATTTTTCGCTCGCGTTTCTTGATCCCGTAAGCGGGGCGGTACTGGATTCCATCGCTGCGCTCAATTTCGGGCCGAACACCACGTTGGCCAACCAGAACGGGCTAACTGCGGCGGGCGGCGTCTCCAACCTTGTACTGACCAAGACAAGCACGCGCGACACAGTGATTCTGGGCGATGCGGTTCCCTATAGGATCACGTTGACGAACACCGGCACAGGGCCGGTTCCCGCGGTGGAAATCGTCGACAACCTACCTGTCGGTCTGGCGTTCATCACCGGAACGGCCACGCTGAACGGTGCGCCGGTCATTCCGGTCGTGCAGGGACGGACCATCACGATTTCAAACGTCTTTGTTGCAACAGGTGTCAGTGTCGACATCCGTCTGTTTGCTACAGTTCTGCCATCGGCTCCCTTTGGCGATCTGACTAACACTGTTCAGGCGATCGACCCCGTGTCGCGCGCTGTTCTGGCCGAAGCGTCCGCGACGGTCGAACGCCTGCCAGAGGCGGTGTTTGACTGTTCGGATGTGATCGGCAAGGTGTTCGACGACCGCAATTTCAACGGCTATCAGGATTCCGCACCCACACGTAGCCTAAGCAACCGCGCCGTCAGCAACCAAAACATCTTCGACGGCAAGCTGGGGTCGGCTGGTGCGGCGCGTCCGGTTCCAGATGGCGAGCCGGGATTGCCGGGCGTGCGACTGCTGACCGCAACTGGCACCCAGATCACGACGGATGAATTTGGCCGCTATTCGGTGCCTTGCGCCGAACTGGCTGGACCGATCGGCACGAACTTTACCCTCAAGCTGGATCCAAAGTCGCTGCCGACAGGCTACCGCATCACCACCGAAAACCCGCGCACAATGCGTCTGACCGCCGGTATCGCCACGGAAATGAACTTTGGCGCCACTCTTGGCCGGGTGCTTGACGTGGATCTTACGGCGGCTGCCTTTGCACAGAACATTCCCGTGGATCGGCTTGACCAAGGGCTTGCACAGCTGCTGCGTCAGGTCGCGGACACGCCGACGGTCGTGCGGATCAGTTACTTTTCGAATGGCGAAGACATGCGCACGGCACAGGCCCGCATCAAGGCAGTGGAAGATGTCATCGCGGAGCGTTGGCGCAAGATCGGGCGCTACAGGCTGATCGTTGAAACCACGATCAAGCAGTTACAGTAAGGAGCCGCGTGAGATGACTTCAATTCGTATGTTGAGTGGCGGCGTTTCGGTCCTCGCCCTTGTGGCGTCGATGGCCAGCGGCCCCGCGCTGGCGCAATCCTGTGTCGCCGACAGCGATGGGCGACTGATCGGAGGCTGTGCTACGCCGGACGCAGGCGGCTTCAACCGCGCGCCCGTGCTGCCCAATACCGAACCCGAAACCGGACCGGTGTCGAATGCCAGCGGCTTTGTGCTGTCGCTGGACGGTGCACCCATAGACGCCGACCCACAGGTCGAAGACCGGGTGCGCCGAACGGATATCGCGCTGGCGCAGACTGATGTCAGCGTGCAGCTTGATACTATCGACCCCACGCCACGGCTCGATGTCGAGGTGGCGGGGGCACCGCGCGGCTACGGCCCCGGCGATCGGGTCACCCTGATTTCAGAAAGCAACTATCCCGCCTTTATCACACGTGGCGAGATCCGGATCATTGACCGCGCGGCCTCTGGTGGCCCCCGCCTTATCAGCGTCGTTCCGGTTGCGATCAATGGGCAAGCCGATGTCGTTCTGCCTGAAGGGCGCGACATCGTAGCGGTGCACCGTGTCTATGACGCGCGCGGCCGCTTTGATGAAACTGAAGCCCTGCCGCTCTCGCGCCCCGATGATAGGGGCCAGGTCGATGATGTCGAGGAAGGCACACAATTCACCGCACGGCGCGGCATCCGGGTCAATGGCGGCGCTGTGACGGTTTCGGCCTCCAACGTGCCACAAGGGGCTGCGCTGCAGACCCTAGGTGAAACCGTGCGCCCCGATCCCAGCGGGCGTGTCGTCATTCAACGTATCCTGCCCAAAGGCGATCATGTCGTCGATGTGGCCGTGACTGGTGCAGGCCAGAACATCGGGCTTGCACGTCCCATAGAGGTGCCGGGATCGGAATGGTTCTATGTTGGCGTGGCCGATTTGACCTTTGGTAACTTTACCGACAACCAGACCGGCGAAAAGGACAGCTCAACTGTCGCCCGGCTCCAGTATTTTGTCGAAGGCGAACTGGATAACGGCGTGCGCATTGTCTCTTCGCTGGACACCGGTGAGCAGGAACTGGACGAACTGTTCGGACGCATTGATGAAAAGGACCCAAGGGCCATCATCGACCGCATCGACCCGAATGAGGGCTACCTGACCTATGGCGATGACAGCGAGATCGTGGACCTGACCCCGACGCGGGGCCGGTTCTTTCTGAGGGTCGAACGGGACAACAGTTTCCTTGTTGTCGGCGACTATCAGGCACGTCTGGACGGCAACGGGTTCCTGCGCAACGAACGCAGTCTGTATGGCGTGCAGGGTCACTACGAAACGGAACAGACAACAGCGCGCGGCGTGCCGGTGTTCGAACTGGATGCCTATGCCGCACAGCCCGATCAGGTCGTGGGGCGTGATGTGTTTCTGGGCACCGGCGGGTCGGTCTATTTCCTGCGCCAGCAGGACATCTATCCCGGCACCCAGACCATCACGGTAGAGATACGTGATGCTGTAACCAACCGTGTCGTCGACCGCCGCACCCTGATCGAAGGGCGCGACTACCAGATCAACCACGTGCAAGGCATCGTCACCCTGAACCAGCCGCTAACGGACAGCCTGGATCGCCGTCTGATCTCGACCACCCAATCCGGTGACGAAATCATCAATCTGGTCGTCCAATACGAATTCACGCCCACAGGTGCCGATGTCGATGGCCTATCATATGGCGCGCGCGCTGAAGGGTGGGTGACGGACGACCTTAGGCTTGGGGTGACCGGCCTGCAGGACGAAACTGGCGTCGAAACACAGCGCAGCGTGGGCGTCGATCTGCGCTACGAATTGGGCAAGAACAGTTTTGTTCAGCTTGATTACGCTGAAAGCGACGGACCTGGTTTTGACGTGCTGTCCTCCAATGACGGGGGGTTGGTTTTCGACACCCTTGGTAACACGACCGGGACCTCCTCAGGGCGGGGCATCAAGATCGAAGGGCAGGCGGACCTTGCCGATCTGGGGATCGAGCGGACCGGCGTCATCGGTGGCTATTTCGAGGACCGCGAGGAGGGGTTTTCAACTCTCGACTATTCCGTGACGGCCGCCACTGGAGATGAGCGTCTTTATGGCCTATTCGCCATCGTCGAAAAGGAAGTCGGGCGGCTGGGTTATTCATTTTATGCCGATGTCTACGAAAACGGAGTGGGCGATGACCGAACGGAACTCGGGGCTGAGGTCGCAGGCGATATCAGCCCACGACTGGGGTATGATCTTGGCATCGAAAACCTGCGCGAAAATGACGGAAACCGCACGGATGTCGCCGCGCGCCTGACCTATGCGCTACGCAAGGATCTGGATGTCTATGCGTTCGGGCAGGGCACCATCGCCTCTGACGGTCTGGAAGACAACAATCGTTACGGCGTGGGTCTGAACGGCCGGATCACCAATGGCTGGGACCTCGGGGCCGAGATTTCGGGCGGCACGGGCGGGCTTGGCACCCGCCTCCTGGCAACCCGGACCCGCGAGGACAACAGTTCGGTCTATTTCGGATATGAATTGGATCCGGGCCGCGCCATCGACGCCCGGATCGCCCCAGATGACAATGGCGGGCGCTATGTCGTGGGTGGTACACGCCACATCAATGACGAGGTGACAACGTTCAGCGAAAACACCTATGATATCCTCGGCAGCGCTGATGATCTGCTCAGCACTTATGGCGTGACGTACACGCCATCCACCTTCCTGACCTATTCGGCGACTGTTGATTTCGGGCAGCGCAAAGATGATCTCAATGGTGATGTCGAACGCCGCGCCTTCACCTTGGGGCTGCGCTACGAAGACGAGGCGTTTCAGGCCGCCGCACGTATCGAATTGCGCTATGACGACTTCGAAGATGCTGCGGAACAGGATACGGATGCACTGTTTTTCGTAACGAATGCCAACTACAAGTTGTCCGAAGAGGCGCGGTTGGTATTTTCCGCCGACATTGCGGACGTAGAGGCTAACGGCGTGTCGTTTAACGAAGGGTCGTTGGTTGATGTCAGCCTTGGTTACGCCTATCGCCCTATCGACAATGAGCGGCTGAACGTGCTTTTCAGCTATCGCTTTTTCTTTGACGACGTGGGCCAGGAAGTCGACGGCGTTTCCGGGTTCGGGCCCGTGCAGGAATCCCATGTTCTCAGCATAGAGGGCAACTATGACCTCAACCCGCAGTGGACGCTGGGTGCTAAATTTGGCGCGCGCCTGTCTGAAAGTGCGACGACCGCCGGGGGCACGCTGACCAACAACGATGCGTTTCTGGGCGTGATCAACATGCGTTACCATGCTGTGCACAAATGGGATTTCCTGCTGGAGGCTCGACAGCTCGCACTGCCCGACGCAGGCAGTGCGCGCACCGGGTTTCTGGGGGCCGCCTACCGACAGGTCGGCCAGCACACGCAGATCGGCGTTGGATACAACTTTGGCAACTTCTCGAGCGATCTGACGGACCTCACGTTCGACGACAGGGGCGTATTCCTGAACCTGGTCGCGTCGTTCTGATCCAGCGATCGGGCGATCAGATCGCGTCTGACACGTTCGGGATATCGACGGTACCGATTACCAAACCTGGTGGTGCGCCCGTGGGCGACCGATCGGGCGGTTCTTCGGAAATGCCAAGAGTGAGGGTCCCTTGCACTGCTGCGATTTCCGGAGACAGGGCAAGGGGTTCTGTGGCAAACCTTTTTAAGGATTGAGTGCGGTTGTTTTGTGGACGCAATTATGCTGTGGGCGCGTCAAACTGCTGGAATGAGGTGAGTCCAATGACGTCAAGTTGGCTCTTTCGAAATCTGTTAGATCCAAAGTCAGAGAAAGTGCCGTTCCACCCGTACCTCGGACTTCGTAAATCAGGTTCTGCAGCAAGTCGGATCGCTGTATTGATTTCCCATCTGCATCTATGGTCCCGTAGATGTCTTTCGTTACAATGTTTGCACCATCCTGCGCTAGGCTGAGGGCAATTGCGCGTCCAATTACGGCGGGACAGACTTAGCACTTACCAGCACGATTTTGATCTTCGAAAGCGTGTATTTTTATTTTTCCTTGAAAATCCCCTGATATCAATCGGTACGCGATTGTATCGAAGTATTTATGCCGGCACTATCCGCTCACTGGCCATGCCGCCGCCTCTTCCCTCGCCCGTGCGATTGACCTTGCAGTATCAACCGCTACGTCGGACTCCAAACTAGTAATGCCAAGTTGGAGAGATGAGAATGCCGGTATTTGAGCACGACGGAATTAAGATGCACTTCGAACGCAGCGGAGATGGCCCGCCGTTACTGCTCATCGCAGGGATGATGAGCGACAGCGCAAGCTGGGCACCTCTGGTCCCGTTGCTTGAGCGGCACTTTACCGTTATCCGGCCCGACAACCGCACAACGGGGCGCACGGTGCCATGGGACGCCCCCGCAACGATCGACAAATTTGCGTTTGACTGCGCAGCCTTGATGGACCGGATTAGCATAGGGCGCGCGCATGTCGTCGGGCACTCGCTTGGCGGGATGATTGGTATGCGGATGGCCACACAATATGCCGAGAACGTTAAATCCCTGACACTCCTCGCCGCAGCACCACTGCAGCTTGAGCGTAACGTCCAGTTATACAGGACCCTTTTGGCAATCCGTCAGAGTAACGCCAAACCAGAGGTTTGGCTAAACGCATTGTTTCTTTGGCTCTTTGCGCCATCGCTCTGCGAGACGCCCGGCGCGCTGGCTAAGGCGACGCAGGCAGCCCTTGCCTATCCCTATGCCCAAACCCCGGCGGCGATGGCGCATCAGCTTGCGGCACTGGATGGATACGCACCGGAGGCCCCTGTTGATCTGCCTTGTCCAACGCAGGCCCTTCTGGGCGCGGACGACCTTCTTGTGCCCGCAGGGCACGCGAAGGCGGCGTTGGGAGACATTCCGGCGCATATGATTGCGGATGCGAGCCATTCGGTGCACTGGGACCAGCCGGAGGCCGTGGCGGAACATCTGAGACGGTTTATCGACGATAACGAGGATAGACCATCATGACGCAAAGCCTCTACGGCCTGCAGGTAATCTGCGAGACACCCAGAACACTGTATGAGATTGATTATTTAATCCATGACTTCATGGGCGTTGGTTCCAAGGCTGTTGGCATAGCAACCGCTGCTATCTCGACTTCAATTTCCAAAAGGTGAAAACCAATAAGACGCCCGCCAAGTTGCGGGCGATATTTGCCAGATTAGACAATACATAATCTCGGTGCGGCTCGTAAGGAAAGTCGAGGTGCTCTTCGTCCACCCAGCCACTCCCCTGTGGGACGGCTCCGCTCACGAAGCGCATGCGGTGCAAATGACGAGTTCCTCCTCGCTGCAACCGACCAAAACCTTCGCAAGCCAACAAAGATCTTCTGTGTACCGCAACAAATGCGCATAGCCTTAGAGTGAAGGCGCTCGCGCGTAAATTACAGCTCAAAATTCTGGAATTACAAAAAGTTTTTCCACAGAATTGGCCCTTAGCGAACCTTCATGGTCTGCGCAGCGATGCTGCGGCGCATGAGACGTTCTGCAAGGTACGCTGGCCTAAGACAGACGGCGAAGTGGTTTGTCCCGTTTGTTCGTATGATGAAACCTAAAAGATCACCACGCGCCGCAAGTTTAAATGTAAGAACCGCCACCACCGGTTTACGTCACCAGCGGCACAATTTTTGCACCGCTCAAGATGGACTTCGTTGACCTGCTCGCTGCGATCTAACTGATCGTGAACGCCTGCAAGGGCATAAGCATGGTGCAGCCTTTCCAAACCCAAAGGGCGATCGTGTCGGAGAGAACGCTCTGCGAGGTCAGGGCGATCAATAGTGCCTCGTCACAGGCGGGCCCAATCAGGGCGACGGCGGCGAACCTCCAGAGCGTGTGGGAATGGTAAACGCCCTAATCGGCGATGGAATAACCGACTGCACCGGCCAGTCGCGGGTTAAAGCCAGTCAGATGGCCGTAACCGAAAGCAACGCTTGTTAGAATCATGAATGCAGTGGCTACAGGTGTGTGGTTCAGGTCAGGCTCTCATCACTCAACGAGGAATGAAATCTGCACATCTTGCTAAGACATCGACCGATAGGGAGCATGTTGTTACGGTTAGAACCCCACTTTTTCGAATAAAGCTGCACCGCACTTTCCATGGCTTTGCACATATTGATCAAATCAATCTGCCAACACACAGTCCGCAAAATACTGGATCTGGCCGTTCTCATCCATCTCCTGAACCAGCCCGTGAATGTCAGTCTCGAAGCCTGGACATTCGCGGGCGAAGGTTCTGTTGAACTTAAGGTATTCAACGATCTTTTTGTTGAAGACCTCTCCCGGGATCAACAGCGGGATACCTGGCGGGTAGGGGGTGACAAGGCTGGTTGTGATCCGGCCCTCAAGATTATCGATGGGCACACGCTGTGTTGTGCGCGCGGCGATATGCGAAAAGGCATCAGTTGGTTTCATCGCGGGCACCAAATCGCTGAGGTACATTTCTGTCGACAAAACCGCGACGTCCGACTTGGCATAAAGTGAATGGACATGCTGGCACATATCGCCCAGCCCCATCTGCTCGTAGCGGGGCTGTTTTGCGCAAAACTTCGGCATGCAGCGCCACATCGGCACGTTCTTGTCATAGTCATCCTTGAACTGCTGCAACTCGGTCAGAAGCGAATTCCAGCGGCCCTTGGTGATCCCAATCGTGAACATAATGAAAAAGCTGTAAAGGCCGGTTTTTTCGACGACAACGCCGTGTTCGGCGAGATATTTCGTGACAATGGACGCAGGGATGCCGGAAATGTCGAATTTCCCATCCAGATTCAGGCCCGGCGTGATGATTGTGGCTTTGATCGGGTCCAGCATGTTGAAACCGGGGGCCATGTCGCCAAACGCGTGCCACGATTCCTCGCCGTCCGACGGTTGCACGCCTTCGGCGTTCGTTTTTTGCAACACCCAGTTGTCGGCGCTGTCGATGCCTTCCTCGTCCAACTCCTCAGGGCCCCAAACCTGAAACCACCAGTCGTTGCCGTATTCTTCGTCCACTTTTCGCATCGCGCGGCGGAAACCGAGCGACTCGAGCAGGCTTTCCTCGACAAGCGCGCGCCCGCCCGGAGGCTCCATCATTGCCGCGGCCACATCGCAACTGGCGATGATGCTGTATTGCGGGCTGGTCGAGGTGTGCATTAGATACGCTTCGTTAAACAAATGGCGGTCCAGCTTGGTGTTCTGGCTATCTTGCACCAGAACGTGGCTTGCTTGCGAAATGCCAGCCAGCAGCTTGTGGATCGACTGGGTGGCATAGGTCACTGAATGGCCCGGCCGGTCGCGCTTGCGCCCCATTGCGTGGAAGGTGCCATAAAACGGATGAAACGCCGCATGTGGTAACCATGCCTCATCGAAATGCAGGTTCTCGACATAGCCGTCGAGCATGTCTTTAATCGTTTCGGTATTATATAGAACGCCGTCGTAGGTCGATTGTGTCAACGTGATGATACGCGGTTTGACCGTATCTGCATCGACATGCGCAAGCAGCGGATTGGCCCGGATTTTTTCCTTGATTGCATCAATTTCGAACTCGGCTTTCGGGATCGGCCCGATGATGCCGTAGTGGTTGCGTGTCGGTTTCATAAAGACGGGGATAGCGCCGGTCATGATGATGCTGTGCAGGATGGATTTGTGGCAGTTGCGGTCAACGACAACCACGTCACCGGGGGCAACCGTATGATGCCAGACCATCTTGTTTGATGTGCTGGTGCCATTGGTCACAAAAAAGCAATGATCGGCGTTGAAAATCCGCGCTGCGTTACGCTCTGACGCGCCAATGGCGCCATTGTGGTCGAGCAGCTGGCCCAATTCCTCGACCGAATTGCATACATCCGCGCGCAGCATGTTTTCGCCGTAAAACTGGTGATACATCTGCCCGATGGGGGATTTGAGAAACGCAACACCGCCCGAATGGCCAGGACAGTGC
>JBATTJ010000145.1:0-19309 GCA_049670485.1 Sulfitobacter sp.
GAGCTTTAACACTGGAACAGCTGGGCGACAGGCACGACGATTGGTAAAGACGCGGGAAAACTGGCCACAATACGCCTGACCCCGCTTGACTTACACGGCGATCCACCCGATAAGCCGCCATCCCGGCAGGTGTTTCCTGTATGCGGGATTATTTTTAATGACGCCCCGAGGGCGCGCTGTTCGAGGTGGATGCAGACACGGTCTGGTCCGAAACGCCCGTAATAGGGGGCCGTAGAACGCGGAAACCATGAAGGAAGACCTATGTTTGCGGTCCTGAAAACAGGCGGTAAGCAATATAAAGTACAGGCCGGCGATATGCTGCGCGTGGAACGTATTGCGGCCTCTGCCGGTGAGAAAGTCCAGTTTAACGAAGTACTGATGCTGGGCGGCGACGATCCAAAAGTCGGCGCACCGATGATTGAAGATGCAGGCGTTCAAGCCGAAGTCGTTGATCAGATCAAAGGCGAGAAAGTCATTCACTTCGTCAAGCGTCGCCGGAAGCACTCTTCCAAGCGCACCAAAGGCCACCGTCAGAAACTGACCTTGGTTAAGATCACCGACATCCTCGCGTCTGGCGCAGGAAAGTCCGGTGTAGCTGCCGCAATCGGCACAGGTTCCGTATCCGCTGCTGCAGTGGCTGCAATCACAGGCAAGTCAGTTGATGCGCCGGTGAAAAAAGCCAAGAAAGACAAGCCCGTCAAAGCAGAAAAGCCTTCCAAGCCCGCCAAATCCGGCGCAGCACCGAAAGCTGAAGCCAAAGTCACCGAAGAAAAGCCCAAAGCAGCGAAGAAAGCCGCAAAAGGCGACGGTGATGATCTGTCACAGATCTCTGGTGTTGGCCCCGTTATCGTGGGCAAACTGCATGACGCTGGCATCACGACATTTGCTCAGATCGCAGCATGGTCCGATGCAGACGTAGAAGAAATCGAAGAGAAACTGTCGTTCAAAGGTCGTGTGGGTCGTGAAGACTGGATCGCACAGGCCAAAGATCTGGCAAAAGGCTAAGGAGAGACCTAATGGCACACAAAAAAGCAGGCGGTTCATCCCGTAACGGGCGCGACTCAGCTGGTCGTCGCCTTGGCGTCAAAAAATACGGCGGCGAAAACGTCGTTCCGGGCAACATCATCGTGCGTCAGCGCGGCACCAAGTTCTGGCCGGGCGAGAATGTTGGCATGGGCAAGGATCATACGATCTTTGCGACCGTTGATGGCAACGTACAGTTCCACAAGGGCCTGAAAAACCGCACATTCATCTCCATTGTACCGGTAGCGGAAGCTGCTGAGTAAGCCGTACCCGTAAGGTGATGAAAAAATCAGGGACCGGCGGAAACGCCGGTCCTTTTCCATTTTGGAAGCACTTTTTATGTCCGATTGTTTGCGCACCCGTCGTCTGATTTTACGACCCTATTTTTTGGCTGATGCGGGTTCTATCTCTGAATTGATCGGGGATTTGGATGTTGCGCGCTGGCTGCTCCATGTGCCGCATCCCTATGCGGTAAAGGATGCAGAGGACTATATCAGGGCAAGTCAGCAGGCCGATGACATCCGGTTTGCGATCACACTCAACGGCAGGCTCATTGGTGGCTGCTCTATCCGCGATGACCTCGGATACTGGCTTGGAAAGCCGTTCTGGGATCAGGGCCATGCGACAGAAGCGATGAATGCGGTTGTGCATCACTATTTCGCGCGCACTGCTTCAGATTTGAAATCAGGGCATATGTTGGACAATACCACATCCCGCCGTGTTCTGGAAAAACTGGGGTTCGAAGACGCGGCACAGACCACGCAATACTGCACCGCGTCAGGCAAAGACGTTGACGTTCAAAAGATGCGCCTGACGCACAAGAATTGGGAGACACACAGATGAGCAATCGCAAACACCTGCGCCCGATCTCCCACATCGACGTAACGAACGCCGTTCTTGCCGCTCCTATATCGAATAACGGAGGATCATAGATGGATCTTGCCACCCAACAGCCAACACTCGAGACAGAGCGCTTTTCCCTGCGTCCTGTTCGCATGTCCGATCTGACACGCATCACACATTACGCATCAGACATTCGTCTGGCCGCCAGCACGCCGCGTATTCCGCATCCGCTGCCCCCCGGTGTGATCGAAGGGTTCATTGAGCGTGCGATGACGCCTACGCGCGACGAAGACGTATGGGTGATCGACGGCGGCATGGATCAAGGCGAGGAAGTCATGGGCGTGATCAGCCTGATGCGCCTTGATCGCAACCAATCCGAGATCGGCTATTGGGTCGCACCGCCATTCTGGAACACGCATGTGGCCTCGGATGCGGTTCAGGCGTTGGTGACGGGTAACCCGTTGGCAAGCACGACAATCTTCGCGAGCGTTTTTCACGACAATCCGGCCTCTGCCAAAGTCTTGACGAACGCGGGTTTTGCCTATTTGGGTGATGCTGAAACATTTTGCCTCGCACGCGGTGCCACGGTGCCGACATGGACCTACAGCCTAAAACTGCGCTAACCCTTAGGATATAACATGAAGTTTCTCGATCTTGCCAAAGTATATATCCGTTCCGGTGGCGGTGGCGGCGGCTGCGTATCGTTCCGGCGCGAGAAATACATCGAATATGGCGGACCGGATGGCGGTGACGGCGGCGGCGGCGGCTCTGTCTGGGCGGTTGCGGTGGACGGGCTCAATACCCTCATTGATTTTCGCTATCAGCAACACTTTTTCGCGAAAAGCGGCCAGCCTGGCATGGGCAAGCAACGCACCGGCAAAGATGGCGACGACATCATTCTGCGCGTGCCGGTAGGCACCGAAATTCTAGATGAGGATCAGGAAACCGTCATCGCCGACATGACCGAACTCGGCCAAAGGGTCGAGCTTGCGCGCGGCGGCAACGGCGGTTGGGGCAACCTGCACTTCAAATCAGCGACAAATCAGGCGCCGCGCCGCTCCAACCCCGGTCAGGAGGGGGTCGAGCGTACATTATGGCTCCGCCTCAAGCTTATTGCTGACGTGGGCCTGCTGGGCATGCCGAACGCGGGGAAATCGACGTTTTTGGCTGCGACTTCCAACGCGCGACCTAAAATCGCGGACTATCCCTTCACAACCCTGCATCCCAATTTGGGCGTTGTGGGTGTAGATAACGCAGAATTCGTGATCGCCGATATTCCGGGCCTCATTGCGGGTGCGCATGAAGGGCGGGGAATCGGCGTGCGGTTTTTGGGCCACGTGGAGCGATGCGCCGTGCTGTTGCATCTTGTCGATGGCACGTCCGAGACGGTGGCAGAGGACTACCGCACCATCATCGGAGAGCTTGAAGCCTATGGTGGTGCCTTGGCGGACAAACCGCGCATCACCATACTGAACAAGATTGACGCATTGGATGAAGAACAGCTTGCAAACGCTTCATCTGAATTGGAAAAAGCCTGCAAGGGGCCACTCATGCAGATGTCGGCTGTCGCGCGCACCAATACTGTCGATGTTCTGCGCGCCTTGCGAGGTCAGATCGACGAAGACCGCCTGCGCCAACAACCCGCCGAGGAGCAAGCACCTTGGCAACCCTAAGCGACGCGCGCCGGATTGTTATCAAGATCGGGTCGGCCCTTTTGGTCGACCGCATTTCCGGTCAGCTGCGTTCTGACTGGTTGGCATCTCTGGTCCAAGATATTATCTGGCTCAAAGGGTTAGGGGCTGATGTTGTGCTTGTTTCATCCGGTTCAATTGCGTTGGGGCGCGGGGTGCTGGGACTTGGCTCTGGCCTGCTTACGCTGGAGCAATCGCAGGCTGCGGCAGCCGTCGGGCAGATCCGGCTTGCGCGCGCTTATGAGGAAGTCTTTGCGCCTCATGGCGTCACCACCGCCCAAGTCCTTGTGACACTTGAGGACAGCGCCAACCGCCGTCGCTTTCTCAACAGCCGCGCTACGCTTGAGACTTTGCTGGGGTTGGGTGCGGTCCCCATTGTAAACGAAAATGATACTGTCGCCACCGACGAGATCCGCTTTGGTGACAATGACAGGCTCGCCGCGCAAATTGCTGTAACAGTCGGGGCGGATCAGCTGATCCTACTGTCGGATGTGGACGGTCTCTACAGCGCCAACCCCGCGCAAGATCCGACTGCAAAGCGCTTTGATACCATCGAAAAGATCACGCCGGAAATTGAGGCGATGGCGGGCGACGCCGGGTCGGACCTGAGCAAAGGCGGTATGAAGACCAAGGTGATGGCCGCTAAAACTGCCGTATCTGCGGGCTGTGCGATGGCTATTACGGACGGGTTCGCGCTCCGACCCCTCAGGGCACTTGCAGACGGGGCCAACGCCACGTGGTTCACGCCACAAACCGACCCGCAGACCGCCCGAAAAAGCTGGATCGCGGCGATGAAGCCGATGGGGCAACTCACCCTTGATGCAGGTGCTGCCATAGCACTTGCACGGGGCAAAAGCTTGTTGCCTGCGGGGATCACAGACGTTGCGGGCAAGTTCGAGCGTGGCGATGCCGTCGCGCTGATCGGGCCGGACGGGGCAGGGATCGGGCTTGGCCTCACGCGCTATTCCGCTGTCGAGGCACAGCTGATAAAAGGACACAAGAGCGACCAGATTGACGCACTGCTGGGTTATCCCGGACGTGCGGCGCTTATTCACCGTGATGATATGGCATTTTAGGGCGAGGCTGGCATGAGCGAAATAGAAAACATCGCCACATTAATGGCAGATATCGGCGCGCGGGCGAAGGTGGCAGCATCTGCTCTGGCCACGGCGCCCGCTGCGCAGAAACAAGCGGCGCTTGTCGCTGCGGCTGATGCCGTGTGGGACGCGCGTGAGGCGATTTATGCGGCCAACGCGGAGGATATGACCTTTGCTATGAATAAAGGTCTGAGTGCCGCGATGCTCGACAGGCTCAAGCTGGATGAAGAACGGCTGCGCGGGATCACTGACAGCCTGCGCGCCATTGCAGAACAAACCGACCCCGTAGGTGAAGTGATCGCCGAATGGGACCAGCCAAGCGGTCTACATATCCGCCGCGTGCGCACGCCTTTGGGGGTGATTGGGGTGATCTACGAATCCCGCCCCAATGTCACCACAGATGCCGGTGCGTTGTGCCTCAAGGCCGGCAATGCGGTCATCCTGCGTGGCGGATCAGAGAGTTTTCACAGCTCCCGCGCACTGCATGCCTGCCTTCAGGACGGATTACGCAGTGCGGGATTGCCGACGGATTCCGTACAACTGGTGCCGACGCGCGACCGTGCGGCAGTGCAGGAAATGCTCGGGATGATCGACACGATCGACGTGATCGTACCACGCGGTGGCAAGGGCCTTGTAGGGTTGGTTCAACGCGAGGCGCGCGTGCCGGTGTTCGCCCATCTCGAAGGGATCGTGCACATCTATATTGACCGCGAAGCGGACCCTGAAAAAGTCCTCAAAGTCGTGCTGAACGCGAAAACGCGACGGACGGGGATCTGCGGCTCGGCCGAATGTCTGCTCATCCATAAAGATGTCGCGCAAACCATCGGCAAAGGTGTGATCCGCGCGCTCGTAGATGCGGGTGTTGAAGTGCGTGGCGATGTCGATTTTGCCCGTATTGATGGTGTCAGCGCGGCAACTGCCGACGATTGGGGCCGTGAATATCTTGATATGATCATTGCTGCCCGACAGGTCGACGATATGGACGCGGCCATTGCGCACATCCGGCGCTATGGCTCCAACCATACCGATTGTATTTTGACCGAAGATGCCGGGGCGGCAGCGATGTTTATGAACACACTCGACAGTGCAATTGTCATGCACAACGTCTCGACCCAGTTTGCTGATGGCGGTGAATTCGGCATGGGGGCAGAGATAGGGATCGCCACAGGCAAGATGCACGCGCGCGGTCCTGTCGGCGCACAGCAACTTACCAGTTTCAAATATCTGGTGACGGGCGACGGCACCATCCGGTCCTGACGCGCAGCGCTAGACTTTGACGGTGATCAGACTGTCAGTCATATCGACCGATACGGTTCGCGCCTCATCTGCCATTATTTTGGGCAGGAGGCCGAACTGCACCTGTGCAGGACGCAACTCATCACTGCGCGGTGTGCCATCCAGAAGCCCCCACAGCTCTGCATCTATGTTGAATTTATCTGCATGCCCCGTGAGCACCATGTCGTCACCTTCAACCGCAACCTCGATCCTGCCGCCATAGGGCATGCCTGTCTCGAGGCAGAGAAGCGCCAGAAAACACCGACGAACTGCTTTGCGCGGCTGCCCGTCAAGCGGACCCCAAGCAACCGTCAAACGTCCAGCTGCATACACATCCTTGAGAATGGAAATCACTTCAGGGCGCCCGACGACCTGATCACCCGCCGCACCGAACGCGATGCGGAAAAACCGGATGCGCGCGCTGGCATTGTTCACACTTTCGCTGATCAGCAACATTTCCGGCCCCATTGAGGGCATGCTCATCTGGATCAACTCTACACCGTTGTTGATCGCGCCAATCGGCGATATCAGGTCATGACAGATGCGGCTACCGATGAGCGTGGTGAAATCTGTGTCGTGACCCATATTCAACAGTTCCCCGCCGAAAAGGTTCGATCATTGGATGACTTCAACGCCATATTTACACCCGGCATGCTTGTCCGCCATCCCGACATGCCCGATTGGGGCGTGGGGCAGGTCCAGAGTAATATCGGCGGCAAATTGACCTTAAATTTTCGCGACGCCGGTAAAGTCGTCATTGATAGCGCTCGCATTTCGTTAATTCCAGTCTTTGACAGTGATTAATGTCATATCATGATTAACAACTTGTAACCATCCCACAACCCACGCGCGTACAACCTTCACGCGACGTTGCAGAAAAACGACCGCACGTTGCCAATTCGGGCCGTAATGCCTATCTGAGCCCAAGAAGAGGGGATGATACGTGCAATGAACCGCCCGCGCAGGACAGAGTTTTCGGTCAAACTGGCACAGACGCAAGATGAGCTGCTGGCCGCACAGCGTTTGCGCTATGAGGTATTTGTGCGTGAACTTGGCGGAAGCGGTGAGATGGTCGACCACGAGGCGGGCCTTGAGCGAGACCGATTTGATCCGCATTTTGATCATCTGATATTGACCGAAAAAGGTGATGATGAGGTCATCGGTGTCTACCGCCTGTTGCGCGGATGTCAGGCACCCGCAGCGGGCGGCTTCTACTCCGAGGAGGAATACGACCTCACTCTGCTAAAAGCCTCCGGGCGGCGCATATTGGAGTTGGGCCGCTCGTGTCTGCACCGCGATTATCGCGGAGGCGTGGCCATGCATTGCCTGTGGCGCGGGCTGGCGAAGTATGTCGCGGCGCATAATATTGAGGTGCTGTTCGGCGTGGCAAGCTTTCACGGGACGGATGTGGCGAAACTTGCCGCACCTTTGTCACTGCTTCATGACCGCCACCTTGCACCACCTGCAATGCGGGTAAAGGCCCGTACGAAGGCATTTCAGAAGATGGACCTGATTGATCCCGCGACACTGGACCGGCGCGCGGCAATGGTTCAGGTGCCAAGCCTGATCAAGGCGTACCTGCGGCTGGGCGGATGTGTGGGTGAGGGGGCGTATATCGACCACACTTTCAATACGACCGACGTGTGTCTGATCATGGAGACAGCGCAACTGACAGGGCGGCAATCGCGTATTTTTGGCCTAAACGGTACATGAGCGCGACCTGGGACAAAGGGCTGCATCCAGTCATGCCAAAGCTGGGACCGATGGACTGGATGCGCGTGATTGCACGGGGCGTCGCACTGGTCGTGCTGGTGTTTGGCGGACTCATGCTCTTGCTGGTCGTCCGGTTGTTAGAGCGTCCTTTTTGCGGACAAAACCGGCCTGTTACGCCGTATATTACGCAGTTTGTTTGCCGCACGGCATTTCGCGTGCTGCGCATCGGATTTCATACATCCGGAATGCCCATGACCGGACGCGGCGCAGTGGTTGCCAATCACAGCAGCTGGCTTGATATTTTTAGCCTCAACGCGGCAAAACGGATATATTTTGTGTCCAAGTCCGAAGTCGCTGCATGGCCCGGTATTGGCTGGCTTGCCCGCGCGACGGGTACCGTCTTTATCGAGCGTAACCGCGCGCGCGCTGCTGTTCAGACGACGCTGTTTCGTGGACGGTTGATGGCCGGCCACAAGCTGTTGTTCTTTCCCGAAGGGACCAGCACGGACGGATTGCAAATTTTACCTTTCAAAACAACACTTTTCGAGGCATTCTTGACACCAGACCTCAGACATGAAATCGCCATACAGCCTGTAACTGTGCACTATACGGCTCCACCTGATCAGGACCCGCGATTTTATGGATGGTGGGGTGATATGGAGCTTGGCAGCCACCTTTTGGCGACGCTGGCGCCGGCACGACAGGGTAGCGTGCATGTGATATATCATGACCCGCTTGCGGTGGCAGATTTTGTAGATCGCAAGTCATTGGCGCTGGCCTGCGAAAACGCTGTTCGCGCAGGCCATGACGCAGTCGTGGATCGTACCTAGTTCGTGTAGCCGAACGCAGTGTCCGGAACAGGCGCCATCTCACCACCGACATTCCAGTCCATCATCAGGCAAGCCGACCCTTTGCGCTGGAAATACGATGCCTCAAGCGCGTACCAACCAGCAGCGGGCACTTCGATTTCTGTCACACCTGTTGGGTCACAGCTGCGAACTTCATCGGCAAGTGCGACTTGTTGGCCGCCAATCATCGCGTCTAGGCCGTCATTGCTGAAGAAGTTGACTTCATATGTGCCGGATGCGTCAAACTTGATGTAGCCGGTGATGGCTGCGGCCACTTTTTGGGTCTCGCCAGATGTCAGGGCGGTTTCGCCTTCTTCTGTATCGAGGTACGACAGACCTTTAAGTGCGGGGCCAGGCTTTGCGCCTGAAAGCTTTGATTTCGCCTCTTCCAACGATCGTCCACCTGCGCCTGTGGCATAGGAGACGGCAAGGCCTTCGGTAACAGCTTCGGGCTGCGGATCAGCAAGCTCGAGCTTGAGCGGTTCAGCAAAAGCGGCTGTGCTTATTGTCACGACAACGGCGGTGGAGAGAAGATATTTCAACATACGATCATTTTCCTACTGCAACAAATTTCAAATAGTCTGCGCAGATTAGTAAAGGTTGTCCATCGGTTTGCAACGCAGCTGCAACATATGCTGTGGCAGGTGGCTTGAAACGTAGGCGATTGTCCCTTGCAGAACGCAGTAAGTTGAGGTAGCCGCAGCCTACTTAATCCCGCAGTCGGGGATGGGGCAGGTGGGGAGACATCCCGCACGCTCCGCCGGTTGGTGCATATGATTTGTATCATTCCCCCGATGAGGCTAAACCGGAAAGGTATAAAGACATGGCTCTTCCTGAGTTCTCCATGCGCCAACTGCTTGAAGCAGGCGTACACTTTGGTCACCAGACACAGCGCTGGAACCCGCGTATGGGGCCGTACATCTACGGCGCGCGAAACGGCATCCACATCATGGATCTCACGCAAACCGTCCCGATGTTGGACGATGCGCTGAAAATCATCCGTGATACCGTCGCCAAAGGCGGCAGCATCCTCTTCGTCGGCACCAAGCGTCAGGCAGCAACGCCCATCGCCGAAGCCGCAGAGAAATGCGCACAGTATTACATGAACCACCGCTGGCTCGGCGGCACGCTGACCAACTGGCAGACCGTGTCCAAATCCATCCAGCGCCTCAAGCACATCGACGAGCAGTCTGAAATCGGCTTCTCCGGCATGACGAAAAAAGAGCGTTTGGGCATGGAACGTGACCAAGGCAAGCTTCAGGCATCCTTGGGTGGTATCCGCGAAATGGGCGGGCGTCCCGACCTGATCTTTGTTATTGATGTGCGCAAAGAGCAGCTTGCGATTGCCGAAGCCAACAAGCTGGGTATTCCGGTTGTGGCCGTGGTTGACACCAACTGCTCGCCTGATGGCATCGACTATATCATCCCTGGCAACGACGATGCGGCACGCGCAATCGCGCTTTATACCGATCTTGCAGCCCGCGCAGCACTTGACGGCATGTCCGCTCAATTGGGTGCAGCAGGCGTTGATCTGGGCGCCATGGAAGAAGCACCGGTTGAAGAAGCCGTGGCCGAGCCTGCGACAGACATGCCACTGGGTGGCGCATCCGAGGAAGCAGCATCCAACGATGCGATGTCCAAGGACGCGGTTCTGGATATCGAATCCAAAAAAGAGACTGTTGAAAAAGCCAAATCCTGATTAGAGAGCGGCCAAGCGCCACTTTCGCAGGAGCGTAATACGGGGCAGGGAAACCTGCCCCGAATGCACATAAAAACCTCAAAATAGGAGACCCATAGCGATGGCAATTACAGCATCCATGGTCAAAGAACTCCGCGATTCGACCGGCGCGGGCATGATGGACGCCAAAAAGGCGCTTACCGAAACCAATGGCGATATGGAGGCGGCTGTCGATTGGCTGCGCACCAAAGGTCTGGCCAAGGCGGCCAAGAAATCCGGCCGTACTGCTGCAGAAGGTCTTGTTGCTGTAAATGTATCAGGTGGTCGCGGTGTTGCGGTTGAAGTGAACTCCGAGACCGACTTTGTTGGCAAAAACGCGGACTTCCAGAAGATGGTTGCAGGCATTGCTGAAGTAGCAACAACTGCCGCCGACCTTGAGGCGCTCAAAGCAGCAGACATGAACGGCAAATCCGTCGAGCAGACTGTGACAGACGCGGTTGCCGTTATCGGTGAGAACATGTCCGTGCGCCGTATGGCTGCGATCGAAGGTGATCTGGTTGTATCTTACGTGCACAACGCAGCCGCACCCGGCATGGGCAACATCGGCGTTCTTGTGGCGTTGACCGGTGGCGATGACGCGTTCGGCAAACAGGTCGCGATGCACATCGCAGCAACCAACCCTGCGTCCTTGTCCGAAGAAGACCTTGATCCAGCCGTGATCGAGAAGGAAAAACAAGTCCAGATCGACATCGCCAAGGAATCCGGCAAGCCGGACGCCGTGATCGAAAAGATGATCGTGGGCCGCATGCAGAAATACATGTCCGAAGTGACGCTTGTTAACCAATCGTTTGTGATCAACCCTGACCTGACAGTCGGTGCAGCCGCAAAAGAAGTCGGCGCGACTATCACCGGTTTCGTGCGTCTCGAAGTGGGTGAAGGCATCGAAGTGGTCAAAGAAGACTTTGCCGCAGAAGTTGCAAAAGTCTCGCAAGGCTAATCCATTACGACCTAAATGCGCAAAAGGCGGAGCAAATGCTCCGCCTTTTTTCGTTTCTCAGGAAGGTACTCGTTACGCAGGCTCCGGCCAGCAAGGTGTTGAAATTCACCCTGCCAGATCCGGCAGCCCCCCAGAGCCATGAAATCGCACGGGGTAGAGGGCAGGTTGCCTGACCAGCAAAGCCTTAACGATCCGGCATCTATAACGTGACGTAACGGAAGGTTTACGTAAAGTAAGGAATTCCTTACCAATTGATAAATTTTTCTAGTTGAGCGGGTCGAGCACAAACATTTGGTTTGAAAATGCCGCCTTCATAACGGCTTGGGCGGTTGTATCGACGTCGAGCGCTTCACGGGCCAAACGCAGGTGTTTTTCAACAGTTGTTGCCGTTAGACCCATCAAAAGCGCAATATCCTGAGTCGTTTTCCCGTCACCGACCCATTCAAGCGCCTCCCGCTGCCGTGCAGTCAGCGCGCGGTTGGGCGCGGTATAGGGCAGGGTGAGTATCTTGAGATGCACGATGTTGTTCATCAGCGTTATGTCATCGCCGTGGGCCGCCCAAACCGCATCAATGGCCACCTGATCCATGTCGCGTCGCGCAGTGAGGGCAATCGCCCCCTTTGATCGTGCGGATATGGATTTGAAGCTGATCGAATAGCCCGCAGTCACGCCCATATCACGGTTGAACTCCAATACACGACGTTCTGGCGCGCTCAGGGTTTTGGTCCGTTCCATCTCTGCCAGCAGTTTCCAGCTTTTTGCGCCAGAATTCTCAAGCGCCCAGTGGACCATCGGCGCATGGAAGAAATGCCCTTCATCGAGGAACACGTCGGTATATGCCTTGTCATGATTGGTCAGAATGATGAAGTCGCTCGGATCACCAAGGGATGTCGCTGTGCGGTAGCGGGTAAAGCCATAGAGCAACCGATCAAACCCGTATTCTGACATCTTCTCAACGTGTCCCTCCCAAAGCGCCTCAATGCTCTGGCTATCGGCCACACTCCGAAGATAGCGGCGCAGGCTCATTTTGACATCAACCGTTCGGCAAGCGCATCAAGCGCCATGACATAGCCCTGCGCGCCAAATCCGCAAATCTGACCAATCGCAACTTTCGACAGATACGAGATATGGCGGAACTGCTCACGGGCGTGAATGTTGCTCAGGTGCACCTCAACCATCGGCAACTCAACCGAGGCGACGGCGTCCATCAGAGCAATGGAGGTATGTGTATAGGCGCCCGCGTTGATGATAAGGCCCGCATAGGTACCCTTGGCCGCGTGAACCGCATCGATCAGCACGCCTTCGTGGTTGGACTGCAAAAATGCCACCTCAAGGCTCAGCTTTTCCGCATGGGCGGTGCAGGACGCTTCGATATCGGCAAGCGTAGTTGTGCCGTAAACCTCCGGCTGGCGCTGTCCCAAAAGGTTAAGATTAGGACCATTCAGGACGAGGACGGAGGGCATGTTCATTCCACTGTGTTGGTGCCGTTAAATCCTGTCAGCCGGATCGGTGCCTGTCCAGTGATATGAAAACTTTACCGCCACACGCGCGGCGATAATGCATCACGTCACGGGTACGTTATTGCGCCAGATGGCAAGCCACTTTGGAACCGCGCAGCATGCGCATCTGCGGGCGCTCGGACTTGCAAATATCCTCAGCCAGCGGACAGCGCGGGTGATAGGCGCAACCGGTGGGCGGATTGATCGGATCAGGTATTTCCCCCGTGGGCGGGGCCACGTCACGGCCAAAATCGTCAAGCTTGGGTGCGGCTGCCAGCAGCATCTGAGTATAAGGATGCTTGGGGTCGTCAAAGAGCGCATCGGGGGCTGCTTCCTCTACCAAGCGGCCCAGATACAGAACGCCGACACGGTCCGCCATATGCTGCACGACCGTCAGATCATGGCTGATGAACAGATAGGTAAGGCCCAGATCATCCTTGAGATCACTCATCAGGTTGAGCACCTGCGCCTGCACAGACACGTCAAGTGCGGAGGTCGGCTCATCACAGACAATCAGGCGCGGGTTAGAGGCAAGAGCGCGCGCGATACAAATCCGCTGGCGCTGGCCACCGCTGAACTCATGAGGGAATTTGCCTGCGTCACGCGCTGACAAGCCGACCTGTTCGAGCAACTTTTCCGCCAGCCCCTTCGTTTCGCCGCCACGGGCGGACACCGGCTCCGTAATGATATCACGCACGCGCCAGCGCGGGTTGAGCGATGCGAACGGGTCTTGAAAGATCATCTGGATATCGGCGCGCACCGCATCTACCCGCGCCCTGTCTTTCTCACGTGCCAGATCGACACCGCGTATCTCCACCGACCCCTCGGAAGGGTCCAACAGCCCGACAAGCATCTTACCGATGGTCGATTTGCCCGACCCACTTTCACCAACCAGCGCATAAACCGTGCGCTCTTCAATCTCGAAACTCACGTCGCTCACGGCAGTCAGGAAAGCTTTCTTGCGCCGCTCGATCACGCGGTTGAGCCATGGCTTCGAGACATCGAACACGCGGGTAAGGCCGGAAACGGATACAAGCGCCATTACGCCACCTTTCCCGCGCGGGGCAGCGGAAAGAAGCACGCCGCCGCACCGCCGCCATCCGCAAGCATGGGGGCAGGATCATGTCGGCATTTGTCCTGAACCGACGGGCAGCGCGGATGAAACGCACACCCCTGTGGCAGGCTGTCGAGGCGCGGCATGGCACCCGGTATCTGGTGCAGCCGTTCTTTCCCGCGTGAAGCAAGCGGCGTCGCCCCCATTAGCCCGTGCGTATAGGGGTGTGCCGGCGTGCCCAATACATCGCGCACCGGTCCCAGCTCTGCCAGTTTGCCCGCGTACATGACCGCGACGCGGTCGGTGGCTTCGGCAATGACGCCCATGTCATGGGTGATCAACATCACAGCAGTTCCGCGGTCGCGGCACAACTTTTTGAGCAGCGCGATGATCTGCGCCTGCACCGAGACATCGAGTGCTGTCGTCGGCTCATCAGCGATGATCAGGCTCGGCTCAGCACAAAGCGCCAATGCGATCACGACCCGCTGGCGCATGCCGCCCGAAAACTCGTGCGGATAGGAGTTCACCCGCTCTGCCGCGCCCGGGATGCCGACCTCTTCCAATGCCGCCACGGCGCGCTGCCGTGCTTGATCTTGGCTGACGTCCAGATGTGCGACGATCGTTTCGGTCAGCTGGTCCCCGATGCGCAAAAGCGGATTGAGCGAGGTGAGCGGGTCCTGAAATACCATCCCGATTTCCTTGCCACGCAGCCGCCGCATCGCGTCACCTTTAAGGTGGTCAATCCGCGTACCGTTCACAAAAATCTCGCCTTGGCTGATCCGAGCAGGCGGGTTGAGCAGGCCGATCACCGCATTGCCGGCCATAGATTTACCCGCACCGGATTCGCCGACGACACCAAGGATTTCACCCTTGCCGATGTCATATGAAATATCGTCCACAGGACGCAGGATGCCGTGGCGCGTTGGAATTTCAACGGTGAGATTACGGATCGACAATATGGGCGTCGTCATGGTGCTACCTCAACCTCGGGTTCAGCGCATCACGCAGCCAGTCACCCAGCAGGTTCACCGCCAGTGCAAGCGTCAGCAACGTCACGGCGGGGAACAGCAAAATCCACCACTCACCCGAAAACAGAAACCCTTGGCCAATGCGGATCAGCGTGCCCAGTGATGGTTGTGTGGGCGGCGCACCGACACCGAGAAAGGACAGCGTCGCCTCTGCGATGATGGCAAGCGCGAGACTTATGGTGGCGATGACCAGCACGGGGCTAAGCACGTTCGGCAGAATGTGTTTGAGCATGATCGCAGGCGACGTGCGCCCGATCAGACGCGCGGCCTGCACGTACTCTTTGTTCTTTTCTACCAATGTGGCACCACGCACAACGCGGGCAAATTGCACCCAATCGCTGAGCCCGATGGCGATGATCAAAACCCAGATTGCCATCTGGTCGCGGTATTCGACCGGCGTGATCCCCTTTGCGATGCCAAAGATGAGCATGGCCACAAGGATCGCGGGAAAAGTGAGTTGTACATCCGCAATGCGCATGATGATCGTCTCGGTCCAACCACCAAGGTAGCCGGCAAGAAGACCCAGCGTGATGCCAAGCACCATAGCAAACGCCACCGCAGCCGCACCCACGAACAGCGAAATCCGCATACCATAGAGGATGGTGGAGAACACATCGCGCCCCTGATCATCGGTGCCGAGCCAGAAAGTATCGCCGGTAAAGGCGTTGGGTTTCATGGGTGCGGAAAACCCGTTCATCAAATTAAGCGATCCCGGATCAAAGGGATTGTGCGGCGCAATGAGCGGTGCAAACAGCGCGCCAAGCACCATAATCAGAACCACAGCAAAGCTCACCACCGCGACGGGGGAGCGTTTGAAGGTATAGAAAAAATCGCTTTGCAAGGCGAGGGACAGGCGCGACGGGTCTTTGACCACAATGGGCGCATCCGTGGGTAGGTCGGGTTTATGGGATGTATCAGTCACCTCAATGCCCTCCGGTCCGGTCCGCACGCAGACGCGGATCAATCGAGAAGTAGAGCAGATCGACAATCAGATTGATCCCGACGAACATCACCGAAATCAACATCAGATAGGCGGCCATAACTGGAATATCCACAAACTGGATCGCATTAATGAACAAAAGACCCACACCCGGCCATTGAAAAACCGTCTCCGTGATGATGGCGAAGGCAATGATCGAGCCGAGCTGCAGACCTGTCACTGTGATCACCGGCACCAGCGTGTTTTTCAACGCATGGCGGAAATTCACGCTGCGCTCTTTCAAACCGCGCGCACGGGCGAAGCGGATATAATCCTGCCGCAAAACCTCCAGCATTTCGGAACGTACCAGCCGCATGATAAGGGTCATCTGAAACAGGCTAAGCGTGATGGCAGGCAGGATGATCGCCTGAAGTCCCGACGATGTCAGAAAACCGGTGCTCCACCCGCCGATCATCACCGTCTCACCACGGCCAAAACTGGGCAGCCACCCAAGCTCTACCGAGAACAGGTAGATGAGTAATATCCCGATCAAAAATGTCGGCAGCGAAACCCCGATGAGCGACAGTGACATAATCATATTGGCCATGAACCCGTCACGCCGGATGGCCGTAAACACACCCAATCCGATCCCGATTGATATGGCCAGAAACCCCGAGACAGCCGCCAGTTCAAGTGTTGCAGGGGCACGCTCCAGCAATATCTCGGAAACGGGCCGCCCTTGGCGAAAACTCACACCAAAATTCCCTTGGGCGGCGTTGGCCAGAAACTTGATGTATTGCACCGGAAACGGCTGATCGAGGCCAAGCTGCGCGCGCAAACGCTCCACATCCTCAAGCGTGCGTTCCTGCCCCAGCATGTTGTCCACAGGATCGCCAACAAAGCGAAACATAGAAAAGGCCACAAGCCCCACGACAAGCAGGACAAGCGCGGATTGAACGATGCGTTGGATGATGTAAGCGAGCATAGATGCAGCAGACAGGGTGCAGGCAGCAGGGTCAAGGGAGCGTCGGGAAATACCTGAATAGCATGCAGATTTATCGCGGCAATCGCGCCTGTATTTCGGGTACGCCTTTCTTTCGGGCAACCCATGGGTCCATCCGCCGGAACCGAATGCCCTACGTCACGTTCAATTTAGGACGCTGTAAGTTTTCCATATCGAAAAACAGTTTATACAAGGACGTGTACTTATGCTTCACCGGATAATTGTGACGACATCGCTGGCAATCTTCGTTGCTTCGGGTGCCGCCGCGCAAACGACCCATAGCGAGATCAACGAGGCGCCGCCCGAGCCGGGCATCGTCCAGGGGTGCGGCTACTACGCGATATTGGGCGCGGCCCCGTCGTTGGGTGGCGCGTTTGATCTGCAGGATCGCTTGGACGCGACCGGTTCGGGCATTTTGAACAATGACAATCTGGAGCAATTCCGCGATGGCTTTCACAGCGTCGTTTACGGTCCTTTCGGTGAGAAAAAACTGGCCGAGCAGCGAGTGGGCGAATGGCAGGATCGTGTGCCGGATGCCTTTGTAAAATACGGGTGTGTTGACGGAGCTAGCGGGTCGGGAACCGACGTCGACGCGCCTGTGATCTCGGGTGTGCTGCCCTTAATCGAAGGGACATATGTACGTGAGGGTACGAGCTGTGAGCAGCCTCGGGATGCGGATATTCGGGTATATAACGGGCAGGGCGTCGGTGGACCTCAATCGCGCAATTGCGATTTTGACGTCACCGACCGTGAGGGCGCGCTCTACGGTGGTACGAACACCTGCGAGACAAGTACGGGGAGCGCGCGCATCGGGATCGAGTTGTCGGTGCGCGTGCTAGACACCAACAGGTTTCGGTTGGCGGAAAACCAGTCTTTGCAGGGCAAATTTCGCCATTGTGCAGGGTTGAGTGACACCAATACCGTTTCAGATTGAATTGCGACTTAATCCCAAAGTGCAGAAAGGCCGCTGGTTTCTACAACCCGCGGCCTTTCTCATTTGGTCAAGTCAATGCCTCTAGTTCACAGTGACCCAGCGCAGCAAAAAGAAATTGTCGGGACGCTGTGTCAGGTCAATATTGGCCTGCGTGCCCCAAACCAGTGGCTGCACATACATCGGCACATAAGCCACCTCGTCCTGTAAAATCTTCGCCGTTTCATCCAGCATCGACTGGCGTGTCGCTTCGTCAATCTCGGACTGGATCAACGGCAGCAGCGTATCCACACGTGCGTTCGAAAAGCCTCCAAAGTTCCAACTGCCGAGCTTTGCTTCTTCATCAGGGGTCGCGGCGAGGAAACGCACAGGATGCTCCGCATCGAACGTGCCCGGTGACCAGCCCAGCAGATACATATCATAGTTGTCCGCCCGCAATTCGGGCCAGTAGTTCTGGACCGGCATCGCATCAAGCGTGGCCTTCAACCCGATCTGCGCGAGCATTCCAGTGACCGCCTGACACACCGCCTCATCATTGAGGTAGCGGTCATTGGGACATTTGAGGCCGAACGAAAATCCATCGGGATAGCCTGCTTCGGCCAGTAACGCCTTGGCCGCATCTACGTCATAGGCCGGCCGCGCGCTCAGTGCAGGGGTGTAGCCCCGCATGGTCGAGGTCACCAACTGGCTCACCTCTTCGGCGTTGCCGCGCATGATGGTCTGCAAGATCGCGGGTACATTTACCGCATGTGCCACCGCACGGCGCACGCGGACATCGGCAAACGGGTTCGCCTCGGTCGTCTCGGCGGAATACTTCAGCGCCGCAGCTTCGTGCGGGAAGCCCAACATGATGACACGCGCCTCGATACCTTGAATGACGTTCACATCCGCATTTTGTTGCAAGCGCGCGGCATCCTGAATGGGCACCGGATTGATCATGTCGACATCGCCAGACAGGAGTGCTGCCACGGCTGTTGCGGGGTTCTGGATCGGGGTCAGCTCTGCACGGGTGACGTTATGCGTTGCTTCATCCCACCACCCGGAAAAAGGCTCCAACACGGTGCGCAAGCCCGGCTCACGAGTGGTGACGCGGAATGCGCCGGTGCCGTTGGTGTTAAGCGTGGCGTAGTTGCCGTTTTCCTTATCGGGCAGGGCGGTGCCGTTCGCCTTGGCCCAACCACTGTCCATCATCATCCAGTTTGCGATGCTGTCTGGAAAGATCGGATTGGGCGCAGTCGTCATGATGTCGACGGTGTATTGATCTACCATACGGACCTCGGACACCGGCGCGAACCAGCTGCGCGTGTCGGCCACCTCATCCGAGGCGCGGTTGTAAGAGAACACTACATCTTCGGCGTCAAACGCACTGCCATCATGAAATGTGACGCCTTCGCGAAGGGTAAAACGCCAGCCTTCACCATCGCCAATCGGTTCCCATGCCGTGGCCAGCGCAGGCTCGATCGTCATATCCTTGTCGCGGCGCACAAGCCCCTCATAGACGTTGTTGAGAAAGCCCAGAACCGGCGCGGAATTGACTGCATGCGGGTCCATCGTCTGGGGGTCAGTCGTTTCGGCCCACTTAAATTCAGCACTTTGCGCGGGCATGGCAAGCATTAGCGCGATCATTGATGCAGCGGCTTTATATGACATATATCGGATCCTCTTGATAATGACGGGGGCATGTGCCTGCACGCGCAGATTGTACTGAGC
>JBATTJ010000146.1:0-2449 GCA_049670485.1 Sulfitobacter sp.
ATCAATTTGATTCAAGTGCAGTGCCAAGCAAATTCTGAGCACCAACCACCAAACATGTCGTCCTGAGACGCCAAAACATTCGTCGTGAGTCACAAACCCATGGGCAAGCCTGTTTCGTAAATCATGGGACGCTTTCTCAGTCAATGCACCTCGAAGTTCAAAGCATAATTCTGGCCCGAAAGTTTTGATAGCGGCAGGCAGTTGAAGCAACGCCCCTAGGGTTTTAGCCTCTTGCAAGCCGTGACCTTTCATCGTGATGATATCAGCCCCATTTTGCTCGAGAACATAGCGCAATGAATTCTCAATCTGCGGAACGAGTAGATGACAGCTCATGAGAAAATCTCCGTGAAGTCCGGCATGAAGACCCCGTAAAAAAATGAGTTCGTGGTTTGGTGGCACAAACGGATTGTTGACCACCAAATGCTCTAGATCCGATAGGATAGGATGGTGTTCTTCTTCAATTTTCCTTCGAGCTGGTTCTATAAATGCAGTGACACCATAATTCCAATTACACCTCCCAGCAAAATCGAACATTTTCTGTTCTAAAATTTCTTCGTAGTCGGGGGCATCTTCAGCGGGAAGGGAGGGAATGTTTCGAATTGGTCTTCCGTCTTCATCGAGTTGTTGACCCGTCATAAACTCGCGGAGTGATTCACGCGTTTCCGCAAGAGTATCCTGCCTCAGCTCTTTCAAATCGGCTAAACGCCAACAAAGAGCCAAACGCTCCAAAGCCTTATTCAGTTCAACTCCCGACATGATTTCCATCGCTTTCCTCGCAGCAGTATCAACGTCGATTACGCCATGGAATTTTTTGAACCCTTCCAGAGCGTTCTTTTGAAGGCCTTTTAGGACTCCCTTTAGTTTAACAATTCGGTCCTTATCGACAGTTCCATTTCTGATCATCGTCTCAATTGCTTGAGCGAGCTTGTGTGAGGCTGCTTGATGATTATTTCTGACTTCCACATCATACTCCGAATCTAAAACTAATGCCTCGGCACTTAATAACTCAGATTCCTTCGCTTTCTCATCATTTTTGCCCAAACGATGCCACTCAGTTTCAACCTGATAGTAGTGTTCGGCGAAGCGATAATCCTTTTTCGTCTCAGCGCTATCATCAATCTTTCGACTTAATTCTGAAAACTTTTTCGGATCCCCGGCCCCAAACTCAAGAAGCGTTTTCATGTAGCGATATGGAGCGAAACTCGGCTTTTTTTCTGACCAGTTTTCGGTGAATTTTGCTAAATCATCAACAATTCCGACGAACAGTGGTTTGTCCCTCCCGAGCTTTCCAGAAAGTTGCAAAGCTCGTTGGAAACAACTTGCTGCATCGGTCCACGTGTCGTGTCCATCAAACTTTTTTGCTGCAGCTCGGTATTCAAATGCTGCTTTGGAGACTAGCTTGTAATCGGCTGTTCGTAAAAAGAGAAAGTCCAAGAATCGAGATAAAAGGACACACTCATCCACACATTCTGCCAAAGCACCTAGCGCTTTAAGGTCATAATCCGTAAGGTCGTCAGCCAAGAATGTTCGACTGTCCCGCCCTGAAGCATAAGGACGAAATGGCTCACTCAGACAATGAAAATTTGGGAGCGGTCCAAGTAGTGTTTGGATGAATCCGAAAACCTTTTCGGTCTTAGAATCTCCTTTGTCTCTCGCAAACTTTAAGTGTGCGCCCAATACTTCACTGTAATAGTCAAATTGAGACTCCTTCTCAAGGTCGCTCTTTAAGTCTTCAAAGTTGACCAACGGAATGTCCGCTATCTCTCCTTCGAAATTATTTTGCCTGTCTATTCTCATTCAAACCAGATGGATAAGCAGAAACTGAAATACAATTCTGATAAGGCGCAGAGCGAGACGCTTTACTGTTCAGCACAGGCGTCATTTTTCAATAGCAAAGGTAAATCCCATGCTTTTCATTTTGTTCACAAGTTCCTGAATCTCTTCCAAAGAATTATCACGGTCGAAACGTAAGCTAATATCAGCTTTTTCGAGGCCCGGGACTTCAATCCATTCTGCAAACGAAATGTAAGCTCCTCCTCCCTGTGTTGGATCCCATTCTGCGACTTTGAGAGGAGGGCGGGTTAAATATAGTTTTTTGCTCATGATTAGATGATGATTACTTTTTGTAATTCAAAATTTCTTCTCTTGAAGGGCTTCTGCTTGCAAAAGAGACTTCTTATTCTCAACAGAACCAAGTGCACCGAGAATTTCCTCAACGAAAGTTTTGTATCGAAAATCCTTAAGTTCAGCAGCACCGAGAGTCTTGTAATTATGAGCGACCATCCGAATTCGGCTATCGGCACCTGGTTCAATTTCGCAAGCAGTTTCGCACCAGTAGCCAAAAACAGAACTACCTTCCCTCTGGAGCCGCGCTATCAGTCGAGGCATGTCGACGAGGTCGTTGTTCTTCATACTGTCTAAGAGGTCATCCTTAGAATGACTCTAGAAC
>JBATTJ010000147.1:0-12799 GCA_049670485.1 Sulfitobacter sp.
GCGCTACTCCGAGAATGACACAATCCGCCGTCGGCAGCGCCCCACCGGCAAGCGATGTGCCCGACCCGCGCGGCACGACAGGAACGCCCTCTGCATTACATATACGCAACACATCCGAGACTTGCTCGGTCGTGGACGGCAACACAACAATCATCGGCGGGCATCGGTAGGCGGTCAGCGCGTCACATTCATAAGCACGTGTCTCACGCTCTTCATGAATAACCGCGCCCGCTGGCAAAACAGCGCTCAGCCGCTCAACAACGCGCGATTTGCGCGCAAGAATAGCCGGATTTGGGATGGGCATTTGCATGACTGGCACTCCGTTTGCGGGGGATCGTTTAATTTGGTATAATAATATTACCAATTTCTAAAAAGTACAAGGTTTTTCGGCCCCGAGCATGCCATGCCGCCAACAAATGACGGAGGCATAGCAACGCTGTGCCGTTTCAGGCAGCTTGCATTTTAAACACCAACATGTTCCTGCATCCACTGGCATCCAGATTTGACGCCAACTAGAGAAACCAGATGACAATACCAGAACTCCTTTCTTTTGTGACATTGGCGGACGCCGCTGCGCTGGCGTTTTTGCTGGTGCTTTGGGCTTTAATCGGCTGGCGGATCGAGCATCCAAGTGCGCGCAAGCCGTTAACCTCGTTCATCATGGCGGGCTACCGTCGTGAATGGATGGTCCAGATGATTGCCCGCGAGGTGCGGATTTTTGATGCGCAAACCATCGGAACACTGCGGCAAGGCACCTCCTTTTTTGCGTCTACCTGTGTCATCGCCATCGGCGGGACACTTGCTCTTATCGGAAATGCCCAGCAGATCGCAGATGTCGCAAAGGACATCACGCTCTCGTCCGAACCTGCGATTGTTTGGGAGCTCAAGCTTTTGGTGATCGTGGCTTTCCTCACCAATGCGTTCTTGAAATTCGTGTGGGCCAACCGCCTGTTCGGATATTGCTCGGTGGTCATGGGGGCCGCCCCGAATGATCCAGCACATCCCAAGGCACCGTCATATGCTCATAAAGCGGCTGAGTTGAATATTGCAGCAGCACGTAGCTTTAACCGCGGACTGCGCGCCATCTACTTTGGATTGGCTGCTGTGGCATGGTTGGCGGGGCCCGCCGCCCTCACAAGTGCCGCAATTGTGACCTGCATTGTCATCTGGAGACGGGAATTCGTTTCTCTTTCAAGAAAAGCGCTATTGGAAGAAAGCGGCTGACCACCTATATTAGATAAGTCAATTTAGGATTAAAGATATGCTTAGAGTATCCATTCTAGCCGCCTTCGCCCTGACCGTGCCCGCATTTGCAGACCCTGCATCTGTGCAAAGCGTCAGCGTTTCCAAGTCCGGCGGCGACTATACGTTTAATGTGACCATCCTGCATAATGACACAGGCTGGGACGATTACGCCGATTCGTGGCGGATCAAAGATACGAACGGTAACATCCTAGGTGAGCGCGTTTTGGTCCACCCGCATGTAAATGAGCGTCCCTTCACACGTTCGCTTTCGGGCGTCAGAATCCCCGATGGCGTAAGCAGTGTTGTAGTTGAGGCACACGATACAGTCACAGGCTGGGCGTCAGAGACAAAGCTCGTCCAACTCCCCTAAGGGCTGTTGGGCCGTACCAACCCGCTATGTGCGGTGGTAGGGTCCACCCGATAATATGGAGGCCGCGCGGTAGAGCTGCTCGGCCAACATTACCCGCACCATCATATGCGGCCAAACCATCGACCCGAATGAAAGCAGATGATCCGCCTCGCTGCGTAGGGCGGGATCAATGCCGTCTGCGCCACCAATTACGAACGCCAGATCGCTGCGCCCTAGGTCGCGCCAGTCTGCAATCCGGCTGGCGAACTGTGGCGACGTCTCTACTGTGCCACGCTCGTCCAAGCCACAGATCAATGCCCCGGTGGGTACTGCACGGCGCAACAAAACGGCCTCTCCCGCCATGCCGCCGCCCTTACGATCATCAACTTCTAAAAAAGAAACCGGTCCGAGGGACAGTCCCCGACCGGTTTTCTCAAAACGCTTGATATAATCGTCAATCAGAACCTTCTCGGGTCCGGCACGAAGCCGACCTACAGCGCAGATATGAACCTTCACGCGAGATTAGGATGCAGTGTCAGGACCGGTTGGCGTTGTTACACCATCGGGCTGCGGCACCCACATCTTTTCCAACTGATAGAACTCTCTTACTTCAGGGCGGAAAACATGCACGATCACATCGCCGGTATCTACAAGCACCCAATCACCGGTGCCTTTGCCCTCGACACGAACGGTATGGCCGTACTCTTCCTTTACCCGCTGCGCGAGCTTTTCGGAAATGGCGCTTACCTGACGTGTGGAGCGTCCCGAACAGATGATCATGTGATCGCCGATCTCAGTCTTCCCGCGCAGGTCGATGTGCACAATATCTTCTGCCTTATCGTCACCAAGCGATGACAAGACAGTTTTCAACAGCAGATCGCTGGTCGCTTTTGTTTGCGCAGCCATTATAGCTGCACCTGATATCGCAGTGTGACCTGCGTGAATTTGCGTAGACAGGACATTGTCCTCCTTATATCGCGCCGCCGGACCCCCGGCGCTGGGGATTACGGTCCAGTTAGCAACGCGAACCGGACAATTCAACAATAGCCGGTATATTCGCGCCTACCAGCCATCTTCTGTGATGATTTTATCTGCGTCTGCGCCCAACTCCTTGAGCGCGCTGCGCACATCATCCACAAACCCGCCGGGACCACAGATATAAAACTGTCCTTTGAAGTCAGACAGATGGCTTTCAAGAAACGCTTTGTCGACCCGATCCTTGTTTAGATCGCTCTCCGCGTCGTCGGTGACGGTAAAGATCGTTTTGAGGCCTTCCATCTTGCGCCATTTGTCGCGCAGAATGATGTCCGCCTCTGTCTCGTTAGAGAAAATCAGGGTGCAATCCATACATCCCTGCGCATCATGCTTCTCGAGAATCGGGATGAATGGTGTGATTCCGGCACCAGCAGCAATAAAGACACCCGGTCCGTGATCAGTGATCGCGCCGAACGGATCGCTGATCTCAACTTTGTCGTTCGGTTGCATCATGGCCAACTGCTCTGTCACACCATCATGGTCCGGATAGGATTTGATCACAAACTCCAGCATCTCGTCGTCAGGCAATGATGTAAAGGTGAACGGCCGCCCCTTGTCCTTCCAGCCATCCTTCATCAGGCGCATTTCTGTCGCCTGACCCGGAGAATAGCTGAGATCTTTTGGCTTGCTGAAGGAATAGCAGTGCGTATCGGGTGTAAGTTGCTGCTTTTTTAGCAGAATAATTTGATGGGTCATATGTGTCTCCTTTGCGGGATAACACGGCGCCCAGTGCATTCGTTCCGTCAGTCGTCGGCAAGCATCTTGATCTCACGCTGAGGGAAGGGGATCGAGATGTTGTTTTCCTGAAAGCTGTCCCACAGCGCCAGATAGACATTACCACGAATGTTGGTGAGACCGCCCGTGGGGTCGCGGATCCAGAAACGAAGGATATAGTCGACCGAACTGTCACCAAATCCGACGATATGGCAGACAGGCAACTTTGGATGGGTGAGCACCCGCGCGACCGAGCTTGCCGCTTCGATTGCAAGTTTGCGCACTACATGCGGGTCGTCACCGTAAGCCGTTCCAAAATAGATATCGAGACGCACAAAATCATTGGAGTGAGACCAGTTGACCACCTGCCCCGTGATCAGATCTTCGTTCGGGATAAGGTATTCCTTACCGTCGCGCGTCACCACCGAAGCATAGCGCGCGCCCAGTGTCTGAATCCAGCCGAATGTCTCCCCAAGGCTGATCACATCGCCGGGCTTGATGGATTTGTCGAGCAGGATGATCACGCCGGATACAAGGTTCGAGACGACTTTTTGCAGGCCAAAACCTAGGCCTACACCAATCGCACCCGACAGGACCGCAAGGCCGGTAAGGTCAATCCCGACAGCCTTCACGCCAAGGTAGAAGGCGACGCCGTACATCGCCAACTGCACACCTTTGACGGCGAGGACCTGCATCGACGGACTGATATCCTCGTTCCGGCGGATCGTGCTTGCTGTGGCTTGCGACGCCACACGCGCCACAGTGATAAGGATACCGATCACGACAATCGCAGTGATCAGCGTCAGGATCGACAGACGGAACTCGCCCATCTCGAGGGCCACACCATCCATAAAGGCGGCCACATCGTCCGAGACATTGAGCAAGAACAGTGTCGCATAAATCCAAAGCGACCACGTCACGATCCTGCGCAAAAAGCGGTTGCGCACAAGCCGCGCCGCGAACGCGACGCCCACCCACACAATTGCCAATGTCGCCGCAAGGCCGATCAGATAGGATCGCGACGGCCACGTGAGGTTTTGCATCACCAGATACACAATCCATGCCATCAGCGCGAACCAGATCAGGCCCAATCGCCGCTTGAGCTGAACCACGACCCGCAGTTGCCATTTCTCCCAGCCGTCGCGCGACCGGACCCAATTCTGCAGCATATTGCCGGTTCGGTGATGTAGACCCCACGCAATCGCAGCCAGCACGATTACAATGATAACCTGATTTTGCCGCCAGCCGGGTTGGACCACGCCCGCAAGGAACGTGAGTCCATTGCCCCAAAGAGCCTGAAGCGTCACGAGAAACTCTGCAAAGGGGTCGACGGGGTCTTCCATAGGTGCTCCTGTGTCATATGAATCGTCGCATGAAGGGGCGAGCCTCGCAACCCTTGCAGCGTGGCGCGTTGCGCTGTATTCTGTCTCTTATGGGATATGTTTTTGACCAGACAGACCGCGCGCGCCTTCGGGAGCGCTTTTTCGGCGCTACATGCGCTGTACTGGCACGGCCATAGGGCTGCATCACCCCTATTCCACAGTCCCCATCAGACTTTCAATCCGCCACACCATTAGCCAAGGGAGAGGACCTATGTCCCCCAAAACGCTCTATGATAAAATCTGGGACGCGCATGTCGCCCATGAAGCCGACGACGGCACCTGCCTTTTGTACATTGACCGTCATCTGGTTCACGAAGTGACCAGCCCACAGGCGTTTGAAGGGTTGCGCATGACAGGCCGTACAGTGCGCGCGCCCGACAAAACGATCGCCGTGCCGGACCACAATGTGCCCACCACGCTGGACCGCGCCAATGCCGCCACGATGACCGAAGACAGCCGCATTCAGGTTGATGCCCTCGATACCAACGCCAAGGAATTCGGCATCCACTATTATCCCGTCACGGACGTGCGCCAAGGCATCGTGCATATTGTAGGCCCCGAGCAAGGTTGGACCCTACCCGGCATGACAGTTGTGTGCGGCGACAGCCACACCGCGACCCACGGCGCATTCGGCGCGTTGGCCCACGGCATCGGCACATCTGAGGTCGAGCATGTGTTGGCCACCCAAACGCTGATCCAGCGTAAGGGCAAAAACATGAAGGTCGAAATCACCGGCAAGCTAAGCCCCGGCGTGACGGCAAAGGACATCACCCTGTCTGTGATCGGTAAAACCGGTACTGCCGGTGGCACCGGCTATGTCATAGAATATTGCGGCGAAGCGATCCGCGATCTTTCCATGGAAGGACGCATGACCGTCTGCAACATGGCGATTGAAGGCGGCGCGCGTGCAGGCCTTATCGCGCCGGACGAGAAGACGTTTGAATACTGCATGGGCCGCCCGCACGCGCCGAAAGGCGCACAGTGGGAAGCCGCAATGGACTGGTGGAAAACGCTCTACTCTGATGACGACGCGCAATGGGACAAGGTTGTCACGCTCAAAGGCGAAGACATTGCACCCGTGGTCACATGGGGCACCTCGCCCGAAGACGTACTGCCGATCACTGCGTCAGTGCCTGCTGCCTCCGACTTTGAAGGTGGTAAAGTCGGCGCCGCCCAACGCTCGCTCGATTACATGGGTCTGACTGCGGGCACACCTCTCACGGAGGTCGAGATCGACACTGTCTTTATCGGTTCTTGCACCAATGGCCGCATCGAAGATTTGCGTGCCGCAGCCGCAATCCTGAAAGGCAAGAAGATCAAGGACGGTTTGCGTGCCATGGTCGTGCCGGGATCGGGACTTGTTCGCGCGCAGGCCGAAGAAGAGGGACTAGCGGATATTTTCAAAGATGCCGGTTTTGAATGGCGTCTGGCAGGATGCTCGATGTGTCTGGCGATGAACCCTGATCAGCTTTCCCCCGGAGAGCGGTGTGCGGCAACATCCAACCGCAACTTTGAAGGTCGTCAGGGCCGTGGCGGTCGCACGCACCTGATGTCACCCGCAATGGCTGCTGCCGCTGCGGTGACCGGCCGTCTGACAGATGTAAGGGACATGATGTGAGCAGCGTACCCTTCTTCCCATTCAGGAGTTCTTTGACATGAACAAGTTCACCACCCTCAGCGGCATCGCCGCGCCTATGCCTTTGATCAACATTGACACCGATATGATCATTCCCAAACAGTTCCTCAAAACCATCAAACGTTCCGGCCTTGGTGTGAACCTGTTTGACGAGATGCGGTATAACGACGACCGCAACGAGATCCCCGAGTTTGTCCTGAACAAGCCGCAATACCGCGATGCGCAAATTCTTGTGGCAGGAGATAACTTCGGCTGTGGCTCCTCGCGTGAGCATGCACCGTGGGCCATCGCGGACTTTGGCATCACCTGTGTGATCGCGCCAAGCTATGCGGATATCTTCTATAACAACTGTTTTAAGAACGGCATACTGCCCGTGGTTCTGCCGCAAGAGCAGGTTGATGTGCTGATGAAAGACGCGGAAAAAGGTGCCAATGCACGCATTGAGATTGATCTCGAGAGCCAGACGATCACCTCGTCGGACGGCGATGTTTTCAGCTTTGAGGTCGATGCGTTTAAAAAGCATTGTCTGATGAACGGTCTCGATGACATCGGTCTGACGATGGAAAAAGCGGCGTCTATTGATACGTTCGAGGCTGCCGCAACACAAAGCCGCCCTTGGGTCTGAGCAGAGATACGTCCGGCAACCGAACGTACCCGTTGCCGGACAACTTCACGTATCGTTAACCAATATCAGCTATTTCTAGTTGGAATAGCCCGCTGAACGCCTGATCAGGGTTCCAGCTCATATCAACCTCGCCTAACGGCTTGTGCGCCACTGAGTGCCAAACACAAGATGTGCCCTGCGTCATATTTTGGCCGCTAAAATGATGCAAGAAGGCACCACCCCTTCCCTCAAAACGCCCCATCGATCAGGTCATCTGGCGCAATAGTCTTGAGCACTAAGGCGAAAGAAGGCACGATTGTGACAACAATGAGGCAGTCCTTCCGAACCCGAAGGCATCAAGTTGGGGCAAGCTCGCGGCAAACGCGGCTGACCAGTTTGAAAGGGATAGAACGTTGATAGTACGTATGACCAGCGCTGTGGCGCGTGGACTTTTAGTTGCGACCCTTATTATGACGCCGGCCTTGCTGGTGCCGGGTTTGGGCAGTGATTCTACGCAAATTGTGCTGCTTGTGGCGCTCCTTGCGGCAGTACTCACGTTCGTTGAATACAATTCCGTTTTCCCAAGTATTGTCGAGTTTCGCGATGCCGCACCTTTCAACCGGCTGCGGTTTGCGATGCTGTTTGCAATGGTTTTCGTTCTTAGCGTTATTTTCAAGGGGATTTCTGATCCGACTGCACTGTCCAGTGCGCTTACTTCAATCGGTATGATCGTCGGCAACGCGCTTGATTTTCCTTATTCACCTGTCCGCCTGATGGTGCTTATGCTGCCCCAAGATGCCAGTTTTGAAACTGCTGTGTTTATGCGGACAGCTGCGGGGATCTGCTATCTCATCTCGCTTATTGCGATGGCGATGTTCTTGGTCATGGTGCGCGTGCTGAACTGGCCCGCACGGTCCGGCGCTTTCAATGTCTGGGTGAACTTGCCTTTGTTTGACCCCACTGCGGGCGGTGATGTGCTTGAGCGGTTGCAGCGCGACGCGCGTATCAATATCGCTTTAGGCTTCCTGTTGCCGTTCCTTGTACCCGCTGTGGTCAAGTTGGGCTCCGATCTGCTAGACCCTGTGACATTGCAGAATCCACAAACCCTTATCTGGACAGTTGCAGCATGGGCCTTCCTTCCGGCAAGTATCATTATGCGCGGTATCGCCATGGGCAAAGTCGCCGAAATGATCGCGGAAAAGCGCAAGCGCGCGTATGCCGAGGCCGAAACAGGATTTCAAACCGTTTGATCCGAACTCTCTGCGCACTTGCAGTATGCCTGATGAGCACAACCGCGTCCGCTCAAGAAACGAGCCTGCGTATTGCAACGTTCAACGCCGAAATGTACCGCAAAGGGCCAGGTCTATTACTCCGTGATATACGACGTGGCGACGACCCACAGATTGCTGCCATCCGCCAGATGTTATTGACGGTTCAACCCGATATTATCGCGCTTCAGGGCATTGATTTTGACCTTGGACAAACTGCCCTTTCCGCTTTTGCCGACGATCTTGCGCAGGCAGGGATATCATATCCACACCAGTTTACACTTGCCCCCAATGCCGGCCGGTCAACTGGGCTTGACCTGAACGGCAATGGCAGGCTGGGTGATGCGGATGATGCACATGGCTACGGGCGGTTCTTTGGCATGGGCGGCATGGCTGTTCTATCGCGCTATCCCATCGTTAAAACTGCGGTGGAGGATTTTACTGATCTGCTGTGGCGGAATCTGGACGGACATATCTACCCTATGACAGATGGTGCCCCTTTTGGAGGTCAGGCTGTTTTTAACACCCATCGCCTGTCTACTCGCGGTCATTGGGTCGTGCCCATAAAAACGCCAGATTTCGGGACACTTCGGCTGATGACATTTCACGCAACGCCGCCGATCTATGACGGGGACGAGGATCGCAATGGCCGACGCAACCACGATGAAGTGGCGTTCTGGCTCGACTATCTGGCGCGTGATCAAAGCACCGTGCCCTTCGCCATTCTCGGCACTGCCAATACGGACCCCGCACGTGGAGACGGACGGCCCGATGCCATCAACGCCCTTCTTGCCCATGAACACCTGCAAAATCCATTTAACGATACACCCACCGCAGACTTTCGCGATCCGGTGCCTGGCGATTTACGGGTCGATTATTTACTGCCTTCCGCTGACTGGACCATACTGAATCACGGGATGGAAACAGCGCCTGACGCAAGCCGTCACAGCCTGTTGTGGGTTGATATTGCACCCCGCAATCCTTGACGCACCACCCCGCGCAGGCTAGGGCAGATCAACACGTTTTCAGGAGCATTTCCCATGGCAAATCCAACCCTTTTGATCCTCGCCGGTGACGGCATCGGTCCCGAAGTCATGGCGCAAGTGACCCGCGTCATCGACTGGTTCGGCGCCAAGCGTGATCTGGCCTTTGACGTCGAGCATGATCTGGTCGGCGGGGTCGCCTATGACGCACATGGTACGCCATTGCACGACGATACCATGGCACGCGCACTTGAAGTGGACGCTGTGTTGCTTGGTGCGGTTGGTGGTCCAAAATACGACGATCTCGATTTCAGCGTAAAACCAGAGCGCGGTCTGCTGCGCCTGCGCAAGGAAATGGACCTCTTCTCGAATCTGCGTCCTGCGCAATGTTTTGACGCACTTGCAGATTTCTCTTCGCTCAAGCGCGAGTTGGTGGCCGGACTTGATATCATGATCGTGCGCGAACTCACATCCGGCGTCTATTTCGGAGAGCCGCGTGGCATCTTTGAAGAAGGCAACGAGCGGGTCGGCATCAACACCCAGCGCTATACCGAATCCGAGATTGACCGCGTTGCACGCTCAGCATTTGAACTGGCGCGCCGTCGCGGGAACAAGGTCTGCTCGATGGAGAAGGCCAACGTGATGGAGAGCGGCATTCTGTGGCGCGAGGTCGTGCAAAAAGTGCATGATGAGGATTATCCCGATGTCGAGCTGTCACATATGTACGCCGACAATGGTGCGATGCAGTTGGTTCGTGCACCCAAACAGTTTGATGTGATCCTTACCGATAACCTGTTTGGCGACATACTGAGTGATTGTGCCGCGATGCTCACCGGCTCGCTTGGCATGCTCCCATCCGCATCCCTCGGTGCCCCTAATGCCGACGGTCGCCCCAGAGCATTGTATGAGCCCGTGCACGGCTCCGCACCCGACATTACCGGTCAAGGCAAAGCGAACCCGATCGCCTGCATTCTCAGCTTTGCCATGGCGCTCCGCTATTCGTTCGATCAGGGCGATGAGGCCACGCGTCTGGAAACAGCCGTTGAAAAAGTGCTGGCCGATGGTGCACGCACAGCCGACTTGATGGGTGAAGAAGGCGGCAAGCCAATCTCAACCACACAGATGGGCGATGTTATTCTGGCCGCGCTCGACGCCAGCCTCTAAGATAACAGACGGCCCTTGCGCCTTTTAAAAAGGGCCGTCTGCTTATTATTTGTACCAGAAGAAAAGGGGCTGCCCCTTCTCGAATGTAACGACCTGCAGTAGGTCAGGGGCATGAGCACTTCAAACTCCACACCTCCCGCACGTACAAGCACCGTCACCGGTATCGCCCTCGGACTGTTGGCCTTTGCGCTCTATGCAACTCACGATGCGGCTATCAAAACGCTCGGCGGCAGCTACTCTCCCTTTCAAGTGATCTTCTTCGTCGTGTTGCTCAGCTTTCCTGTTGTGATGCTGATGCTTTTGCGCGATCCAACAGAAGCAAACCTGCGGCCCCGCGCGCCTGCTTGGACCCTGTTTAGAACTGCGACCGTCGTAATTGGCGGGTTTTGCGCATTTTACGCCTTCTCGGTCCTGCCGCTCACGCAAACCTACGCAATCCTGTTTGCTACGCCGATGATGATCACAATCCTGTCCGTACCCCTGTTGGGTGAAACTGTGCGCATCCACCGTTGGATGGCCGTAATTGCAGGTTTGATCGGTGTGCTCGTTGTCCTGCGCCCCGGCACCGCAGAACTGGGATTGGGGCACGCAGCGGCACTTGTGGCAGCATTTTGTGGCGCGATGGCCGGTGTCATCATGCGCAAAACCGGCAGCATCGAGCGCCGCGTTGTCCTACTGGTCTACCCACTAATCACCAACTTCATCGTCATGCTGTGTATTTTGCCATTCGTTTATAAGCCAATGCCGGTCGAGGATCTCGGCCTTATCCTGTTGGTGGCCGTTCTTGCTGTTTGTGCCATGTCTTTGATGATCCGCGCTTACACGCTGACCGATGCGGCGCTGGTGGCACCTATGCAATACAGCCAAATCATCTGGGCCACACTTTTTGGCTGGCTTTTTTTTGATGAGACCTCCGACATGATGACTTTCATCGGTGCCGGCATCATTATCGCCAGCGGCGCTTATATTGTGCTACGCGAATCCGGCGGCAACGCCTCGGAGAACCAGCCTGTTCTCAAATCGCTCAGCCGCAGGCCTGAAATGGGTGGATTGCCCGGACTGAGTGCTGCTGCAACACCGAAACAGGTCGAGCCTCAAGATCAGATTGAGACGCCCGAGAAATAATGCGACCCTCTGCGCAGCAACCTCTGAGGCACCTATATGACCCGTGTTAAAATACCGGATATCCTTGCCGAGTTCCTTCTGCCTACGGATGAACTACGCAATGATCTGCCGTTTTTCACAAAAATACTCGGCATGCAGCTTGAGACGATCTTCCCTGCGGATGATCCATCTGTCGCCAGCTTTTCCGGACACGGCATCCGGTTGAGGATCGAGAAAGGGGCAGATGTCCCTGCGGGGCATTTACGCATTCTGACGGATGATCCAGATGGGTTTGCAGGTGGCGCACGCGAATTGATCGCCCCCAACGGTACACGCATTTCCATTGTGCCCCTCACCCCGCACGTTCCACAAATTGACACGCAGCACGAATTCGCGGTTCGCCGCCTCACGGATGAAGCGCCTTGGGTCATTGGCCGCGCAGGCATGCACTACCGCGATCTTATTCCCTCGCGCCTTGGCGGATCTATCATCGCCAGTCACATCCGCATTCCTGACGGCGGGCCGGTGCCGGACATGGTGCATTACCACACCGTCGGATTTCAACTCATCTTTTGCTATCGCGGATGGGTGGATGTTCTTTACGAAGATCAGGGTGATGTCATCCGCCTATATGCAGGCGACTGCGTAACCCAGCCCCCCGGTATCCGCCACCGCGTTGTCGAAGCTTCCCCGAACATCGAAGTTATAGAAATCGGCGTGCCCGCCGAACATGTGACCACCATTGACCATGACTTCACCCTGCCCAACGGAAAAGGCGACCCCGCGCGCGAATGGGACGGCCAGACATTCGTTCATCACATCAAGAAAAACGCCAAATGGCATCCCTTCCGCATCCCCGGCTTCGTCGCGCGTGATACTGGTATCACCAAGGCCACTAAGGGCATTGCAGGCATTCAAGTCGTCCAGAAAGCCGAGGGAACACCTCCCGCCTTTCAGCATACCGCAGACATTTATTTCACCTTTGTCATGGAAGGCTCAATGACGCTGCACGCAGCGGACCAACCCTACCGCACCCTCAGCCCCGGTGACGGCTTCGTCATCCCACCCGGTATGAAGGTCCAATATGTCGATCCTTCTGATGATCTCGAATTGCTTGAGGTCGCCCTGCGCGGCGATTTCACCACTACGGTTTGTTGAAGTATTAGGAGCAAAAATGCGGTGGTGACCCCGATTGGATTCGAACCAATAACCTGCCCCTTAGGAGGGGGCTGCTCTATCCAGTTGAGCCACGGGACCACGTCGCTCGGATAGCCTTTCACGCGGCGTCTTGTCCACATGGCGCGCCGCGCGCTAA
>JBATTJ010000148.1:0-11233 GCA_049670485.1 Sulfitobacter sp.
GGTCCGCACCCCGATATATGTGTGACCCACAAAAAGGCAGAATTTACCCATGAGCCACTCCCTGAACGAGCCGAGCTTTCGCGAAAGTGTGAATTTGATGTTCAACCGTGCGGTTGACCTGATGGACCTCAAACCGGGTCTCGTTGAAAAAATACGTGTTTGTAATGCGACCTATACGGTGCGCTTTGGTGTGCGCCTGCGCGGGGACATCAAGACGTTCACCGGCTACCGCTCGGTCCATTCTGAGCATATGGAGCCGGTCAAGGGTGGCATCCGTTTCTCTATGGGGGTCTCGCAGGATGAGGTCGAAGCACTTGCCGCTTTGATGACCTTCAAATGCGCCCTTGTTGAAGCGCCGTTCGGCGGCTCCAAAGGCGGGTTGTGCGTCGATCCACGGGAATACGACGAACACGAGATGGAGTTGATCACGCGCCGTTTTGCCTATGAGCTGATCAAACGTGATTTGATCCATCCGGCGCAAAACGTGCCCGCCCCGGACATGGGCACAGGGGAGCGGGAAATGGCGTGGATCGCTGACCAGTACAAGCGGATGCACACGACAGATATCAATGGTGCCGCCTGTGTGACGGGCAAGCCGATCAACGCGGGCGGCATTCAGGGCCGTACAGAAGCCACGGGTCGTGGTGTGCAATATGCGTTGCGCGCGTTTTTCCGCGACAGCGAAGGCGTGAAGAAGGCGGGCATGAAGGGCACGCTTGATGGAAAACGCGTCATTGTTCAGGGCCTCGGAAACGTGGGCTACCACGCGGCCAAGTTCCTGAGCGAGGAAGACGGCGCGCCGGTGATCGGCGTAATCGAGTATAATGGCGCGATCTGGAACACAGATGGCATCGACATCGAAGCGCTCAAGCAGCACATTACAAATGAGGGCACGCCAAAAGGTTTCTCGGGCGGTGAGTTCATCGAGGATGGCAGCAGCCTGTTGACGGCTGAGTGCGATATCCTCATCCCTGCGGCGCTTGAGGCGGTGATCAACCTGCGCAACGCGCACCAGATACAGGCCCCCCTCATTATCGAGGCGGCAAATGGTCCGGTCACAGCAGGTGCCGATGATATCCTGCGCGAAAAGGGTACGGTTATTATTCCCGATATGTATGCAAACGCGGGCGGCGTTACGGTGAGCTATTTCGAGTGGGTCAAAAACCTCAGCCACATTCGCTTTGGCCGGATGGGGCGGCGGCAGGAAGAAAGCCGTCACCAGCTTATCGTGGACGAGTTGGAGCGGATCAGCCGCGACACCTCGATCAACTGGACGTTGTCGCCCGACTTTAAGGATAAGTATTTGCGCGGCGCAGGGGAATTGGAACTGGTCCGCTCCGGCCTTGATGACACGATGCGCATTGCCTACGATTCAATGGCGAAGGTGTGGCATGACCGCGATGACGTGACTGATCTGCGCACTGCAGCCTATCTGGTCAGCATCGGAAAGGTGGCGTCCAGCTATCAGGCCAAAGGTCTGTAGCATCACAGCTGGCGCGCGGACTGCGGCAAGATACTGGACCGGCTCTCTAGAGGGGGCCGGTTCTTTCTGTTGTGGGGGCAGTGATTGTTGCAACCTGCGTAAAGATGGCGTTGCAGATGTTGTCCATCTCGATCGAGAAGAACTTACGGGCGGCACGCTCGTTGGGATGGAAGATGTCTTTGACCTTGCCCGACTTGGTGCGGCGGAAATGGCTCGGGTTGCCTTGGTTGGCTGCGATGGTCTGTGCGGTGGACCCCTCAAGGAAACTGCACGACGCACCGGCCTCCTCGAACGCCCATTTAATGTTGGCCTGCGCCTTGAGCCGTTTATCTGTTACTTTTTTCGAATAGGACGGTGAGGTCGTCATGAAAATACACGGTGTTCCTTCGGGCAATTGGGACATCATGTTTTGCACATCCTGTAGCGCCTTTTCCCGACTGCCTGCCCAACGGCCTGTGGCGTTTCCCAAAAATGACATCAGCAGTAATTTGGGCGCGTAATAGTCATCCGAAAACATCGCCTCGAAAGGCGAGTGGTCTTTTTTGCAAAACTGGTATGGCGCGCCGCGACCGATCTGGGCGTATTTGTTGCCGGTGCGATTGATGAATCCGTAGGTGCCCGCGTTGACCTTCCATTTGGGATCGACATCGCAAATTGACCCTTTCGCGGCGCCCTTGCGCGCGGTCCATGAATGAAGCGAGCTTGACCGCACACCGATCACGGCAACTTTCATCTGGTCAAGCTGGGCAAGGTCGGCCTGCTGCTCGGGCGTGGGTGAGCAGTGGCTTTTGATGTTCTCGAAGAAATCCAGAAACACAGGTCCGGAGCCGAATGGAATCTGGCTGTCACCCAATATGAGGATGTCGGGCGACACGAAGGGCTCGGCTTGTGCAGGCGCGCTCCATAAAAAGGGGGCGGCGATCGTGAGTGCCATTGCAAGGCGGAAGTGTCGAAGCATAGTGCGTACTTTCAGTCGGGTAGAATGCGTGTGAGTGCGGCGCATATGGCGGGCGATTGCAGGTTGGTGAACGCACGGCCTGAGGCGGCGGTGGGATGACGCGGATCAACCACGGTGCCCGCCGCGTCGGTGCGGAAATAAGCGGGGTTGTTCTCGAAGGCGGCCAATGTCGCAGGCGTGAGGCCCGCCACAAATGCGCAGCGCCCGCTGGCCGTAACGGCCGCGTCCAGATTGCGCTGGGCCGCAGTGCGCGCACGGTTATCTGCCGCGTCATACCCAGGTATCGTTGTCATCACGAGGCAGGCCACATCAGCAGGCAGTTGCCGCTCTGCCGCTTGCCAATCTGCGCGGGCGGCTGTTGCCGATTGCCACCGCTCCGTCGCATTGCCGAGAAACGCCAGCACAACCAGATCAGGATCATAGGCGGGCGCGTCAAAAACAGCCTTAAGCGGGCTTTGTGCAGGGGTGCAGAACGGGTAATCGGGATTTTGGCCGATTTGTACGTAGGTCCGGTTGGGGGATGTCACACCGTAAGCGCCAGCATTGACGCCGAATTTTTCATCAACGTCACAGATCACGCCGCGTTGCGATCCGCTGCTCGCCGTCCAGTGGTGCAGCGCGGTGGAACGGACGCCGATGGCCGCTGCCTCGGCGCGCCCGTATCGTGCAGGCAGGGACGGACATGCATCGCCGAGCGAAGAGAAAAAGCTACGGTATGCGCCACCCGCGCCAAACGAGATCTGGCTATCGCCCAGTACAAGAATATTTGCCGGTGTCGTGTTCTGCGGGGGTGCAGGCGATGGGGGTTGCGCAGGTACAACGGGCGGCGGGATCACCGCAACCACGGCTGGCGTGCACGACATCACGGTCAGTGTGGCAGTCAGAAAAAAAGGTATTCGCACGTGCATGTCGCCATTGGCTTTGATCGGGCCGTGTTTGGAAAGGAATTTGTTGGTAGATAAATCACTTGTGATCACGCGACATGATTGGGCCAACCTTGGGTGAATGGGTCCAAGCGTGCAAAAGGGCGTTGATACCGGCGGATTTGGGGTCCAGATTGCCGGTGTGGACCGGAAGGGGTGACAGATGCGATTTTCTGGGTGGCGTATCCTGCGTGAGGGCCTGATCGGCAACAAAGGCTGGCAGTCCCATTGGCGCGACGCAGAGCCAAAGGCGGAATACGACGCGATCATTATCGGCGGTGGTGGGCACGGCCTGTCGACGGCGTATTATTTGGCCAAAGAGCACGGCATGACCAATGTCGCCGTGATCGAAAAAGGCTATCTTGGCGGTGGCAACGTGGGCCGCAACACCACCATTGTGCGGGCCAATTACTTCCTCGACGGCAACTCGCAGTTCTATTCCCATTCCCTCAAGCTGTGGGAAGGGTTGGAGCAGGACCTCAACTACAACGTCATGCTGAGTCAGCGGGGCCAGTTGATGTTGTGCCATTCCGACGGGCAGCGGGACGCCTATGCGCGGCGCGGCAATGCGATCATCGGGCAGGGCGACGACGCTGAGTTGCTGGACGTGAACGGTGTGCGCAAAATCGCGCCTTATCTCGATTTTCAGAACACGCGGTTTCCGATTTACGGTGGTCTACTACAGCGGCGGGCGGGCACGGCGCGCCATGATGCGGTCGCTTGGGGCTTTGCGCGTGGCGCATCAGAGCGGGGCGTCGATCTGATCCAGCAATGCGAGGTCACCGGCATCGATATCGAAAACGGCGTGGTGCGCGGCGTGCAGACCACACGCGGCGCGATCCGGGCCAAGAAGGTCGGCATCGTTGTCGCAGGACGCTCGTCTCAGGTGGCGGCAATGGCCGGCATGCGCCTGCCGATTGAAAGCCATGTGTTGCAGGCATTTGTGACCGAAGGGCTAAAGCCGGTGATCGACAATGTGATCAGCTTTGGCATGGGCCACTTTTATATCAGCCAGTCGGACAAGGGCGGCCTTGTTTTCGGCGGGGATCTCGATTTCTACGCCTCCTACGCCAGCCGTGGAAACCTACCTATGGTTGAGCATGTGATGGAGGCGGGCATGACCCTGATGCCGATGATCGGCAAAGCCAAAGTGCTGCGCAGTTGGGGTGGGATCATGGATATGACACCTGATGGATCGCCCATCATCGACAAGACGGAGACCGAGGGTTTGTTTGTTAATTGCGGCTGGTGCTACGGCGGGTTCAAGGCCGTTCCAGGATCAGGCAATTCGTTTGCGCACCTTATGGCGACAGGCAACCACCATGCGCCCGCTGCAAAGTTCCGTCTTGACCGGTTCCGCACGGGCAGTGGCTTGATGGATGAGGAGGGCACCGGTGCACAACACAATCTTCATTGAGACAATTTGCAGGAATGCAGGCGCAGGTTCCGGTTCGGAGGGGATAGCATGAGGATCGATTGTCCGCTGTGCGGCGCACGCGACCGGCGCGAGTTTTACTACAAAGGTGCAGCGCTTGTCCGGCCAGCACCTGATGCGGGTGTGAATGCGTGGGACGACTACCTTCATTTGCGCGAAAATCCTGCGGGACGCACGCGCGATTTGTGGCACCATGAGGCAGGCTGCGGCGCATGGCTGGTCGTGACACGCGACACGGTGAGCCATGAGATCTTCGGTGCCGAACTGGCGCGGGACGGTATCGCATGAGAGTTGCTGAGCGCGGATCGGCGCAGGTCATACGCTTTCGATTTGACGGGGTCGGCTACAGCGCGCGTGTCGGGGATACGGTGGCTTCCGCGCTATTGGCGGCAGGTGTCCGGCTCGTGGCGCGATCGTTCAAATACCACCGTCCGCGCGGGGTGCTGACCGCAGGCTCCGAGGAGCCGAACGCGCTTGTGACCGTTGGCCGTGGTGCGGCGGCAGAGCCGAACATCCGCGCAACGGTGCAGGAGGTCTATGACGGGCTGGAGGTATTCTCGCAGTCGGCGTGGCCCTCGCTTAGGTTCGACGCGATGGCGGTGAATGATCTGGCCGCCCCGTTCCTTGGCGCGGGGTTTTATTACAAGACTTTCATGTGGCCCAAGGCGTTTTGGGAAAAAGTCTATGAACCGGTGATCCGCCGCGCTGCGGGGCTGGGTGCGCTCAGCGGGGAGCACAACGAAGACACCTACGACAAGGCGTTCGCGTTTTGTGATCTGCTGGTGATCGGTGCGGGACCCGCCGGTTTGATGGCGGCCACGGTTGCAGGGCAGGCGGGCCTCGATGTGATCGTCTGTGATGAAGACAGCGTCATGGGCGGTCGGCTACTGGCCGAGGTTGAAAACGTCGGCGGCATTGCAGGGTCTGAATGGGCCGCAGCGCAGGTTGCCATGCTTGCTGCGATGCCGAACGTACGTTTGATGACGCGAACCACGGTGACCGGTGCCTATGATGGCGGCGTGTTCGGCGCGTTGGAGCGTGTGGCGCATCACCTTCCGCGATCTGCGGCACCGCTTGAGTGTTTCTGGCGGATCACGGCGCGCCGCACCGTGCTGTGCGCAGGCGCGTTGGAACGCCCCATTGCCTTTAGCGATAATGACCGGCCCGGTATCATGATGGCAGGGGCGGTGCGGGCCTATGTGAACCGCTGGGGTGTGAGCCCCGCCAAATCAGTGGCCGTTTTTGGCAATAACGACGACGCGCACCGCACCGCGCGCGACTTGCATGCGGCGGGTGTTACTGTCGTCGCAGTGATCGACGCGCGGGCGGAAGCGGACGTGGGAGATGTGCCTTATCCGGTCCATCTGGATGCGCTGGTGTGTGGCACGTCGGGACGCATGGGCCTGACCCATATCAAGATGCGCAAGAACGGGCAGATCAAGACCATCGCAGCGGAATGCCTGGCCGTATCAGGCGGCTGGAACCCGACGGTGCATCTGACCTGTCACATGAACGGGCGGCCTGAGTGGAGCGAGGACATAGCCGCCTTTGTGCCGACCCCTGATGCAGTGCCCGGTTTGCAAGCCGCAGGTGCCTGCAACGGTGCGTTCTCCACTGCGGCGTGTTTAGCGCAGGGTGCGCAGGCGGGTGCAGATGTGGTCGCAGCATTGGGCAGCGATGTTCCAGATACCACTCTGCCCGAGGCCGAGGACCGCGCGTATAGCCTTCTGCCGCTTTGGGTGGTGGAGGGGAAAAACCGCGCATGGCTCGATTTTCAAAACGATGTCACGGTAAAGGATGTGAAACAGGCCGCGCGGGAGAATTTCCGCTCGGTCGAACATATGAAACGTTACACCACCCAAGGGATGGCGACGGATCAGGGCAAAAACTCGAACATCGGTGCTTTGGCCGTACTTGCGGATGCGACGGGGCGCGGCATTGCAGAGACGGGCGTGACCACGTTCCGGGCCCCCTACACCCCCGTAGCCATCGCCGCGATGGGGGCAGGGGCGCAGGGCAAAGGCTTCGCGCCCGAACGGTGCACAACATCGCATGCGCAATCTGTTCAAATGGGCGCACCGATGATTGAGGCAGGGTTGTGGTACCGTCCAAGCTACTTCCCCCGCACAGGGGAGACCACGTGGCGACAATCGTGCGACCGCGAAGTGGGATTTGTGCGCAATACTGTTGGTACCTGTGATGTGAGCACGCTGGGCAAGATTGATATTCAGGGGCCAGATGCCACCAAGCTACTCGATTTTGTCTATACCAATATGTTCTCGACGCTCGGTGAAGGGCGCGTGCGCTATGGCCTGATGCTGCGCGAGGACGGGACGGTGATGGATGATGGCACCTGCGCGCGCATGGGGCCTGCGCACTACGTGATGACCACGACCACTGCGGCGGCGGGGGAAGTCATGCGCCATCTGGAGTTTGTGACCCAAGTGTTGCGGCCCGACTGGTCGGTGAACTTCACCTCTGTGACGGAGCAGTGGGCACAGTTTGCCGTCGCGGGACCAAAGGCGCGCGCAGTGCTGAATAAGGTCCTCGATACCCCGCTTGATAACGAAAGCTGGCCGTTTATGTCGTGCGGCGAGATTGGGGTGGCGGGCGTCGCGGGGCGGCTCTTCAGGATTTCGTTCTCGGGCGAGCATGCGTATGAAGTTGCCGTGCCCGCGCGCTATGGCGCATCGCTGTTTGCCGAACTGGTTGCACAGGCCGAGGCGGTGGAAGGCGGGGCGTATGGGATGGAGGCCCTCAATGTGCTGAGGATCGAAAAGGGGCACCTCACCCATTCCGAAATTCACGGGCGGGTGACGGCATTTGATGTGGGCATGGGGCGTATGATCTCCGCGAAAAAGGACTGCATCGGTAAGGTTATGGCCGCGCGCGAAGGCTTGGTCACGCCGGAGCGTGCGCAATTGGTCGGCTTGCGGCCCGTGGGGCCGGTGAAACAGCTGACGGCAGGCGCGCATATCTTTGCCGCTGGTGAAGCGCATGTGCATGCCAATGATCAGGGCTATGTCACCTCCGTCGGCTTCTCCCCCGACCTGGGCACGATGATTGGCCTCGGCTTCGTAAACAACGGCCCCGCACGCATGGGGGAGCAGGTGGTCGTGCGCGATCATCTGCGCGATTTGACGGTTCAAGTGGAGATTTGCAGCCCTGTGTTCATCGACCCTGAAGGAGGGCGCTTGCGTGGATAGCTTGTCATCAATCAGCCCGTGTGCAGGTCTGCTGCCGTTGACAATCGGTGCGCTGACCATTGTCGAATACGAGGCAGGGCCAATCATCTCCGTCTCACCGTTCAGCAGTGTATCAAAAAGCAAACTCGAGCGCGCGCTGGGCATCCCCTTTCCTGCGCCGGGCCAATCGATCGTTAGTGGCAGTGCGCGGTGTATCTGGGTGGGTCAGGGCGAGGCACTGCTTATCGGTGCGCCGCCGCCTGCGGCCAAGCTTGGCACATACGCGGCGGTCGTGGATCAATCCGATGCTTGGGCGCTTGTGACCCTGCGCGGTACAGGTGGTGCCGATGCGTTGGCGCGGCTTGTACCTGTCGACCTGCGGCTGAGCCGGTTTGCGGTCGATGCCACGGTACGCACGCAGGTGGGGCACATGAACGCAAGCATTACGCGATTGGACGCGGAAACCTATTTGATTGCGGTTTTCCGCTCAATGGCGGGGACACTTGTTCACGATTTACAGCGCGCACTGGAAGCTGTCGCCGCACGCGGGTAAGTTGCCGCCAACTTGTTGTTTTGGAGGCTGTTATGATCCGTTTTTTGAGTGTTGTTGTTTGTGCCGCTTTGGCATCCCCTGTTCTGGCCGATGAGGCCAAAGTGGAAGATTGTGGATATCAAAGCGATGTTGTTGCCGCCGTGCAAGCGGCCCGTGTCGCCCGCGTGGGCGAGCGTAAGGTTGCGGATCATGTGGCCGGAACTGGGCCGTTATGGCCGGAGAAATACAATGCAGTGATCCCGCTTGTGACGCCTTGGGTCTATAGTATGAAGCGGTCCGAAGTCCGTGAGGCTGATCTGGCAGCTTCATGGAAAGAGCTGTGTCTGACGCAATAACGACTATCTGCGCGCGCGCATCTGGACTCTGCGCGTGCGTCGCCCATATTGGGTAGAATGAGCCTGCCACCCGGTTTCCTTGACGAATTGCGCACACGGTCGAGCCTGTCTCAGGTTGTCGGGCGCAAAGTCATGTGGGACGCGCGCAAGTCAAATCAGGGCAAGGGTGACATGTGGGCGCCATGCCCGTTCCATCAGGAAAAATCCGCCAGTTTTCATGTCGATGACCGCAAGGGGTTTTACTATTGCTTTGGTTGTCATGCCAAAGGTGATGCAATCTCGTTTGTGCGCGAGACTGAAAATGTAGGCTTTATGGAGGCGGTCGAGATTTTGGCAGGCGAGGCGGGCATGCCCATGCCCGAGCGGGATCCGCGCGCCGCAGAAAAGGCCGACGCGCGCAAGGATCTGGCCGATGTGATGGAACTGGCGGTCAGGTGGTTCCGCCTGCAACTGCGCACCGGTGCGGCCTCGGTAGCGCGTGAATACCTCGACCGGCGCGGCCTGTCCAAAGACGTCTGCGACCGTTGGGAGATCGGCTTTGCGCCCGACAGCTGGCAAGGGCTTTGGGATGCGCTCAAAGGGAAAGATATTGCGGATGATCTGATCATCGGGGCGGGGCTGGCAAAACCGTCGACCAAGGGCGGCAAGCCCTATGACACGTTTCGGGGCCGGATTATGTATCCCATTCGCGACGCACGCGGGCGCGCGATTGCCTTTGGGGGCCGCGCCATGGACCCCGAGGATAAGGCGAAGTACCTGAACTCTCCCGAGACAGAGTTGTTCGACAAGGGCCGCAGCCTCTATAACGTCAAGGACGCGCGCATCGCGGCAGGTAAGGGCAAGCCGCTGTTGGTGGCCGAAGGATACATGGACGTCATCGCTCTGTCCGAGGCCGGATTTGGTGCATCAGTTGCGCCACTGGGCACTGCGATCACCGAAAACCAACTGGCGATGTTGTGGCGGATATCGGATGAGCCGATCATCACGCTCGACGGGGATGCCGCAGGACAGCGCGCGGCCTTACGGCTCATTGATCTGGCGCTTCCCTTGTTGGAAGCGGGGCGCAGCCTGCGCTTTGCCATGATGCCGGAGGGTCAAGACCCTGACGATTTGCTGAAATCCGCAGGGGCGGGCGCGGTGCAGACGCTGCTCGATCAGGCGGTGCCGATGGTGCAGCTTTTGTGGAACCGTGAAATCGACGGCAAGGATTTTGACAGCCCCGAGCGCAAGGCGGCATTGGATAAATCCCTGCGCGAAAAGATCATGCTGATCAAGGACCCCAGCATTCGCAGTCACTACGGACAGGCCATCAAGGACATGCGCTGGCAGTTGTTCCGTGCGAAATCTGGTGGCGGTGGTGCTGTACAGCGCAGCGCAAAATCCTGGGGTCAGCCGTGGAACAGCAAAGCGCCGCTTGGCCCGTCGGCGGGGGCCAAGGCCTCTGTCCTCGCGACCGCAGGCGACGCGAATGCGACCGATCATCTGCGCGAGGCGGTCATTCTGGCCGCCTGCATCAGCTGCCCAGACGTGATCGAGCAGTTCGAGAGTGGCTTGGAGCGGATGGCGTGTCGCAATGGCGATCATGCGCGCCTGCGCGACCTTATTCTGCGCCATGCATTGGAGGGCGCGGAGATATTGCGCGAAAAGATTGCCACAGATCTGGGGGGCGATGCCCTTGAAAAGCTGATGTCACAGCGCCATGTGGCAATAACGCCCTGCGTGCGCAAGCCGGGCGACACCGAGATCACGACCATGACCATCGCAGAAGAGCTGGCCAAGTTGTCGGCAGTTCGTGGCTTGATGGACGAGGTGAACGATGCGGCAGATGATCTGAGCGGGGAGGCAGATGAGGGAGTGACATGGCGGCTGGCAGAGGCCGGACGCGCCGTGGACCGTGCACAGCGTGCCGGTCAGGAAGATAAAGCCGAATACGTCATTGCAGACAACGGTGCCCGCCTTGATCGCGAACAGGTCGCGCGTAGCCGGAACCTGTTTGACGGCATCGACTTCTCCAAAGGCGGGAAAAAAGGCGGCTGACGAACTATGTTATGCGAAGGCTTCTGTAAAATGTGGTGCTGTAGGGTGCTGTAATCGTCGCAATTAGCGGAAAAATAAGAATGTCGGGTTTAAGAATCACCATAAACCCCGCATGATTCGAACAAGCGAATCACAGCCAAGTGATTCGAAAGGGACATATAGGAGCTCTTGATGGCTGCGAAAGACACCAACGAAGACGCCAAGAATGACGATCAGGACAGCGGCCATTCGCTTGATATGAGCCAGACTGCCGTCAAGAAGATGATCGGTGAAGCCCGCGAGAAGGGCTATATCACATACGACCAGTTGAACACGGTACTGCCA
>JBATTJ010000149.1:0-87086 GCA_049670485.1 Sulfitobacter sp.
AAATAGAGGCGCGCGTCGCGTCCGGCAGCCTCTTTTGTAGCGATGCTGCGATTTCGCCGCTCATCTTGGGAGATTGATCGCCTTCGATCAGGACAGTCGGCATCGAGGCGCGCGCCATACGATCCCCCTCAAGCAGCCCTGCACTATCACCAAACAAAAAAGGCGCACTCGCAGGCACGAAATGTACCAATCGGGTCATGTGCTCGCGCATCCGTTCGGGCAGCGTGTCCCATTCCGCGCCACCATTCCAATGCTTGTTGAACACACGCGCGGCCTCTTCCTCATCTCCACGCGCAAATGCATCGTTTAGCGGGGCACTGTCACGGGCATATTCCTCCTCGAGCGACGGGTCGTCCGCCAAGGCTGCCGCAAAATATACCGGCTCTAGCAGGGTAAGGCTGCGCACAAATTCGGGCGTCTCGACCGCAATGCGCAAGGCAACGGTTGCGCCGAACGAATGCCCGATCAGATCAACCGGTTCATCAATCAGCGCGCGCGCCATGTCGGTGGACACGTCATGCACATTGCCGGTCCGGTCCCAGATCCCCGACTTCCCATGGCTCGGCAGGTCAAACGCAAGAATGCTCAACTCATCCGCAAGTGCACCCGCTACACCCCGCCAGGCACCGGAATGCCCAAGGGTGCAGTGAATAGCGAGCGCGCGACGCGGCGCACCTTCAAAAAGATGTGTATGCGTATGAAGGGTCACAGTTTTCCTTTCAAAAATAAGTCTACATCTTCAATCCGGTCCTGGCCCCAAAACCGCTGTCCGTCGATGATGTAGAACGGCGCACCGAAAACACCAGCCTCAACAGCCTCTTCAAGATTGCGCGCATAGGTCTCTGCCCCCAACAGCAGATCGCTGTCCGCCAGTGCAGGATCAAACCCTGCCTCGGTCAGGCACGCGCGGACAACTTCGTCCTGCGCGATGTCCTTTTCATCCACCCAAACATTGCGTGTGATGACATGCGCCAGCTGTCCCAGATTACCATCACCAGCTGCTTGGGCCGCAATAAACGCATATGCCGAAGGGGCACCGTTGGTGGGCCAATGCGCAGGCTTGAGATTGAACGGCATGCCCAATTTCTTGGCCTGTCGCACCAACTCCTGCGCGCGAAATTCTATCCGGCTGATGTGTCGATCCTTAGGGGGCGTCCCACCGGTACGTCCGAATGCAGTGATTAAATCAAATGGCTTGTAGTTGATCGTAGCACCGTGGCGGGCTGCAACCTCCTCCAGCCGTGTGCCCGCAAGGTAGCAATAGGGTGACAGGGTCGCGAAATAATAATCGATCTGGCTCATTTGGGGCTCCATCGGGGTGTGTGTGCTTTGCCTGACCCTAGGCGCATGTTACTGCGTGTTCAACGTAACGATTCTGTTAATCCGCTGCCACGGAGCACGTCCCACATGCGTCATATTTCCGAACCCAAGCTTATATCCGGCAACGCCAACATGCCCCTCGCCAAAGGGATCGCCCGCCGCATGTCGCTGCACCGTGGTGTGAACGTCGGTTTGGTGGATGCGCGCGTTGAACGCTTTAACGATGGCGAGATATTCGTCGAGGTTTTCGAGAATGTTCGCGGCGAAGATATGTTCATTATCCAGTCGACATCGAATCCCGCCAACGACAACCTGATGGAGCTGCTGATCATGGCGGACGCCCTGCGCCGCTCTTCGGCGCAACGTGTCACTGCCGTGCTGCCCTACTTCGGCTATGCCCGTCAGGACCGTCGCACAAAGGCGCGGACGCCTATTACGGCGAAACTGGTGGCGAACATGCTGGTCGGCACAGGGATCGAGCGTATTCTAACCATGGATCTACACGCCGCACAGATTCAGGGCTTCTTCGATATTCCTGTCGACAACCTTTATGCCTCACCGGTTTTCGCGCTGGATATCAAAAATGCGTTCAAGGACCAGATGGACGATCTGATGGTCATCTCACCCGATGTGGGTGGTGTGGCCCGTGCCCGTGAGTTGGCCAAACGGATCAATGCACCACTGGCGATTGTGGACAAGCGGCGCGAAAAAGCGGGTGAAGTCTCCGAAATGACGATCATCGGGAACGTTAGTGGCAAAACCTGCCTTATCGTGGATGACATTTGCGACACTGCAGGGACATTGTGCAAGGCAGCAGAACTGCTCATGGAGAACGGCGCAAAAGAAGTTCACTCCTATATCAGTCACGGCGTGATGTCCGGCCCCGCGGTCGAGCGTGTGACAAACTCGGTCATGAAATCGCTGGTTATCACCGATTCCATCCAGCCTACTGATGCGATCAAGAAAGCGCCGAACATCCGCATCGTACCAACAGCCCCGATCTTTGCCCAAGCGATCCTGAACATCTGGAACGGAACATCCGTCTCCTCATTGTTCGAGCAGGAAACCCTCGGCCCAATCTATGATGGCATGTATACGGTCGACTAAAGCGGGGCTATGAGGTCGTCTACTCATCAATAGGGTGTTTGGACCTACCGATACATAAGGCCTTTTGCTTCTTATTCCACGTCCCACGCATCAGCATCGTCAATCTCTCCGAATGCCGTCCATGCAATGCGCACCCGCGCGACTCTGGTATCGCCCCATGTGCGAAAGACCATGTCAAATCCGTCACCCGTCACAGATTCTGCGCTTACATCAGCGCGCAGCACACTACCCGCATCTACGTCCCACAGTGAAATCGACAACTGAACTGTCGGCTGGCTGCGAAAAGCCTCAGAAAATTTGATACGGCGCCTGCGTTCTCGTTGACCACGTCCGGTCCACATTTCGCCGCCATCCTCAAAGTCCTCGAACAGAACCTCGTCCCCATTATCGACGCCGACGATCGAACTGCGTAATTTCTTCATGACAAATACCTCACTGCGCACAAATATTGGCGCATGGTGTTCGTTTATAACAAATAATCAGTCGCGAAAATGCAAAAGGCCCCGCATATCGCAGGGCCCTCTAAACTTAATAATCCGTTTAGTTTTTCGCCGTAAGGCCCATATGCTCACCCATGGCGACCATGTCTGACAACAGTTTTGCTGCGTCATCGACGGGACCAGGTTGGTTATCGAAGGCTTCTTTCACCTTGGTATAGGTATTTTTTGCCTCTTCCATGATCTCGTCCATCGTTTCTTGGGTCATGTCCGCACGCGCAACTGCACGTTCCGCCAGAACAGAAACACCCGCAGCTGTAATCTCGGCAAAACCGCCGGTGACCACATACTGCGACTGCCCGTCAGGACCGTCGACCGTCAGTATACCGGGGCGCAGGGTGGTGATGGTGGGGGCATGCCCCTCCATCGCCGTCATATCCCCATCCGCACCCGGAATCTGTACCGAGACAACTTGAGCCGAGGCAAGGCGCCGCTCAGGCGACACCAGATCGAATTGCATCGTGTCTGCCATTACAAAGCCTCCTTAAGCAGCGTCAGCCGCCATTTTCTCGGCTTTCGCCTTCACTTCTTCAATACCGCCAACCATGTAGAACGCACCCTCGGGCAGGTGGTCATACTCGCCTGCAACAACTGCTTTGAACGACTGCACGGTTTCCGCGAGCGGGACCTGCTTGCCGTCTGCGCCGGTGAATACCTTTGCAACGTCAAACGGTTGGCTCAGGAAACGCTCGATCTTGCGTGCACGAGCCACGGCCAGTTTGTCATCCTCGGACAGCTCATCCATGCCAAGAATGGCAATGATATCCTGCAGGGATTTATAGCGCTGAAGAACCTGCTGCACGTCAGTCGCAACTTTGTAGTGTTCTTCGCCGATCACGAGTGGATCAAGCAGACGCGAGGTGGAACCAAGCGGGTCAACCGCAGGGTAGATACCTTTTTCCGAGATCGAGCGGTCCAGAACTGTTGTCGCGTCGAGGTGCGCGAAGGACGTTGCTGGTGCAGGGTCAGTCAAGTCATCCGCAGGCACGTAGACCGCTTGGACGGATGTGATCGAGCCTGATTTGGTGGACGTAATACGTTCCTGCATCTGGCCCATATCGGTGGCCAGTGTTGGCTGGTAACCCACGGCAGAAGGAATACGACCCAACAAAGCGGACACTTCGGAACCGGCCTGTGTGAAGCGGAAAATATTGTCCACAAAGAACAAAACGTCTGTACCTGATTGGTCGCGGAACTGCTCGGCCAATGTCAAACCCGTCAGGGCCACGCGCATACGCGCACCGGGAGGTTCGTTCATCTGACCGTAAACCAGCGCCACTTTGGATTCTGTAAGGTTGTCGGGCACGATAACGTTGGATTCGATCATCTCGTGGTAAAGGTCGTTGCCCTCACGGGTACGCTCCCCCACACCGGCGAACACGGAAAAGCCCGAGTGCACCTTGGCGATGTTGTTGATCAATTCCATGATCAGAACGGTTTTGCCAACACCGGCACCTCCGAACAAACCAATTTTACCACCCTTGGCGTAGGGTGCCAGAAGGTCGATCACTTTAATGCCTGTTTCCAGAACTTCGGATGTGGTCGCCTGTGCCGCAAACTCGGGTGCATCCGCGTGGATCGAGCGGCGTTCGGTCGCTTCAACGGGGCCTTTTTCATCAATAGGCTCGCCTACGACGTTCATGATCCGGCCCAGAGTGGCATTGCCAACCGGGATCGAGATCGGCTCGCCGTTGTCTGTAACTTTCTGACCCCGAACAAGACCTTCTGTCGCGTCCATCGCGATGGTGCGAACTGTGTTCTCGCCAAGGTGCTGAGCCACTTCAAGGATCAGTTTCTTACCTTGGTTTTCGGTTGTCAAAGCGTTGAGGATTTCCGGCAGGTTATCCTCGAACTGTACGTCAACGACCGCGCCGATGACTTGGGTGATTTTGCCGACTGCTTGTGCCATGTCGTGTTACTCCAATATCTTACAGCGCTTCCGCGCCGGAAATGATTTCGATCAGCTCGTTGGTGATGACAGCCTGACGGGACCGGTTGTACAGAATGGTCAGGTCTTCGATCATCTCGCCTGCGTTGCGGGTTGCGTTGTCCATGGCGGACATGCGCGCACCCTGTTCAGACGCGCCATTTTCCAACAGCGCCGAGAAGATTGCCGTTGCCACTCCGCGCGGCAGAAGATCCGCGAGGATCGCTTCCTCGGAAGGCTCGTAATCGAACAAAGTGTCAGGCGCATCGCCCTCAACAGCGTCGAACTTGGCCGGAATGATCTGCGTCGCGGTCGGGATCTGCGTGACCACATTGACGAATTCCGCAAAGAACATTGTGGCTACGTCAAATTCACCATCGTCAAACCGTGTCAGGACATCCTTGGCGATGCCTTGCGCATCGGCATAGCCGACCCGTTTGACGTCCGTCAGATCAACGTGACCCACAAGGTTCTTGGACAGCTCACGCTTGAGAACGTCGCGTCCCTTCTTGCCCACAGTAAGGATTTTGACTTCCTTACCTTCGGCCATCAGTTTTTGAGCATGCGCGCGTGCTTTCTTGGCAATGTTGCCGTTGAAACCACCGCACAGGCCTTTTTCAGCCGTCATGACCAGCAGCAGATGCACGTCTTCCTTGCCCGTACCGCTGAGCAGTTTGGGCGCGGAGTCAGATCCACCAACAGACGCCGCCAGCGACGACATTACCGCATTGAAACGCTCGGTATACGGGCGCGACATCTCGGCTGCTTCCTGCGCGCGGCGAAGCTTCGCCGCGGCAACCATTTGCATGGCTTTCGTGATCTTACGGGTGTTTTTCACACTCGCGATCCGATTTTTGAGATCCTTGAGATTGGGCATTGCCTATCTCTCCCTCAAGCGAAATCAGCAGCGAATGCGTCGAGTGCCGCTTTGATTGCGTCTTCCAACTCACCTTTGACCTTGCGGTCGTTGTTGGTGATGTCATCCAAAAGATCCGCATTGTTGCTGCGCAGGTGCTTCAACAGGCCTGCCTCGAAACGGCCAACCTCTTTCACATCCACTTTATCCAGATAACCGTTGGTGCCTGCATAAATGACACAAACGATTTCGGCATTGGTCAGCGGGTTGTACTGCGCCTGTTTCATCAGCTCTGTCAGGCGCGCACCACGTGCCAGCAACTGCTGGGTGGAGGCATCAAGATCGGAACCAAACTGAGCAAATGCAGCCATTTCGCGGTACTGCGCGAGCGACAGCTTTACCGGACCCGCGACCGAAGACATCGCTTTTGTCTGGGCAGAGGAGCCAACACGCGACACTGACAGACCGGTATTCACCGCAGGACGGATGCCCTGATAGAACAATTCAGTCTCAAGGAAGATCTGGCCGTCCGTGATCGAGATTACGTTTGTCGGAATAAACGCGGATACGTCACCACCTTGGGTTTCAATGATCGGCAGAGCCGTCAGCGAACCGTTACCAGCGTCATCGCCCAATTTGGCGGAACGCTCGAGCAAACGAGAGTGGAGATAGAATACGTCACCGGGATAAGCTTCACGACCGGGCGGACGACGCAGCAGAAGTGACATCTGGCGATACGACACAGCCTGCTTGGACAGGTCATCATAAACGATCAGCGCGTGGCGGCCATTGTCGCGGAAGTGCTCTGCCATGGCTGTCGCGGAGTACGGGGCGAGAAACTGCATGGGTGCAGGCTCGGACGCAGTCGCGGCCACAACGATTGAGTACTCAATCGCGCCGGTTTCTTCGAGCTTTTTAACCAACTGGGCAACTGTAGAGCGCTTCTGACCGATCGCGACGTACACGCAGTACATCTTTTTGCTCTCGTCGTCGCCAGCGGCTTTGTTAACCTGTGCCTGGTTCAGCATCGCATCAAGTGCGACCGCTGTTTTGCCGGTCTGACGGTCACCAATGATCAATTCGCGCTGGCCACGGCCAACGGGGATCATCGCATCCACAGACTTCAGACCTGTTGCCATCGGCTCATGTACGGATTTACGCGGGATGATGCCCGGCGCTTTGACTTCGGCCAAGCCACGCTTGGTCGCACCAAGGGGGCCTTTGCCATCAATTGGGTTGCCAAGACCGTCGACAACACGGCCCAACAGCTCGTCGCCGATTGGCACATCCACGATCGAATTAGTCCGCTTAACCACGTCACCTTCTTTGATGTCGCGGTCGGAGCCGAAGATAACCACACCGACGTTGTCAGCCTCAAGGTTAAGCGCCATGCCCTGAATACCACCGGGGAATTCAACCATCTCACCGGCCTGGACGTTGTCCAGTCCGTAGACGCGCGCAATCCCGTCACCGACGGACAGCACGCGGCCAACCTCGGCAACTTCAGCTTCTTGACCAAAATTCTTGATCTGGTCCTTAAGGATCGCAGAAATCTCTGCAGCTTGGATACCCATTTATCCGACCTCTTTCATTACATTCTGAAGGGAATTGAGCTTGGAACGGATCGACGTGTCGATCATTTTTGAGCCCACTTTAACGATCAAACCGCCGATGAGGCTTTCATCGACGCTCTGATGCAGTGTCACGGTCTTGCCGGTTGTCTTTTTGAGCGATGCCGCAAGTTTCTCGGCCTGACCTTTTGTCAGCGCTTTTGCCGATGTCACATCTGCGGTCACTTCGCCTTTGTCTGCGGCGATGATGTTGCGCAATGTCTCGATCAACTGCGGCAATACGAACAAACGCCGCTTTTCTGCCATCAGTGCAAGCGTGCTGCTCATGGTAGGAGAAAGCTTCATCTTTTTGGCAATAGCAGCAATCGATCGTGCCTGTTGATCGCGCGTATAGATGGGCGACTGGATCAGATCACGGAAATCGTCGCTGGTCTGCATGGCTTCATGCACTGCTGTCAAATCCGCTTCTACGGCTTTGACAGTACCGGCCTCTTTGGCCAATTCAAATACGGCAGTCGCATATCGTTGCGCGATGCCAGTTGAGATCGAAGCTGGTTCGGACACGTCCATCCTCTCATACATTTTCACCGGCACGTCACCTTGCAGCGCGGCCAGTTTTCTTGCGCAGCCCGGAAATAGCGCCGAGCGGTTAAATCAGGGGCGATGTAGCAGACCGTTATGGACGCCGCAACACGCTATCGCTTCATCTGCTACCCTGCCCGCACCAAGTTTTCAATGATTTGGCTGTTCTGCGGCCCTTTGCCCTGTGCGCAAATTTCAGGCAGATGGTCGAACTCGGCCATTGCTCCTCGATTCTATCTACAAAAAAGCCTATCATAAACCACGCGATCGACCTCTGTTACAGCCAGCAACTAGTGAACCGCATGATTGATTGAACGCAGTATTTCTGTTGGATTAACAATTGGCATCCGCGTCCTCATATCGACAAGCGTAGCCGTAGCACCCTAAACTGGCTTGGCACTTGGCTCCATCACTCCGATGGGGCTGCGGACGCGTTTGCGCTCTACACGGCCTTTGGGCGGATAGACCAGCTTGGTCGCCTCGACCATAAATGCCCCGCCTGCCATCATCGTTGGCAAATGCTTCCCCACCCGCTCGAACAGGCCGCCGGACTTCATCCACACCCGTTGGGTGCTGGGAAACTGGAACAGCGCGCCTGCGTGGCGTTCAGGTAAAAACTGGTGCTTGCGCAATTGCGCATCCAACTGGCCCGGCGAATATGGCCTGCCATAGCCAAACGGCGTGCGGTCCCGCCGCGCCCAAAGCCCGGCGCGGTTCGGAACGATAAACAGCGCCTTGCCCCCCGGCCCCAGAACGCGCCAGCATTCTTCCAACAAATCGGACGGACGCTCACAGGTCTCAAGTCCGTGCAGCAGCACAAGCTTGTCTACATGGCCCGTCTCGATGGGCCAAAGTGTTTCCTCACACAACACCGAAGTATTCGCCATGCCCGCAGGCCACGGCATTACGCCTTGGGGACCCGGCATCAGGGTGATCACCCTGCGCGCATCTTTCAGATAGGGCCGCAAAAGTGGGGCGGCAAAACCAAAACCCACCACGGTCTGGCCCTTGGCCTCTGGCCAAAGCTCCATCATCCGGTCCCGCAGCGATTTCTGCGCCGCACGGCCCAGCGCACTGCGGTAATAAAAGTTGCGAAGATCCTGCACATCAAGATGCATTGACAGGGCCTCTCATTGCGCCAATTCATGATACTCTAGCGCAGCACAGGAACCTTGCCCATGCCTTCTGAAACAATTGAGACAGACAGCCATATCCTTGTCACCATCGCGTGCCTTTCGGACAACTACGCCTTTTTGCTGCGCGAAAAGAAAACCGGCGCGACGGCCCTCATTGATGTGCCGGAGGCCGCCCCGATCGTCGCCGAACTTAAGGCGCGTGACTGGACCCTCGACCAAATCTGGCTCACCCACCACCACTTTGATCACATCGACGGACTTCCCGAGTTGGTAAAAACACATGCCGCACCGGTCTACGGTGCTGCGGCGGATGCACACCGCCTGCCCCCGCTGGATACAGAGCTGCGTGATGATGACAGCTTTTTGCTGGGCGAAACCGATGTGCATGTCATTGATGTGTCGGGCCATACTGTCGGCCACATCGCACTCCACGCTCCTGCGGCCCATGCCGCGTTCACCGCCGACAGCTTGATGGCGCTGGGGTGTGGCCGCCTTTTTGAGGGCACACCAGAGCAAATGCACGCAAGTTTGCAAAAGATGGCGGCGTGGCCCGATGATACACATATATGTTCCGGCCACGAATACACCGCATCCAACGCACGGTTCGCCCTGACCGTCGATCCCGACAACAAGGCGTTGCAGCAACGCACCCGCGACATTGAAACTGCGCGCGCAGAAGATCGGTTCACCGTGCCTGCCTCAATGCAACTGGAACGCGCAACAAACCCGTTCCTTCGGTGTGGCGATCCGTCTGTTCGCAACGCTCTGGGAGCCAAAAATGCCACCGACGAGGAAATCTTTGCCGAGTTGCGCAAACGCAAAGACAATTTCTAGGGCAGTTTGCGGCGTCCTAAAGCTGCGGAAAACGATGACAACCTGCATGAGAAAAAATAAATGTGACCACTTTATTTCAGAAAAGACTTGAAGCTGGGCCACTATCAACCAAACTCTAATACTATAAGACCATGGTCGGACCTGAGGCGCTGGCATAATTCACGTCCCCCCCGACCCCCATCGAAAAGGAGCACGCACGTGCCTTCATTCTCGAACACCCTTGAGCAGGCCATTCACGCAGCACTTGCGCTGGCAAATGCGCGTCGTCATGAATTCGCGACATTGGAGCATTTGCTGCTGTCGCTTGTGGATGAACCCGACGCAGTTCAGGTCATGAAAGCCTGCTCTGTCGATATCAACGAATTGCGCGATACACTTGTCGAGTTCATCGACGAGGACCTGAGCAATCTGGTTACCGACGTCGAAGGCTCCGAAGCAGTACCAACCGCCGCGTTCCAGCGCGTGATCCAGCGTGCTGCGATCCACGTACAATCATCTGGCCGTACCGAAGTTACCGGTGCCAACGTCCTTGTCGCCATCTTTGCAGAACGTGAAAGCAACGCCGCCTACTTTCTGCAAGAGCAGGATATGACGCGCTATGATGCCGTAAACTTCATCGCCCACGGTGTTGCAAAAGACCCCGAGTATGGCGAAGCGCGGCCTGTTTCAGGCGCGCCCGAGCATGAGGAAGAAGCACAGGGCGTCACAGACGGCGACAAAAAAGAATCCGCGCTCGCAAAATACTGCGTGGACCTCAATAAAAAGTCGCGTGATGGCGATGTAGATCCCCTCATCGGACGGGATTCGGAAGTTGAGCGGTGCATTCAGGTTCTGTGCCGTCGCCGCAAAAATAATCCATTACTTGTAGGTGATCCTGGTGTCGGCAAAACCGCCATCGCCGAAGGCCTTGCCCGTAAAATCGTCGCGGGCGAGACTCCTGAGGTGCTGTCCAAGACAACAATCTTCTCGCTCGACATGGGCGCATTGCTTGCTGGTACCCGTTACCGCGGTGACTTTGAGGAACGCCTGAAGGCTGTTGTGACCGAGCTTGAGGATCATGATGACGCCGTTCTGTTCATCGACGAAATCCACACCGTAATCGGCGCCGGTGCCACATCAGGCGGCGCAATGGATGCGTCCAACCTGCTCAAACCTGCGCTTGCGGGTGGCAAACTGCGCACAATGGGCTCCACCACTTACAAAGAATTCCGCCAGCACTTCGAGAAGGACCGCGCGCTTGCCCGCAGGTTCCAGAAAATCGACGTGGCAGAGCCATCGGTGGAAGACGCGCAGAAAATCCTTAAAGGCATCAAGCCTTACTTTGAGGATCACCACGGTGTGAAATATACGGCGGATGCCATCAAGACATCCGTGGAACTGGCCCACCGCTATATCAATGACCGTAAACTGCCTGACTCAGCGATTGACGTGATTGATGAGGCCGGTGCAGCACAGCACCTCGTAGCGGCCTCCAAACGTCGTAAGACAATCGGCACCAAAGAAGTCGAAGCAGTGGTTGCGAAAATCGCGCGCATTCCGCCAAAGAATGTCTCGAAAGACGATGTTGTTGTGCTCAAGGATCTTGAGGCATCGCTCAAGCGTGTCGTGTTCGGCCAAGATGCTGCAATCGAAGCGCTGTCGTCCGCAATTAAGCTTGCTCGGGCAGGCCTGCGCGAGCCTGAGAAACCCATTGGCAACTACCTGTTTGCCGGGCCGACAGGCGTGGGCAAAACCGAAGTGGCCAAACAACTTGCCGATACGCTGGGTGTGAAACTGCTGCGCTTTGACATGTCGGAGTACATGGAGAAACACGCGGTCTCGCGTCTCATCGGTGCCCCTCCGGGCTACGTGGGCTTTGATCAGGGTGGCATGCTCACAGACGGTGTAGACCAAGACCCGCACTGCGTGTTGTTGCTCGACGAGATGGAAAAAGCACACCCGGATGTCTACAATATTCTGTTGCAGGTGATGGACCACGGCAAGCTGACGGATCACAATGGTCGCACCGTAGATTTCCGTAATGTCGTGCTCATCATGACATCGAATGCGGGTGCGTCCGAGCAAGCGAAAGAGGCGATCGGCTTTGGCCGTGACCGCCGCACTGGTGAGGATACTGCCGCCATTGAACGGACGTTCACGCCGGAATTCCGCAACCGTCTGGATGCTGTCATCTCCTTCGACTCATTGCCGAAAGAGGTCATCATGCGCGTGGTAGAGAAGTTCGTCCTTCAACTCGAGGCGCAACTGATGGACCGCAACGTCACGATCGAGCTGAGCAAGAAGGCAGCGGAGTGGCTGGCGGACAAAGGGTATGATGATAAAATGGGTGCGCGTCCGCTGGGCCGTATCATTCAGGAGTACATCAAAAAGCCACTCTCCGAAGAGTTGTTGTTCGGTAAGCTAGCCAAAGGAGGCGTGGTGAAAATCGGCGTCAAGAAAGATGCGCTCGACATCATAACCGAAGGTCCGGACAATCCGCGCCTGACCAGCAAAAAGCCACCATTGCTCACCGCTGAGTAATGCGTTTCGGTCTCTGGACCATTTTAAAATTATCCCTCGCCGTGCCAGCCACTGCGGGGGATTTTTCCCTTTCAAACCCTATTGACTGCGATTTGAACGGCCCCTGCTACATCCAACAATATGTCGATCATGATCCTTCTGATAAAGCGTTAGACTTCACCTGCGCCGGACTGAGCTATGACGGCCATAAGGGTACCGATTTCGCCTTGCCTACCTCCGATATGATCCAGCAAGGCATCAACGTCTTCGTCACAGCCAGTGGCCGGGTCACGCGCGCGCGCGACGGCATGGAAGATATCGCTTACACTCCGGCACGACAGGCCACGGTTGCAGGGCGCGAATGTGGCAATGGCATCGTGATTGAACACACCGACGGATGGGAAACCCAATATTGCCATCTACGTAAAGACTCGGTCGCTGTTGTGTCGGGCCAACAGGTCGTGGCAGGCGACACTCTTGGGCAGGTCGGCATGTCCGGACGCGCGGCTTTTCCACATTTGCACTTGTCCGTTCGCCATGACGGTGCTGTGGTCGATCCTTTTGATCCTGATGGCAATATCACCTGCGGAAGCCCTGACACAGATACCCTTTGGACCGACCCGCCTTCCTACCGCGCAGGTGGCATACTCAGCATCGGCACCAGCGACCGCATCCCTGAATTTACGGAAATCCGTACCAACAATGTTACCCCCGCTACCGCTCAAAGTGATGCCTTAGTGATCTATGCGCTGCTGTTTGGCACTCAGAAGGATGATGTTGTACGGCTTTCGATCAACGGTCCCGAAGGCGAAGTCATCACCCATGATGCGCATTTCAAAGGAGAGCAGGCGCAGTCTTTTCGCGCCATTGGCAAAAAGGCCGGAGGGGTGAATTGGCCTGCCGGAAGCTATGAGGGTCTTGCCATACTCTTTCGGCAAGGCTCACGCATAGACAGCAAGGCGCTGACGTTCAGCTTCCCATAGGTACAGCCGCCTATTTTTCTGTAAATTTAAGCTCGATCCGCCTGTTTTGTGCACGCGCCTCGTCGGTGTCTGCGGTGCTCACAGGTTGATATTGTCCAAACCCGTTGGCAGCAAGACGGTCTGGCGGGATGCCCAAGGCACCGGACATGTATTTTACCACCGAAAGCGCGCGCGCCTGACTAAGCTCCCAATTGTCCGCAAACTCACCCAGCCCGGACAGCGGGACGTCGTCAGTGTGCCCGTCCACGCGGATCACCCAATCAATACCATCGGGGATATCGGCAGCGACACTGCGCAGGATATCAGCCACGTTCGCAACTTCGCCCTGCCCTTCGGCAGAAAGTTCGGCACCACCAGGCGGGAACAACACTTCGGAGCTGAAGACAAACCGGTCGCCTTCGATCCGCACCCCCTCTTGCGCGCCAAGCACACTGCGCAACCGACCAAAAAACTCTGATCTATATTGCTGGAGGTCCTGCGTCTCCGCTTCCAGACGCTTGCGCTCGGCGGCTTCAAGCTCGGCACGGCGGCGCTCTTCGGCGGCGACACGGGCAAGGGCAGTGTTGAGCCGGGAGCCGAGCGATTGCAACTCTACCGCGCGCACTGCGTCCTCAATCTCAGCTGCGTCCAGCAACCCCTGCAAGCTGCTCAATTGTTGACGCAATGCCGCGACCTGCTGGTTAAGCACTTCGGTCTGCCGTTGGGCCGCAAGGGATGTCTCACGCTCGTTTGCCAATTGGGCTTGAGCTTGCGCAAGCAAGGCTGCACGGAGGGTGGCCTCACTCTGCGTCTCGTCAATGCTGCCTTCGGCGGCCAGTTTTTCTGCAAGTGCTGCGGCCAGACGCGTGCGCAGGTCCGTTATCTGCTCACCGCTCTCATCGCGGGCATCACCCAATTGCGCTTCGAGTGCTGCAATGCGGTTTTCCGCATCTCGCAAGCTCGTTTGCAGCTCGGTCTCACTCACCTCGGCATCGCTGAGGGCGGCGGCAAGACGTAGATCAAGCTCGTCCTCGGCCGCGCGCGCCGCCGCCAAAAGCGTCAGCGTTTCCTCTGCTCGCTTGCGTTGCGCCTCAAGAGATAGGGTCATGGCCGTTAATTCGGCGTCCGCATTCTGTAACCGCGCCCGCAAAGCGTCCAACGCCGCGGCATCCGTCAATTGGGCGGCCTCTTGCGCGCTCAGCGCATCTTGGGCCTGTGATACATCTGCGGTCAGTGTCTCAATCTGTGCTTCCGCATCGGTATTGCGCGCACGCAGATCGACCATCAAGGCCTCCAACGCTTCTCGTCGCGCAGCCGCCAGCCGCGCGGCTTCTTGCTGCGCATCGACTTCGTCACGGCTGGCGGCGAGGGCCAGATTAAGCGCGTCTTGTTCATCCAGAAGGGCCGCTTCGCGTGCCGCAAGGTCTGAAATCCTACCCTGTGCAATTGCCTGATCTGCCCGCAAGGCAGCCACTTGTGCCTCAAAGCTTGTGATGCTGGTGCGCGCAACCTCCAACGCTTCATCCTGTGCGACACGCTCGGACTGAAGGGTGGTGATGAGGCTCTCTTGTCTTTGCGCCTGCTCCTGTGCGGCATCAAGCGATGTTTGCAAGGCCCCAACCCGCGCTTCGAGATCGACATTACTGCGCTGCTCAAGGCCCAGCGCCTGGGCGAGTGCGGCTACTTCGGAGGAGAGTTGATCAAGCTCGGTTTCCTGACCCGAAATCTCTTCGGTCAGAACAAACTGTACCACCATGAAGATAGTGAGCACGAACATCAGCACCAGAAGCAGACCGGTCATCGCATCCACAAAACCGGGCCAGATGGACGCTTGGAACCGTGCACCTGTGCGTCGTGACAGTGCCATAGCTATGACTCCCCGTCGTCGTTTTTCCCGTCGTCGACCCTACTGGCACCGCGCAGGCGGCGTGGCTCTGTCGTGTTGCGCTGTGGCGACAGCGCCTTTGCAAGATGCGAGAATTCCTGACGCAGCTCTGCCATAGCCTCCTGCCGTCCGGCAGAAATTTCCTCAAGAATACGAAGCATTTGCACGTCGATGGAGCGCAGGCGCATCCGGCTTTCGGCATCGGTGCCGTAGGTTTCTGGTACTGGCTCGCGAGGCTCCTCGAGCGCGATGATCATACGCTCCTGCCCCGTTGCGATCCGCTCGAGCGCATCTGAAGACCCACTTTGATCGCCCATCTGCACTGCCATCCGTTCAATCGCACCCGCCAACGAGCCCAAGCGCTGCTCGACATCAGCACGCCCTGCTTCGGAACGGCTGAACATCTCTTGCATATTCTCCATTTGCTCGGCCATGTGATCGACCATTCCGGCCATTACTGCCTGTTCAGGACTGTTGTCATCGCCGGATGCAAACCCAACCCGCGTAATCGAGCTGAGCCAGTCTTCAAGCTCTTGGTAAAAACGGTTTTGCCCATGGCCGGCAAACAGCTCAAGCAACCCCACGATGAGCGACCCTGCAAGCCCCAGCAGAGAAGAGGCAAAGGCAACGCCCATCCCCGACAGTTGCGATTCGAGGCCGGTCATCAAGCGGTTGAACACGTCCGTACTGGCCTCCCCGTCTTGGGGTGCAAGGCTGCGGATGGTGTCGACGATCGCGGGAACAGTTGTGGCCAACCCATAGAAGGTGCCGAGAAGACCCAAGAAAATAAGTGTGTTGACGATATACCGCGTAATCTCGCGCGCTTCGTCGATGCGGGTGGCAACAGAATCAAGGATTGAGCGGGTGGAAGACGCGCTCACCTGCATCCGCGCGCCGCGGGTGCGCAACAATGCCGCCAGCGGGGCCAGCATTTGCGGCGGTGTATCATTTGGCGTGTCTTCATCAGAGGCGAAATTCTCAATCCAGCGGACCGAACCAATAAGTTGGGTGACCTGATAGAAACAAGCGACCACGCCGATCAGAAACACGAAAAAGATGAAGCCATTCAGATACGGATTGGCCTGAAACACAGGCAGTACCCGCGGCAACGCCACAAAAGCGCCAAAGCCCGACAGGCCAAGCACCAGCAGCATCAGCGTGATCTGACGGACGGGTTGGGAGAACTGTACTTTTGCCTCGCGGTCTGGCTGCGCCATGCGCTCCGTGCTCCTGACCTTATTGTTATTAATGTCCAGCTTAACTGGAAAGGGCTATAAAAAGAAAGGGCTTATGCAGCCAGCACACGCACCCGTGCAGCAAGCCATTCCAGCGCCGGATCATGCAGCCCGACAGACGCCAGATGATCGGCGGTATTATAGAGGTATTCGGTATTTGGCCCCCGCCCGCCAATCGCGCGTGCGATGATCTGTGCCTGCTCTTCAAGCGGCAAACCCCCACAATACTGCTCATGCGCTTCGTCGATCACATACACCAGCGCGGTGACTTCGCGGTCATCCGACAGTTGCACGGCCAGTTCTTTTTCAACATAAGCTGAGGATATCAGCTCCCGCTCGCGCAGATAAGCGAGCGTCTTCGCCTCGGCGCCATTTGCCACGCGCAAGGCGACCCCTTCACACGATTGTCCGGGCTGTCCATCCAGCGCGAGCACAAGACCCGGCTCTGCGTCCGTGCCGCGATGATGGATCGAGCGCATGCAAAACGAACGGCCATAATCAGGCAAACATCCAATCACACTCTCCACCACCTCAAAGCCGGGGTTCCAAAGCAAGCTGCCATATCCAAATACCCACATCGTCATCTGGTTCTCCTGTTCATGTGCAGGTAAACCCCAAAGGTGCCGCGATGAAAAGAGGAGCGATAGCTTTGCGCCGGATAGGTTTCAGAATAGTGATTTTTGTGGCGCTCGCTTGGGTGGCATGGTGGGCTGCGGCGACGACAGGCCTGCAACGCGGCATCGCCGACTGGCTCGACACACAGCGCGCACAAGGCGTTGAGGTGTCCGTAGATGACATTTCGCGCGCGGGCTTTCCGCTACGTATTGCGGCGCGCGTCGACGGGATCACAGTGGTTGATCCACTCACAACACTTCGCGCTCCACAGGTTACGATTTCCACTCCGTTTTATTGGCCCGGACATGCGCGGGTTGCCGCCTCTGCGCCCGCAGCACTCGAGACTATACGTGGTGCCGCCGTGATTGACTGGTCACTGGCACAAGGCAATCTGCGCTTGCGGCCCAACAACGCACTTCAGCTGGAAAGTATGCAGGCGCAAGGGCAGAACATAAGTGTTGATCTCGTAGAAGGGCGCATCCTTGGCATCGCGGACCTTCGCGTTCGAGTTGATCAAGCACTGACGCCGGAAGTTTACAATATTACGCTCTCCGGCGCTGAATTAACCCCCGGAAGCATCATCCGACAAGCGCTTCGCTTGCCTGCAGAATGGCCCGAGGCGTTTGATACCTTTGCGGCACAGATGACGGTCGGATTTGACCGCCCGTGGGACCGCAGCATTCTGGGTCAAAGCAGACCGCAGCCGCGCAAGATTGAAATCACGCAAGCCGAAGCGGTTTGGGCTGATCTCAACCTCTCGCTGACCGCGGATCTGGACGTGCGCGATGGCGTCCCTTCCGGCATTGTCCGGCTCAGGGTCGCGAATTGGAAACAGATGCTCGATCTCGCAACCACCGGCGGCGCGCTGTCTGAGGATGCCCGTCCACAGATCGAAAGCGGTCTCAGACTGCTATCGGGCCTGTCAGGTGGGGGGGATACCATTGATCTGGAAATCACCATGGAGCAGGGGCGCATGCGCATCGGGTTTATCCCGCTTGGCGATGCACCGCGCATTGTCATCCCCTAGCGGCAGAATGTTCCAGAGCGGTAGCGTGCTGTATCAAAATGGAAATGATCAAGGTGGAAGCGATTAGCCTTTGGTCCGAGCACGGTGCCGAACGGGCCGCAGGCATCACTGTGCATCTGGCGCATCGCCTTTCGGGTGCTGCGCGCGTTCCAACCTTTGAGGACGGATATTTCAGTCCCGTCGACCAATCGGAAACCCGAGATATCAATCGCGCGCCCTTTGCCATGCTCCGAGATTTTGCCAGTCTTGGCATTGTTGCGGCGCCTGCATGCGTAATGCGCGGCGACTTTGATCTCACGCAAACCGCCACCTTTTCGTGACAACGCCGGTTTCGCACTGCCGTCTACCCACGTCTTGAGCGCTTTTGCGGTGCCACAATCCATCGTCGATTTCAGGCTGAGGTGGATGCCCGAAACAGACGAAACCCGCACACCGTTCTCAATGCCGCAACCCGCGATCCGGCCAGGCACGCGACCGATCACATCGCCTTGAATGGAGGGATCGCCACAAATCGAGCCTGCGAGTTGCTGCCTTTGCGCGCGCGCCGCACGCGGGGAGCGGAATACCGGACGCAACGAATTGAAAAACCCGCCGCGTGTGTTTTCCTCGGCGGAGCGGTCCACCGTGGTGTCCGCAGGAACAGGTTGCAGAATGGTTCCCGGGCGCAGTTCAGGTCTGAGCGATGTGTCGGGTGCAGCAAAAGACACCGAGCCAAGCAGACATAGAACCACGGCCAACCGCTTCATGATTTGCCCTTGCCTCCACGTCCAAAGTCAGGCGCTTCTGTATCCTGACCCGCCTCGATAATGCCGCGCCGGATGGCGCGCGTACGGGTGAAGTATGCGTGCAAATGCTCACCGTCCCCTTGGCGGATGGCACGTTGCAGGGCGAACAGCTCTTCGGTGAAACGGCCAAGAATCTCCAGTGTGGCGTCCTTATTGCTCAGGAACACATCACGCCACATCGTGGGATCAGAGGCGGCGATGCGGGTAAAATCACGAAAGCCTGCGGCCGAGTATTTGATCACCTCACCATCGGTCACGCGGCCCAGATCGTCAGCCACGCCGACCATCGTGTAGGCGATCAGGTGCGGCGTATGCGACGTCACGGCAAGCACGAGATCGTGGTGGTCCGCATCCATCTCTTCGACGTTGGACCCCATCCCCTCCCACAGGCTGCGCAACCGTGCAGTTGCATCGGGATCGGACCCTTCAACAGGTACCAAAAGGCACCAGCGGTTCTCAAAAAGCTCGGCAAAGCCTGCACGCGGACCGGAATGCTCGGTCCCCGCCAACGGGTGACCCGCGATGAAATGCACACCCTCAGGCAGATGCGGTGCCACCTGTGCGATGACATCGCGTTTGACAGATCCAACATCCGTAACCGTCGCACCCTGCGTGAGGACCGGTGCAATCTGGGCCGCAACAGCGCCCATCACACCGACAGGCACGCACAACACCACAAGGTCGGCACCGCGCACCGCGTCTTCGATCGTGTCATATACGGTGTCGCACAAACCAATCTCGCGCGCAGTATCGCGCGTCTCGGCGGAGCGGGCGAAACCCACGACTTCACCTGCCAACCCGTCACGCTTCATCGCCCAGTACATCGACGATGCGATCAACCCCAAGCCGATCAGCGCCACGCGGTCATAGATCTGTGCCATGTTCAGGCTTCCTTGAACTGGCGTACGGCGTGGACCACACGGCGGCACCCACTCTCATCACCCACCGTTATTCGTAAACATGCAGGCAGCTTATATCCCGCGACGCGGCGCACGATGAGGCCTTGGGATTGCAGGTGCCGATCACAGGCCTCCGCTTCGGCCTGAGAGGCAAAGCGCGCAAGCACGAAGTTGGCCAAGGACACATCCGACGGGACGCCCATCTCGGCCAGTGCGTCAGCCATCCAACTGCGCCAGCGTGCATTTTCAGCGCGGCAGTGATTTACATAGTCCACATCACGCACAGCCGCAGTTGCCGCCGCCAACGCAGAGCTGCTTAGGTTGAACGGCCCCCGCACTCTGCTCAGTACGTCGATCACATGCGCAGGGCCGTATCCCCAGCCGATGCGCAACCCACCCAGACCGTAGATCTTTGAAAACGTGCGGGTCATCACAACATTCTGGCGGGCTTCAACCAATGCAGCCCCCCCATCATATCCTTCGACATATTCCGCATAGGCACCGTCAAGCACCAGCAACGCCTGCGCCGGAAGCGCATCGGCAAGCCGCGCAATATCTCCGGCACCGACCATCGTACCAGTCGGATTGTTAGGGTTAGCCAGAAATACCAACCGCGTCTTGTCCGTACAGGCTGCCAGAATGGCATCAACATCGGTGACCCGCTCATGCTCTTTGACCTCGACGGGTGTGGCCCCTGCGGCCAAGGCAGAAATACGGTACATCGCAAAACCGTGTTCGGTGTGGATCACTTCGGTGTCCGGACCGGCATATGCCTGACACAGAAACGCGATGACCTCATCCGATCCCGCGCCGCAGATGATCCGATCTGGATCAAGTCCGTAAACCTCGGCAATCGCACCGCGCAACTCTGCATGGTCCGCACTCGGGTAGCGGTGCAATTCGCGACCTGCCCGCTCATATGCCTTGAGCGCCAAAGGCGACGGGCCAAACGGGTTCTCGTTCGAACTCAGCTTGAGCGCATTCTCGTGGCCGTCCACATGAGATGCCCCCCCCTGATAGAGGGCGATATCCATGATGCCGGGTTGTGGCGAAATCATCTGGGTCATATTGAGGCTCTTTGCGGTTATCTCGGGTCTTTTAGCCGCTTGCGCACGGCGCAACCAGACGCGATTTGCACAGCGCGCGCATCTGTCCACGCATATAGCACCGCAAGACAGCAAAACGCCCCGCCGGAGGACCGGCAGGGCGCATGCAAAAACGTATAAACTGTCGGCGAAGATTAGTTCTTCGCGTAGAATTCCACTACCAGGTTCGGCTCCATCACGACAGGGTATGGCACGTCGCCAAAGGATGGCGTGCGCACAAATGTCGCGGTCATTTTGGAGTGATCCACATCGAGGTAGTCGGGCACATCACGCTCGGCCAGTTGTGTGGCTTCGATCAATGCAACCATCTGCTTGGAACGATCACGTACTTCGACTACGTCACCCTCTTTCACGCGGTAGGAGGGGATGTTCACAAGTTTGCCGTTCACGCGGACGTGGCGGTGGTTCACGAACTGACGCGCGGCAAATACGGTTGCCACAAACTTTGCGCGGTACACGACGGCATCAAGACGACGCTCGAGCAGACCGATCAGGTTCTCACCTGTATCGCCTTTTACACGCTCGGCTTCACCGTAAATGCGGCGGAACTGCTTTTCGGTCAGATCGCCGTAATAGCCTTTAAGCTTCTGCTTGGCACGCAGCTGGATACCGAAGTCGGAAATCTTGCCTTTGCGACGCTGGCCGTGCTGGCCGGGGCCATATTCACGGCGGTTTACTGGTGACTTTGGACGGCCCCAGATATTTTCGCCCATGCGGCGGTCAATTTTGTGCTTGGCAGCGGTGCGTTTGGTCACGGCTGTTCTCCTTCATGTGGCCCCGAGGGGCGGTAAAGGGCGTTGTCCTCTGAGCTTTCGCTCCGACAGGGGTTCTCTTGCGAGGCCCACCAACACCAACAGCTGCGCGCATACAGTGGTTATCTCCGCAGAGTCAATGCACCGGACGGCAGAAATGCCCGCGACCAGATGCATTGACACATTAGTGACTTCAGAAATCGGCGCGGACTTCCACTTTTACTTCTTCACGACGAAAGTAAAACCCCGAGAGCCGATTAATTAACCCACTGTTCTTTAAATATTGTATGGAACGCGCGGCGCTGGTTTTCGGGGACGCTGTTCAGTACGAATTGGCATCAGCTTAAAGCAGAGCAGCCAAATCCGATATTACCCGATACAATCATAGCTAGAACATTGGTTCTGAAAACAATTCAGCGCCAGAAGTCAAAGTGGCATAAATGCCATCTCAAAAACCTACCGCGCCAATGCGATACATGCCGCGCGACGCTCGCAGCCCACGACATGATCGTTGATCAGGCCACACGCCTGCATCCAAGCATAGACAATCGTGGGTCCGCAAAACTTGAACCCTGCCTTCTTGAGGTCTTTGGACACCTGCTCTGACAAAGGCGTCTTCGCCGGAAGCTCAGCGTGGGTTGCAAAACTGTTCACCAAAGGTGTGCCGCCTACGTAATTCCACATGAATGCATCGAACCCGCCCTGCGCCTCGATCTGCTGCCACGCCCGCGCATTTGTGATCGTTGCTTCAATCTTGCCGCGATGGCGGATGATGCCCGCATTTCCCAACAAACGCGACACCTCCTCCTCCCCCCAAGTGGCAATCACATTCGGATCAAACCCCTCAAAAGCACTGCGAAACTCTTCGCGCTTTTTTAAAATCGTAAGCCAACTCAAACCGGCTTGAAACCCGTCTAGGATAAGTTTTTCCCAAAGCGCGCGACTGTCATATTCTGGCACACCCCAATCGGTATCGTGATAATCGATATAGATTTTCTCGGGTCCCGCCCAATCACACCGCGCCATGACATCGCTCCTTTGATCTATCCAAAATTAGTACAAATTTGACGTTTAACTTTTTCTTAGCTGCTGCTGCGCAATGTCGTGATATCAGACCATCCCGCACCGTACAGCGCAAAGGAATAACTCCGTGAAAGGCAGCTATAAACGCATACTCGCGGACATTCCTGAAGGCTGTCACAGCCCGCTTGACTACGCAGTTGCGGCCATTGCGAAAAGCACACTTGGCATGGTGGAGGAAGCGGTCGAGCACGGACAGACCTTGCTCGCCTTCCAACCGGTGATGCGCGCCGATGCGCAAACCACGCCCGGATTTTATGAAGGGCTCATTCGTGTTCTCGACCCCACTGGAAGAGTCATTCCAGCGGCTGAGTTCATGAGCAAGATTGAAGACACAGAAGTCGGCCGCAAAATTGACATGCTCGCATTGCGCCATGGCTTGCACACGCTCAAACGCAATCCCGCATTACGATTGTCGATCAATATGTCTGCACGTTCAATTGGATACCGGCCCTGGATGAACTGCCTCAACAGGTTCCTCGGCAAAACGCCGGGTCTGGGCGAACGCCTCATTCTCGAGATCACGGAAAGCTCGGCCATGACGGTGCCAGAACTGGTCATCGACTTCATGCAACGCCTTCAGCCAAAGGGCATCTGCTTTGCCATGGATCATTTCGGGTCGGGCCAGATGACAATCCGCTACTTCAAGGATTTCGATTTCGATATCCTAAAGATAGACGGTCAGTTCATTCGCGGTCTTGCCTGTGACCCTGAAAAACAGGCGATTACCCGCGCCCTCAACGGTATCGCGCGGGAGCTTGAAATGCTGACCGTCGCCGAATCGGTGGAAACTGCCGACGACGCAGCCTATGCGACGCAAATCGGCATTGACTGCCTGCAGGGCTATTATTTCACGGCGCCCACGACGCGGCCCTATTGGTTGCGCGAACAGCCTGCGCGCAAAAACGCGTAATCCTCTAACCAACTTGTGAAGACACGGCGCCCTTCTTGCCGCGCCGTGCCCCATGCGGTATCCAAAACCACATTGTAGAGGAACCTGTCCGTAGCCAGTCGCGCATGCGGTACTTCAAATCCTCTGCCACTGTCACATGAAGAGGACTGTTATCCATGACCAATGTCGTTATCGCCTCCGCCGCCCGGACTGCCGTAGGCAGCTTTGGCGGCTCATTCGCAAACACGCCCGCACACGATCTTGGCGCGGCGATGCTCAAAGAAATTGTGGCCCGCGCAGGCGTTGACGCATCCGAAGTCTCGGAAACGATTTTGGGTCAGGTTCTCACAGCCGCACAAGGCCAGAACCCGGCCCGTCAGGCCCATGTCAATGCGGGCCTGCCTATCGAATCCGCCGCGTGGTCGATCAATCAGGTTTGCGGCTCTGGTCTGCGCGCTGTCGCATTGGCTGCACAGCACATCCAGCTGGGCGATGCTGATATCGTTGCCGCCGGTGGTCAGGAAAACATGACCATGTCTCCGCACGCACAAGCGATGCGCGCAGGACAGAAAATGGGTGACCTGCAACTCATCGACACAATGATCAAAGACGGATTATGGGACGCATTCAACGGCTATCACATGGGCCAGACTGCTGAAAACGTAGCGGCCAAATGGCAGATCAGCCGCGATCAACAGGATGAATTCGCCGTTGCCTCCCAGAACAAGGCAGAGGCCGCACAAAAAGAAGGCCGGTTCGCGGACGAAATTTTCGCCTACACCGTTCCCGGTCGCAAGGGTGACACGATTGTCGATGCCGACGAATACATCCGTCACGGCGCAACGATGGACGCGATGGCAAAACTCCGCCCTGCGTTCGCCAAAGACGGCTCTGTAACCGCCGCAAACGCATCGGGCCTGAACGACGGGGCGGCCGGTGCACTTTTGATGACTGCCGAGAACGCCGAAAAGCGCGGGATCGAGCCGCTGGCGCGCATCGCGTCTTACGCCACTGTCGGCCTCGACCCGACAATCATGGGTGCCGGACCCATCTATGCCTCCAGAAAAGCGCTGGAAAAAGCGGGTTGGAAGGCCGAAGATCTCGACCTTGTCGAGGCGAACGAAGCCTTCGCTGCACAAGCCTGCGCTGTGAACAAGGATATGGGTTGGGATCCGGCGATTGTGAACGTGAACGGCGGCGCTATCGCCATCGGCCACCCGATTGGCGCATCCGGCGCACGCATCCTCAACACACTATTGTTCGAAATGAAGCGGCGTGGCGCGAAAAAAGGTCTCGCAACGCTGTGTATCGGGGGCGGCATGGGCGTCGCCATGTGCCTCGAGCGGAGCTAATCCAAGCTGGGCGCGCAATCTAATTGCGCGCTCGCCCACCTTACGGTAATAAAATTTCGAATAATAACATCATCGGGAGAATACTATGTCGCGTGTCGCACTTGTAACCGGAGGCAGCCGCGGAATCGGCGCAGCCATTTCCAAAGAGCTCAAGAGTAAGGGGTATACCGTTGCAGCCACCTATGCCGGCAACGATGAAGCAGCATCCGCCTTTACGTCTGACACCGGTATCAAAACCTACAAATGGAACGTTGCCGACTATGAAAGCTCCAAAGCGGGCATCGCGCAGGTAGAGCAAGACCTTGGCCCCATAGAGATCATCGTCGCGAACGCCGGCATCACGCGCGACGCGCCTTTCCATAAAATGACTCCAGAACAGTGGCACGAAGTCATCGACACCAACCTGACGGGCGTATTCAACACGATCCACCCGATCTGGCCTGGCATGCGGGAACGTAAATTCGGACGCATTGTCGTAATCTCATCCATCAACGGACAAAAAGGTCAGTTTGCGCAAACGAACTATGCCGCGACCAAAGCGGGCGATCTGGGCATTGTGAAATCCCTCGCCCAAGAGGGCGCACGCGCCAATATTACCGCCAACGCGATCTGTCCGGGCTACATCGGCACAGATATGGTGATGGCAGTCCCCGAAAAAGTGCGTGAAAGCATCATCGCACAAATCCCTGCCGGCCGTCTGGGCGAGCCTGAAGAGATTGCCCGCGCGGTGACCTTCCTCGTGGCTGATGATGCAGGCTTTATCAACGGATCGACAATTTCTGCCAATGGCGCGCAATTCTTCGTCTAAGTCGGAAATTTCAATTTTGAAGTTCGGGCCGGTTGATCAATCCTCCGGCCCGAATTCTTTTCAGCCACGATAATTTCTTAGCGACGAAACCATGCAAAGAAATCGGCCATCATGCGACCACGTTCTGCATGGGCTTTTTCAACTGCATTGCGGGCGGCGGGGTTTGTTGTTGCTTCAAACATCATATGTCTCCTTATACGATCCGCGTCGGATCAATCTGTCTGTCTTGAACCTAATATGGCGCTTGGGCGGGCAGCCTACAAACGAGACTTTTCAAACCTTCAGTTAAGGTGTACTTAACTGACCATGGCCAATACCCTCCCTCCCCTTACCGCTTTGCGCGCATTTGATGCTGCTGCGCGTCATATGTCATTCGCCCAAGCGGCAGCAGAACTTAACGTGACGCCTGCGGCACTATCGTTTCAGATCAAATCTCTTGAAGAGCATTTAGGCGCGCCTTTGTTTCGGCGGCTGAATCGTGCTGTGGCGTTGACGGACGCAGGGGCCGCGCTTGCGGGAGGTGCTGCAGAAGGGTTTCAAACGCTGGCCACCGCGTGGCGCGCTGCGCGGCGCACGCAGGATACCCAAACACTTACCGTCACCGCAGGGCCCGCGTTCACGGCCAAATGGCTTGCCCCCCGCCTTTATGAATTCGCTCAGTCGCATCCGGAAGTCGAGCTGCGGTTTGCCGCTTCGCTCAACCGGCTGGATCTTTTGCGTGACAACGTCGATGTGGCAATCCGGTTCAGCAGCAGTGACACACCCAACCTCTACACCTTGCCCTTGGCGCAGGAGTGGATTGCGCCGGTAATGACCCCCGCATTGGCCGCAAAATACCAAACCGTAGAGAGTTTGCACGACGCGCCCATTATCTTTGATGATTCAATTAATTTCCTGAAACCGCCCGTAGACTGGACTGCATGGTTCACGATGATGGGGGCGCCCTATACGCCGACACTCGGACCCCGCTTTTCTCAGGCTGACCATGCCATTGACGCAGCGCTCGCCGGTGTCGGGATCGTTCTGGGGCGGCGGGCATTGGTCGTGAAGGACATTGCCGAGGGGCGGCTTGTCGCACCTTTCAAACATGCGCTCGCGACAGGTGCAGGCTTTACATTTCTCTGCCCGAAAGGGTCAGAGAATAGGCCCCAGATCAAAGCGTTTCGCGATTGGATGATTGTTGAGATCGGGAAAACTGCGCATGTCACGGACGAGATGACCATCGTTGATGTGACAAAATGATGACGCGGACTGGCGCAACCGCGACCGGCTTTGTCGCCGTATTGCTTTGGGCGCTGCTTGCGCTGTTTACAGTCGGCTCTGCGCCAACGCCTCCTTTACTTTTGAATACGTTATGCTTTGGCATTGGCGGGGCTGTGGGATTGATCTGGGCGTGGTCCACGGGCGCGATTAACCAGCTAAGACACGTCCCCTTGCGCGTCTATATCTTTGGAACTTTGGGCCTGTTTGCATATCATTTGCTGTATTTTTCGGCCATGCGTCATGCACCACCGGCTGAGGCCGGATTGATCGCCTACCTTTGGCCCCTGCTCATCGTCGTCTTTTCCAGCCTGCTTCCGTCCGAACGGCTGCGCGGTGGTCATATCATCGGTGCCGCATTGGGCTTTGCGGGTGCGGCACTTATCATAACAGGAGGCGGTGTGGGCCTCAGCTTCGCAAATTTAACCGGCTACATGCTTGCCCTGCTCGCCGCGTTTATCTGGGCCGGATACTCAGTTCTGTCACGGCTGGTCGGTACAGCCCCTACCGCCAGCGTTGCTGTTTTCTGCCTTGTCACTTCTGCACTTTCGCTGCCGCTGCATCTGGTATTTGAGCAGACCGTTCTACCGACCAACTCCATAGGCTGGGCCAGCATCGCGGGCTTGGGGCTGGGGCCCGTTGGCCTCGCTTTTTATGTGTGGGATATCGGATGCAAGCACGGCGATATTCAACTGCTCGGCGCCAGTTCTTATGCGGCACCTGTGCTGTCGACGCTCATACTGGTTCTTGCAGGGATTGCTGTACCTGACATGACGCTACTCTGGGCCACGTTTCTGGTGACTGGCGGCGCGCTGATTGCAGCGCGCGCCAGCTTTTTCAAATAGTCGCTATTCCGACAGTCGCGTAATCTGTTCTTTGAGCCGCATCTTCTGTTTCTTCATATCTGCCACTTCAAGCGCGTCGATACCAGGTGCACGTTGTGCAACCTCGATCGCCTCACTCATGTTGCGGTGTTTCTTCTTCAACGTTTCAAGATGTGCGTTCAGGGACATACTTCCTCCAGTTGTTAAAGTGTGTATCCAGTGAAGCATGAAGTCATTTTGAAGTCACGCCGCCCTGCAGCATAACATCCATTGTGGTAACCAATTTACTAACGTGAGCCTAAAGATCGCGCACTTGCATAAAATCAAGCGCTGCGGCATGGCGCAACACGTTACGTGCCGTCCGAGTATACTGATCGCCGTCCACATGCGCCGCGCCGCAGTGCAGAACCAGCGGATAATGCAGGCGAAAATCCGCCCGCCCGGACTTACGTGCGCGCAGAATAATACGCTCTGCCGCACGTCCTTCACGTGCCGCGACGGGCAGTATCTCAATGCTCCCCATATCGCGCGGCAAGGCGGCCAGTATATCCGGGACTCTTTCAGCGCGGTGAATCACGTGTAGAAACCCTTTTGGCACCAATCGCTTGGCCGCTGTGATGACCCAGACATCGAGGGGTGTCTGCTCTCCCAACGCCGCCTCGCGAGTCAGATTGTTAGCCGCGATAGACGCCGTGCGCCGCCAATAAGGCGGATTTACCAGCACATGGTCAAATTGTCGCTGCCGCAACGCCAATGGCAAGTCGGCAATGTCGGCAGTCACCACATCAAGCGACGCGCCGCCATTGAGTCGGGCCAGTGCAGCATAGGAAGGCTCCCGCTCCACCCCTGTCAAATCCAAGCCTGCCACCCGCGCACCAAGACAAAGCACCGCCGCCCCGACACCACACCCCAGTTCAAGGACGGATTGCCCTGCATTTGCAGGCACAGATGCAGCAAGCAGGACAGGATCGACGCCGGCGCGGTAGCCATCTTTGGGTTGGTAGAGATGCAAAAGCCCACCCAAAAACGCGTCGTGGGTCAGGTCAGGATCTCTCAAAATCCCAACGGGATTTCATTATCCCGCAGCACCCGCTGCGCCGCGTCCAGATCATCTGCGCGCACCATGAGACGGCGGGGGAAAATACCGATGCCTCCTTCAAGGATGCTCATGTTTACGTCCATCTGAAAGCACGCTATATCCTCGCCCTGCAACAGGGCTGAAGCAAAGGCGATGATCGTTGGATCGGTGCTGCGCAAAAGTTCTTCCATGGCATTTATGTAATCCGGGGAAAGCCCCCTTGTCGAGCGCTAGGACCCAACAATGACCGGTCAAATCAGTCAAAAGCCGCACGAACGTCTCACCAAAGCACTGGCCAATGATATGGAGGCTGTGAGCACGCTCATCACGGCGCGTATGGCATCGGAACATGCGCCGCGTATCCCCGAGGTCACCGCACATCTGGTAGGTGCCGGTGGTAAGCGGTTGCGCCCCATGCTCACCTTGGCCGCGGCGCGCATTTGCGGCTATGACGGGCCATATCACATCCATCTTGCCGCCACGGTCGAGTTCATTCATACCGCCACATTGCTTCACGATGACGTCGTCGACGAGAGCAGCCAGCGGCGCGGTCGCCCCACTGCCAACCTTCTTTGGGACAATCAATCCTCGGTTCTGGTGGGCGACTATCTGTTTGCGCGCAGTTTCCAGTTGATGACGGAGCCGGGATCCATGCCCGTGATGCGTATTCTGTCCAATGCAGCAGCGACGATTGCAGAAGGCGAAGTGCTCCAGCTAACCGCAGCGCGTAATCTGGCCACCAGCGAGGCAATTTACCTTCAAGTCGTGCGCGGCAAAACTGCTGCCCTCTTCTCTGCCGCGACCGAGGTTGGTGGCGTGATCGCAGATGCGGATGAAGATCACGTCAAAGCGTTGTTTGATTATGGTGATGCCTTGGGAATTGCGTTCCAGATCGTCGACGATCTGCTGGACTATCAAGGTGATCCAAGTGCGACAGGCAAGAATGTCGGCGATGACTTCCGTGAGCGCAAACTGACCCTCCCTGTGATCAAGGCCGTGGCGTTGGCCGACGCAGAGGAGCGCGCCTTTTGGACCCGCACCATTGAGCGGGGTAAGCAGGAAGACGGTGATCTGGAGCATGCACTGGCGTTGCTGAACAAACACGGCACATTGCAGGCGACCAAAGAGGATGCACTGGAGTGGGCGGCAAAGGCGAAAACGGCGCTCAGCCCCCTACCCGCACATGAAATCAAGGATATGCTGAACGATCTGGCAGACTATGTGGTCAGCCGCATCAGCTAGGTTTTTACGCCAACTGTCTTTGTGCTGACCACCCACCAATCCGGATACATCGCTCGAATGCGTGCGGCGGCGCGGTCTGCCGCAGCACTGTCAGGATATACCCCGAAGCATGTGCTTCCCGATCCTGACATTCGCGCCAACATTCCGTCGGCCAAAGCCTCAAGCACCTCCGCGATAATGGGCGCTACAGCGCAGGCGGGTTTTTCCAGATCATTGCGCTGCCGTGTAAGCCACGCCACCAACTGTTCCAAGTTACTCCAGCCGACGACCCCATCCATTTCCGGATTGGTCTTCGTCTCAAGCCGATCAAACACATCGCCTGTCGGCACTGCCACGCCCGGATTTACCAATACAATGTCGCAAGCAGGCATTGAGTTAACCATACTCAACCGCTCTCCGATACCCTGCATCCGTTGCGGCGCATCACTCAGGCAAACCGGCACATCAGCGCCGAGCGTGAGCGCACGCTCAATCGTGGCGTTGCCTACCTTCTCCCCAAAACCGCACCGCAGCATAGCCGCAGCATCGGCAGAGCCGCCGCCAAGTCCTGCACCGTGCGGAAGGTTCTTCTCCAGGCGAATGTGCCCCACCACGTCAGTCAATGCGGCCGCGCGCCAAACAAGGTTGCGGGCATCGATGGGTACACCGTGGGCAAAAGGGCCAGATACATCCATGCCCATCTGCGCACTTTTATCAAACCAAATCCAATCACCAATACCCGCAAACACAACAAGGCTGTCGAGCAGGTGGTAGCCATCGCTCCGCTGTCCGGTGACGTGCAGCGTGAGATTGATTTTGGCGGGCGCAAAGCCCTCAGATGTCATCGGCAACCTTGAGCGGGGGCGCGCCTTCTTCTTCAAGCACCTTGTCCAGACCGACTTCGAGCTTGCGGCGGATGCGATCAGGTTCGGCATCAGTATCTGTCTGTGCATAGTCGATGAACGACAGCGCGCGACGCCACTGGAACTGCGCCTCCCGCTTGCGACCAACCGCCCAATACACGTCACCCAGATGGTCATTCACCACCGGATCAACAGCCTCAAGCTCTACCGCGCGTTCCATCTGGATCACAGCCTCATCATAGCGGCCTAGGCGGTAGTACACCCAACCTAGGCTGTCGACGATATAACCGCTGTCAGGACTGGCGGCGACGGCACGCTCGATCATATCGAGCGCCTCGTCCAGCTTGCGCTGCTCCTCTACCAGTGAATATCCAAGATAATTGAGCACTTGCGGCTGATCTGGGTTCAACGCGAGTGCGGCGCGAAAGTCAGCTTCGGCTTCAACGCTGCTTTCGTCTTGCGCATAGGCAATGCCGCGCGAGAAATAGAGCGCCCAAATTCGAGGGTTTGTGTCCTCCGTAATCTCGAGCGCACGGGTATAGGCGGCGATGGCGGCTTTGAATTTCTCCTGCCCCCGTAGTGTGTCTCCCAAGGTGGAGTGGATAACAGCCAAATCGCCATGCTCCCGCGTCAACTGCTCCAACACCTCGATCGCCTGATCGGGACGATCAAGGCTGCGAAGTGCTGCGGCGCGGCCCATCTCGGCCACGTGGTAGGCAGGATCGTCGGGCGTTACTGTTCGGTATTGCGCAATCGCGAGTTCGTACTGACCCAACTCCTCAAGCAGATTAGCGATGAGCAGGCTGGCATCCACGTGATCAGGCCGCAGGTGGCCTGCGATACGGGCGTAAAGCAGCGTATAATACGGACTTGCCTGTTCGGCGCGCAGCAGTGCCGCGAAGGTGTAAAAGACTTCGGCCACGCCCGCCTGCGCCGTCGGCGCGTGGGTATAGGGCAGCGTCTCACCTGCGTTCAACCGCACGATCAGCGCATCAAGCTCGGGGTCGGTTGCGCCGTTGAATGTGGTCGCAATCACCTCGACCGCCTGCGCGTTGCGGTTCAGCTGGGACAGGATCTCAACACGGGCAAGGACACCGCGCCGTGTGCGCGCTGCAGCCCCCGGCCCGTCCGCATTGAACAGAGCTTCTGCGTCCTCAAACCGTCCTACCGTTCCAAGCGCGAGTGCCTTGTGGAAGGACACGATGTTCTGCATGCCCGCATCTGTCGAAATACTGTCAAATTCTGCCATCGCCGCATCTACATCGTCATTCCCGATCAAAGCCCATGCCTTGACCAATCCGTCGACCCAGGGGCTAATCCCGTCACTGCGAACCTCTTGCGCGGCAAGCGCGGCAAAATCGCCCTCTTCCACCAGACCTGCGGCCACTGACATGCGTGCGCCCTGAGACGGCTGGTCCGCTGCGAGCAAAGCTTGGCCCACCGGCACAGCACGCGCAACATCGCCAAGCGCCACAAAGGCCAGCACAGCATTGTCCATAAGTTCAAGGTTGGAAGGATCAAGGGCAAGGGCACTGGCAAAAAACTCTGCCGCGCTCTCGTAATCGTTTTGAATCGCAGCACTTCGCGCCGCAAGGTATGATCCAGCGAAGGAATCCGCCGTGACCGGTGCAGTCCAAGTCAGCGTCAAACCAAGCGCTGCTGCACTCACGGAAGTCAGAAATCTTTGCATATGCTTACGCCTCGTTCGATTGATCTTCACGCTATCATGTTTGTGCCGCCGCGCAACGTAATCGCCGCAAGGACACGCGCCTGTGAGCAAAATTTAGTCGTGAATAAGCGAGGCAGCGCGCAAACGAAAAATGCCGCCCGATCAAACCGGACGGCATCCTGAATTTCACACACCGAAAGCGCTACATATTCGGGTAGTTCGGCCCGTCTCCACCCTGCGGCGTGGTCCACACGATGTTCTGGCTTGGGTCCTTGATGTCGCAGGTTTTGCAATGCACGCAGTTCTGGAAGTTGATGACAAAACGGGTATCCTTCCCCTCTTCCTCGACAAATTCATAGACACCTGCGGGGCAATAGCGCGCCGATGGTCCTGCATATTTCGCCAAATTCACCTCAACTGGAACGCTGGCATCCTTGAGCGTCAAATGCGCAGGCTGGCCTTCCTCATGGTTGGTGAATGAAAACGCCACGTTGGTCAGCCGGTCAAAGCTGAGCGTGCCATCAGGCTTCGGATAGTCGATTTTTTCGTGCTTGGAGGCAAGCTCGGTCGCGTCAGCATCGTTTTTGCCGTGGTGCATCGTACCCAACAGCGAAAAGTTGAAAAGTGTGTTGCACCACATATCAAATCCGCCAATCGCCAGCGAAGCGGTGAGGCCGAACTTTGACCAAAGCGGCTTGACGTTGCGGACCTTGAAAAGGTCCTGACCAATTTCACCGGTCCGCACTTCGATCTCATAGTCAGGCAGTTCGTCACCCGAACGGCCCGCTTTGATCGCTTCATGTGCTGCTTCTGCCGCCGCTTTGCCGGATAGCATGGCGTTGTGGTTACCCTTGATCCGCGGCACGTTCACCATGCCTACGGAACACCCCAGCAGCGCCACACCGGGTGCGACCATTTTGGGCATGGATTGATATCCGCCTTCCGTGATCGCCCGCGCACCATATGCCACGCGCTTTCCGCCCTTGAGCAGTTCGGCCACCATCGGGTGATGCTTGAACTGCTGAAATTCCATGTAAGGAAAGACATGCGGATTTTTATAGCCAAGGTGGACCACAAACCCGACATAAACCTGATTATTCTCAAGGTGGTAGATGAATGACCCACCACCGGCCTTTTTGCCCAAAGGCCAGCCCATCGTGTGCGTGACGGAGCCTTCTTTGTGCTTTTCGGGATCAATCTCCCAGATTTCCTTCATGCCAAGGCCATATTTCTGCGGTTCTTTGCCTTTGGACAGATCAAACTTCTCGATCACCTGCTTGCTGAGGCTGCCGCGCACACCTTCCCCGAGGAAGACATACTTTCCGTGCAACTCCATTCCCGGCTCATAGCTTGGGCCAGGCTTGCCATCAGCACCGATCCCCATTTCACCAGCGACCACGCCTTTTACTTCTCCGTCCGCGCCATAAACGATCTCAGAACATGCCATGCCGGGGAAGATTTCCACACCCATCTCTTCTGCTTGCTCTGCCATCCAGCGACAGACATTGCCCATTGAGACGATGTAGTTTCCGTGGTTGCTCATCAGTGGCGGCATGGGAAGGTTCGGAATGCGGATTTCCCCCTGCTCACCCAAGGCATAAAAGTTATCCTCGATCACCGGCACGTTGAGCGGCGCACCCTTTTCTTTCCAATCAGGGATCAGCGCATCAAGGCCACAAGGATCAAGCACCGCACCGGATAAAATATGCGCGCCCACTTCGGAGCCTTTCTCGAGCACGACAACAGTCAAATCGGCATCAAGCTGTTTAAGACGGATCGCTGCAGACAGCCCTGCCGGACCTGCCCCCACGATTACAACATCATATTCCATCGCTTCGCGTTCGATCTCGGCCATGTCTGCGCTCCCTATCGGTGACAAAAAGGTTTGAACGGAGGTAGCCTTCGCATGACCGCTTTGCAATCAGGACGGAGCGTTAAAATGGTCGCATGCCGGTCTTTTTACCAAAAAACCGCAATTTATGCGCGCTATCGCTGTGCCATCCGCCATATCACGCGGGCGTAAGCGGTGCTCCAAACAACGGATATCACACCCAATCCACGCTCCCATGCGCCATCATATCCGGTAGGCATGAAGAAAAAAATAGGTGCGCCCACTGTCCACAGTGCTGCCGCGATCCACGATACCCGTGCAAACCAAGGATCCGATTGAGCGTAGACCAAAGCGGCAAGTACGAACGATGCTACAAACGCCAAACCCATTGCGTAGACGATGTAGATATGGATCACGATACCCTCGTTATCGCCATCGCCGTATTCGTTCCGCGCACCAATGATCACAACGAACACCGCAATCACCACCAACAGCAGCATCAATGCGGTCCACCGCCACGTTTCCGCATGCACATGCGCCGTCGCCAACGCAAGCGCCAGCAACGCGCCCGCATAGCCATAAAGTGCGACGTCCTGAATAATCTCGAACCGGCCTGCTGCCAGGTCACTCACGGTATCGGCGACCCAGTCATGGTTGGGCACGACGATAGAGCCTACAATATTGCCAAGGATTAGCACCACGCCACCGATTAATGACAAGACAGATAGCAGGTGCAGCATATGTGCGGACCCTGCCCGCGGCGGATGATCAGGGAATGTTGAATTGCTCATGCACCTCTAACGCGTGCGAATGGTCATAGTTCCGTATGTCCCTGCGACGACATCATCTGCTCGGACGAACGGCACTGATCCGTGCGGGCGCCTTCGGTATCTATCGGCAAAACCGCGCCAGCGCCTCGGGCTTATCCGCTTGCATTTCACGCGCGAATTAGGTCAGGTGACGGTTATCGCAAACACGCGCCCCGGATTGTTTTCGGGGCGTGCTTTAGTATGACGGACTCTGACGCTATGGAAAAAATCCCGATGACTCGTGCTGGCCACACAGCGCTCGAGACGGAACTCAAACACCTCAAAACTGTTGAGCGCCCAGCCATCATCAAGGCGATTGCCGAAGCACGCGAACACGGCGATCTGTCCGAGAATGCAGAATATCACTCTGCCAAGGAAAAGCAGTCTTTCATCGAAGGGCGCGTCAAAGAACTTGAAGGCGCAATTTCGCTTGCCGAGGTCATAGATCCGTCAAAACTGTCCGGTGCGATCAAATTCGGTGCTAAGATCACCTTGGTTGACGAAAACACTGATGAGGAAAAAACCTATCAAATTGTGGGCGAATACGAGGCCAACATCGAAAAGGGTTTGCTGAACATCAAGTCTCCTATCGCGCGTGCGTTGATCGGCAAAGAAGAGGGTGACAGCGTTGAAGTGCGCACACCGGGGGGGCAAAAATCTTATGAGGTTCTCAAGATTGTCTATGCCTGAGTGGGGCGGACCTGATGTCTGATACCCACCCAACCGCACAAAATGGCGCACCGGCTGACGCACCACGGAGCAATAAACCGCAGGCAGGTACGCGCGCGGCACAGTCAGCACGCCCAACGCCGTTGGGCATCTACGACAAGGCACGCTCGGACAATATCACCGGCATCGAGATACTCGCACTTGGCCTATCAGCAGTCTGGCTATTGGGATGTCTGATTTTCTTTGTCTTCCTGCCCCAGACCCCCGCCCCCGAAGGCGAGGGGAACCTGAGATTTTTGATGACTATTATGGTGGTCTTCATGCCGGTTGCGATGATCTGGGTGGGAGCCACTGCCGCCCGCGCCAGCCGCGTAATGCGCGAAGAAAGCCAACGTTTGCAGGCTGCTATTGATGCCATCCGCCATGCCTACATCGCGCAGCAACAAGGCGGTAGGCTTAGCACAGAGCCTTCCGTGAGCCGTAAGCTCGACGAGATTGCCGCCGCGACCCGCAAGACCGAGACCGCACTCGCGACCTTCTCGACGCGCCGCGAAGAGGCCCCACGCGCAGCGCCTCCGCAAGCCGCAGTACCCCCATCCGAAGATCAGCCAGCACTCGCACTTGGCACGCAAAGCGCAGATATGGCCGCGCCGATTGAGCTTGATGATCTGATCCGCGCGCTCAACTTCCCTGAAACGGCGGAAGACGAAGCAGGATTTGCCGCCCTGCGCCGTGCCATGAAAGACCGCAGTGCAGCGCAGCTTATTCAGGCCGCGCAGGATGTCCTGACCCTTCTCAGTCAGGACGGCATCTATATGGATGATCTTGGCCCCGACCGCGCCCGCCCCGAGATTTGGCGCATGTTTGGACAAGGTGCGCGCGGCAGGCCCGTTGCGGCATTGGGCGGCATTCGCGATCGCTCCTCCCTCGCGCTGACCGCAGGCCGGATGAAACAAGACCCGATTTTTCGCGACGCAGCGCATCATTTTCTGCGCCGTTTTGACAAGCTGTTTGCCGAGTTCGAAAAGGTCGCATCCGATACTGAAATCTCTGCGATGGCCGATACCCGCACGGCACGGGCATTTATGCTGCTCGGTCGCGTTGCGGGGACATTCGACTGACGCCCGTCGGCTGGTAAACGCGTGCTAGATTCCGAAGCTGGCGAACGGAATATACCGCACACTGCTACCTTCGGTAATCTCGCGTACATCCTCAGGCAGCTCGACCAGCCCTTCTGCCCAGCTTAACCCGCTGATCCGGCCGGATCCTTCGGAGGCAAATACCTCTGCGCGACCATCCCGAATGCGCGCACGCAAATATTCGCGGCGCCCTACTTTTTTTCGTTTGGTAAATGCTGCGGGAACATTGAACCCTTGCGGGGCTTCCCAATCTCCCCCTGCCAACTGCGCCAAAGCACAACGTGCAAAGACGAGCGTGCACACCAATGCTGCCACCGGATTGCCGGGCAAGCCGAACACCGGCACCCCCTGCCATAACCCCAGTGCAAGCGGGCGTCCCGGCTTGATCGCGATGCGCCAAAGGGTCATCGCGCCCGCCTCCTCCAACAGCGCCGACACGTGGTCCTCATCCCCTGCCGATGCACCACCACTGGTTATGATTGCATCAACCTGTACCGCTGCATCGTCCAACATGACTTTGAGCGCACAACGATCATCGGGTGCCCTTCCCAAATCAACGCAATCATGCCCAAGCTTGGTCAGCATCGCCAAAAGCATCGGACGGTTCGCATCATATATCTGGCCTACTTTTGCTGGCTGGCCCGCTTCGACCAACTCGTCACCGGTTGACAGAACGCCGACACGCAGCGGGCGGCAAACCGACAGTTGCGCCGTGCCTGTCGCGGACAACAGTGCCAAATCCGCAGGTGTGATCCGTCGACCCTTAGCCAGAACCGGCGAACCTGCTGCCACATCCTCACCTGCGAGCCGCGTATTCGCGCCCGCCTTCACAGAGCCATAAAATACGATATGCCCATCCTGAACCGCCACGTCTTCTTGCAAGATGACAGTATCCACACCCTCAGGAAGCGCCGCGCCCGTGAGCACACGGATGGCATGCCCTTCGTGCACCTGTGTTGGCGCGTCACCTGCTGCCGCACGCTCCGACATCAGCGGTAAGCGGTGCGTCCCGTCACCACGTCCACCCGCAAATCCGTAACCATCCACGGCAGTATTGGGCAACGGCGGGTTGGCCCGCTGTGATATCACAGCGCGCGCAGCAATCCGGTCACATGCATGTGACAGTGGAACCGTTTCCGCCTCCACCACCGACGTCAGCCCGGCGCGAAGCAAATCAAGCGCCTCATCCACTGCCGTCCAATGGACCCCTTGCGGCAAGGCAAAACAATCATTGCGCAGCGGGGGGGCAGCGCCCGCCAAAGCGCACAACTCGTCCGATATTTCTGCACCTAGAATCCAGCCCTCTTGCCGCGCCGCAGAAGGCAGATCGGCCATCAGCGCCATCATGCGCGCCGCAGGAAGCCGCGCCAGCGCATTTGCCAGCAATCTTACTTGGTCTCGGTCGCGAATGCTGTCGGGGTGCTGCACCTGCTTGACCGCATCCTCGATCAGCCCGGGCCATATCTCTGCCATGACAACCGGCGCATCCGCCACATCCTCAAATGGCCAGACCCGAACGCCATCCAATGCACGCAAGCGGTTGAGCATCGGCAGACCCATCATCATCTGCCCACCCACCGTCGGCGGGAAGGCCATCTGGAAACATGAAGACGACGCCTTGGCCAGCCCGTCACAGGTCCGCTTTTCCGAAAAAGCACCAAAGACGATCCCCTCCTTGCGGTAAGGCACCTCCGGCCATTTATCACGGTGCGACTTGCCCCAGAACGGACCTGCGCCCTCAAACATCCCGTTCAATTGTTCTGCGATGTCGAACCGGTTGTTCGTCCCGTCAGGGGAATCCGTTATCCGCGCGGCAAACCACTCCCAAATAGTAAAGGGATCATCTGATCCGGTGACTGGCGCGGCAAACCCTGCGGGATAGGCAAAGGGGAAGTCGAAGGCGCATAGCAATCGCCGACCTGCTATGACCTCCTGCGCAATCAACGCAGTGATCGCTTCCTCCGCCTCCATCCGGGACCGGCAATAGCGCGGCTCATCCGCGACGCCAGAGCGTGTCACGCCAAGCCATATGGCATCCTTTCGCGGGGTGGGCCCTGCCCGTTTACCTGCCGACCAATCAGCGACCAGCACGGTATCAAACAGGCTCATAATCCCACCTGCCCTAAGATGAAGTCTGCGATAGCAACAGTATTATCCAGATCGAAAACTGGCCGGTCCAGCGCAAGCGCGCTGTCACTGGCAACCGCGCGGATGGTCGGGTCTTCCGGCGCAATAAGCGGATTGCCTGTTGTTGCGCGGTGCGCCTCGATTTTGGGATGTGCGTCGCGTTTGTACCCCTCCACCAGCACCAGATCGACGGGGGCGAGCTGTGTCAGCAGTGCCCCCAGCGTAGGCTCATCCGCGCCGCGTAATTCATGCATGAGTGCGGTCCGGTTGCGCGAAGCGAGCAAGACCTGCGATGCACCCGCTTCGCGGTGGCGAAAGCTGTCTTTGCCCGTATGATCCACATCAAAGCTGTGATGCGCGTGCTTGACCGTAGAAACGGTCAGGCCACGGCCCGTGATTTCGGTGACCAGCCGTTCCATCAGGCCCGTTTTGCCCGCATTCTTCCAGCCGACGACGCCATAGATCCTCACAGCATCGCCTCTGCTTGGGCCAGATCATCGGGCGTATTGACGTTGAAAAATGCAGCCTCGTCGAGAAAGAAGGCTTCGCGTCCGCCATGGGCGTCAGTCCACAACACTACCTTGCGAAGTCCACCATCGAGCGCCGCGCGCAGATCATCGCGCAATGCCACAGGCCACAGGCCAAACGTCGGATGACGCGCACGCCCGCGCACCGGATCAGGCGTCACTGCGAGGACAAGCGGATGCGCCATTCCTTCGGAGGCCAGCAAAAGCTGCGGCACCAGATCACAGGGAAAGAAGGGCGTGTCCGCCGCCGCCGTTACAATCGTCTCCGCGCCGTGTTCAGCGGCCCAGTCCATCCCGGCAAGCACACCTGCAAGCGGCCCTGCAAAACCTGTGATGTTATCTGCAATTACCGGCAGGCCCAAATCGGCAAAACGCGCGGAATCTCCGTTGGCGTTCAGCGCTACATCGGCAACCTGTGGAGCAAGACGCGCCATGACCCGCACCAGCAAACTTTGCCCACCCAACAGACGCAGACCTTTGTCACCGCCGCCCATGCGCGTGGCCTGCCCGCCCGCAAGGATCACTCCAAGTGGTTGCTTCATTGTGCCGCCCTTTGCCAGTTCTGCATGGTATCAAGCGCGTCCTTGGCGTCCAGCGGACCCAGAAATGCACGACGCGGCACAGCAATCACGATGTCCGAGATCACAACAGCAATTGTGTTCTTCGTGCCGCATACAGCTGCAACATCGCCCCACCCACTTTGCCAGCGGCTTTGCCCTGTGACGATAGAGAGGCCCTGCTCAGTAATATTGACCTGATATGCTGGACCGAACGTCGACCCTACAGCCATATTGGTCACGATGTAGAACGTCTGCCGCGATAGCCAGATTGCCAATGCCGCGAAGATAAAAAATGTCACGGACAGCGTGGCTGTAGGAAGTGCGGCGATGGACGCACCACCGAACAGTCCGCCGACAGTCCAGAACACCAATGTCGCCCCCAAGGGTGCAAAGACCGCTGTAAAAACCAGATTTGCGATCCCGATTGCGCGCGCGCCCTTGCCGTGGGCAGCACCGGCTGATCCAATCATCGCTTCATATGCCTCAGCAGCGGAGGGGCTAATATCAAGATTCCACTGCGCATCCGTCACGATGCGCTCTTCCGACCTGCGCGCTTTGGCTCGTCTGCGATCGCGGACGGGTCCGCATCACGCAGCAGCCGCCCTTCACCCGCCAGACACATAAACCGCCGACCCTTCATCCGGCCAATCAGGGTCAAGCCAACCTGCTGTGCGATCTCGACGCCCCACGCAGTAAAGCCCGAGCGCGACGCCAGCACCGGTATTCCCATCAGCGCCGTCTTGATCACCATCTCCGAAGTCAGGCGACCCGTGGTATAGAGTATTTTATCATCCGCCCGCACCCCTTCGGACAGCATCCAACCTGCGATCTTGTCCACCGCATTATGCCGCCCCACATCCTCCATATAAACAAGCGGCCTGTCACCTTGGCACAGGATGGTGCCGTGGATGGCACCCGCCTGCAAATACAGGCTTGGCGTTCGATTAATCTTTGCCGACAGGGTATAAAGCCATGACGTACGCACCTGCGTTTGTGGCAGCACGACACCCTCCAGCCCTTCCATCATATCGCCGAACACCGTGCCCACAGCACAGCCACTGGTGCGGGTTTTGCGACGCATTTTATCTTCGTAATCGGTTTTACGCGCAGTACGCACAACGACGACCTCAAGCTCCTCATCATACTCGACGCCTGTAATCTCGTCGCCGTCGCGTAGCATCCCCTGATTGCGCAGAAAGCCCAGTGCGAGGTAGTCGGGATAATCCCCGATGGTCATCGCGGTCACGATTTCCTGGCTGTTGAGGTAGATCGTGAGCGGGCGTTCCTCCACCACATTGATCTGCTGGTGCACCCCGTCATGATCAAGGCCCGTTACAACGCGGGTCAGGCGCGCAGCGGATGGGTCCGGCGCGATCAGGTAGTCCGACAGATCGTTGAGTTCAGCCAATTGCGCCCCCTTAGGCAACACGCTACGAGTACCTACAATCTAAGGGCAACGCATGACCTCTACCACCCGTAAATCCAACTTCCGTCAGGGGATCATCGACGGCTCACCGTTCATTCTGGTGATTGTCCCCTTCGCCACATTGTTCGGAGTGCTCGCGACCGAAGCGGGATTAAGCGTCATGCAAACGCTGGCGTTCTCAGTGGTGGTGATTGCCGGAGCGGCCCAATTTACCGCGCTGCAACTGATGCAAGAGAACGTACCCACGCTGATCGTATTGGTATCCGCCCTTGCCGTGAACCTGCGCATGGCGATGTATTCCGCGTCGCTTACGCCCTACATCGGGGCCGCCCCCCTGTGGCAGCGTGCGCTCTGCGCTTATGTTACGGTGGATCAATCCTATGTCGTCGGCATCTCCAAGTTCGAGGCGGAGCCGGAGATGACGGTACCCGCACGGGTTGCTTATTTTCTGGGGGCCGTCACGCCGATTGTGCCGCTCTGGTACGGCTTTACTCTGGTTGGTGCGCTGCTGGGGACGCAAATTCCCGACAGCTGGGCGCTTGATTTCGCCATTCCAATTACATTTTTGGCCATGATCGCACCGATGTTCCGCACGCTGGCGCATGTGGTTGCGGCGTTGGTCGCGGTTGTGGTCGCGCTGCTCGCGGCTGGTGTGCCTTATTCGCTGGGGCTGATCATCGCGGGTGCAGCAGGCATGATCGCTGGCGCCCAGACCGAGCTTTGGCTTGAGCGGAAGGCGGCACGCCCATGATTGAAAATAGCACCCTGTGGATCGTGATCATCGGCCTTGGCGTTGGCAGCTTTGCCTTGCGCTTCGTCTTTACCGGCTTGGTCGGGGACCGCGCCATGCCTGACTGGTTGTTGCGGCATTTGCGCTATACCGCTGTCGCTATATTGCCCGCGCTTGTGGCGCCGCAGGTCGTATGGCCTGCCGCCACAGACGGTGTGTTTGACATACCGCGTGCTGCTGCTGCCGCAGTGGCGCTAGCTGTCGGGCTTTTTACAAAGAACGTGCTGATGGCGATAATCGGGGGTGCCGCCACACTCTACGGCCTGCTTTATCTTCTGGGATAAGGGCGGCTGTACTGTGAATCGCTATCTATCGATGGCCGCAATACCGTCTAGAACCGTGCCTTCGTCGTCTTCGTAATAACGGGTGGTGGTTACACCACTAAGGGTCGCGACCTGTTCCATCAATTTGGCAGGATAAAACACTTGGTTGATGGACTGAAAACCCGGTATCTGACGCAGAATACCCGATGTCGCATTGGTGCAAAATGCACCCGGCACTGCACCATTGGCCTGAACCAGTTGCAATGCACGTTCTGCCTGCGCGGGGGTGACGTTGAATTCCTGACTGACCACATGGAATGTAGAGCGGGCATGCGCAGACTTATAGGACTGCACCCAACCCGGCGACATACCGTAAAGCACGTCACCGCGTTCTGGCACCCGCTCATGCTCGAACGAGCCTGCGGGATCAAACATTACAGACTGGCTGCCCTCAATCAACAAAGCGGAATGCGCGCCCGCACCCGAACGGTTGTTCACCATTGTAATGATGGTCAGCTTTGGTTGTCCCTGCGGGATATACGTCGCCGCCGCGATGACATCAGCAGGCGATTCCTTACCCGGAGCGGCACACCCCGCAATAATAGATGCCGACAAGGCCAGCGCCAGAAATGGTTTGAACATTAAACGGTATCCGTCAAATCAACGGGCGAAAATCGCCATAAACAACAAGATACCAATGATCACGATGACGGTTTTCGTCACAAACGAGACAAACCCGTTAAAGGTCTTTTCATGGGTTTCTGAATTCATCTTGCCATGTTCATGTTCGGCCATCGGGCTATCCCTTTTGTCAGTAGCGGCTATTTCTTTTGCACGGGTTACGGCATTTCGCACGCCCTGTCACGCCGGTTTCACCAAGACGTGTACGAGCCTGTGGCTATGTCGTCCCTTGCTCCAGATCCTCGATCAGTTTGAAACCGATGCGGTTGGGCTTTTCCGCCTCGACCGCTTTAGGCACTGCCCGAAACAATACGCTAAGCTGGCTGACGTGCTGTACAAGCTGCATTTTGCCGCCCGTCGGGTCATTGCCATAGAACGTCACAATATCGGGATCAAAATACCCCATTCCCTCGATCTTGAGCACGCCCGCATCGGTTCCGGCAAAGCCCATGGCAATCTCATGCCCGTCATCAAGGCCCTCTTCGAACTTCTTGAGGTAGAGCACCGTACGCTCATAGGCCCATTGCGCAGGTGATTTTTTCTCAAGCGGGGTGGCCGCAACCCCTTTTGGCATCGGCTGGTCCTTGGCGTTTTTTGCCTGCGGGTCGTTGTGCACCTCATGGGCGCGCGGCAACGCACTGCTCTCGAATACTTCGGCGGCCGTTTTGATGTCATCACCCATCGCTTATCCTTTGCGCTGATACAGCCATGCACCATCATCGCGTTGTGTGCGCGTGGCCAGACCCGTTTGGTGAAGGTGGCTCAAATGCGCAAATGCTTCAACCAGTGCGAGGCCGTATTCCCCCTCGCCTATCGCTCTTTTGAACAGCGGCGAAAATACCTCCCCCGCTGATTTCGGCGTATCGATATATGCCTCAAGGCGTTTGAGGGCACTGTGGTGGTTTTCAATGAGTTGGCGCATGCGGTGGGGCAGGCCCGTAAAGGGCAGCTTGTGCCCGCCCAGCACCAAATGGTCATCGCGCCCAAAAACCGCCAGACGCTCACAGGCTTCAAGCCATTCACCGATAGGATCAGCCATCGGTTCGGTCGCATAGACACCGACATTCGGGCTGATCGAAGACAATATCTGATCGCCTGCCAGAACCAGATTGTCATCCCTGCTCCAGAATGTTGCATGCTCTGGCGCGTGGCCATTGCCCATGTGGATATCCCATGTGCGCCCGCCCATGTGGATCGTGTCGTCCTGCTTGATCCGTGTATAGCCAAGTGGCAAAGCCGCAACCACATCTGCAAAGTTGAACGGCCGACCGCTCGCGCGTTTGTCGTAGATATCCGCATCCATCCCCGCCGTCCGGTAAAAATCCAGCGTTTGATCGTTGGGCACTTCTTGCACATCGAGGGTCAGCATCCGTGCCGTCAACCACGCGGTGCGCGTCGTCACAAGCTCGGCACCGTGCTCCGTCTGGAACCACCCTGCCAGCCCGATGTGATCAGGATGATGATGGGTTACGACAACGCGGTGCACCGGCTTGCCAGCCAGAGGGCCATCCATAATGCCCTGCCAGATCGCTTTGGTCTTCTTGGACGCGAACCCCGTATCTACGATGGTCCAGCTGTCCCCGTCATCCAGTGCATAAACGTTCACATGATCCAACTTCATGGGCAGCGGCAGGCGCATCCACAACACACCGGATGCGACTTCGATGGCTTGCACGCCCTCCGGCGGCACCTCCCAAGGGTAGTGCAATCCGGCGGGCACTTTCGACGCCATTACTGCGCCAGCTCTTCTGCCGTCAGAGCATAAAGATCCTCAGCGCCGGCTTGGGCGTGGGCCAACAGCGCCGCGTGCTCAGGCAACATGCGCTGGATGTAGAACCGCGCGAGCTTTTCGCGCGCGCCACCCCGTTCTGCCACTGCCGCCTTGAGATGCAGATGCGCCCCGAGTACCCGTGCAAAGGCATGCAAGTAGGGCACTGCACCGGCAAAACGTTCCTGCAGGTCTGTCTGCGAGACAAGCCATTCGGTCGCTTCCCGCATGCTTTCCGTGGCTTCCCAGACATCGCCCGCCAATCGGGGGAAAACTTCTCTCGCCCGCTCAACGTCTTCGGAAACCTCGTCCAGCAGAGCGAGCGCGGCCTCACCGCCATCCATCATCTTGCGCGCGACAAGATCCATCGCCTGAATGCCGTTCGTGCCCTCATAAATCGCTGTAACACGGACATCGCGACAAAATTGCGCGGCACCCGTTTCCTCGACAAAACCCATGCCACCGTGTACCTGCAGGCCCATATCGGCCATGGCAATTCCGGTATCTGTACCAAATGCTTTTGTGATCGGGGTGAGCAAGGCTGCGCGCGCTTTCCACGCCTTTTCGCCCGTGGCCTTTGCCATATCTATGGCGACCGCGTTGCTCACGGCGATCGCGCGCGCGGCAAACACTTCGGCCTTCATCGTGGTCAGCATCCGGCGCACATCGGCGTGGCCAAGGATGGAATCCTTGACCGCGGGAGATACCGTTTTGCCCTGCTTCCGGTCAGTCGCATAGGCCAGTGCATGCTGGTACGCGGCGTCTGCTACACCTACGCCCTGCGCGCCCACACTCAGCCGCGCGTTGTTCATCATTGTGAACATCGCGGCCATTCCGCCCTGCAATTCCCCCACCAGCCATCCGGTGGCATTGTCATATTGCATCACGCAAGTCGGAGAGCCGTGCAGTCCCATCTTATGCTCGAGGCTGAGCACGCTAACACCGTTGCGCGCGCCTACGTTGCCTTCCGCATCCGGCAGCAATTTAGGTACAAGAAACAGGCTGATGCCGCGCACGCCATCAGGCGCACCGGGTATCCGCGCCAGCACCAGATGGCAGACGTTGCCGCCAAAATCATGATCCCCCCACGAGATATAAATTTTCTGGCCCGTGACCCTGTATGTGCCGTCGCCATTGTCTTCGGCCTTGGTGCTGAGGGCGCCCACATCGGACCCCGCCTGCGGCTCCGTGAGGTTCATTGTGCCCGTCCATTCGCCGCTGGTCAGTTTGGGCAGATAGAGCGCTTTGATCGAATCGCTGGCATGATGCTCAAGCGCTTCGATCTGCCCTTGGGTCAGCATCGGGGCCAGTTGTAGTGACAGGCACGACGCGCTCATCATCTCGCCAACCGCCGCGGTGAGCGCCATCGGCAAGCCCATCCCGCCATATTCGGGGTCCGCAGCCATCCCGACCCAACCGCCGTCCGCAATCGCCTTGAAGCCTTGCGTGAACCCTTTGGAAGTGCGCACCACCCCGTTCTCAAGCTTTGCGGGATGCAGGTCGCCGGCCCGTTGCAACGGAGCAAGGATTTCTTCGCACAGCTTACCAGCTTCGGTGAGGATTGCGCGGGTTACGTCAGCCGTCGCATCGCCAAACAGCTCGGTCGCGCGCAATGGGCCAAGGCCTACAACGTGGTCAAACAAGAAATTGTAGTCTTCAACAGGGGCGCGATACGTCATAACAGTCTTCCTTACACACGATTGCAGCCACACGTCCGACCGCATACCAGTCGCGAGCACGATGACCAGAAACGACATTCGGTGCAACCCAAACACCGCGTCATCACAACAGGAGTAGCCATGACCCATCATACGCAACGCCTGAACGCGGATGCGGATGGCATCGGCCAAGCGGCTGATTTGTTGCGCGCCGGCGCATGTGTCGCTTTTCCCACCGAGACGGTCTACGGACTTGGTGCTGATGCGCGTCAGGGGGAGGCGGTCGCCGCCATCTATGCTGCGAAATCGCGCCCCGCGTTCAATCCGCTGATCGTGCATGTGGCCGATATCGAAGCTGCACAGACTTATGCACAATGGTCCGATACTGCAGATATACTGGCCCAAGCGTTCTGGCCCGGTCCGCTGACGCTTGTGCTGCCCCTGCTCACGGGGCACGGTCTATCCTCGCTGGTAACGGCGGGCTTACCCAGTGTTGCAGTTCGCGTTCCCGCAGATCCAACCGCCCGCGCGCTATTATCAAAGTTTGGCGGGCCGGTGGCCGCCCCCTCCGCCAATCCGTCAGGGCGGATCAGCCCTACGACCGCAGACCATGTGATGGCAGGGCTTGAGGGCCGGATCGCAGCCGTGGTCGATGGTGGTGCGTGCGGCGTCGGTCTGGAAAGTACGATCATCGGGTTTGAGGGCACGCGCGCTGTGCTTCTACGCTCCGGCGGGTTGCCGTCCGAATACGTCGTCGCAGCACTGGGTCAAGAATTGCTGCATCCAAGTGCAGGCGACATCACTGCACCGGGGCAGTTGACGTCTCACTATGCGCCACGCGACAAAATGCGGCTGAACGCCACTCAGGCCCATAAGGGAGAGCATATGCTGGGGTTTGGAGCGGTGGATGGTATTCTCAACTTGTCCAAAATGGGTGATCTGGTGGAGGCTGCCGCACATCTGTTTGACCATCTTCACCGACTTGATCAAATGGGAGGCCCTATCGCGGTAGCACCGGTTCCCATGACCGGCCTTGGCCGCGCGATAAACGACAGGCTCAACCGCGCCGCAGCACCGCGCGACTAAGCGCGTCCACTTGCGCCTGACAGGCTCACCGGATCAATGCCGATGCTGCGCAGAGCTGTATCCCAAAGTGCCGCACGCTCCACTCCGAACACCAGATCGGGTGTGGCAGGCGCAGTCAGCCATGCATTCTGCACAAGCTCTCCCTCCAACTGACCTGCACCCCAGCCAGCATAGCCCAACGCAAACAGAAACGGTGCAGGGCCGTCCCCCTCCCCGATATCCTTGAGAACATCCTGCGTCGCGCTGAGGACATATCCGCCGGAAATGACTAACGGATCGGACGCAAGCCGTGTCTGATCCATGTGGAGGACAAACCCGCGCTCGGTCTCTACAGGTCCTCCGATGTGCACGGGAGCATCCGCGCCGGATGCCTCAATCTCGAGACGGGACAACACGTCATGCACGGTCATCCCAGCCAACAGCCGATTCAATACCAACCCCATCGCACCTTCATCCGAATACGCGCTGATAAACATGACCGAGCGGGCAAAGCGGGGGTCGTCCATACCCGGCATCGCAATCAAAAGCTGTCCTGTCAGATCCAATTTCGTGCCCCGCCGTTAGAAATCCAGATTGCCTATACAGTTTGGCGGTCACGGCGCACCACCGCAAGTACTCAAGGCCGAAACATGGTTGACCGGTTTGTGACTTGGCAAATCCGGCGCGTGGCCCCACATTGGTGCCATGATTAAATCACTCCTCTGTGCAACCGCCCTCCTCACCCTCGGTGCCCCTGCCTTCGCGGGTGACCCGTTCGATACGCCTGCGACGGCGCGGCTTATTGATGGTTGGCAACAGCCCGATGGCACCCGCGTGAGTGCCATCCAGATCACGATGGCAGACGGGTGGAAAACATACTGGCGCACGCCGGGCGATGCAGGAATCCCGCCAAGCTTTACGTGGAAAGGCTCGCGCAATCTGCAAAGCGTTGCGGTCAACTGGCCCACGCCGAAGGTGTTCGAACAAAACGGCATGCGCTCTGTCGGCTACTCCGGTCAGGTGACGCTGCCGCTGACTGTCGCAGCGCAACAGGCTGGACAGCCTGTTGATATCAACCTGTCGATGGAAATCGGTGTCTGCTCTGATATTTGCATCCCCCAAACCCTCAAGATTACCGGCACGCTTGACGCGCTGGGCGCTACACCGGTTCCTGTTATAGCCGCCGCATTGGCAGAGCGTCCCTATAGCGCGTCGGAGGCTGGTGCGCGCAGTGCAACCTGCGCGCTGAGCCCTTCTTCGGACGGGTTGAACATCACCGCGACGCTGACACTGCCCTCAACAGGCGGCAAAGAGCATGTCGTGATCGAGACTGGCCGCGCAGACGTCTGGATTTCCGAAGCACAAACGTCACGCTCGGGCGATACGCTCACCGCCACCGCCGAGATTGTGCCAAGTGTACCGGGCACTCTTGCAGTTGACCGCTCCGCCATCCGGTTCACGATTCTGGGCAATTCGCATGCGGTTGATATGATTGGCTGCACGCCGGCATAACGCCGGTTTGCCGTCTATGCCGCGCGCCTGCCGCGCAGGGCCATGGCGAGGGCACCGATGCCATAGCCGATCAATGCAGCCAGCGCTGTACCACCGACAAACAAAATGAATGCCGCCACCATTGGTGAGAGTGCCGCCGCGAATGGCAATGCAGCGGCAATCGGCGCGAACAACACACCGTAAAGGGCAGCATAACCAAGTGTGATCGCACCCCACCCCAGAACCAGCGCCCACAATCCGAACAATCCAGCCTGCAAACCGCGCGCCGGTGCCCGCAGACCGCGCCGCATCGCAGCGATCTGGCGGCTGATGTCATGCTGTGCAGCAACAAGCGCGGGCACCACCAACAGTACCAAAAACATGCCAAACCCCAAACCGTAGACAAGCGTGATGATCGTAGGCTTGAGAAACTGCGCCTGCTGGCTGCCCTCGAACAACAAGGGTGTCATGCCCAGCACGGTGGTCAGTGTCGTAAGCATCACAGGGCGCAAGCGGTCTGCTGCACCGTCAATGATCGACGGCACCAGCCCACGATCCACTGCATATTCGTCAATCGTCGTGACCAGAACAATAGAATCGTTGATGATGATCCCTGTCATCCCCAATAGCCCCACGACAGTGAACATGCTCAGCGGGACATCCCACGCATGATGACCGTAAATCGTCCCAACGAGGCCGAATGGAATAATCGCCATCACCACCAGCGGGCGTGTCCAACTGCCGAACACCCAAGCCAACACCAGAAAGATGCCCGTCAGGCAAAGAATGAGACCGGTGAGCGCATCGCTGAGGAATTGATCCTCCTGCTCGCTCAGCCCTGCAAGGCGGTATTCCACCTGCAATTCGGATGCGATACGCGGCAGGATTTCCTCGGCCAGCGCGGTATTGATCTCGGTCGCGCGGGCGGCATCATCTTCCGATATATCACCATTGACGGTGATCAGCCTGATCCCGTTTTCGCGCCGCACCGTACTGAACCCGTCACGTTGCTGCACACTCACAATATCGGCAAGCGCGACATAGTTGCCATCTTGGGTGCGCAGCTGTGTGCGGTCCAGAAAATCCGCCGTAAGCTCCCCCTTCGGCAGCTCCACGCGGATCGCGGCAGAACGGGGCCCATCGGGGAATGTCGCCGCCTCAATCCCGCTCAGCCGGTCGCGCAGCACACGGCCCAGCGCATCAATCGTGAACCCCAGCGCGCGACCCTGTGGTGTAAGATTGAGGATCAGCTCCTCTTTATCGAAGGCCAGATTGTCCTCGACCGCGCTCACTTCGGCGTATTGAAGCAGGGCCGTTTGCAGCGCACCTGAGGCGGCTTTGAGTGTTTGCGTATCCGCGCCGTAGAATTGCACGTCAAGCGCGTCGCCCCCCGGACCTGAGCGCCACCCGCGAAAGCTCACCGCCTCGACAAGCGGCAGGCTCACTACCTCTTCTTGCAACAATGCCACAAACGCGAAACTTGAATAGGGACGCAGGTCCGCATCAATCAGCTCGATCGAGATACCACCCAAAAGGTCGCTATCCTTGCTATCCGCTGCGGCGAGGCCGCGCCCGCCATTGCCGCCGATCTGCGCCATGACATAATCAAGCGGGCTTGCCCCGTGCTCTTCTTGCAGTCGGGCAGCAACGGCGTCGGTAGCACGTTGCATCTCGCGCATCATCTCGAGAGTGTCAGCGCGCGTGGCACCGTCAGCCATGATGAAATTGCCGGTGACCGATCCGCGCTCCGGTGCGTTAAAGAAGCGCCATTGCACGTCACCGCGAATAAACAGCGCGGCCTGACCGGCCAGTATCACCACCACACCGGCAAGCACGACATACCGCGCCTTGATAACCCCTGCCATGAACGGGCGGAACAGCCGCTCACGTACCCAGACAAATCCAAGGTTGATCACCATCGACGGTGTATCAACCCCGTGCTGCCCGACGATCATGGCAAGCGCGCGCAGACGCGCAGGCCGCGCCAGTATGTAACCCAGCGCAAGTACAAAACTGATGCCGACCAAGGCCACAGCACTGCTCGACAACAGAGCGTAGGCCTGCGCAACTTCCCCCCCGCTCAGCCATAAGTAGCCACTGATCACGCCAAAAATCACCAGCGATATGAGGGCAGTCGCCACAATGGCACTGACAACACCCCCAATCACCAACTTTGGCACCGAAAAACGCAACCGCTGTTCCAAGCCTTCAAGCGCGTTCTTCATGTGATGCGGAAGGATCAGAAAACACTCCACCAGCGAAGCGATGAGCACGGCAATCACCGTGAACGGAATATCGCGGATCAGATCACCGAACCGCCCGCCCACTGCAACCAGTCCGAAAAATGCAATTACCGTGGTCAAGGTGGCCGCAAAAACAGGCATCGCCATACGCTGTGCGGCTCCTTCGGCGGCTTCTGCAGCACTCATCCCGCCAAGTCGGTAGCGGTGATCGGCATGCTCCCCCACCACAATCGCATCGTCCACCACAATCCCAAGTGTGATGATAAGCCCGAACAGGGAGATCATATTGAGCGTCAGCCCGCCCAGATACATCAGTGCAATGGCCGCCCCCATCGCGACAGGGATACCCGCCGCCACCCAGAACGCGGTGCGCGCGTTGAGAAACAAAAACAGTAATGCAACTACAAGGCCAAGCCCCATAAGGCCGTTGTCGATCAGCAGGTCCAAGCGTCCCGAAATTGCTTCCGAACGGGTGCGGATCAGCTCCATCGTCACCCCGGCAGGCAGGCTCGCCTGCAGCTCGGCGGTGACACGTTCGACACGTTCCTGAATTGCGATGGCATCGCCACCATCGGACCTGTCGACGCGTACCGATATTGCCGAATTATCGTCAACGAAAAACGCACGGTCGCGGTCAATCCCTTGGGCGCGCACTACCGCCACATCACCCACCAGCAGGTTGGAGCCGTCAGGGTTGGAGCGCAGCGTGATACCTGCAATCTCCTGCGGCGTACGTTTGGCGACCCCTGTGCGCACGCGGGCGTTGGCCGCATCCACATCACCGGCAGGATCAGCGGCAACTTCTTGTGCGATTGCCGCTGCAATCTCTGCGATGCCCACATCAAATGCGATCAGGTTCATCGAGGGCACCTCGACAATCGTCTGCGGTGCGGCAACCCCTTGGATGGTTGTGCGCGTGACCCCTGCAGCAAACAGGCGGGTTACAAATTCATCGGCAAAACGGCCCAACTGCTCTGGCCCGACGGGTCCGGTGATCACAACATCGGTCACGCGGTCACGCCACGCGCCGCGCCTTACTTCCGGCTCTTCGGCCTCATCAGGCAAGGTTGTGATCGCATCCACAGCCGTCTGCACATCGGCAGTTGCACGTGCCATGTCCCAATTCGGCTCAAACTCCAGATCAATGCGCGCAAGGCCTTCGCGGGAGGTGGCTGTCGTACCCTCGACCCCCTCCACCGCCAGCAACGCAGTCCCGAGCACTTCGGCAATTGCTTCGTCAACATCCTCAGCGCCCGCACCCTGCCAGACGGTCGTCACGCTCACCGTATCGAGAATTACATCAGGAAAAAACTGCGCCCGCATCTTTGGCGCTGCATAAAGGCCCGCGACCAGCATGATCACCAACAGCAGGTTCGCCACGGTTTTATGGCGGGTGAAGTAGGACAGCACGCCACCCGCGGTCTTGGAAATTGGACGCACCATGTTCTAGCCCCCCATCCGGCTTTCGATGCGCGCAACGACCTGTGCAGGTACCTGCCGCGCGGCCAGTTGATCCAGAACGCGTGCCTTGGCCTCCTGCGGCATACGGTCATTCGCCTCGACGAATGCGACCAGCTTTGCGCGTCGCTCTGTGGTAAGCTCGAGCATGTCATCGGCAGCAGCAGCGCGCTCCTGGCCCATGCGCAGCGGCTTGACCGCGATCCCTGCACCCAAAAGGGGGGAGCGGGCCTGAACGACCTCTCGGCCCACAATATTGCCGCGCACCAGAACGTCATCACCCTGCCGCCGCACAATCTCGACTGTCGTGGTCTCCAGTCGGTCTTCTTCGCCCAGATACAGCACACTGCCATTGCCGCTGACCGCAGATGCAGGCAGGCGAATAACCGTATCAAGCGCAGGTTCACGCACCTGTACGGTCACAAAATCACCTGGCCGGAAACCGCGCGTCGTCTCGAGCGCGGCAAAGACCAACCGTCCTGTTTGCCCCTCCCCCGATCCCGCAGAGGTCCGCGTCACACGGCCCTGTGCCAGCAGGTCGATGCCCGACACATCAAGTGTGGCCTCCACAGGTGCGTTGAGGATGCGGCCCTCCGCATCAAGCAGTCGGGCGTACTGTGCAGTGGACAAACGGAAAGACACTTCAAGGTCATCAGGATCGATCAGCTCTGCCAAGCGCTCGTTCGCGGTAACCAAACGGCCCTCCACTACGCTAGGCTCACTTAGCACACCGTCAAAAGGGGCGCGCAGAACTGTGTCATCCAGCCGCCGCTGCGCCTCCTCCAGCGCAATCTGCATGCGCGCCATTCGGGTTGTCGCCAAATCGCCTCGCGCTTCCATCTGCGCCATCGCTTGTCGTCGGACCAACACGGCCTGTCGCGCGGCAGATGCCGCAAGCTCCGCCACTTCGGTCGCTGTTGTCGTCCCGACGCCGCGCGCTGCGAGATCGGCCTGTCGCTCCGCCGCGCGCACCTGCAAGCCCGCCTGCTCCTGTGCTGCGGCAAGCTCGTCGTTGGCCAGCACACGGCCGCGCCCTGCATCACGGTCTTCCGCCTGCGCATCGGCCAAATCAATCTGCGCCCGCTCAACCGCCGCTTGGGCATCTGTTGGATCAAGTCGGACAAGGACATCGCCTGATTTTACAGCACCGCCATCCTCGAACCCCTCGGCAAGGGCGACGACACGCCCTCCAACTGCGGCGCGCAGCTCAAGTGTGCGGCGGCTGACAATCTCGCCAAAACTCTCGAGCACGGGCGTTTCGGTACTTTCCCGCGCTGTCACCACGTTGACGGTAAACACGCGCTCTTGCGCGGGTCGCGCGGGCGCATCATCGGCCAACCGCGTCTGCACCGCACCGCCCACAATCTGCACCGCCCAGACAAGCAAACCCAGCGTCGCAGACGCAAGGAACAGACCGATCATACTTTGTCTCAGAAATCGCATGGTTTATCCGCAGTCATTCATCAGGGTAAAAAGTAGCACAGCATTATCCATTGCCCAGCTACGTTTATACGCGGAAGCACGCACTTTCCGTCACATTTACGGGAAAGTAATACGCGGGGCACCTATTTACGGCGCAGATGCTCGTCCAGCCGGGGCATAATCTCGACAAAATTGCAGGGTTTGTGCCGGTAATCGAATTGCTTGACCAATATCTCGTCCCACGCGTCTTTGCATGCGCCCGGACTGCCCGGCAGCGCGAACAGGTAGGTGCCATTTGCCACGCCCCCCGTCGCGCGCGATTGTACAGCACTCGTGCCGATCTTTCGCATGGATACGATGGTGAAAATGATTCCGAACGCGTCGATCTCTTTTTCGTAGACATCGCGGTGCGCCTCAACTGTTACATCGCGGCCAGTCAGACCGGTGCCGCCCGTTGACAGCACAACATCAATTTGCGGATCAGCGCACCATAGACGCAGTTGCTCTGCGATCTCATGCCGTTCATCACGTATGATCTTTCGGTCCGCCAACATATGGCCCGCACCCTCAAGCCTGCCAATAAGCACATCGCCGGAGCGGTCCTCTCCCGCACTGCGGGTGTCCGATACGGTCAGCACTGCGATGCGCAACGCGATGAAGTCTATGCTTTCGTCGATTCCAGCCATTGCTCACTCCATAATCGCCAGCCGCGCCGCAAGAGCGCCATAAATGCTCGCTGTGATATAGCCCAAAACATTGCTCGACTGTACCAACTTTGCGCCCAACGTCCCTGCGTAGGCACCAACCAGACCGTTGATGATAAAGCCGCCAAATGCGATCAGCACGCCGAACATTACAAATTGCAGAAATACAGGCCCGGCCTCAGGCACAACAAACTGCGGAATGAAGGCGAGAACGAACCATATCACTTTGAAATTACTCAAATTTGTGAAAAGCCCCGCGCGAAACGCTTGGAGTGGTCGCATGCCCTGTGCGCGCGCCTTGAGCCCGCCACCACACAAGGATTGCACCGCGAGATACAAAAGGTAGATTACCCCAAGCCAGCGAATGATATCAAAGGCATGGGGGAACGCCGCGACAATCGCCCCAAGGCCCAAACCTGCAGCCGTCACATGCACCATCGCACCTGCGCTGACACCGGCACTCGCGGCCCATGCGGCCGTCCGGCCCGCGCGCATGCCCTGTGCCAGACAAAGCATCATATCCGGCCCTGGCGTGACATTGAGCGCAAGTGCGGCAGGCACGAATGCCAAAAGGACGACCGGGTCAATCACTTATCCACAGCATCCTTCAGGTTTAACAGATCCTTCCAAGCCTCTCGCTTTGCGGCCGGATTGCGCAGCAGATAGGCCGGATGACACATCGGCAACGCCGGCTTATCCACAGCCTCGACCCATGTGCCACGCAAACGCGTGATACCGCGCTTTGCCAGCAATGCCTGACAGGCCCAATTGCCCATGATCACCAGCACTTTGGGATCCGCGAGCGCGATGTGGCGCAGCAAAAAGGGCTTCATCATCGCAATCTCTTCGGGCTTGGGATCGCGATTATGCGGAGGACGCCAAGGCAGGGTATTAGTGATGTAGATCGGGGCATCCGCACGCTCCCGCCCCATGTCGATTGCGGCAAACATACGGTCCAGCAATTGTCCTGCGGCCCCCACAAACGGCTTTCCGATGCGGTCTTCATCGCGGCCCGGCGCCTCACCGATGATCATAACGGGGGCGCCCGCGATCCCGTCAGCAAACACCATGTTACGCGCGCCACGTTTGAGGTCACACAGATCGAATGCTTCCATTGCGGCGCGCAGATCCTCAAGCGTGTCAGCCCCATCTGCCGCGGCCTGCGCTTCGGCCAGACCGTCCCGCTCTTGAAGCACAACCGGACCTTTGGTCAGATGCGGCTTGTCATCGGCTTTTTTGGGCTTGGCCAACCGGTCGGGCAGCGTATAGCGGTCCAGCGGCGCATTGCTAATGCACTCGTCCGCACCCAGCTCAATCTGCCAGTCCAAAAGTGCGCGGGCGGTGTGAAAGTCCACTGATTCCATTGCACCACTCTACGCCTGCCCGTGCCGGATCAAAATGGCCTTCGCGCCGCTTCTTGCCCGCCTCTGCGTGCACCCCTATAACGACCCAAACAGCGCAAGGTATCCTCATGAGCTATCCCCACCGCCATCTACTTGGTATCGAGCCGCTACGCCCTCTCGAAATCACGACGCTGCTTGACCTTGCCGACAGCTATGCAGAGCTGAACCGCAAGCCAGATAAACATGGCTCGGCCCTGAAGGGGTTGACGCAAATCAACATGTTTTTTGAGAATTCCACGCGCACACAAGCCAGTTTCGAGATCGCAGGCAAGCGCCTCGGTGCGGATGTGATGAATATGGCGATGCAAGCCTCTTCGATCAAAAAAGGCGAGACTTTGATAGATACCGCCATGACCCTCAACGCCATGCATCCCGATTTGCTGGTCGTGCGTCATCCGCAATCAGGCGCGGTAGATTTACTGGCGGAAAAAGTGAACTGTGCCATGCTCAATGCCGGTGACGGGCGGCACGAGCATCCGACGCAGGCGCTGCTCGATGCGCTCACAATCCGGCGGGCAAAGGGGCGGCTACACCGGCTGTCCATCGCCATCTGCGGTGATATCGCCCACAGCCGCGTTGCCCGCTCCAACATCATGCTCTTGGGCAAAATGGAGAACCGCATCCGCCTCATCGGGCCACCGACGTTGATGCCCTCCGGGATCGGCGAATTCGGCGTCGAAGTCTTCGATAATATGGAAGAAGGTCTCAAGGACGTCGATGTCGTGATGATGCTCCGCTTGCAAAAAGAACGCATGGATGGCGGCTTTATCCCCAGCGAACGGGAGTATTACCACCGATACGGCCTTGATGCGGAGAAGTTATCCCATGCCAAACCGGACGCCATTGTCATGCACCCTGGCCCTATGAACCGTGGTGTGGAAATTGACGGCACACTGGCCGATGATATCAACCGGAGCGTCATTCAGGATCAGGTAGAGATGGGTGTGGCAGTTCGTATGGCGGCAATGGACCTGCTTGCCCGCAACCTCGTCGCAAACCGCTCATGAGCGCCGACACCTTCTGGGATGACGTGCTGGAAGGCGATGAGCGTGTGCTTTGGACCGGCAGGCCAAAGCCTCGCTTTCATTGGCGAAATTGGCGGCTTTATGGGGCGGCGCCGATGGCTGCAATCGGCCTGTTGGTTGCCGCGGCATTTATTCTGCTCACTTACGGCACGGACAGTGACATCTGGTTGCTGGTCGTACCTGCCGTGCTGGTACTGATCCCACTGCGCGCGACGCTACAGCAACTGCGGACCTATGCGGCTACGCGCTATGCGCTCACCGATAAACGTGTGCTTTTCTTCATTGTTGGTGGCGACAAAACCCGCGTAAAAGCTCACCCTTACAGCGCCATTGTGCCGCCTGTGTGCCGCAACACCTCTCCCCGATGCGTGAGCTTCCTGATGTATGCTTCTGAAAAAAAAGAGCGTTTGGGATTTGACTATGTGGAGCGGTCAGATGCACTTGTGACAGAATTGAACCGCATCGCGCCGGAGATGAAAAATGCCATCTGTTGAAATCAGCAAAGCGGAACATGGTGTGATTCGTGTATTTGCCATCTCGCGACCGATGGCCAATATGGCGCGCCTGCTCAAACAACACAGCAAAGACGCACTAGCGTCCGATTTGTTGGGCCACAAAGTTGCGCTTGATGATATCGAGCTGTTCGCACTCTCCGACCTCGCTGGTGTGGGCCTGCCGGGGTATCTGATCGACGGGTATGATGTGAACCCGCAAGCCGTACGCGCGGACGCTGCACGGCTTGATGCGCTGGACGGATATGTGTTGTTGGTTTTCTCGCGCGTGGGCCGTGGTACGGATGTCATATTGCAGCCTGTGGCCGACCTCACCCTGATCGGCACCTACCATGAACCAAAAGCGGCAAATACCACCGCCCCTATCGCAACTGATGCGGCCAAGCCTTATAGTGGTGTAAACCCCGCGCCAGTGGCCCCGCGACGCTCACGGTTGGGCAGTGTTGTCACGGCACTGCTCCTGCTCGCCTCCCTCTTCCTCATATGGTGGATATTCTGATGAAAGAACCCAAACCCGATCCCAAAATGTCTGGACGCGTTGCGACGATTGCGCTGCTGGTGGCTTTTGCTGTGGCCGGAGGCATGGTCTGGATGGCCGGATGAGCGAGCCGCTGGCGGCATGGGCACCTGAACTGAAGGTCTTTCTGCGCCGCTGTGTCATCGTCGGAGTGATCACCCTGATCCTACTGGTCGCTGCGGGCTGGGCAATCGGTGCGACGACTGGATACTGGCAGGCCATGTATATCGGTCCAGTGCTTATGTTCGCCTATAATATTGCCGTGGATGATCCGCAAAGATGGCGCGCCGTGCGCAGGGATCGATGGCTTTTGCGCACCGACGCTGTCCTCCAACGCAGTGCCGAAGAAGAAGCACGCATCCCGTTGGCCGATATCGTCGATGTCCGGACGCGGCTGGGCTGGAGTGTCGTGATCTTCATCAAGGGGGGACTGCGCGCGCGGATCAGCTATGTCTCTGATCCGGCAATAATTGCCAAACAAATACTTGCAGCACGAGCCCGGCTGACACCATGACCGGACCGCTGGCAAATCGCCTGCACATTGACCGTGCGCTGAAACTGGTCCACTTCGTACAACAGATTGTGAAAGAAACGGCATGACCCTCCACTTCGTCAACGCGACCCTGATCGACCCCGAGAACGGCACGGAAACGGTCGGATCGCTGAGCGTTGAAGGCGGGCGCATCACCGCCGTTACAGCGGGTGGTATCGCAAACCCCAAGGGCGAAGTAGTTGATTGCCGTGGCAAATACCTTGCACCCGGTATCGTCGATCTGGGCGTGAAAGTCTGCGAACCCGGTGAGCGGCACAAAGAAAGCTACCGCTCTGCCGGGCTGGCTGCGGCCAAGGGCGGGGTCACCACGATGATCACGCGCCCAGACACGAACCCCGCCATCGACAATCCCGAAACGCTGGAGTTTGTGACGCGCCGCGCCAATGAGACGGCGCCGGTTAGGGTGCTGCCCATGGCCGCCCTTACGAAAGGGCGTAGGGGCCTAGAGATGACGGAAATCGGATTTTTGATGGATGCCGGTGCCGTCGCTTTTACCGATTGCGATCATGTGATCGCAGATACCCGCGTATTCTCGCGTGCGCTGACCTATGCGCGGAGCCTTGGCGCGCTGATAGTTGCCCATCCGCAAGAACCGATTCTGAGCTGTGGAGCCGCCGCAACATCGGGCAAATTCGCCTCTCTGCGCGGGCTGCCTGCTGTTTCACCCATGGCAGAGCGTATGGGCCTCGACCGTGATATCGCCTTGGTCGAGATGACAGGCGCGCGGTATCATGCGGATCAGATCACGACCACCCGCGCCCTGCCTCCGCTGGCACGCGCCAAAGCAAACGGGCTGGATATCACGGCAGGCATCGGCATCCATCATCTGACGCTGAACGCGCTGGATGTCGCCAACTACCGCACGTTTTTCAAGCTCAAACCGCCCTTGCGCGACGAAGAGGACCGGCTCGCTATGGTTGAGGCCGTTGCATCTGGCCTTATCGACATCATCTGTTCCATGCACACTCCGCAAGACGAAGAGAGCAAACGCCTGCCCTTTGAGGAGGCCGCATCCGGCGCTGTAGGGCTGGAGACATTGCTGCCTGCTGCTTTGCGGCTCTGGCATGCGGAAATGATCACGTTGCCACAATTATGGAGGGCGCTGTCGTTCAATCCGGCACAGCGGCTTGGCCTGTCCCAAGGCAGGCTTGCTGCGGGCGCGCCTGCGGATCTGGTGCTGTTTGATGCGCATGCGCCGTTTGTCATGAACCGCGCAACGCTGTTGTCGAAATCACGCAATACGCCGTTTGACGGGGTGCGGATGCAAGGTAAGGTTTTGTCGACCTATGTGTCCGGCACCTGTATCTATGCCGCATAATCCAAAGGAACGCCCATGCCGATCATCGAAAATAGCCTGACTGTGTTGGTTCTGTGGGCTGCGATTGGCTATCTTATCGGGTCGGTGCCGTTCGGGGTGCTGGTGGCCAAGGGCATGGGGCTGGGCAACTTGCGCGAAATCGGATCAGGCAATATCGGCGCAACAAATGTTCTGCGCACCGGCTCGAAGCCTGCTGCCGCTGCGACGCTGATCCTTGATGGGGCGAAAGGTGCTGCAGCACTTTTGCTGGCGCGCAATCTGGCTGGAGAGGACGCGGCACAGATTGCTGCACTCGCCGCTATGGTCGGGCACTGCTATCCGGTGTGGCTACGGTTCCAGGGGGGCAAAGGGGTCGCAACGTTTCTGGGCATCGCGCTTGCTGCCGCCTGGCCCGTTGGGGTTGCGTGCTGTGTTGCATGGCTTGCGGCGGCTGCTGCGACCAAGATGTCCTCATTGGGTGGAATCGTTGCCGCCGCAGCCTCAAGTGTACTTGCGATCTTCCTAGGGTTTGGGGCGCTTTATCTGCTTATGCTCGCGCTGACCGTCATCGTTTTCTGGCGCCACCGCGCCAACATCCGCCGTATACGTGCGGGAACAGAGCCCAAGATCGGACAAAAAAGCTGATCCATCCTTCCGTTCCATCGATAGCCTCTGTTTGACCACAATTCGCCCCTGTTTCCGCCATGCGGGCTCCCTAGCGTTGGAGCACGTTAACCAGATGGATATGACATGGGACCTTTGACAGCGACCGGCACCGCACTCTTGAACACGTTCAACTATTCGGGCCGCGCAAGCCGGAGTGAATATTGGTGGTTCAGCCTATTCTATGGGATTGCACTCATCGTATGCGTGTTTCTGGACGGCGCAAAAATTCTAACACTGGTGCAAACCCAAGGCGAACAAGCGCTTTTCTCACTCGGGCCCTTTGATTTGACGACCGTGTGGGCATGTATCATTGCGTTTCCAACTGTCGCCAGCCTTACAGTGCGTCGTCTGCGTGATGCAGGGTTCTCCGCATTCTGGTTCTTGTTAATCTTCGTGCCATTCGGGGCCGTCGCGTTGATGATCATGCACATGTTGCCAACCCAAGGGCAGTCGGCCAGCCAAGGGTTCCCGTCCCTGCGGACAAGTCCAGAAAACGCGCAGCAGCCTGTTGATCTGGACACCCATAAACGTGCGATGCAGGGATATGCGGTGCTGTTTGACAAAGACAAACCCGTCACCGCCGAAACGCAAGCTGCGCGCAAAGCCGAGATGTCCGACTACTACCGCAGTCGGGTTCTCAAATCTGCCCCGTCAGCCTGACAAGTCGGCAGCTTAGTACGAGTACTCGGCGTAAATTCGGCTCAGATCACCATCCCACTCGCCGTTGTAGCAATCTAACAGCTCATCGGCGGGCGCTTTGCCGCTCTGCACGCTTTCTTTCAGCGCATTGAGGAAGTGTGTTTCATCGGGGACCAAGCCGCCTGCACCACTGCGCGCACGCGCCTTTAGACCTGCCTCGGACAGAGCCACAGTTTCGCGCGCAAGATCGAGCATGTGGATAGAACCGACTTTGGCCTGCAATCCGTCAACGGAGGCTGCAATGCGCATAGCATCACGCGTCTCTGCGTCCCAGCCTTTGACAAGGTCCCATGCAGCATCAAGGGCATTTTGGTCATACATCAGACCGACCCAAAACGCGGGCAGCGCGCACAGACGCCGCCAAGGACCACCATCGGCACCGCGCATCTCGATGTATTTCTTCATCCGCGCTTCGGGGAAGGCAGTCGTCAAATGATCTGCCCAATCGCTCAGCGTGGGTGTCTCACCGGGCAGCGCTGACAGCTTGCCCACCATAAAATCCCGAAAGCTCAGACCAAGCGCGTCGATGTATTTGCCATCGCGATAGACAAAGTACATCGGCACATCGAGCGCATAGTCGACCCAACGCTCGAACCCGAAACCTTCCTCGAAGATAAACGGGATCGTGCCGGTGCGCGCAGCATCAAGATCGCGCCACACACGGCTGCGCCAAGATTTATGGCCATTCACTTTGCCCTCGAAAAACGGCGAATTGGCAAAAAGTGCTGTTGCAACAGGCTGCAGTGCGACGGCCACGCGCATTTTCTGTACCATGTCGGCCTCGGACCCGAAGTCGAGGTTCACCTGAACGGTACAAGTCCGGCGCATCATCACGCGGCCCATTGTGCCCACTTTGGTCATGTAATCGTTCATGAGCTTGTAGCGGCCTTTGGGCATCAGATCCATCTGCTCATGGGTCCAGACGGGTGCCGCCCCAAGACCGATAAAGCCTGCACCAATCTCGTCGGCCACGTCTTTGACCTCGCGCAGGTGTACATTCACCTCGTCGCATGTCTCATGAATGGTCTCTACCGGGGCGCCTGACAGTTCAAGCTGCCCACCCGGCTCAAGCGAGACGTTGGCGCCGTTTTTTTCCAACCCGATCAGCTTGCCCGCCTCCAGAACCGGCGTCCAATTGTGGCGGTCACGCAGCCCTTCGAGCATCACCCGAATGGAGCGGTCCCCTTCGTACGGAAGCGGCAAAAGCGTATCTTTGCAGTAGCCGAACTTCTCATGCTCGGTGCCAATGCGCCATTGGTCCTTGGGTTTACACCCCTCTGCAAGGTATTGAGCAAGCTGGTCGAAATGCTCGATCGGGCCACCGCCGGATTGTGGAATTGACATGGATACGCTCCGCTTGGGGTCAGGTCCGCAACCTTGCGGAGATTCGTCCCCGCGTCAATGCAGCAGGGCGTGGGCGGGACGCAAGGGGGTGCGTTCCCAAATAACAACCGTATGGCCACGATCCGCCCGCAATTCAGCCAGCATTCGCTCGGTCTTGAGGCCAGGCAGCCGCGCGAATACATCAAACAAGGCGTCCGAGCCTGCGGCGTCAACAGGGATGAGGACAGCGTCCTGATCAGGCGCCTCAAGACGCCAATGTGCGGCACCCACGACGCCTTCGAGGCTCAACCGCTCCAGCGCGCTGAGCGCCATGACTCCCCCAGTAAGCGGCCCAAAATAAGCGATCTGCCCTTCATCCACCTGCACCGCACCCGGCCCGTCACCCGTGCTGCGAAAACGCGCACGTTGTACCCCGACAAAGGCAAGCGCACCGCCGCCCATGACCAGTGCCCAACCGGGCACGGCAAGCAGCCCACCCGGCCCCACAATCCACCAAAGGCCCAATAGCATCAGTCCCCCAGCAACCAAGACCTCCCGCCACCGCCACAACGCCGCTTTTGCCTCAGGTCGAAAAAACATGGCTGATCCTCTCGTTAGGTGTCGACGGCATTCCACAACTCATGACCAGTCGCCCAGAGCCTGTTGCCAGATGGTCATCGCCGCGACCGCCGCGGTGTCCGCGCGCAGAATTCGCGGCCCGAGCGAGACAGGCACGGTGCAGTCCATCTCTTGCAACCGCGCACGCTCACGCGGGGAAAAGCCGCCTTCAGGCCCGATAAAAATCGCCCACGAGCCATTATCAATCAGGCGTGGGCCGGCGGCTGCAGATGCCAAAGTTTCGTCGCAAAACATGATCCGCCGCGTAGGGTCCCAACCGTCGAGCAATTTGCCAAAGCGGACCATTTCGTCGACATCAGGCACATAGGTACCGCCGCATTGCTCTGCCGCCTCGACGGCATGCGCCTGCAGACGGTCGCGCTGAAAGCGGCCCGCATTGGTGAATTCTGTCTGCATCGGCACGATTCGCGCAGCGCCCATTTCGGCAGCTTTCTCGACGATGAAATCCGTGCGCGCCTTTTTGATTGGCGCAAAGCACAGCCACAGGTCGGGCGGCATCGCAAGTGGTCTGATCTGGACTTCGCATGCCAGCTCTCCGCCGCGCTTGCCCGCCTGGAGGACGGACGCGCGCCATTCACCGTCACGGCCGTTGAACAGCGATACAACCGTGCCAACACCTTCGCGCATCACGCCAAAAAGATAATGCGCCTGCCCCCGGTCCAAAGGAACCGATTGCCCCGCCCCTAAGGGGTGATCTACATACAGTCTGATTTTCGCGTCCATGAGGATGGATATATGCAAGACAACGCCCCACCGCCAGAGCCTCAAGAGCCGGAAGCACAAGACACCGGAACGGTGGCGGATGCTTACAGCCGCAATTGGGTAGATGTTTATGCCCCGCGCTGGAGCCGTCCTTATCTACGGCTCAGCCGTGCAGACCGGCCCATCGGGACATGGCTGTTGCTACTGCCGTGCTGGTGGGGATTATCGCTGGCCATGCTCTTTGACGGGCAGGTCGGCTGGCATGATCTGTGGATATTTGCGGGCTGCGCGATTGGTGCGTTTTTAATGCGCGGCGCGGGATGCACGTGGAACGATATCACAGATCGGGACATCGACGCCCAAGTGGCACGCACCCGGTCGCGGCCCATTCCGGCAGGGCAGGTGAGCGTCAAGGGCGCTGCGGTTTGGATGATCCTACAGGCGCTTGGTTCCTTCGCAATCCTGCTTTCCTTTAACGATGCGGCGATCCGACTCGGCGTTTTGGCCCTTGTTCCTGTGGCGATTTATCCGTTTGCCAAACGGTTTACATGGTGGCCGCAGGTGTTTTTAGGGCTCGCGTTCAACTGGGGTGCGCTACTGGCATGGACTGCACATACAGGCAGGCTCGATGCGCCAGCGGTCGTGCTTTATCTCGCAGGGATCGCGTGGACGTTATTCTATGACACCATTTATGCGCATCAGGATACCGAGGATGACGCCCTGATCGGCGTGAAATCCACCGCGCGTCTTTTCGGGGAGAATTCCGCGCAATGGTTGCGGCGTTTTTTGATGGGCACTGTCGGGTTGATGGGAATTGCCGTCGTTTATGCCGCCCTGCCGACTGCATCGGTCCTCGCGATGGCTGTGGCCATTGGCGGGCCTTGGGCAATGGGATGGCACATGGCGTGGCAACTGCGGGGTCTGGACATTCACGATCCCAAAAAAATGCTGCAGTTATTTCGGGTTAACCGCGACACCGGCATAATCCCGCTGCTCTTTTTCGCCGTCGCACTACTCCTTTGATTGCACCACAGGGCGCAGGGGCGTATCACGAGTGCAACGTTGATTTATCCGAAAGTGCCTATGCGCCTCTCCTCTTTGTTCACCATCTTCCTTACGTTCGCGGCGGCTGCTGTGATCTCGCTTGTTGCGGCCAATTTCTCGGTCACGTTGATTGAGGATTCGTCCGAGATCGGTGTGCGGGACGCGCTTGACGACAAGGGGATGACGTGGGCGGAAGTAGAGGCCGACGGGCTGCAAGTATCGCTTTCGGGTATTGCTCCGACAGAGGCAGTCCGCTTTGCCGCGCTAACGACAGCAGGGTCAATTGTGGATGCAGCCCGGGTCATTGATGACATGGGCGTTGCAGCCCAAGAAGCATTGGCCGCACCGAGATTTTCCGCCGAAATCCTGCGCAACGACAGTGGCTTGTCGGTCATCGGCCTTATCCCGACCAGTACTGACCGCGATTATATCATCGCTAGATTTGAAAGCCTTGAGGGCGTCGGTGGCGTTACCGATCTGCTGGAGGCGGCGGACTATCCTGCGCCCGATGGATGGGACCGCGCCATCGACTTTGCGCTCAGCGCAATGAGCAGCCTGCCGCGTGCAAAAATTTCCGTCTCGGCCGAGCAGGTGGCCATTACCGCCATTACCGACAGCGCACAGGAAAAAGCGCGGCTTGAGCAAAGCCTGCAGCGGATGGCCCCAGATCAAATTACGCTTTTGCTGGATATCGCGGCCCCCCGCCCTGTGATTACACCCTTTACGACGCGTTTCCAGATTACGGCAGACAGTGCAGGCTTTGACGCGTGCTCCGCCGATACAGATGTCGCGTCCCAACGCATCATCACCGCAGCAGAGCAGGCTGGCGCGTCTGAGGTTCGCTGCACTGTGGGCCTTGGTGTTCCAAGCCCGCGATGGGCGGATGCTGTAACAGCTTCAATCGAAGCGCTTGCAAAAATCGGTGAGGGATCGGTCACGATTGTGGACGCTGATATTTCCCTGATCGCAGCCCCCGGCACGGCGCAGTCCGAATTTGACACCATCGTGGGTGAATTGGAAAATGCATTGCCTTCCGTCTTTGCCCTCGACGCGAAACTGCCACAAGCCCAAGACCCCAACGCAGGCCCACCGGAATTTACCGCCACGCTCAGCCCTGAGGGTCAAGTCCAGTTGCGCGGCCGTGTGAACAACGAAGCGCTGCGCGAATTGACCAGCAGCTTTGCCAAAGCGCGCTTTGGCTCGTCTCAGGTCTATACCGCCACGCGGATCGTCGATGACCTGCCACCCGATTGGGCCACACGCGTTCTCGCCGGCCTCGAAGCATTGGGAGAGTTGAGCAACGGTGCAGTCACGGTAACCCCCGCCAACCTCGTGCTAAGCGGCAATACCGGCGTGCCCGATGCTTCAACAGAAATCGCGTCATTGCTGGCGGGTAAACTGGGCGAGGGCGCGGCGTTTGACGTCAACGTCGTCTATCAGGAAAAGCTTGATCCGATCCTTGGCCTGCCCACGCCAGATGAATGTGTGGCTGAAATCGGCGAAGTCGTTGCCAGCGGCAAAATCAACTTCGAGCCAAGCTCGGCGACCATCGACGCCTCCGCGTTGGGGACAATGGACGACATTGCGGAAATTCTACAACTTTGTGGCGATCTACAGCTCGAGATCCAAGGCTATACCGACAGTCAGGGCCGCGAAGAGATGAACCTTGCCCTCAGCCAGAGCCGTGCAGAATCCGTGCTCAACGAGCTACGCGCGCGGCGTGTGATTACCGGATCATTCAAAGCGGTGGGCTACGGTGAGGAAAACCCTGTAGCCGACAACGATACAGCGGATGGGCGCGAGGCAAACCGGCGTATCGAATTCCTGCTTGTCCGACCCGATACAGTTGCCGCACCTGATGAAACAACGCTGGAAACCATCGCCGAAACCGGTAATACCACCCCCAGTGATGAGACGACCGAAGAAAGCGCGACCGAATGAGCCGATTTGAATTTGTCCTCGCGACTGCGATCATTCTGTTTGTGTCATTCTGCATGGGATGGTTTGCAAACTGGTTGCTGCATCGGTTCACCCGCGTGGCTGCCGATGATGTTGCCCAACTTGACCGGATGAGCCAAGAGTTACATGAAGCCGAAGAGACACGCGATCAGGCGATCACCTATTTGCAGCAGCGTGAAGCAGAGTTGACCAACCAGCTTTCGCAGACAGAGGCCGAATTGCGTGCGGCCATGGACGGACTGCGCGATGCCCGCCATGAAGCAGAAGAAATGCGCGCCTATATCGACAGCCAGCGCGCAAGCTGAAGGCCGTCAGGGAACGGTCAGGCAGGCGCAAGTGGCGTGTTTGCTGATCTGATGCGAGGTGCTGCCCAATACGAGCGCACCCAAATCGCCCAGACCGCGCCGCCCTGTCACAATCAAATCCGCCGCTGATGCTTTGGCCAGATCAAGTACATCGCGGGCCGGCTCTGCATGCCCCACGTGCACTTCTACGCCTTTGAGACCCTCCTCCGCTGCAACAGCGCGGGCGATCTCGGACACTTTTTCAGCTGCCTCTACCAATAATTCCTGACGCACTGCGTTTGCTCCAACGTAAAAGCCGGAGATCGCTTCTGCGGCGTATGTTACCGTCTCGTCAAGCGGCGTATGGATAATTTGCAGCTTTGCATCAAACTGCTTGGCGATCTTGCACCCCATACGCAGCGCGCGCATTGCTGCATCGGACCCGTCAATACCGACGATGATAGACGTAATCATAACCTGTCCTCCTGTGTTTCAGGGGGCCAAGGTATCACCGCGTTAAAATCGCGGCCTTGATGTGGATCAACGCGACCAGCGATCCAATGCGGCTTCATCCACAGCCTTGGCCGACACCCATGCGGCGCCTGAGCGTGAAATTTCACGCTTCCAGAACGGGGCGCGGGATTTGAGATAATCCATCAGGAATGTCGCCCCCTCGAATGCATCCGCGCGATGGCGCGCCGCAGTGGCGACCATCATAATCATCTCACCAGGCACCAAACGCCCGTAGCGGTGGATCACCAGAACATCGCCCAGAGTGAACCGGTCACGCGCCTCCTGTGCGAGGGCGGTGATCGCTTTTTCGGTCATGCCGGGATAATGCTCGATCTCCATCGCTTCCATGGGATCATCGGGCAGATCGCGTACGATACCGGTAAAGGTCACAATCGCGCCCATGTCACGATGGCCGACGGCAAAGGCCGTACTTTCTGCGCCCAGATCAAAGGGGGTTTCTTGGACGGATATCCGCATCCTAGCCACCCGTCATTGGCGGGAAGAACGCAACCTCACGCACACCGGATAGCTGCGCATCAAATTCTGCCAACTCTTGGTCCAAGGCCACGCGTAGCGCACTCGTATCGGCAAAGGCCGCCGCATAGCGATCCTCACGGGCACAAAGCTCTGCCACCAGGTCGTTGACTGTTTTGGCCTGTGTTGTGACCGTTTCACGCGGAATGCCGATACGCTCACGCACCCATGCGAAGTAGACGATATCCATCAGCGCCCCTCCTTGAGATGTGGCATCGCTTTCATCAGATAGTCCCATCCGGTTACTGCCGTAAGCGCAGCCGCCGCCCATAAAAGCCACAGACCCAACCGGCCAGACCATTCCATTGCGGTCGCTTTCCACAAAAGGCCAAGCACGTCCTCCTCCGCACCTGTGAGGATCGACTGCACCATCGCGCTGTCCATGCCATAAATGCTCATACCCAAATAATGCTCGAACACACCTTGGCTGAACAGGACTGCAATGGCAGTCATCTGCAGCGCGGTCTTCCACTTCGCAAGCTTTGTCACTTTGAGCGTTCCAGCGGTATCACCGAGATATTCCCGCAGGCCTGACACGAACACTTCGCGAAACAAAATCACCGTTGCGGGCAGCACAAGCCAAGGTGACCAGCTTGAAAAGCCGATGATCACCATCAGCGCAATCACAACCATCGCCTTATCCGCAATCGGGTCCAGCATCGCACCTAGCTTGGTTTCCTGCTTCCAAGCGCGTGCCAGATACCCGTCGACCCAGTCGGTGATTGCCGCAGAGACAAAGAGCAAAAGAGCGAACCAATCTGCATAGGGCCGCGTGAAATACAAAAACATCACTGCAACGCAGGGCGCTGCAAGCAACCGCATCACGGTCAGGATATTGGGCAGGTTCCATTTCATATCCGCATCCTACACCGCGCGCCCAGAGGGTAAAAGCACCAACACCCAAGCGTCGTTATTCTGCCGACTGGCTTGGTCGAACGCCAATGGCCTTTTGTGGGCAAGGCGCGGGACTACCCTTTTTCATGAAAATACGCATATATCGTATCCGCCAACGCACCTGACACGCCCTCGACCGCCTTGAGATCTTGCAAATTCGCCCGCGCCACTGCCTTGGCCGAGCCGAAATGCGCGAGGAGCGCGCGTTTGCGCGCGGCACCGACACCCGGCACATCGTCCAATGGCGTCGCACCGACGGTTTTCGCACGTTTGGCGCGGTGCGTCCCGATGGCAAAACGGTGCGCCTCGTCGCGCATCCGCTGGATGAAATACAGCACCGGATCGTTGTGCCGCAGCGCCATCACCTGCTTGCCCGTCCGGTGGAATTCTTCCTTGCCCGCGTCGCGGTCCAGCCCTTTGGCGATCCCGATCATTGGAATATCCTCAACACCGTAGTCGCGCATAATTTCGCGCACCGCACTCACTTGTCCTGCCCCACCATCGATGAGCAGCAAATCGGGCCAATGCCCCTCCTTACGCTCGGGGTCTTCCTTGATCAGGCGCTTGAACCGGCGCATCAATACCTCTTTCATCATGCCAAAGTCATCACCGGGCGTCAGTTCTTCTCCGCGAATGTTGAATTTTCGGTATTGATTCTTGATCATACCCTCCTGCCCCGCGACGACCATTGCACCGACCGCAAACGCACCCTGGATGTGGGAGTTGTCGTAAATCTCGATCCGCTCCGGCACTTTGGGCAGGTCGAACGCCTCTGCCAATCCTCGCAAAAGCTTGGCCTGTGTCGCACTCTCCGCCATTTTGCGCGCAAGGCTTTCGCGGGCATTGCGCAGCGCACCATCCACAAGCTCGGCTTTCTCACCACGCTGCGGCACCAAAAGATCCACCTTGCGGTTGATCTTGGTCGCCAGCGCCTCTGCCATCAGATCGGGATTTTCGATCTCATGGCTTAGGATCAGCTGTCTTGGCGGATCGCGTTGGTCGTAAAACTGCCCGATAAATGCCTCTAAGACTTCTGCCGCTTCTACATCATCGCCCACGCGGGGGTAGTAGTCATGGTTGCCCCAGTTCTGGCCCGACCGGATGAAAAACACCTGCACGCAGGCCTGACCATCTTGCATGTGCAGCCCGATGATATCAGCCTCCTCCACGCCCTTGGGATTGATCCCTTGGGTCGTCTGCACCTGCGTCAGTGCCTTGATCCGGTCGCGCAACGCTGCGGCGCGCTCGAACTCCATATCTTCGGCGGCTCGCCCCATCTCCGAGGCAAGGCGCGTCTGGATGCCGGTACTTTTGCCTGACAGGAACTTCTGCGCATCCTGAACCGTCTGAAGGTAATCCTCAGCGCTAATCTTCCCGACACAGGGAGCCGAGCAACGCTTGATCTGGTATTGCAGACAGGGGCGCGTGCGGGTCTCAAACTGACTGTTGGAGCAATCGCGCAACAAAAATACACGCTGAAGTTGGTTGAGGGTTCGGTTCACCGCACCAGCACTTGCGAACGGGCCGTAATATGTCCCCTTCTCCTTCTTCGCCCCGCGGTGTTTCTTGATCTGGGGATAGTCGTGGGTGTTGGTCACCAGAATGTTGGGAAAGCTTTTGTCGTCTCGCAGCAGGACGTTGAACTTCGGCTTGAGCTGCTTGATCAGGTTCTGCTCGAGCAGCAGCGCCTCTGTCTCCGTCTTGGTGGTCAGAAACATCATCGAGGCGGTATTTGCGATCATCCGGGCGATGCGGCCGCTGTGCCCGCTGGGCCGTGCATAATTGCTGACCCGCGCCCGCAAATTGCGCGCCTTTCCGACATAAAGCACGCGACTTTCACTATCGAGCATGCGGTACACACCCGGTGAGCCATCAAGCGTATTCAGATACGACTGTATGACATCGTGACCCAAAGGCTGCGCTGCATCGGTCTCCGGCATAAGCTTACGATTCTCTCTTTCCCGTCACGTTTACATACCAACAGCAAGCTGAAACATCTCCACCATAGCTGTGGATAACTCTGCCTATGACTTTCAGATATATGCATTTTTCCTATGGATTATAAGCGCTTCGTTAATCTGTCCAATTTATAGGCATATTTCTAAGCAGCTGATATTAAAAAATTTTATTATTATCCGCTCAAAAACGCGCGCTAAATGGCAGAAAAACCTCATTAATCAACGCGAGGATGCAAGCCCGTGTAAAACTATCGCAACACGACTTTACTCAAGCCCAATCACGTCGGGTGTGACCCATCCCAGATGCTGTCCTCCGTCCACACACAAAAGCTGGCCTGTCACACTTTGCGCATCCAGAAAATATCCAAGCGCGGCGGCAATATCCGAAGCGTTAGCGCCACGGTTCAGCACCGTTGCAGCGCGCTGCGCCTCAAAATGCGCCTGTGATTGCCGATTGCCCTGAAGTGTTGGACCCGGGCCGATGGCATTGACACGAATAGCCGGTGCGAGAGCCTGCGCAGTTGTTTGCGTCAGCGCCCAGAGCCCCATCTTGGCCAGTGTATAGGTCATAAATTCCGGCGTCAGCTTGCGCACACGCTGGTCCAGCATATTAACGATCAATCCTGTCGCCACTGGCTCTCCGGCGTCGTCCGTTACGGGCTTCAGCCCTTGGGCTGCCATCGCTTGGGTCAGGACAAAAGGAGCGCGCAAATTGGAGTTGATGTGGCGATCCCAACTGTCCGGTGTCGCGGTCGCAATATTATCATACTCAAAGATGGACGCGTTATTCACCAAGCAGGTAATCTCACCACCCAGTGCCTCTGCTGCACGCGGCAACAGCGTCTCCATCGCGCCCACGTCCAGCAAATCAGCTTGAAGTGCGACGGCACGGCGGCCCATGTCTGTGATTTGGGAAACAACAATCTCAGCGTCCGTAGCAGAGGTCGCGTAGTGCACAACAACATCATAGCCCCGCTCAGCCAAATATAACGCCATAGCGCTGCCAAGTCGCTTTCCCGCGCCGGTTACCAATGCTCGCTTCATCAAAGGCCCCTAGCTTGCCAGAACTATATAGATGTAACCAGCATATAGCACGGTCAGGATAATTCCCCAGATGCGCGTTATATTTTGTTTGAGATAAACAAAAGGGATCAGCAACAGCGACGCTCCCAACATGACCCATAGGTCAAAGCGCAAGAATTCAGGGTCCACCGTGATCGGACCAACAAGGCTGGCAACACCGATGATGGCCAACAGATTGAACATATTGGAGCCGATAACAGCGCCCAGTACGACATCCGCCTGACGGCGCAACGCGGCAATAACAGTCGTCGCAAGCTCGGGAAGAGAGGTGCCGATGGCGACCAGTGTGAGGCCGATCACCGTATCACTGACGCCAAATTCTTTGGCGATAACAGTGGCATTGTCGACTAGCAGTGACGCGCCCAAAGGCAGACCAATAAGACCAAGTGCGAGGAAAAGACCGATCCGCCAGCCGGGCATATCAGGGTCCAGCCCTTCGAGTTCTTCCTCATCCACCGCTGCCGCGTCAGAGCCGCGGTGCGCCATCGCATCGCGCGCAGCATCCAAAAGCATTGCCGCAAGTGCGACCAGCAAGATCAGCGCGGCAATCCAGTCAAATACGCCGCGATACGCCAGCCCGATGAAAAGCAACGTTGCAGCGATCATATGTATATAGGATTTTCGCGTATCACATTCAGATGTGTGCATGGTGGCGAGTAGCGCGGGGATACCGAGAACCAGCAGGATATTCGCCGTATTGGACCCTACGACGTTCCCAAGCGCCAGCCCCGGCACACCGTCCAACACCGCTTTGATCGAGATCAAAAGCTCGGGCGCGGAGGTTCCAAAAGCAACAATTGTAAGGCTAACGATCAGCGCGGGAATGCCGATCCGCAAACTCAGGTTTACCGCCCCTTTGACCAGCGCATCACCCGCCAGCAACAAAATCAACAAACCCAAGCCCGACAGCAGCCACGCAGTAATCATCCCCGCTTTCCTCCGCAGGCACATGGCCCCTTGCCGATGCGGTAGCGGCCGCAGCCATCGCACTTGCGCTGGGTCAGCGTCTTGCCCCCGATCCAGTGCATTTTGCCAAACCAGCCAAGCACACCAATAAAGACAAGGAAAAGCGCTACTATTTTAAGGATCATACTAAAGCCCGAACCGTGCGTATTGGGCGCGCTCTTCAATCCCGTGAAGCGCATCCCCGACAATTTGTGCGCCAAAGCGGCTGAGCAGCCCCTTTTTGGCGCCATAGCGGTTCAGTTTTACTTTTTTGCCAAACCGCTTGATCAGGTGGGGTTTGAGGTGGTCGATGCCGTCGATCAAGCCGACTTCAATGGCCCTGCGCCCCAACCAAATCTCACCGGTGAACAGATCGCGATCCTCCACCAATTTTCCTTGGCGCCGCGCAGTCACGTGCTCTTTGAAATTGACGTGAATATCCTCAAGCAACTCTTTGAGCCGTGCGATATCTTCAGGCTTTTCGGGTTGGAACGGGTCAAGCATGGATTTGGAGTTGCCCGCTGTATAAACCCGACGCTCAACCCCGTTTTTTGCCATGAGTTCGTGCAGTCCAAAGCCCGCTGATATCACCCCGATGGAGCCTACAACCGATGAGGTATCTGCATAAATCTCGTCCGCCGCTGCCGCGAGCCAGTACCCGCCTGAGGCGGCAACGTCCTCAACAAATGCAATGACAGGTATCTCTTTTTCCTCAGCCAATCGCCGGATGCGTGCGCCGATGAGCGAGGACTGAACAGGGCTGCCCCCCGGTGAATTGATCTCGAGCGCGACAGCGACAGGCTTTCCCTTGGAAAATGCCTTTTCGATAACCGGCGCGAGGCTTGCATCGTTGAGCGCGCCGCGCCCCGATGTGCCGATCATACCCGAGAGCCGTATGACGGCAACGGTCGGATCGCTTTTGATAAAGGGGAGATACTTCTTCATGTTTCCACATGTAGAGCCGCGCGCGGCCCGCAACAAGGAGCGCCGCAATATTATTGCCGAATGCGCCATCCAGTTTTAAAGATCCACCAAATCGCCCCGAGGCAAACTGCGGTGAAAACAGTGATGGCAAGCAGGCTCAGACCGATGGGCACGTCCGCTGTGCCAAAGAACGACCAGCGAAAGCCGGAGATGAGGTAGACGACAGGGTTAAAGTGCGAAATCACCTGCCAGACCGGAGGTAACATCGTGATCGAATAGAACGAACCGCCTAGAAAAACCAACGGCGTAACAATTAGTAGCGGTACCATCTGAAGCTGCTCAAAGTTGCCAGCCCAGATGCCGATGATGAACCCCATCAACGAAAAACTTATACAGGTGAGCAACAAAAAGCCCACCATCGCAAGCGGATGCGCAATCTGCACGTCGACGAACAGAAAGGCCGTCGCGAGGATGATCACCCCGATGAACAAGGCTTTTGTCGCCGCAGCCCCTACATAACCCATCACGATCTCGAGAAAGTTGACCGGCGCAGAAAGCAGCTCAAAAATCGTACCGATGAACTTGGGAAAATAGATACCAAAACTCGCGTTCGAGATGGCCTGCGTGATGACGCTGAGCATGATCAGGCCCGGCACAATGAACGCCGCATAGCTGACGCCTTCAACCTCCTGTATCCGGCTGCCGATGGCCGCACCAAACACCACAAAATATAGCGATGTGGACAGCACAGGCGAGATAAAGCTTTGCGCGATGGTGCGGAAAAAGCGGGCCATTTCGAAGACGTATATTGATTTAACTGCGGTCCAGTTCATAGCGCGTCTCCTTCATGGACGAGATCCACGAAGATATCCTCAAGGCTCGATTGTCGCGTCACCACATCCCGCAGAATAAGCCCTGCCGCTGCGACGTCAGACAGTAATTTGGTGATGCCGGTCCGCTCGCTCTTGGTGTCGTAGGTATAGATGAGTGCGCTGCCATCTTCCTTAAGGCGCAGCGCAGCAGAGGCGAGGCTGGCGGGAATATCTGTAATCGCCTCTGACAACTGCACTTCCAGCTCTTTCTTGCCCATCCGCGCCATCAGCTTGTCTTTGTCCTCGATCAGCAGGATTTCTCCGTCCGCGATGACACCGATGCGGTCGGCAATGGCCTCCGCTTCTTCAATATAGTGAGTTGTGAGGATGATCGTCACGCCATCGCGTTTCAACCCGGCCACGATCTCCCACATATCGCGGCGCAACTCGACGTCGACACCGGCGGTGGGTTCATCCAGAAACAACACGCGCGGCTCATGGCTAAGCGCTTTTGCGATCAGCACACGGCGCTTCATGCCGCCCGAGAGCTCGCGGATTTGGCTATTGCGCTTGTCCCACAAGGAAAGCTGGCGCAGAATTTTCTCGATCAACGCGGGGTTTGGCGATTTGCCAAACAGGCCACGTGAGAACCGCACAGTATTGAGCACACGCTCGAACGGCTCGAGATTGATCTCTTGGGGGACCAGACCGATCATCGCACGCGCGGCGCGGAAGTCCGTGATCGTATCATGGCCGCCCACACGCACCGTGCCAGAGGTGGCAGTCGTAATGCCGCAAATCGTGGAAATCAGGGTCGTTTTTCCCGCCCCGTTCGGACCAAGCAGCGCAAGAATCTCGCCTTCTTCAATCTGCAGGTCCACCCCCTTTAGCGCTTCAAACCCGCCTGCATAGGCTTTGCGCAGCGCGCTTACATCCAAAATAGGGGGCATAGTCGTCTCCGGCGGTTGTTCGCCTCTACCTAGACCGGAATACCGGCAGGCAACAAGCTAGGACTTGGTACGACCAAACCAGCTCTTCTTCTCGCCTGCCTCGTCCGCATCGGCTTCTTTTGGACCTTCAAGCGTTTCTTGCAGGTTGTTGAAGAACTGATCCGCCATCTTTTTCGCAAATCCGTCAATGATCCGGCTGCCAAGCTGCGCAAGCTTGCCGCCAACCTTGGCCTCTACATCATAGCTAAGCTCACAGCCTGTCTCACTTGCGGTGAGCCGCACATCCGCACCACCCTTGGCAAAGCCTGCGGCACCGCCCTTGCCCGCGCCATCAATGCGCAGAGAGGTGTCGGGCACCATGTCGGTGATCGTCACTTCGCCCTTGAACGTAGCTTTTACAGGTCCGACTTTTTGCACGACGGTCGCGACGAACCCTTCTTCGGGCGATCCCTCGACCTCCTGCGCGCCGGGCACACACTGCTTGAGCATTTGGGGATCGAGCAATGCCGCATAGACTTGGGCCGGTGTGGCGGCGATCTGGCGAGTGTCGGACATCTGCATGGGGCTGCTCTCCTGAATTCATGTCCTGCGAGGCTATGTATTTTTGTGGACAGCTGCAACGGGATTGATGAATGTGCCGCCATGACATTGGCCCAAAACCGCGCCGGTCCCGCAATCGCCTTTGTGCTGGTCGGGGTCTTGTGCATCTCCTTCAACGATATGCTGATCAAGCAACTCTCGAATGGGTATCCGTTGCACCAGATCGTTTTTTTTCGTTCGTTTATCGCTCTGCTCATCAGCTTTGTGTTTTTGCAGTTCGAAGGCGGATGGGCTGCCCTGCGCACCGATCAGCCGATGCTTCATGTGCTGCGCGGCATGCTTGTCGTAGTCGCCAATATGTCTTTTTTCCTTGCCCTCGCCGTACTGCCACTGGCCGATGCGACCGCGCTTTTCTTTGCAGCGCCATTGTTCATCACGCTGCTTTCTATTCCGCTATTGGGAGAAAAGGTCGGGCCGCTTCGCTTGGGCGCAGTTTTGGTAGGATTTATCGGTGTAATCATCATGCAGCGGCCATGGGAAAGCGCGCAGACGCTTACGGTCTCGCGCGTCGTGCTATTGCTGCCCGTACTGGCAGCGCTGACTTATGCGCTCAACCAGTTGATGACCCGCAAACTTGGCGTCAAGGCACCCGCCTCGACCCTTGCGATCTATATCCAAGGGACGTTTGTAGTGGTCTCTGTCGGGTTCTACATTGTTGCCGGTGACGGTCGGTTTGCCGAGAACACGGCCAACGCATCCTTGCAATTTCTGCTGCGCGCATGGGTTTGGCCCGCACCGCAGGATCAGTGGGTTTTGATTGGGATGGGCATTAACGGCGCGCTGATCGGCTATTGCCTAAGCCAGGCGTATCGCCTGGCCGATGCTGCCACAGTCGCACCTTTTGAGTATATTGGCCTGCCGCTTGCAGTGTTCTGGGGGCTGATGATCTTTGGTGATCTGCCTACTTGGGAGGTTTGGACAGGCATCGCGCTCATCCTCGCGTCCGGCCTGTTTGTCTTCTTTCGTGAGCGGGTGAAAGCCAAACGTATCACGGCACAGCCCATCGCGGGACGCCGTTAGCCGATTTTGATCACAACCTTGCCCGTGGCCATACGCGTGCGCAAAAGATTCAGACCTTCATTTACTTCCGTGAGCGGCAGAATATTGCTCACGTGCGGTTTCAAGTCCCCCGCCGCATACCATTCAAGTAGTTTGGCAAGGCTGCGGGTAAGAGCATCTGGGTTCAGCTTGGCAAAACCACCAAGATAGAAGCCGAGCACCGTCATATTTTTTACCAGCAGGATATTGGCGGGGATTTGCGGCACATCCCCACTTGCGAAACCCAGTGGCAACAGACGCGCGCCTACGTTCGCAGCCCGCATCGCCGCCTCGAACTGCGCGCCACCAACGGGGTCGTATACCACGTCCGCACCGCCCAGCGCTTTTACGCTGTCGCGGATATCATCCACATCCGTATCAATCAGATAATCGGCCCCGAGCCGCGCGCAATTGGCAAGCTTTTCAGCGCCGCGTGCGCAGGCGATTACCTCTGCGCCCATAAGCTTACCCAGCTCGACTGCCGTCAAGCCAACACCACCCGACGCGCCCAAGACCAGCAATCGCTCCCCCGGTTGCAACCGCGCCTTTTCCTCCAGCGCGAGATGGCTGGTGGCATAAGCGATCAGAAACGCCGCCGCATCTGTGAAGGGCATCGCATCAGGGATCGGCACACAAATTCGCGCATCAATCGCTGCAAATTCGGCCAGCCCGCCTACCCCGCAACAAGCGGCGATCCGTTGACCTACCGTAAAATCGGTCACACCCGCACCAACAGCCTCTACCCTGCCAGCAAGCTCCATCCCGAGGGTGAATGGCAATGCAGGTCGTTCCTGATACCGCCCCTTTATGAGCAGCGTGTCCCCGAAGTTCAAACCACAGGCCGCCACCCGCACAAGCACCTGTCCCGCAGCGGGCGTAGGCACATCAAGGCAACAGATCCGCACCGGCGCGCCGTATTCAGTTACCTGTACCGCTTGCATGATCAGCCTCTCTTCAAGGGTTGGTATCCAAACTGCCAATCCCCTATCCGCAGCGCAAGGGCCTGCAACGGAATTCAAGACGACAATGCCACATCGAAAATACTGGCACATCTTCATGGGCAAGGATACTCGAAGCCCATGATTAGCGCCGTACACACACTCTTGCGAAGCAGCATGTTCGGGTTGCTGGCCCTCGCACTTTTGAGCTTGCCGTTTGCGCATAAAACAGGCGCAGCACCGTTATCAGTGCAGGTGGTACAGTTCATCACGATGGGTGGCATCCTCGACGATATTTGAGGTTCAGGCGGGAGTCATCCCAGTGCAGGTTGCGAAGCCTGCCAGATTTTCGATCCCACTGCGTCACACATCTGCGGCGTACCTCCAGTCATCTGACGTCTGATTTCGCCCTCACACATTAGACATTTCTGCATCGGCAAAGCGCCCTGCAAGACACCATAGGATACCGTCGTGAAAGGCCTGTTCCAGACAGCACTTTCCATCATGCTTATGACACCCCCACCTTCGCCCATGAATTTACGGTTGGCAATCTGACCGTTGACCACCCCATAACATTCGAGACGGCAAAAACAGTGAAGGTGGCAGGTGACGATATGATCATCACCAACACGGGGGATACATCCGACGGGCTTTCGGAGGTGTGCAGCGATATCACCCCACGGATTGAGCTGTACCTGTCCCAAACCGATAACAACGGCGTCGCCAGAATGATGAAGCAAGATGGCATCGAAATACTGGCAGATGGCACTATCAGCCTTGTGCCTGGCGGCCTGCATATGATGTTTATGGGGCTTGCTGACGATCCTTTGGAAAAGGGGTAAATCACCAACGCCACGCTGGTGTCTGAGACCGCAGGCACGCTGGAGGTGATCTTTGCCGTTGAGGACCGTAGTGCAGCCGATCACCGTGGCGTCAATCACTCCTGTCACTGATCGCCAGTCTGATTTCACGCTTTGTAAACACCTTCAGACACCGCGCTGGGGGCAAGAACCGTCGCGCGGTGTAGCCGACTGCTGGTCTCCTTCGTCCGCTGGAAATTGTCTAATCCACATGCTTAAATGCGTGATTAAGTATCTGATAGAATGGTTGAGTATCTTAAAAGCTCCGACGCTGACAGATCATCTTTGGAGGCTGGCAAACCAAGTTACCAGTTGTGAGTTGCGATTTGAACCAATACCGTTTCATGGCAGTACCGCGGTCCGATCATCGCCATCTATGGGGAGATTATGATGAACCAGAAGCCCACACAGCAGAACTTGCATGCCACCTCAGAGCGGGTCGAGACATCGCAAAAATACATGTCCGGGTTCGGAAACAACTTCGAGACCGAAGCGCTGCCCGGCGTGCTGCCCCAAGGGATGAACTCCCCTCAAAAGGTCAATTATGGCCTTTATGGAGAGCAGCTGAGCGGGACCGCCTTTACCGCGCCCAGCCACCAGAATGAACGCACGTGGTGCTACCGCATTCGCCCCTCGGTCAAGCACACACACAGGTTCACAAAGATTGATCTGCCCTATTGGAAGTCTGCGCCCCTTGTGGACCCTGATGTCATATCGCTGGGGCAATACCGCTGGGATCCGGTGCCGCACAGTGACCAGCCGCTGACATGGCTCACGGGTATGCGCACAATGACGACGGCAGGCGACGTGAACACGCAAGTTGGCATGGCAAGCCATATCTATCTGGTTACCCGATCCATGGAAGATGCCTATTTTTATTCGGCAGACTCCGAACTGCTTGTTGTACCGCAAGAAGGGCGTTTGCGCTTCGCGACCGAGTTGGGCGTGATCGACGTTGAGCCACAAGAGATCGCGATCCTGCCGCGTGGACTTCTTTATCGTGTCGAAGTGCTTGAAGGACCTGCGCGGGGATTTGTTTGTGAGAATTATGGCCAGAAGTTCCATCTGCCCGGTCGCGGCCCCATCGGTGCCAACTGCATGGCCAATCCGCGTGATTTCAAAACGCCCGTAGCGGCCTTCGAGGACCGTGACGCGTCTTCGACGGTGACGATCAAATGGGCCGGACAGTTTCACGAGACCAAGATCGGCCATTCGCCACTGGACGTGGTTGCGTGGCATGGCAATTATGCGCCGTGCAAATACGACTTGCGCACCTATTGTCCCGTTGGTGCGGTCCTGTTTGATCACCCTGATCCGTCGATCTTTACAGTGCTGACCGCCGACAGCGGTGTTGAAGGTACAGCAAACATCGACTTCGTGCTGTTTCGTGACCGTTGGATGGTGGCGGAGGATACATTCCGCCCGCCCTGGTACCATAAAAACGTCATGTCGGAGATGATGGGCAATATTTTTGGTATCTATGATGCAAAGCCGAAGGGGTTTATTCCCGGTGGCATGAGCCTGCACAATATGATGCTGCCGCATGGACCGGATAAAAACGCGTTTGAGGGCGCGTCGAATGCTGATCTGGGGCCGGAAAAGCTGGAAAATACCATGTCGTTTATGTTTGAGACGCGGTTTCCTCAACATCTCACGCCTTTTGCCGTAAACGAAGCACCGCTTCAGGATGATTACGTCGATTGCTGGGCCGATCTGGAAAAGAAATTTGACGGCACACCGGGAAAGAAGTGACGCAAGTCTCTAAAAAAAGGAATTACGATGACTTTGATGAAATCATGGGTAGAGAGCGCCAACCGCGCGGACTGCCCCTTCCCGCTCAACAACTTGCCTTATGGGGTGTTCACCACCAACCGGCTCGAACCGCGCTGTGGTGTGGCAATCGGCGATATGATCCTTGATATGTTCGCCGCCGAAGAGGCAGGCCTGATCGAAATCGCCGACGATCCGGTGTTTGACGTGCCTTATTGGAACGATGTGATGGAAATGGGCCCCGAAGCATGGGCAATGCTACGCGCCCGCCTGCAAGAACTGTTGGCCGATGGCGCCTCCGAGCAGGCAACTGTGGCACCGCATCTGATCCCGATGGAAGATGCGCGGATGGAATTACCGCTGGTCGTCGCCGAGTTTACAGATTTCTACGCAGGCAAACATCATGCGACCAATGTGGGCACCATGTTTCGCGGGGCGGACAATGCCCTGCCGCCTAATTGGCTACACATTCCCATCGGTTATAATGGGCGCGCGTCCTCGGTCGTGGTGTCGGGCACGGACATCATCCGACCCAACGGTCAAACCAAAGCACCCGATGCCGATATGCCCACTTTTGGACCCTGCAAACGGCTCGATATCGAGCTTGAACTGGGCGCCATTGTCGGTACTGCAACCGAGTTGGGGCACCCTGTTTCCGTCACACAAGCGGACGAAATGCTCTTTGGCTATGTCCTTCTCAACGACTGGTCTGCGCGGGATATTCAGTCATGGGAATACCAGCCGTTGGGGCCGTTTCAAGCCAAAGCTTTCGCGACCTCGATCTCCCCTTGGATCGTCTCCCCTGCCGCACTCGAGCCATTTCGCACTTCCACGCCCGCACGTGAAAAAGATCTGCTGCCCTATCTGCAGGAGCCCAAGCCGATGCTCTATAATATTGCACTATCCGTCACGCTAGAGCCCGAAGGAGGTGCGAAAACAACGATCTGCGAGACAAACTATAACGAGATGTATTACTCCGCGCCTCAGCAACTTGCCTATCATGCAAGCTCCGGCTGTGCAATGACGCCGGGTGACCTACTTGGCTCTGGCACGATATCCGGTTCGGAGCCACACCAACGCGGCAGCCTGCTGGAGCTGTCATGGGGCGGCGATGAACCGATTGATATTGGCGGAGGTCAGACCCGCAGCTTTCTTGAAGACGGCGACACTGTGACACTTCATGGTGCGGCGCACGGAGAAGGCTATATTATCGGGTTTGGTACCTGCACGGGGATCATCAAGCCTGCAATCAAATTTCCATAACAACCAAAGACCTCTGTCAGGCGCGATAGCCTGCGGGTATGGCATCCTCTTGGGGTTCGGGCTTGCGAATACACAGCCGTAGCAGCGGCGGCACCGTGAGCAAGGTCAAAAACGCCGACATCGACAACCCCCCCACAACAACAGCGCCCAAACCGCGGTAAAGTTCTGACCCCTCGCCCGGGAAGACGATCAGCGGCAGCATCCCCATCACGCTGGTGAGGGTGGACATGAAGATGGGGCGAATACGGTTGCGCGTCGCCTCTTCGATGGCAGCGATCGGCTCCATCCCCTCATCGCGCAGATGGTACAAGGTTTGATGCACGATCAAGATTGCATTGTTCACCACGATACCGATCAGGATGATGAAGCCCAGCAACGTCAGCATATCAAGCGGTTGGGTCTGGTACGTGTTGAGCAAGGCAAGCCCACCGACCCCTCCTGCCGCTGCCACCGGCACCGCGATCATAATCACAAGTGGCAGCACAAAGCTTTCGAACAGAATGGCCATAACCAAAAAGACAATCACAAGTGCCACGATCAAATTGATCTGAATGGCCGACCACGTCTGGCTCAGCTGATCAGCGGTGCCCGATACAGTAATACGAATGTCATCGGGCAAGCCTTGCGCCTGCAGCACATCCACAACCTCACGCTCCAAAAGCTCCACCGCCTCTTCGAGCGGAAGCGCATCCGACGGGCGAATTTCGAGGGTCACCGTGCGCAGACGGTCTCGGTGCCGGATCTCAGTCGGCCCCGCCGTAAGTACCACATCCGCAAGTGCCGACACTGGCACGATCTGGCCGCTTGGCGTGACCACGGGATAGTTCCCAACTTCCTGTGTGCTCATTGCGTCGCTGATGAACCGGTCCCCTTTGAGCACCAGATCAACGCGTTCGGACCCTACAGTAATCTCTGCGACGCGCAGCCCGTCATTGAAGGCATCCACAGTCGCAGCCAGCTCGGAACTGCTCAGCCCAGCATCGGCGAGATGCAAACGGTTGGGAATAAGCCGCACTTCAGGCGCGCCCAACTCGAGACCCGGAATAGGCCGGAATTGGTGCCCTTCAGACCTTGGCAACAGGCCTGAGACGATGCCAGCCGAGCGACCGGCGACAGCCAAAATCTCGTCGAGATCCTGACCGGAAATGTTCAACTCAATCGCGCGCCCACCACCCACGCCACGCCCAAACAAAGACGGCTGCGTCATAAAGCCAAATGTACCCGGTTCTGCAAAAATTGGACGGGACAATACAGGAATAAGCTCCGCTGCACGTTGGCTGTCGACGGCACCGGCACCGACGAATGAATTGCCCGGCGTTGCCACGAAAAAGAAGTTCTCGATGGTCGGCGTGCCGTCCTCCATCTGTGTCTCCGGTGCGGCCTCCCACAAAGGCTCTGCCACGGCTTCGATCCGCTTGGCGATTGTCTGGGTCGTGTCCAGATTATAACCAGGCGGTGGAATGATCAGACCAAATACCAGATTGCGGTTACCCTCAGGCAGATATTCAAGCCGCGGCAAGAAGGTCCAACTGGCAATCGCCGCCCCACCCGCGATCAGACCGACCATCAATATACCGACAAGCCGGAACCGCACAGTCATGCGAACATAAGCCATGACCAATTCGCGAAATCCGATGGCGATGTGATCAAGACCCCAGATGCGCACCGGCTTTTGATCCTTCGCGCTTAGAAGGCGGCTGGCCAATGCGGGGATCACAGTGACCGCCACCACCAGCGACAGCAACACCGAGACGGAAATCGCCACAGCGATGTCACGGAAGAGCTGCCCTGCCTCAAGCTGCATAATCAGGATTGGCACAAATACCAAAACGGTCGTCAGCGCCGATACTAGGATCGCACCCCAAACCTGCGACGCCCCGAGATAGGCCGCTTCGCGCCGCGACTTTCCGGCCTCGCGCAATCGATAGATATTCTCCAGAACGACAATCGCGGCATCCACGATCATCCCAACGGCAAAGGCGATGCCCGCAAGCGAAATCACGTTGAGGGTGCGTCCAGTGATCGCCATGACCACGAACGTGGCGACAATCGAGACAGGAATCGACAGTGATACCACAATCGTCGCACGCGGTGAGCGCAGGAAAAGCATAAGGATCAACGCGGCAAGCAAACCACCAATCCAGATGTTTTGCACCACCAGCGAAATTGCTCCGTCAATATAAATCGTCTCATCATAAACCTGCTCCACATCAAGGCCTGCAGCAGTGATCGGCCCTTCCTCAAGCTCTGCCAATGTGGTGCGCAGCTCTTCCATGACGGTGATGACGTTTGCACCGGATTCGCGGACGACGTTAAACGCCAGACCCGGTTCACCCTTATACCGCAGGCGGCTGGTGGGATCTTTGTAGGCAAATCCAACTTCGGCCACATCTGACACACGCACGCGGCCTGTGCCGCCCTCAGCCGCACTTGAACGGAGGACGACATTGCGAATGGCATCTTCGGTGTTGAGATTACCTTGGGTGCGCACGACGTATCGTCGTTTGCCTTCGTCCACATCACCTGCGGAAATCGAAATATTCTCGGCACGCAAGATGCGTACAACCTCTGGCACCGTAAGGCCAAACCGCGACAGGCGGCGTGGATCGACTACAACCTGCAATTCACGCGTCACACCACCAAAAACGTTGACCGCCGATACCCCCTCTATCCGTTCAAGCCGGTCCTTGATGACGTCTTCGACAAAATCGCCATAGGTTGGCATTGACCTGTCATTGCCTTCCTTTGCGGTGAGCAGCACCCACGCAATGGGGCTGTCATCTGCGCCCGAGGTGTTCAGCGACGGCTCGTTCGCCTCGTCGGGGTATCCACTCACACGGTCAAGCCGGTTGGAGACCAGCAACAAAGATTGGCTCATGTTCGTACCAACCCCGAATTCAAGCGTGACCTCGGCCTGACCCGTGCGTGACCGCGATGTCATGATCTCCAGCCCTTCGAGACCGCGCAGCGCTTCCTCCTGAGGGTTGACGATTTCCCGCTCAACCTCCGTCGGTGCGGCACCGGGCCACGTGGTTTCGATCACAACGATGGGTTTGCGCACATCCGGCGCGAGCTGGATCGGGATACGCGACAATGCGATAAGACCAAACAGCACCGCCATCATCACAGCCGCTACAACAGCAACAGGCCGGTCGATGGCAAAGCGGATGATATCCATCAGTTGGTCCCCAAAGGCGTCGGCGCGATATCTTGTCCAGGCCGGAGCCGCTCGTTCCCGCGCACCACCACCAGATCACCGACGGCCAGACCGCTCATCACCTCGTATTGGTTGCCCAAGGGCACACCGATCTCAACCGTGCGCGGCTGTGCTTTGCCTTCATCCGCTACGAAAACGGTCCAACCACCCCGCGCCTGCACCAGCGCATCTTTGGGCACCGACAGCACATCGCGGGCGACACCGACGGGAATTTGCACAGTGATGGATTGGCCAACGGCAGCATTTGGCACCGCATCCAGATCGGCCACAGCAAACCGGACAGAACGTGTGCGCGTCGAGATACTTTCAATCGGCAAAATCGCACGCAACTCAAGCGCCAGAGTTTCGCCGGTTTCAAGGTTGGCCGTCATGCTTTGACCGGGCTCCAGTGCACCGATAAGACGCGCAGGCACGCTCGCCTGTACTTCGAACGAGTCTGTATCAAGTAATCGAACAACGGGCGTACCAGCCTGAATAAACGCGCCCGGAATTGTGGCCACTTCGATGACGGTGCCTGAGAAAGGGGCTGTGATCTTGCTGCGTTCAAGCTGATACCGCGCTTCGGCTACCTCGGCATCAATGCTCTTTTGACGCGCGTTGGCCTCAGCCAATTGTGACCGCGCCTCAGACAGATCCGCTTGCACCTCGTCAAACCGGCCCTGACTGAAGGCACTTGAATCGCGTAATGCGTCCACCCGACCGAATACGGTTTCTGCACGCGCAACCCGCAACTCTGCCGTGCCGATGGCAGCATTTGCTTCGGCCATCTGGGCATCCGCCTGTGCCTGCAGGATTGCCAATAGCTCTGTATCAAGCTCGACCAGCAAATCACCTTGCTTAACGCGCGATCCTGCAAGCACGCTTATCCCTCTTACGGTGCCGGAGATACGG
>JBATTJ010000150.1:0-9749 GCA_049670485.1 Sulfitobacter sp.
CGCAGCGACACACCTCTCAAAGTATAAACACATAAGGCGCGTTTTGAGTTAATTTCAAAACGCGCCTTTTCTTATGGCTGACGCTATTTTTAACGGTCTGTTAGAGATATGAGAGGGGCCTCACCCCTCAAGATCGGTCACCATATCCTTGATTGTGATAGCATTAGGGGTAATTGGCTGTAGCCATCAGCCCCGTTGAAGACAGCATGTTTCGTTGACAGAAGATGTTGTGGTCAGTGTGACCAGAGTAGAGCGACAATTGTGAAAGCTACAATGTCATGCGCTGCTAGTGGCGAAGAATTACGTCTTGCTGGCCAGACAAACTATTTGCCAAGCGTAATTCAAAGACAGTTCGCCCTCCCTAAATGCCGCAAATCCAACCAGTCACGCAAACGTGAGGTAGCGCTAGTTTGCGCAAATACAACAATACGCTATCGGGCAAAGGGTGTGTTTTAGTCCTATAAATAGGGAAATCTTCCTAAGCGTGTTATAATAAATGCTTAACAATTGAGCTGACACCCTTAACAAGCGATGAATAAGGGCAACCTACGACCATTTTTTGCCACAACCGCAACACATTGTAATTCAAATATTAATCAAGTTTTGCCGATGAATATCTTCGGCCTGCTAATCGTTAAATTCGATAGGTGGTTGTTTCCACATTTTAATAAAGTGAGGCTTTGGGTTCTAGTATGCCACGTATTGAAGGTACAGCAGGCGACGATGATATTGACGTCACAAACGATGAGGGCACGGTAAACGGCAGCCCACAGGGCACGCCTATCGAAAACATCCGCGGTGGGGATGGCAACGATACCATCACCGTCACCGACAGCACGATTTCTGAAAATCTTGAAGGCGATATAGGTGACGACGTAATCACGATTACGGACAGTACCGTTACGGCCCGCGTTCGGGGCGATGAGGGCAATGATACGATCAGCGTCGACGGGGCACAAATTGGCAGCCTCAGGTTGGGTACGGGTGATGATGTCCTTAATTTTGTCAACAGCACCGTTGATGCTGAACTTCGTGGTGATGCGGGAACAGACTCGCTCAATTTACCGGAAGGAACGGTGGTAACTGATGCTTTGGGAACGTTTACGGTCGTTCTGGGCGAAAGTTACGTTCTGTCTAACGGGTCGTTCACGCTGCCTACGGGGCAAACAATTGAATACAGCCGGTTTGAGAACGGGACCGGCATTCCCTGCCTTGTGTGCGGTACTTTGGTCGATACGGCGCAGGGCGAAAGACCGGTCGAGGATCTCGAGGTCGGCGATTTCATCCCAACACAGGAAAACGGGTTGCAACAGATCCGCTGGATCGGTCGACGCAAGTTTTCCGGCGCAGAATTGGCCGCACGGCCAAACCTGCGCCCCGTTCGTATTCTCGCAAACAGCCTCGGGAACGGCTTTCCGGCGCGCGATTTGCTGGTCTCACGGCAGCACAGGATGCTGGTCCAATCGGTCATTGCGGAGCGTATGTTCGACACACCCGAAGTGCTTATACCGGCGATAAAGCTGACAGAGCTTCCAGGTGTATTTGTCGACGACAAGGTCGATACCGTTGAGTATGTCCATATTTTGTTTGATCGCCACGAAATCATTTATGCAGAGCGCGCGCCGACAGAAAGCCTGTTTACCGGCCCCGAGGCGATGAAATCAGTGAGCATTGAAGCACAGAACGAAATCCTCAGTATCTTTCCGGAAGTCGCAGAACTTGCATATGAGCCCGAGCCGGCCCGTTATATACCGCCCGGAAATCTGCAAAAGAAATTGGTGATGCGCCATCTGAAAAACAAAAAGCCACTTGTTCGCTTTAGCAAACAGGCTCACGCGGACATGTATTCAAAGCAGGCATAGGCTGTTTTGCCCGCCGTATCTCGCTGCTGATCTCACATATCCCGACTGTAATGCTGCGCCGCAGACAGTTTCGCATGCGACGCAGTTTTTACGCGAAACCTAGCCGCGGCGGCGGCCACCCACGCGGCCGGCACGCCCGCGGCCTTCTTGACCTGCTTTAGGTGCCACTTTGTTGAACTTGATCCAGTCACCGCCATGCGGGTCACGGTCAAACAAGAAGTTCGCCGCACGAATTGCTTCCATCTCTTTGCCTGGACGGGGCAGGGTGGAGCCCATACCAAACAGCTGCACAAAGACTTCGTCATCCATGCCTTCGGGCAGAACAAGACCAAGCGCTTCGAGTTCCGCCTTCTTCTCTGCAATCTTGGCCGCGTTGATGGGCAAGGCGACAGGGTTCATAATGGCAGACGTCATGCCCGCCCCCATGGCCATGGGCAAAAACGCATTGTTTATCCCGTGACGGTTGGGCAAGCCAAAGCTGATGTTGGATGCGCCGCAGGTCGTATTCACACCCAGCTCTTCGCGCAGGCGGCGCACAAGCGTGAACACCTGATGGCCCGCAGTGGCCATGGCACCGATCGGCATCACGAGGGGGTCGACCACGATGTCATGGGCCGGGATGCCGAAATCCGCCGCCCGCTCGACGATCTTTTTGGCCACAGCAAACCGGACATCGGGGTCTTCGGAAATGCCGGTGTCATCATTGCTGATCGCGACGACAGGCACATTGTATTTCTTGACCAATGGGAGAACCAGTTCGAGCCGCTCTTCCTCGCCTGTGACGGAGTTGAGCAGGGGGCGGCCTTCACATGCTTCGAGCCCGTTTTCCAGCGCGCCGGGCACCGAGCTGTCGATGCAGATCGGGCAATCGGTCACGGCCTGCACGCGGCGGATCATTTCGGGCATCAAAATCGGCTCGACAAAGTTGTTGTCGGCATAACGGGGGTCTTCGGCCATCTTGTTCGAGAAGACAGCGCCTGAGTTCACATCGAGGATATTCGCGCCTGCAGCGACTTGCGCGATAGCGTCTGCCTCAACACGGCTGAAATCGCCGCGCTCAAGCTCTTCGGCGAGGATCTTGCGGCCTGTTGGGTTTATCCGCTCCCCGATGACGCAGAACGGCTGGTCAAAGCCGATGATGGCGGTTTTGGTCTTGGATTCGACAATCGTTCTGGTCATGCGCAGGGGTCCTTCAGGAGGCGTTGGCAGGGACGGCAGCGGCGCCGCCGTGTGTATGTGCCCATGTGGCGTTCGTCTTGATCCCGCCAAGCGGGAAGAAGTGCACATGGGAGATGTTGAAATCAGGGTTTGCAGCCTTGTGCGCCGCAAGCTGTGCAATGATATCATTGGGCTCATAGGGCAAAAGCAGCTTGGTCACATCCATCGCCCGTTTTTGCAGCACTTTGAGGGAGGGACCGACACCGCACGCGATGGCGAATTTGATCAGCGTTTGAAGTTTTGCGGGACCTGCGATCCCGATGTGCACCGGCAATGTGATGCCTGCCGCCGCTAAACTGTCGGCCCATGCGATGATCGGCTTGGCCTCGAATGCAAACTGCGTCGCAATCGCCATTTTGGCGTCTGTTCTGGTCTGGAACTCGTTTTTCCACAGCAGGGCGGCGTCCACGTTATTGGTGCCTTTGGCGTCGATATCACGGTTGCCTTCGGGATGGCCCGCGACGTGCAAACGGGTGAATCCTGCCGCATCAAAAAGACCCGTTTCCATCAACTGCATGCTGTCGGAGAAATCACCGTGCGGCTTCTCGACACCACCCGCCAGCAAGAGCGCCTGCTTTACGTCCGCCTCACCCTGATAGCGCGCGATCCAATCGGCGAGGGTTGCATGATCCTTGATAATACGGGCGGGAAAATGCGGCATAACCTTATAGCCGCCATCATTGAGCCGCTTGGCTGTGGCAACCATCTCGTCAATCGGGGTACCTTCGATATGGGCGATGTAGACGCGGGTGCCTTCCGGCAAAAGGGCGCGGAAATCCTCAACCTTCTCGGCGGTGCGCGGCATGACCTCGATTGAGAAATCCTGCAAGAAATGCTCGACTTGCGGGTTTACCTCGTCGGGCGTTTCGGTCTTTTTGCGAAAATCAAACAGTGCCATGGGGCGGCTCCTTATCTTTCGGGAAAGGGGTGGGGTCAGGCCCAACCATCATTTGCAATCAAAGCCTTGATGCGGTCGCGGTCATATTCCGCATCCAGACGCGCCGCTTCTGCATCAGCGACTGCCGCATCCTCACCCTCAATTATGACAGGATCTGATTTGCGCCACTCAGCCAGATAGGCGTCGGTGTCTTCTGCGCCCACTTTCATGGCGGCGCGATCAATGGCCTGCTCGAACCGCTCTGGCAGAATACGCTTCTCCCCACGGCGGCCTTTTCCCACGATAACCTGCGCAGGAATGTCCCGCCAGTATACGATCACGACGTTTGCCATATGCGATTCCTCCCGTGCCGGTATCGGCGTTCCGCCCTCTGTAACGGATGGGGTGTTTCGCCCGACTGCCAATTTCGACAATACCGAACCCGTCCGCGACCTTTGTCTACGCCACTGTGTTTCAATGCGCGAGGTGCGCGCAGGCCCATTGCGCACATGATCATCGTGAGGCGCATTAAAAAGAGGCCCGATTGCGTGTGGCGGTCCTTGCGTGAAACGCCTTTGACACGTATCGTCATGGTAACTCGTAATGAAAGGCGCAACCCATGGCGCCAAAGCGCTCCAGAGGTGCGGGCGCGCTCGAACGGAAAACATCGACGGTTCTGAGCCCCGCGCCAGTTTCGTCCGGATCGAACGACCTTTATGCGGCCCTAGATCTGGGCACAAATAGCTGTCGCATGTTGATCGCCCAGCCGAAAGGCGGGGGGTTTCATGTGGTGGATAGTTTTTCGAAATCTGTGCAATTGGGCGCAGGGCTTGAGAAAACCGGGCGATTGTCGCGCGGATCAATGACGCGTACCATACAGGCATTGCGCATCTGTCAGCAAAAACTGCGCCGCAACAAAGTCAAACGCATGCGCCTTGTCGCGACCGAAGCTTGCCGCCGTGCGCTCAACGGTGAAGACTTCATGCGCCGCATCACCCGCGAGACGGGTCTGAGGCTCGAGATTATCGCGCCCGAGCAGGAGGCCCAGCTTGCCGTTATATCCTGCGCGCCGCTGGTCAGCCCGCGCACGGATAACCTGCTGGTTGTAGACATCGGCGGCGGCTCTACAGAGTTGGTGTGGATCGACATCTCTAAAGTTCCCGAGAAGGACCGCGCGCAATCCATCATGCGGCTTCACAACGGCTTTGTTCAGGCACCGACCGATATTCCGGCCGCGCGTGTGGTCGACTGGATCAGTGTGCCGCTCGGCGTGGCCACGTTGCGTGATCAATTCTCGGACGTGGAGGATGACGCGGCGCGGTTCGCCCTCATGAGTTGGTTCTTTGAGGAAAACCTCACTGATTTCACGCCCTATCAATCGGCCCAATCGCAAGAGAGGTTCCAGATTGTCGGCACCTCCGGCACGGTCACAACAGTCGCGGCAAGCCATCTGGGCTTGCGCCGCTATGACCGGACCAAAGTTGACGGGCTGAGCATGACAAGCGTTGAAATCGACAAAGTCATTCACAAATACCTCGCCATGGGGCCGCAGGGCCGTGAAGTCGATCCGTGCATCGGCAACGACCGTTCCGCGTTGATCATGTCGGGGGCGGCGATCTTGCAGGCACTGATGCGCTGCTGGCCCACAGACCGGCTCAGCGTGGCGGATCGCGGTCTGCGCGAAGGTCTGCTATACGCACAAATGAGCGCGGATGGCGTGCTCGAAGAGGGAACATTCTGATGGGCAAGACGCCGACAGGGAAAAACACATCAGGACGCGGTCAGCGTGACCTGAAGGTCAAGGTCAAGTCTGCGCGCGGCCGCAAGCTCAGCTCGACCCGCTGGTTGCAGCGGCAGCTCAACGATCCATATGTCAAACGCGCCAAGGCGGAAGGATACCGGGGCCGTGCGGCGTTCAAGATTATGGAGCTGGATGACAAATACCGCTTTTTGGTGCCCGGCGCGCGGATCGTCGATCTGGGCGCGGCACCCGGTGGCTGGTGTCAGGTGGCGGTAAAACGTTCCAACATTCTGGGTGAAAAGGGCGGCAAGGCTGTCGGCACAATCCTCGCCGTCGACCTGCAGGAGATGGAGCCCATTGCGGGCTGCGACATACACCAGTTGGATTTCATGGAAGACGACGCCGATATCAAGGTCAAGGAATGGCTTGGCGGGCGCGCGGATGTTGTAATGTCAGACATGGCGGCGTCGTCCTCTGGGCACAAGCAAACCGACCACAACCGCATCATCGCATTGTGCGAGGCCGCAGCCTATTTCGCGTTCGATGTGCTGGACGAGGGCGGTACCTTCATCGCCAAAACGCTGGCCGGCGGTGCAGAGGGTGATCTGCAAAAGCTGCTCAAACAGCGCTTCACCAAAGTTGCGAATTTCAAACCACCCTCGAGCCGGGCAGACAGTTCAGAGAAGTTTGTGGTGGCTTTGGGGTTCAAGGCAGAGAGTGGTGAAGAAGCGGAGGGGTAGGATTGTTGGGTCAGCTCAGGGATCACAATCCAACAAGAAAATTGAACTATTTATGAGATTAAAAAGAACACTCGCCCCCCCTTTGGTAAGTTTAGCGGAGATCAAATACAGGTTCGCCTTAATAGCTAAATTGGGTCAGCCAAGGCGAAAAGTCAGACTACCTGAGAGACTAGAACAGTGCGATAAGTGCACAAACGTGAGTTAGGTAGTAATGTTTACTTTCGAAATGCGCTAACAGCAAATGATGGACCGTTAGGATGGTCCTTGGCATCAAACTCGACAATGATATTCGAAAAGCCTTGTTCATCAAAGAAATCGAGTATCGACTGGCGCGTCATCCAAACCGCGTGCGGTTGATCACCTCCGGAGAAACCTGTCCATGACAACGCGGTTTCCGGATAACTTCTTTTAGCTCCATAAAAATTTTTTCCCGGTCTTAACTTGTGAGGCTCGTCAAAAAAGCTCCAATCAGAACGTTTTCGCAATATCTCTTCATCGTAATAATGTGTCCAGAGAAAGACCCTATCGGTTCTTGCAGTAATCGCGGAAAGGAGCCTCAAAGGATCAGTCATGTGGTACAATATACCGCTAGCAAGGATCACATCATAACTGTCTTCTGTTTGTTCTAGGTAGCTGTTTCCATCACCCAGCAGGAAACTAGCACGAGACAACGAAAATATCTCTTTTACAGCAAGGCACTTTAGGAATGCCCTTTTGTTTGATTCGACTGAGGTAATCTGTGCGGCACCAAATTCATGCAACATAAAAGTATGTGCAGCTTCTAATGGTCCCAACTCTAATACGGATTTCCCTGCTACAGGTCCCAGATTTTGCTCAAGTGCAACAATACGGTCGTCAATAAATAACTTGGCATGGCCCGGCTCGGTTTTTATCCCGAAAGAAGAAGGAAACTCGCTTGACCACTCGCAGCTAAATATATCAGCAATGGCCTGCTTGGTCGGAAGACCAGATGCGAATTCACTGACTGGATCCTGTGAAGCTTGGACTTCAGAATAGGTTCTTCCCTCCGAATAACCATACTCCAAAAAATGCTCTACAGGGTCTACTCCCGCCGCAGCAACATCAGGATTTAATCTAAGGTAAACCTCAGGTAAAAAATCTAGAGGAATCACGGATCCAACTGATCTTTTGCTGATTATTTAATCCAACAATTTTCAATGCGAACTTTATTTTGGATTACAATCAAATGCTAAGTATTTACAGAATTCAAACAAAACAGGATCACTTTAGTGTGTGCATTGAGTTCAAAAGCAGGTCCAGCAAACTTAAAAGCTCATGGTAACATTACCAAGATACTTTCTAAATTTATTGGTGCCTAAGTCTGAAGGAATTTTCAATTTTTCTCGCTAGTATAACTAATGGCGGAGAGACAGGGATTCGAACCCTGGGAAGGCTTGCACCCTCAACGGTTTTCGAAACCGTCCCGTTCGACCACTCCGGCACCTCTCCGCGGGGATCGTGGGGTGGCTCTAGTCGGGATTTGGACCGGCTTCAAGAGGGGGTTGGCGCAACTTTGCCAATCGGGGGGTATTTGATTGTGGCAGCGGACATATTAAGTAGGATTGCATCAATCAACGCGAAGGACGCGCCCCATGTATTCGATCCGCAGAGCCATGATCATCCCTACCGTCGCTGTCATGTTGGGAGCGGGCGGATTTACAACCTTCGCAGGACCGCTGAGCGCGCAAACGCAGAGCGAGGAATTCCAACCCGCCGAGGTCGAGCGTCTTGAGGCATTTTTGGAAGTCACCGGTTTCGACGTCGCTCTTGAAAGCATCCGGCTATCGGCAGACTCAGCGCCTTTGATGCTGGGACTTGAGGCGGCTGATTTCGGGTCAGAGTGGAAACGTCTGGTGAGCGAGGTTTTCGAGACCGGGCTGATGCATGACATGGCCATCGACATCCTTGGCAAGACACTTTCAGAGCCGCTTTTGAGCCATGCTGCGGAGTTTTACGCGACTGATCTGGGCAGACGGCTGGTCGAGGTCGAGAACCGGTCGCATATGATTGAGGAAGACGGGCTTAAGTCCGAAAGCGGCAGCCAGATCATCGAGGGATTGAACAGCATCGACTCTCCACGTGTCGCTATTCTTGAGCGGTTGAACGCGGCAAGTGGGAACGAAGACAGCTCGGTCCGCTCTATTCAGGAGGTGCAGATCCGGTTCCTGATGGCGGCAGCAGGGGCCGGCGTGATCGAGCTTCAGATGGATGAGCCTGATCTGCGCGAGGCCATGCGCAGTCAGGAAGACGAGTTGCGCAGCAATCTGCGCCGTAGCGCGCTTGAGAGCTCGGCCTATACCTATCAGGCCTTCTCGGATGCGGAGATGATTACCTATGCCGAAGCGCTTGAGCATCCGGATATGAAAGAGGTCTACGGCCTCATGAACGCGGTGCAGTACGAGATTATGGCAAACCGGTTCGAGGCGGTCGCAGAGCGCCTGCGCGTCATGCAACCCAGCCAGGATTTGTAAATGCGACACCTGCTTGCCACTTTCCTTGTTGTTCTGACGGCCTTGCCACTCTGGGCGGGGGCGCGTCACACAGTTTTGATGGACGTGCTGCAAATCCGCGAACTCAGCAGGATTTTGCACCGTGAGGGTGTCACTTATGGAAATACGCTGAGCCGCGATTGGCTCGACGGGCAGGGCGGTGCTGCATGGACGCAGCAGGTCGCCCGCATCTATGATCCCGAGCGGTTGGCCGAGGGTATTCGCGCAGGGCTTGAACCTGCGCTCGACGGCGACATGCTGGAGGAAGCGATCACCTTTTTCGCCTCCGATCTCGGGACTAAGATAATCGAGTTGGAGAACTCTGCGCGCCTTGCCATGGCAGACAGCGAGATTGAGGCACAAGCGCGCGCGAAATATGCGCAATCCCTCGACACGGACGACCCCCGACTAGTCCAGATTGACCGGATGATAGAGACCGGAGATCTGGTGAACCGCAATGTGGCATCCGCGCTCAATTCTAACTTCCAGTTTCTGCGCGCGCTGGTCGATGGTGAGGTCTATACATTGTCAGAAGCGGAAATCCTTGAAGATGTGATGGCCTCGCAAGAGGAGATTACGATGGACACCGAAAGCTGGCTCGGTGCTTTCCTGTCGCTGGCCTACAGCCCACTCACGCTCGAGGAGCTGACGATATACGCCGACTTTGCCGTCACACCGACGGGTCAGGCCCTCAACGCGGGTTTATTTGCGGGATTCGATCCGATGTATGAGGATATTTCCTATGCATTAGGTCGCACAATCGCGCTCAATATGACGGCGCAAGAGCTTTAACACTGGAAC